>JAOUOP010000001.1 GCA_029880325.1 Myxococcales bacterium | reverse complement strand
CGCGGCCTGCTCGGCAGCCGATTTTCACCCCTCAGCCTTCCGCCCGAGGGCTCCGCCCTGCGGACAGCCGAGCCGCGACTTTCTTCCTGAGACGGGAAAAGGCTTCGTTTGACACCAGTCTCCTAGAACATCGTGCCGACGCCCAGGTTGATTTCGCTCGAGTCGTCACCGCCCGCGTCGTGGTTGCGGCGGATGAAATCGAACTTGAAGATGACCTGGGGGATGGGCCGGTAGCTCAGGCCCAGGATCAGGGCGGTGGCGGCCAGGGCTTTGTCTTCGTCGCTTTCTTCGCGGCCGTCCACGGCGGCGACCGGGTCGTAGCGCTCGACGCGCACGAAGGGCAGCAGTTGGTGCTCGGTCTCGAGCAGGTGCAGGGCGTCGTAGGCGATTTCTCCGTAGAGGCCGAGCGCGCGGGAGCCCACATCAATGCCCAGGGGGTCGCCGTTGACGTCAGCTGCCTGCCGCAAAAGAGCGCTGTCGCCAATCGAGAAGTGGGCGAATACCGCGCGCCCCTCGAAGCCCTTGTAGCGGCCGCGGACGTCGGCCGACAGGCCCAGCACGGGCACGTCCAGCTCCAATCCTGACCCGGCCGCGTCGTAGAAGTCGGCATTGGGGCCGGCCAGGCCGAAGTAACCGGAGATGCCCGCCACGACCCCGAGTGATGGCTCCAGCTCCACGCGGCCGGTCAGGGCCAGGCCATCGGCGCGTGCGTTGGCTACGCTCTGGCGGCCGCCGCGGATGCCGTCCTGGATGCGGAAGCCAGCGGCATTGAGGCCGCCGACCAGGTAGAGTTCGTAGCGCAGGCCCTCGACGGCCTCGCCGAAGATGCCCACGCCCCCTTCGCGCCACGTGCTCGGGATGATGGTCGACTCGATGATGGGGCGCTCGACGCCGTGGAAGATGGGCGGCTCGTGCCACTGGTTGATGATGCCCATCGGCACAAGCACGATGCCTGCCCGCACGCCCAGCTGCTGGCCGATGAGCAAGTAGTCAAAGGTGGCTTGCTCGATGCCGACCTGTCCCGGGCTTCCGGGCTTGGCCAGGGCGTGCTCGACTTCGATCTCGGCGTAGAAGCTCAGCTGCTCGCCGAAGCGCTTGGCCAGGAAGGCGACCAGGCGGTGCATGTCGAGTTCGCTCTGGCGCGCGGCGTCGTCGTCGAGGTTTTTGAGGTTGTAGTGCAGCTCGGCGTAGCCACCGACGCCGGTGGGGCTGTCCAGGCGTGCCTGCTTGAGGCCGCGGGTCATATCCACGGCTGCGGGCCGATCGGCGGCCGGTGCGGCGTCTGCCGGTGGGGCCCATCCTGCCTGGGCCTCGGCGTCTTCGGGCAGATCGAGTACCGGGCCCTCGC
Organism: Myxococcales bacterium; assembly: GCA_029880325.1. GTDB lineage: Bacteria > Myxococcota_A > Polyangia > Polyangiales > JAFGIB01 > JAOUOP01. The sequence goes on along the minus strand of JAOUOP010000001.1, from coordinate 350,624 downwards.
TCGTCGTGGTGGGCTCGGTGGGCTCGGTGGGCTCAGCGGCCGGCGCTGGGGGTGTCGCCTCGGGGGCGGCCTGGGAGCCTGTTTCCGTGGGCGCTTCCGCAGCAGCTGTCGGGGAGACCTCGGCTTCGCTCCCAGCCGGGCCCGTGGGAGACGGCGCGGCGTTGTCCGGAACCTGCTGCACTTCGGTCGCAGGCGGCTCAGGGCTGCTTTCTGCCGCCGAAGGCGCGGGAGTGTCGGGCTGCTGGGCCCGGGCCGGTGAGCTCAGTAGGGCGCTGCAGCAGAAGAAAAGCGGGAGGTATCGATGTGAAAGAGCGGGCATGGAAGTTATTGAAAACGAATTTCAATTGCAATAGTGGCCAATAACAGTAGGATTGACAAGTCCGGCATGTCAACGGCCGAGAGCCGGGGCCTGCCGGCCCGCTTGGCCCGCCGCTCAGGCCTTGGTCACCTCGAAGGAGCGTCTGCGGTAGGCCCAGCCAAGCGCCGCGCGCACGGGCGGCAGCCGATAGATGCCGCTGCCGACGATCAGGCGCATCGCTTCCTGGGCCCGGGCCTTGCCACGGCTGGCGCTGCCCACATGGCGCTCGCACTCGGCGTCGTAGCGCGCGCAGTGCTCGGGTGCGAGGCCGCCCTGGGTCAGCGCCTGGGCGGCGATGCGCCCGGCGGCCATGCCCGTGAACAGGGCCTGCCAGATGCCCTCGCCGGAGAGCGGGTCGATGAAGCCGCCCGCGTCGCCCACCAGCATCAGGCCCGAGCCGGCGGCCGCTCCGGGCACAGGTCCCAGGGGCAGGGGCCAGCTGCGCACCTTGCCGACGATTTCGGCGCCTGCGAAGCGCTCGGGATGGCGCGCGATGAAGTCGTCGAGGGCCTCGCGCAGGGCGAGCCCACCGCGCTTGTAGCCATCCGAGCGCTGGTAGACGCCCATGTTGGCCACGCCTTCGACCGCTGGAAAGATCCAGCCGTAGCCGCACTCGAGTTCGCGTTCGAAGTAGTGGTCGGCCACGCCGGGGCCGTGGGGCATGGTAATGCCGCGCATGTAGGCGGTCGCCGCAACGCCCAGGTACTTGCCGCGAGGTCGCTGTCGGCCCAGGGGCGCCAGGCCTAGCGAGCCATGGCCGTCGGCCGCGATGACGATTCTGGCGCGGTGCTCGAACTGGGGGCCGTGGGCGCCGACCACGGTGCCGCCCTCGGTGCGCAGCCCGCGCACGCCGAGGCCCTGGCGAATCTCGGCGCCAGCGGCGGCGGCCGCGTCGACCAGTGCCGCGTCGAGGGCCAGCCGCGGCACGATGTAGCCGGGGCGCCCGTAGTCCCGACCGAGGCGGTGGCCATCGGGGAAGACCGCTTCGCCGCGAGTGACGATGGCGTGGGGGCCGGTGCGCACGGCCTCGCCTGCGCCGAGTTCGTCGACCCGGTCCATGGCGCCATTGCTGAGGGCGTCGCCGCAGATCTTGTCGCGTGGGAAGCGGGCGCGGTCGACCACCACCACGTCGACGCCGGCCCGGGCCAGCACCGTGGCCGCCGCCGCTCCCGCGGGTCCGGCGCCGATCACAAGCACTTCGCTTTGGCTGGGGTTCATGGCGTGGCCCCAAAGAGGCTGGCGCCCGCGTCCACCCGGAGCCACAACCCCTGGCTGCCGGCCTGCACGTAGCAAAGGGCGCAGGCGACCACGAAGCCGACGCCCAGCACCAGCTTGACGGCGGTCCAGTAGCCCGCGGCCCGTTGCGTCTTGAAGGGGATGAGGGGGCTCAGCAGCATGACCCCGCCGGCGGCCGGATGCAGCGTGACGGCCGCGTAGGCGCTGGCCAGCACCATCAGCCCGCGGGCCAGCCAGAGCGTGCGCGGCACTCCCATCGCCACCGCGCTGGTGCGCACCGCGAGCGCGGCGTCGGTATCGTGGTCGCGGATCACCTGGATCGACTCAAAGACCGCGGAGATGAGACCCAGCTGCAGCGCGAGCAGCCAGCCCAGGGTGCTGTCTGCGTGACTACCGCATAGGGGCATGGCCACGCCCCATAGCGCCATCGCCAGGATGTCGAGGCCCGGCATGTGCTTCAAACGCGCCGAGTAGGCCACGCAGATGCCGCCACCGGCGATCAGCGGCAACAGCAGATCGGGCTCGCCCAGCAGCGCCATGGCGACCAGGATCACCAGCAGCAGCCACTGGGCCGTCCGGGCCTGGGCCATGTGCGCGCGCATGTAGGCCACCTTGCCCGCGTCCTTGTCGGGGGCGCGTTGGTCGATGGCCACGTCCAGGTAGTCGTTGTTGAGGTAGATCAGAATATTGAGCAGGGCCGCAAACAGGCCGCGCACCAGGGCTTCGGCCGGGCCCATGCGCAGTACCAGCATGATCGCGAGCGCGCCGGCCAGGTTGGCCATCTCCAGCTTGCGCACGCGAAAGGCGACCACGCCGTAGACGATCTTGAGGGCGGCAGTCACGGCGGCGCCAAGCTCCCACAGCCACCTGGGGGGTGCAAGCGGCGCTGCTGCCTGCGCGGGCCGTCTCGGGTCCAGCTGCGGCGCCGACCTGCGGCTTGCAGCTCACGACGACCCGCGCAGGCTCTACCGCAGGCGACGTGGCGGCGCCTGCGCACTATCGAGTCGCTGCCAAGGGCGCTACCGTAGCGATCGATGGGCGTGCAAGTCTCGCTGCGAGTGATCAGCTTGGAGAGTCGCCGCGAACTCGAGATGGCGAGCCTACTCGAGCGTCGCGGCATGGTCCCGATCCGGGCGCCGAGCATGCGCGAGGTGGCGCTCGGCGATCAGGTGCAAGCGCTGGACTTCGGTCGCGTCTTGCTCGCGGGCGGCTGCGACGGCCTTGTGTTGCTGACCGGCGTGGGAGCGCGCCGCCTTTTTGACGTGTTGGAGGCCGCCCACGACAGCGACCGGGTGCGCGAGGCCCTGTCGCGGTTGAAGCTCCTGTGCCGCGGGCCCAAACCGGCCGCCGTGCTGCGTGCCATGGGCCTGCGCGCGACGGCGGTGGCGCCCGAGCCCAACACCTACCGCGAGCTGCTCGCGCTTTGCCGCTCGCTTGGGCTTGCAGGTCAGCGCCTGTGGGTGCAGGAGTACGGGCGGCCCAACGACGCGCTGCTCTCGGGCCTCAAGGCCCAGGGCGCTGAGGTTCATCGGGTCCCGATCTACGCCTGGCGGTTGCCCGAGGACACGGCACCGCTGGAACGCGCGGTGGAGCTTCTGTGCCGCGGTGAGGCCGATGCGGTCACGGTGACCAGTGCGCGTCAGATCGATCACCTGCTGCAGGTGGCCGAGCGGCTTGGCCTGCGCGAACAGCTCATGGCCGCCCTGGGCGAGCGCGTGCTCGTGGCTTCGATCGGGCCGGTGACCAGTGAGGCCCTGCGCGACCACGGCCTGGAGCCCGACCTGGAGCCAGAGCATCCCAAGATGGGCCAGCTGGTCAAGGCGCTGGACCGCGACGCCATGGGCGCCCTTGAACACAAGCGCGCCTCGCACACAGGGGAACCATGAAGCGCCTACTGACCAAATTGGTGTTGGTGTCGCTCACGATCGCAGTTTCGCCGCAGCTCATCGGCGGGGTTTCCGTCGGCGGCATCGGTGACGCCGTGCGCGCGGCTCTGATGTATGGCCTACTCTACGTGGTGGTGGGCTGGCTGCTTTCGGCCGTGGTTGGGCTGCTGGCGATTGTGCCGGGCATCCTGACGCTGGGGCTCTTCTTCTTTCTGGTGCCCGTGATCGTTCACACGATCTTGCTGAAGTGGACCGCGGGGATCCTGCACGGCTTTACGATCCGCACCTGGACGGCGGCGTTGCTCCTGAGCGTGCTACTGGGGCTGCTGAACTTCCTGATCGACCGCCGCAAGGATGACTAAAACAAGCTATTAGCTTCCGCCGGCGCGCGCCAGGCGATCGCTGAGCAGCGGCAGCACCAGATAGCAGCAGGCGCCCACGGCCAGCGTGGTCTGCACGCCCCAGACCATCGAGGTGCCCAGGCCCAGGCCGCTGGCGCAAACGCCAAAGGCGCCGTTGATGCCCCACAGCCACGGGCCCAGGCGCGGATGCTCGGCGCTGCCACCGGCGCGCGCGGCCTCGAGCCGCTCGACCAGCGAAAGGCCCAGGGGAAAGCACAGGCCCAGGCCCAGGGCCGGCGGTGCGATGAGCGCCAGGCTGGCGGCGATGCGCATGGGTGCGCCGCTGCTCTGCAGGGTCTGCATCAGCGGCTGCATCACGGCGCCTGCGATCAGCACCAGCAGCGCCGGGATCAGGGGATAGCTGCGGGCCCAGCGGCGGTCTGAGGGGTCGATGTGCGCGCTGAGCAGACTGCCCATGCCGGTGAAGAAGATGATGCCCCCGAGCAAGACCGCCAGCGCCAGTGTGGGATGGCCGAGAAAGACGCTCAGTCGCGACAAAAGGCCCATCTCCACGAACATGAAGCCGAGGCCGATCAGCGCAAAATAGGCCAGGGCCGCGGCCACGTCGCGCCGGTCGAAGGCGGCCAGCTGGCGGAAGCGGCTGGCCAGGGGAAAGGCCAGGGTCAGCAGCGTCAGCAAGAGGCTTACCAGGGTCGCGTAGAGCAGGGTCTGGGTGGCCTGCAGGTTGCCCAAGAACCCGTAGTCGAGTTTGTCCATCTCCGCCCGCGAACGCAGCCAATCGCCCGGCTTGAGCATATTGAAAAAGAAGGGGCGCTCGTCGGTGGGCGGCGTGAGATCGAGGCGCTGGCTGCTGGTGTATTCGCGGAGGGCCTGACGCGTGGGTTGGGCGGCGACGCCGCGCAGCATCGGATGCACCGGGGACTTGCGCGGGGTCATCAACATGTTGAAGCCCTTGGCCACGCAGACTTCCTGGATTCGGTCGATGTCGGCCATCGAGAAGGGTGTGGGGCTGAGCAGCAGCGTCGAGATGAACTCGGTCTGCAAGAGCACGATATGAAGCTGGGGGTTGACCGCGCCGCGCGACCACACCGCTTCCATGGCCAGAGCGAGCATGCGCGCGGTCTCACCCGGCGAGTCCATGAAGTACCAGCGCGAGACGGTGAAGATGCCGCCCTCGTCCAGGCGGTCGAGGAAGACGCCCCAGGCATCGGCGGTGTAGAGGCCGTTTTCCGACAGGCTGTAGGCCCCGGCTCCGGTGGAGGCCCAGGTGTCGATCAGCGACATCGTGATCACCTGGTAGCGCATGGTGTCGCGCGCCATGTAGCTGCGGGCCTCGTCGCGCACCAGCGTAAGGCCGTCGATCTGCATCAGGCCCGAGAAGTCGCGCATCTCTTTTTCGTGAAGGTCCACGATTAGATCGTTGAGCTCCACGGCGACCACGGGCTTGTGGCCGACGCGGGCGGCTTCGAGCACGTCGCGGCCGCCACCGACGCCGATCACGGCGGCGGGACCACTGGGGCGCAGGTTGTGGGCGGTGGCGGTGATGTCCCAGGCCAGGTAGGCGTGGTCGCTGAGGTCCTTGCCGAAGCGGGCCATCACGGTGCCGGCGGCGCCGTCGATTTCGAGCATGCGCTGCTCGATGGGAGCGAGGATCTCGGGAGGCGTGTGGCGGCCCTTGCCCCAGAAGGTCGGCGGGCCTTCGGCGCTCTTGCCCACGGTGACGCGCGAGTAGGTATTCCAGCGGCTGAAGATGTGCAGCGAGGGATCCTCGAGCTTGCCCTTGACCCATGCCGGCCGCAGCGGTGGCGACGGGGCGCTGGTGTTGGCGATGGCGGCTGCGAAGAGCAGGGCGGCGGTCAGGGGCGCGGCGCGGCTCGGGCGGCCGTTGGCGCGGGCGAAGGCCCAGGCCGAGAGCGCGGCCACGGCGCCGCAGAGGATCGCGGCGCTGGGCGCGTCGACGGCGTCGAGCAGCGGGATGATCACGGCGCATCCGGCGGCCGCTCCGGTCAGATCGACGCCGTAGACCAGGCCCGGGGGCAGTCCGGCGCGGGTCAGCGCCAGGGTCAGGGTGATGCCCCCGAGGATGAAGGGGGCGGCCAGGGCGGCGCCGGTGACCAGCAGCGCCAAAAAGCTCATGAAATCGGAGACCGGCGACAGTGGTAGCGCCAGGGTGAAGGCGACGCCGCAGGGGATCGACAGGGCGAAGCCCAGGGCGCTTTGGTGCAGCCGGCTCGGAACATCGGCGTCTTCGAAGAGGCGCGGCCACAGGAAGATCAGCACCGCGCCGGCGGTCATGCCCAGCATGCCCAGCGAGATCACGAAGAAGGCCAGGTGGTACCAGGCGCTGACGCTGGTGATGCGCGTCAGCAGGATCTCCAGCATCAGCGTCGCCTGTGCCACCAGGAAGACGCCGGCGTAGGTAAAAGCGCGGCTTGGGGTCTCTGGGGTCGTGGTCACGATCGTGGCCCGTTACGACGGTACGACTGGGCGCTGCACGAATAGCTGAAAACGGGGCGCCCCGGCAAATCTACCTGCGCCGAGGTGGTGCTTTGGGCGGAAGCTCCGGCAAACGAAAAAGGCCGCGGGAGTCCGCGGCCTTTTTCGGCATCGAGGCGTCGCCCTCGGGTGGGCGACAGCTTCGGGCTCAGCCGCCCGCGCCGGCCACGCCCGTGCCCGTGCCCGTGATGCACATGGTGGTGTTGAACATGCAGGTGGGCCCACAGGTCAAGGTGCCGCCGCCGAAGCCCAGGCCCGGGCAGCTCTGACCGGCGGTGTTCGCGCCATCGCAGTCCTCGCCAGGATCGACGATGCCGTTGCCGCAGTTGTTGCGTAGCTTGCACATGCACGCACCCCACATGCCGTTGGCGCCGCAGATCGCCACCGCGTCCTGGCCGGCACCGTTACAGCCCGCGGCGACACCCGCGCAGGGGTCGGTGGGGCCCAACGTGGGCAAACTTTCCGTGCCAGGAGCAGTGCAGGCCCCACCTGCTCCGCTGCCGCCGTTGCCGCTGCCGCCGCTGTCGTCGCCGCAGGCGGCCACGAGGGGTAGCAAACCGAAAACCAGGACTGAAAGACCACTGACCACACGCCTGTACATAGTGTCCGTTATTCGCACAGATCCCAGGCGCTGATCAAGCACCCTGCCGTAAATATTGTAAATCATCGAAACCACACCTCTTTCCAGGAGGCCGGGGGCGCCTCCGCACCACAGATTGTGAGCTAGAACTCAAAAATTACGCTGACCTGAGCACCACCTCAGTAATTTCCGATGGGGCCAAAAGCCGCATCGGCGGACCCCAATAGCCCGTACCGAGGCTGACGTAAAGTTGGGAGGTCCCGTTCCGGTAGTGCCCTCCGACAAAGCGGGTCTGCAGCCGTACCAGGTAGCCGAATGGCCAGATCTGGCCGCCATGGGTATGCCCCGAGAGTTGCAGGTGGACCCCGCGGCGGCTGGCGTGCTCAAAGCTCAGGGGGTTGTGGGCCAAGAGCAGCAGCGGAGATTTCCCATCCCAGCCCTCCAGGGCGGCTTCCAGATCGTGGCCTCCGCCGCCAGCCCGGCGGCTGGTGATGTCGTCGACACCCGCGAGCTCGAAGCATGCGTCGGCGCGTCCGGGGGCAGCCTGAACCGTCACGCGGCGGTTGCGCAGCACCTGGATACCCAGTTCGGCCAGGCGCTGGCTCCAGCGGGCCGCGCCCGAGTAGTGGTCGTGGTTGCCCGTGCAGAAGTAAACACCGTCGCGGGCCTGGAGCCGGCCGAAGGGTGAGACCTGATCACCCAGATGGTGCACGCTGCCGTCCACCAGGTCGCCCGTGATCGCCAGCAGGTCCGGTGCCAGCGCGTTGCAGCGCTCGACCAGGCGTTCCGCAAAGCGTTTGCCGATCAGCGAGCCGATGTGAATGTCGCTCAGCTGCACCACGCGGTAGCCGTCGAGGGCCTGCGGCCAGCCCGGTAGCTCCAGCTCGACACGCTTGACCGCGGGTGAACGCACCCCTGAGGCCACGCTCACGAGGACGGCCACGGCGGTGAGCGAGACCACGATTAGAGCCCGCAGGCGGGCCACTTCGACGCCGCCTGCGCCCTCGAGCCAGAGCAGCAGATCGGTGGCCGACAGTCCCAGCAAAAGGAAGAAGGCCGTGCCCATCCACAGGTAGGCCGGCCAGCCCAGAATGCGTCCCACGGCGGGTCCGATGGAGCGCTCGGCGACCGGGTGGGCCACCATCGTCAGCGCCGCGACGAACAGGGCCGTCGTGCCCAGCTCGAGCCAGGGCTCGGGCAGGGCGGTGTCGCGAAGCAAGCGCTGGGCGAAGTAGTCGTGGATCACTGCCAGCAGGCTGAGCAGGACCGTGAGGACCGTGAACAGTGCAAGCCGATTTCGCCGCATGGGGAGCCGGGGTTGTGTGCCAAAAAAGCGAACGCCGGGCCACTTTCGCGACCCGGCGTCCGAAGGGGGGGGCCCAGGGCCTACTACATCATGCCGCCCATGCCGCCCATGCCGCCCATGCCGCCCATGCCGCCCATGTCGGGGGCACCGCCGCCGCCGCCGCTCTCGTCCTTCGGCTTCTCGGCGATCATGGCCTCGGTGGTGAGCATCAGGCCCGCGACCGACGAGGCGTTCTGTAGGGCGCAGCGCACCACCTTGGCCGGGTCGATGACGCCGGCCTTGATCAGGTCGGTGTATTCGCCGGTGGCGGCGTTGTAGCCGGCGCCGCCCTTGGAAGAGCGCACCTTCTCGACGACGATGGCGCCTTCGACGCCCGCGTTCTGAGCGATCTGACGCAGCGGCTCTTCGACCGCGTGGCGCAGCACGCGCACGCCGCCCATCTGCTCCTGGTCGAGGTCGAGGCTGTCGAGCGCGCTCTGGCAGCGCAGAAGAGCGACGCCGCCGCCGGCGACGATGCCCTCCTCGATGGCGGCGCGGGTGGCGTTGAGGGCATCCTCGACGCGCGCCTTCTTTTCCTTCATCTCGACCTCGGTGGCCGCGCCCACGTGGATCACGGCCACGCCGCCGACCAGCTTCGCCAGACGCTCCTGGAGCTTCTCGCGGTCGTAGTCGCTGGTGGTCTCCTCGATCTGGCGGCGAATGGTCTCGATGCGGCCCTTGATATCGGGCTTCTTGCCGGCGCCGTCGACGATGGTGGTGGCGTCCTTGCTGACGCTCACGCGCTTGGCGGTGCCGAGCTCGGCCGGGGTGAGGTTTTCGAGCTTGATGCCCAGATCCTCGCTGACCACCTGGGCGCCGGTCAGGATCGCGATGTCCTTGAGCATCTCCTTGCGGCGGTCGCCGAAGCCCGGCGCCTTGACGGCGACGGTGTTGAGGGTGCCGCGCAGCTTGTTGACCACCAGCGTGGCCAGGGCTTCGCCCTCGATGTCCTCGGCGAGGATCAGCAGCGGCCGCTGCGCCCGGGCTACGCCCTCGAGCACCGGCAGCAAGTCCTTCATGTTGGTGATCTTCTTCTCGCAGACGAGAATGAAGGGCTCCTCGAGCTCGGCTTCCATGCGCTCGGCGTTGGTCACGAAGTAGGGTGAGAGGTAGCCGCGGTCGAACTGCATGCCCTCGACGACGTCGAGGGTGGTCTCCAGGCCCTTGGCCTCTTCGACGGTGATCACGCCTTCCTTGCCGACCTTCTCCATGGCTTCGGCGATGATGTTGCCGATGGTCTCGTCGTTGTTGGCGCTGATAGTGCCGACCTGGGCGATCTCGCGCGGGTCCTTGGTGGACTTGGCGATCTTGGCGAGCTTGGCGACCATGGCTTCGACGCCCGCGTCGATGCCGCGCTTGACGGCCATCGGGTTGTGCCCGGCGGCGACCAGCTTGCTGCCCTCATGAAAGATGGCCTGGGCCAGTACGGTGGCGGTGGTGGTGCCGTCGCCGGCCACGTCGGAGGTCTTGGAGGCGACCTCGCGTACCATCTGGGCGCCCATGTTCTCGAACCGATTCTCGAGCTCGATCTCCTTGGCGACGGTGACGCCGTCCTTGGTGACGACGGGGGCGCCAAAGCTCTTCTCGATGACGACGTTGCGGCCCTTGGGGCCGAGCGTGACCTTCACCGCGTTGGCGAGCTTGTCGAGCCCGGCGCGGATCTTGTCGCGGGCGACGGTGGAGTAGGAAATATCCTTCGCGTTCATTGCTGTTGTTCCTCGTTGCTCTCTGATGTTGATCGTGTTGATCCGCTGATGCGGGCTATTTCTTGGTCACTACTTTTTGGTCACTACGGCCAGGATGTCGTCCTCGCGCATGATCAGCAGCTCCTCGCCATCGAGCTTGACCTCGCTGCCGCTGTACTTGCCGAAGAGCACACGGTCGCCCTCTTTGACATCGAGGGGCGTGACCTTGCCTTCTTTGCTGACGCGGCCGCTGCCGACGGCCACGATTTCGCCCTCGGCGGGCTTTTCCTTGGCGGTGTCGGGAATGATGATGCCGCCGGCGGTCTTGTTTTCCTCGGCGATGCGTTTGACCAGCACTCGGTCCTGCAGGGGGCGAATCTTCATGGTTGGGAGTCTCCGTCTCGGTCAGGGGATCACGGCCCAATGTCCGCGCCCCGCCTCCATGGGGGATCGCGGACGGGGCTCGGTAGTCCGGCGCGCGCAACGTAAGGCGCCGTCGCAGGGAGTCAACATGATTTTCTTACGGCGCAATTTTACAGGCGCATCAGAATTCATGAGACACGGACTCGGGACATTCCGGGCGCTTGCCTTATAGTGCGGGCGTCGAGCAGCAGGGCCGGGCGGATCCGGCGGCGAGCTGCGGAGGAGCGCCAGCCCATGAGTCAGCAGCACAAGAGCCTCGAGGTCCTGTCCACGGGGGCATCCCCCGGTGCCGATTTTCGCGACGCTGCCGGACAACCGGGCCAGGTCGCGGCCGGTGCGCCCCTGGCCGAGAGCTTTCCGCGTTCGCGCAAGCGGCTGCGGGGGGAACTCGAGGTGCCCTGCCGCGAGATCGAGCTGAGCGGCGATCACGGCAGCCTCGAGGTCTACGACACCAGCGGTCCCGAGGGCAGCGACCCGCGACAGGGGCTGCCGCCGCGGCGCGCCCCGTGGATCGCCCGGCGCGCCCAGGCCGGTGGCGAAAACGTCAGCCAGATGCACTACGCGCGGCGCGGCGAGATCACCGAGGAGATGCGCTTTGTGGCCCTGCGCGAAGGGGTCGAGCCCGAGTTCGTGCGCAGCGAGGTGGCCGCGGGCCGCGCCATCATCCCGGCCAATGTCCGGCACCCCGAGTTGGAGCCGATGATCATCGGGCGCGCCTTCCTGGTGAAGATCAACGCCAACATCGGCAACTCGGCCATCGCCTCGTCCATCGACGAAGAGGTGGAGAAGCTGCGCTGGGCGACGCGCTGGGGGGCCGATACCGTGATGGATCTCTCCACCGGCCGTCAGATCCACGAGACACGCGAGTGGATTTTGCGCAACTCGCCGGTGCCCATCGGCACCGTGCCCATCTACCAAGCGCTTGAGAAGGTGGGTGGCAAGGTCGAGGCGTTGAACATCGACACCTTCATGGAGACGCTCGAAGAGCAGGCAGAGCAGGGCGTGGACTACTTCACGATCCACGCCGGCGTGCGCTTGAGTCATATCCCGCTGACCGCCGAGCGCGTCACCGGTATCGTGTCGCGGGGCGGCTCGATCATGGCCAAGTGGTGCTTGCACCACCACCAGGAAAACTTCCTCTACACGAACTTCGAGCGCATCTGTGAGTTGATGAAGCGCTACGACATCGCGTTTTCACTGGGAGATGGGCTGCGCCCGGGCAGCATTGCCGACGCCAACGACGAAGCCCAATTCGCCGAGCTGGAGACGCTCGGGGAGCTGACGCGCATCGCCTGGAGCCATGACGTGCAGGTCATGATTGAGGGCCCGGGGCACGTGCCCATGCACCGCATCGCCGAGAATATGCAGCGCCAGCTCGAGGCTTGCCACGAGGCGCCTTTTTACACGCTGGGGCCGCTGACCACCGACATCGCGCCCGGCTATGACCACATCACCTCGGCCATCGGTGCGGCCATGATCGGCCAGCTCGGTTGCGCCATGCTCTGCTACGTCACGCCCAAGGAGCACTTGGGGCTGCCCAACCGCAAGGACGTCAAGGACGGCGTCATCGCTTACAAGATCGCCGCCCACGCCGCCGACTTGGCCAAGGGGCATCCCGGCGCTCAGGCGCGCGATGATGCACTGAGCAAGGCGCGCTTCGAGTTTCGCTGGGAGGATCAGTTCAACCTCTCGCTGGATCCCGAGACCGCCTATGCGTTCCACGACGAGACACTGCCAGCCGACGCCGCCAAGAAGGCCCACTTCTGCTCCATGTGCGGACCCCACTTTTGCTCCATGAAGCTCACCCAGGATGTGCGCGACGCCGAGCGCGAGGCGGGCCTGGCGCAAAAAGCGCGCGAGTTTCAGGAGGCTGGTGGAGCGCTCTACGTGGAGTCCTCGGACGATGCGGCCGAGTAGCGTTTAAATGAAAAACGCCGGAGCCAACCGTTGGCTCCGGCGTTTGCTGGTGAGCGGGTCGCCCTGGGTTCAGCTGGCCTCAGCCGCCGCGAGCGATCTTGATGACGCGGTCGAGCAGGGCCTGGGGGTAGACGCGGCCGGTCATGCGCTTGCGCACGGTGGCGGACATGTCGTCGTATTCCTTCTTGCCCTGGGCCGAGTAGTTGGTGCCCGTGTAGCCGCGCTTGAGCAGCTTCTTGTAGGCGCGCAGGTCGTTCTTGCGCACGCTCTTGGAGTCGCCCTCGGTGTTCTTGCGGATCTCCTCCTCGAGGGTGCTCTTCACGTCGGCCGGGATCGACTCCCACTTCTTGCTGTTCATGATCATGGCGCCGAGCAGCACGCCGCTGGTCTCGTTGGTGACGTGGTCGAGCTTGGAGTGCCACTGCAGGGCCACCAGGGCCAGCGAGGTGGCGATGACGGCGTCGATCATCTTGGTCTGCAGGGCGCCGTAGACCTCGGGCAGGCCCAGGGGCACGCCGTTGGCGCCGACGGCCTTGTAGATCTCCTTCATGACGTGGCTCTCGGGCCACAGCCAGGGGCGCATGTTCTTGAGGTCGCCGGGGCGCGTGACCGGGGCCTTGGAGAAGTAGCGGTACTGGCCGCTCTCACCCCAGGAGATGAGCTTGAAGCCGCTCTTTTCGAACGTCTGCTCCCACTCCTTGTTCATGGACTTCTGGACGCGCTCCAGTTCCGTGTAGTTGGTGATGACGCCGGGGGCGTTGAGCACCGCGACCTCGCGCACGATTTGCGCCAGGCCCGTGGTGGTCACGATCGAGGCGTCCATCTGGCCGACGCGCATCTTGCGGATCACGTCTTTTTCATCACCGGCCACGCCACTGGGATAGAGGCGGATGCCCCACTCTCCATTGGTGGCGGTCTTCAGGCCCTGGTCAATCTTTTGAAAGCCCCGGGTGAGATCGGTGTTGCGCGGCGCCAGGGTCGCGATTCGGATGAGGTTCTTGGCCTTGGCTTGGGCCGGACTGGTGCTGCCCGGGATGGCCATTGCGAAGGCCAGAATCAGGGTACAGGCGATGGCTTTGCGCATTCCTTCCGCTCCTTTGGAGTGGGTTGTCGGCTGATGAGACGCGCGTAGCATGCTGATATTCACCCGGTCGGGCAACCCGCATTCCGAGCGCCCAAAATCGCGTCGGCCAGAGTCGCCCAGAAGCGGGAATTACCCTTTGATTTCAATGGCTTGTGGGCGCGCTGGGAGGTTGCCGTGGGGCGTTTGGGCGCTGTGCCTGCTGGCGACTGCTGTGCCGGGAGTGGCGCGGGGGCAGGGGCATTCGGAGAGCTTCGAGCTCGACCAGGCGCGTCAGGCGGTAAGTGAGCGAGGGCACGTTTTGCACCCCTCTCCGGAGGGCAAGCGCGTGGCTTTCGTGAAGCTCTGGGGCGACCCGGTCTTCAAGGGAGAGGAGCTGCTTGTGCCCATCGCGCTGCCAAAGGCGGCGCCGACATGGCCGAATATCCTACACATGAAGACGCGACCGATCGTCATCGAGCGGGAACTCTTGCTGGGGGTCGGTGACCGCTACTCGCAGGCGCTGGTGGAAGAGAGCATGCGCAACCTGCGGTCGCTGGCGGTCTTCGCGCTGGTGCGCATCCTGGCGGTGCGGACCGAGCGGCCCGACGAGGTGGGTCTCTTCGTTTACACCCGGGACCTGTGGAGCCTGCGGACCGAGGTGGGCTTCGAGGGTGTGGGCGATGCTTTTCAACTCACCCTGCAGCTGACCGAGCGCAACCTTTTCGGACTCGACAAGCAGGCCAGCGCCCGCTTCGACATCGATCCCAAGGCCTTCAGCCTGGGAGAGGCCTACTACGACCCGCGCCTTTTTGGAGGGCGGCTGTCGCTGTGGGAATCCTTTGACGTGATCTTCAATCGCGACAGCGGCCGAGCCGAGGGAAGTCAGGGGGCGCTGAGCCTGGGGCGGCCGCTTTACAACCTGGCGCAGCGCTGGGGCTACGGGGTGTCGCTGCGCTACGCGGTCTACGTGGCGCGCATCCTGCGCGGCGCCGAGGTCCAAAGCTTTCGGCTGACCAACGACGGACCCGAGGCATGTGAAGAGGCGGCGCCCGAGTGCGTGCGCGGGGTCTGGCGGGATCGCAATGTGGCGGCGAGCAGCTCCCTGACCTACCGTCACGGCGGCAACTACAAGCAGAGCGTGTCGCTGGGGCTCGGCGCCGCCGCGCGCGAGGTGGAGCCCAACGCCGAGACCATGTTGGCGCCCGAGCTGCGCGAGGACTTCGAGCGCCAGCTGCTGCCGCGGGCGCGGCGTCAGGTCTACCCGTCGATCAGCTACAACCTGTTTTTGCCGCGCTTCAAGAACTTCCGGGACCTCGACACCTTCGGTCAAACCGAGACGCTGACGCTGGGGCCGAGCGCGGGCATGGCGATGGCTTTTCCGCTCAGGGCCTTCGGCTCCAGCAGCGACTCGATGACCGTGAGCTACTCCCTGGGCTACACGCTGGCGGCGGGCTCGGCCATGGCGGCGGCCAACGCCAATGCCGGTTCGCGGCTCGAGGATGGCGAAGTGGTCGACCAGGGGCTGTCGTTCGGGCTGCGTGGGGCCACGCCGCGCTGGCCGGTCGGTCGGCTGGTACTCAAGGCCTCCCATGCCGCGCGCCGGCGCGATACCTCGAACTCGGTGGCGTCGCTGGGGGGCGACAGCGGCCTGCGCGGCTACCCGAGCGGTCACTTCCAGGTCGTCGGCGGTTCGCGCACGGTCCTGAATCTCGAGTACCGCACGCTGCCCTGGCGGCTGTCGACGGTTCATTTAGGTGGCGTGGTCTTCTTCGACTCCGGCAGCGTGCACCGGCGGCTTTCGGAGTTTCGTTTGCACCACGGGGCCGGGCTGGGCCTCAGGCTGCTGTTTCCCCAGTTCAATCGCGGGGTCTTTCGCCTCGATCTGGCGGTTCCCTTCGACCGCGACCAGCACAGCAATGCCGGCGAGTTCTTTCTCGGCATCCCCGCGTTCACGGTCGTGCTGGGCTACGGCAGCTCCCAGGCTGTGTCGGTTTCCAATGCCGCCGACGGCGGCGCGGGGGGACTGCGGCCCCGATAGGGCGAGCGGACCGCTCAGAAGCCCCGGTGCAGGGTGGATTCCATGAACTGGATCAGGACCAGGACCAGCAGCGGTGATAGATCGAGGCCGCCGGTCTTCTCGGGTTTGATCAGGGCGCGAATCGGCGCGTAGAGCGGATCGGTGATCTGACCGGTGATGTTGCGCGGGAAACGGCTCGGGTCGGGCAGCACCCAGCTGGCGATCACGTCGACGAAGATCACGACCTTCAGCGCGGTCAAGACCATGGCGATCAGTTCTTCCAAGGGCGGGGGCTCCGGTGGTGCGAAAGCCGTTCGCGCGGCACCTCGGTCGGGGTAGTCGAGGGCGGCGGTCCGGTCAAGCGTGGATGGGGCGGCTCGGGGTGCGGTCTGGGGCGAACAACGGCGCGGAGGAAGCTCTGCGCCGTCTCGCGCCGGAGCGGTTGTTTACAAGGCCGGTGGGCTACGGGACAATCGCCGCCCCCAGTTGCCAGTGGTCGGATGGACCCGAGACAGGCGTCGATGAAGTATCTGCACACGATGGTTCGCGTCAGTGACTTGGAGCAGTCGCTGGACTTCTATTGCAACAAGCTCGGCCTGCGTGAGCTCCGGCGTCACGACCACGAGGCCGGGCGCTTCACGCTCGTCTTTCTTGCCGCTCCCGGCGACGAGATGGCCCAGGTGGAGCTGACGCACAACTGGGATGAGTCCGGCTATGACGGCGGGCGCAATTTCGGGCACCTGGCCTACGCGGTCGAGGATATATACGAGGCATGTCAGCGGCTGATGGACGCAGGGGTGACCATCAATCGACCGCCGCGCGACGGGCGCATGGCCTTTGTTCGCTCGCCGGATGGGATTTCGATCGAGCTTCTGCAACGCGGGCAGGCACTGCCACCGCGCGAGCCCTGGACCTCGATGCCCAACGTGGGGCAGTGGTAGGCGGCGATTTACAGACTCAAACCGGCGGAAGGGTAGACGATGACAGAACATGGGAAGGGTAGCGACGGGGCTGTGACGGTCGATGTCTCGGAGCGGGCCGGGCACCACACGGGCAATCCGCAGGTGCTCGAAACGCGTCTTTTCATGCAGCTGCTGGTCTTCGATGCGGAGCCGGGCAGCGATGCCGCCGGCGCCGTCGATCGCGTGGCCAGCGGGCTCCTGGAACGCAGCGTGCAGGCCGTGATCTACGAGGACATGAACTCGCCGCGCGGCATCGGTGTGCTGACCTGGAGTGAGGACCCGACGCACTTCGTCGACAATGTGCGTCCGGCGCTCTTGGGCAGCGACAGCGGGCTTTCGCCGCGTCGAGACTTCACCATGATCGGGCGCTCGTACGCGACCGGCTACGAACCCGACCTGCGCTTTTGGCTCTTGCAGCGGCCGGTCGAAACGGTGTGCAACGAGGCATGGCCGTGGGCGATCTGGTATCCCCTTCGGCGCATCGGCGCCTTCAATCGCCTGGAAGGGCGCGAGCAGGCGGCGATCCTGAAGGAGCATGGCGCCATCGGGCGTGCCTACGGCGAGCAGGATCTGGCCCATGACGTGCGCCTGGCCTGTCACGGCCTCGACGCCAACGACAATGAGTTCCTGATCGGGCTCATCGGCAAGGAGCTGCACCCGCTCTCCCATGTCGTGCAGCGCATGCGCGGCACGCGCCAGACGGGCGAGTTCATGGAGAAGATGGGGCCCTTCTTCGTCGGTCGCGCCGCGCGTCGTTTGACGTGAGCGTGGGTGACCGACCGGAGGCGCCCGTGGTGCGGCTGAGCGTCAACGTCAATAAGGTGGCGACCCTGCGCAACTCGCGCGGCGGTCGCTCGCCCAGCGTGCTCGACGCCGTGCGCGCGTGCCTTTCCGCGGGCGCTCGCGGCATCA
Organism: Myxococcales bacterium; assembly: GCA_029880325.1. Classification (GTDB taxonomy): domain Bacteria; phylum Myxococcota_A; class Polyangia; order Polyangiales; family JAFGIB01; genus JAOUOP01. Next base: position 333,382 of record JAOUOP010000001.1, on the reverse strand, counting down.
CGGTGCATCCGCGAGCCGATCAGCGCCACATCACGCCCGGCGACGTGCGCGAAATCGCCGAGTTGCTCGCGGCCCAGGGCGATGCGGGGCTGGAGTACAACATCGAGGGCGATCCGCGTCCCGACTGGCTCGCGCTGGTGCACGCGATCAAACCCACGCAGGCGACGCTGGTGCCGGTCCTGCCCGGCGAGGTGACCAGTCAGGCCGGCTGGCCGCCGGATACCGACGAGGGCGAGCTGCGCGAGCAGGTGCAGCAACTCAAGGCCCTGGGCATTCGCGTCAGTCTTTTCATCGACCCCGATCCCCAGGCCGTGCGCTGGGCGAGCGCCATGGGCGCCGACCGCATCGAGTTGTTCACCGGGCCCTTCGCCGAGGCTTGCGCCCGCGACCCCGAAGCCGGGCGCGCGGCCTTCGCGCCCCACCTGCGCGCCGCCGAGTGCGCCGCCGGGCTGGCCTTGGGGGTCAATGCCGGTCACGATCTGGACCTCGACAACCTGCCGCTCTACCGAACGCTGCCGGGCCTCGCCGAGGTGAGCATCGGCCACGCCATCATCTCGCGCGCCGTCTTCGTCGGGCTCGAGACGGTGGTGGGCGAATACCTCGAAGTGCTGCGGGGCTGATTGGAGAAGCTGCATGACCGAAATTGCGATAACTCAGGGTGATTCCACTCAAGAGCTGGCCTACCGCAGTGGCTACGCCGGGGCTTCCGAGGAGCCGGGCGGGGTCTCGAGCGCGGCGGGTCCAGACCTGGCGCACATCGGTCGCAGCGTGGCGGAGCTGCGAAAGAGCTTCGATGCCGGTGCCACGCGCTCCCTCGAGTGGCGCGAGCACGAACTCGATCAACTGGCGCGCATGTTGCGCGAAAATCGCAAGGAGATCGCCCAGGCGGTCCACGAGGACGTGGGCAAGCCGCTTGCGGAGGCGGCCATGAGCGACGTGGCCGGTGCGCGCGGTGCCGCCACCGAGCTGCGCAAGAAGCTCCGTAAGTGGACGGCACCCAAGCGTGTCAAGACGCCGATCTTCGCGCGTCCCGGCAAGAGCATGATCCTGACCGAGCCGCTGGGTGTGGTGCTGGTGATCGCGCCCTGGAACTTTCCCGTGGACCTGGCGCTCAATCCCGTCGCTGGCGCCATCGCGGCGGGCAACGCCGTGGTGCTCAAACCGTCCGAGGTCTCGGCACGTACCTCTGAGTTATTGGCGCGCCTGATCCCGAAGTACATGGACGCCGACTGCGTGCGCGTGATCGAGGGGGGCGTGGCCGAGACGACGGAGCTGCTCGCCCAGCGCTTTGACCACATCTTCTACACCGGCAACGGCACCATCGGGCGCGTCGTGATGCAGGCGGCGGCCAAGCACCTGACGCCGGTGACGCTGGAGCTCGGCGGCAAGAGCCCGTGCATCATCGACGCCAGCTGCAATCTGGAAGTCAGCGCGCGCCGCATCCTGTGGGGTAAGTTCTTCAACTGCGGCCAGGTTTGCATCGCGCCCGACTACGTGCTGGCCCAGGCCGACATCTACGAAGCGCTGCTCGAGCAGCTGAAGGCCACGATCGTCGAGTTCTTCGGCGACGACCCGCAGCAGAGCGTCGACTACGGGCGCATCATCAACGCGCGCCACCACCAGCGCCTGATGCGCCTGCTTGCGAGCGGCGGTACGGTCTTCTGGGGTGGCCAGGCCGATGAAGCCGACCGCTACATCGCGCCCACGTTGCTGACCGACGTGCCGGGGGATGCCGCGATCATGCAGGAAGAGATTTTCGGACCGCTGTTGCCGGTCGTGAAGGTCGCCGACGTGGACGAGGCCATCGCCTACGTCAACGCCCGTCCCAAGCCCCTGGCCCTGTACTACTTCGGCTCTGACAGGGAAAACCGCGACGCCATCATGGCGCGCACCAGCTCCGGCGCCGTGGCCGTCAACCAAACCGTGATGCATTTCGCCAGCTCGGAGCTGCCCTTCGGCGGTGTGGGCGAGAGCGGCATGGGTGCCTACCACGGCCGGCATTCCATCGATACCTTCAGCCACAAGAAGCCGGTGCTGATGCGCCCCACCTTCTTCGACCCCAAGTTCATCTACCCGCCGACCACGCCGCGCAAGGCCAAGCTGATGTCGCGGGTGGGGTAGTCGCCGCGATCGTTTTGAAAGCGCCACCGCAGTTGGCGGCGGCGTCACCGGCGTTGGCTGCCAGCAGACCCTTTTTGGGCGCCTGGCGCCGGGTTTCGAGATGGCACGCTGGATGCTTTGCCGGTGATGCCGAATACTCCAACCATGGCGCGCCGCCCCACCGCCCTGTGGCTTACGGGGCTCTTGCTCGCATGCCAGTCTCCGCCCGACTTCGCGACCGGGGCCGGACCCGGTCGCGACGAGCCCAGCAGCTGCGATGAGGTGACTGCGGTCCCCGACCAGGTGGTGCAGGAACTGAAGCTGGACACGGACTTCTACGGGCGCCACTGCCAGGCCCTCGGCATCGACGTGCTGGGTTCCAGCCGCGTGCCGGACGCGGCGATGCTGGAGGCCGGGCGCGTCCTCGAAGGCGTCTTCGAACAGCGTGCCGAGCTGCGCGATGCCGTCCACGATCGCTACTTCCGCGTCGTGCTGGTGGCCAGCTCGGCCGGCGAAGAGCTGGATGACGTTCCGGAGCTCGGCGACCTGCGGAAGGTAGAGCGCATGGCCGCCGGTCTCGGTCCCGACGCCTATTTTCCGGCGGCCACCGTGCGCGACTCGGCCGTCCTGTGCCGTCCCGCCGACAAGGATCCGAACGCCACACCGCCGGGCGACACGCTTGTCCACGAGCTGGGCCATGCGTTGCTGAGCATGGGGCTGGTCGAGGTCGACCCCGGCTTCGAAGAACGGCTGATACAAGCCTTCGAGGGCGCGCGTGCCGCGGGAACCTGGGCGATCGAAGTGCCTCCCGTGGTGGAGGTGCTCTTTGGCGAGCTGCCCTCGGCGACCCACATGATGGGCGACCACGAAGAATACTGGGCCACCGGCGTCTCGGCCTGGTTCGGCTTCAAGCCGCTTCCGCTCTCCTACGCCCTCACCGACGACGACCCGCCAGGCATACAACTTCAAGTTGTTTATGGGCGCGACGCCCTACGTGGTCACGATCCGGCGCTCGCCGATCTACTCGAAGAGGTTTTCGGTCCCAGTCCGGGCTTGCGTCCGAGCTGCGTCGAGTGGATTCCGCGTTATCGGTGAGTTGGGGAGGCGAACACTGCCAGCCACAGGGTGTCCTGCTCGGTATCGGTCCAGGCCACGCGGTGGCGAACGTGGGCCGGAATGTGGACCCAGTCGCCGGGCCCCAGAGCCAACTCGTCGCCGCCCTCCAGCTCGAGTCGAGCTGCGCCTCGCACCAGGAGTACGAACTCGTCCTCGTCCTGGTCGTACCAGAAGTCCGTCGCTGAACGGTGGCCGCGGGAGATGATGCGCTCGATGCGGGTGTGGGCGATGCTCGCGAGGTCCGTCGCGAGTTCTTCGGGGAGCTCGGCGGGAAAGGCGTCTCCGAGATTGCCGTGGGGTAGTGGATTTTCGGCCGATGCTTCGACCGCGTCGGCGTGGTCGCCGGAGTGTTGTGGCAGTCCGTCGGTCAGCGGATACCAGTGAGCCCGCTCTGCGACGTTGAAGTGGGCTCCAGGACGCACGCACGGATCGTCGTCCAGCGATCCGAGACGGATGCTGAGCCAGTCGGGCTGCCGTTCGACGCATGCATAGACGGGCGATCCACAGCGGCTGCAGAAGGCGCGCCGCTTGCCTGGCGATGACGCGTACTCGGTGATCTGCTCCTGCCCGCCCCGCCAGATCACGTCGGACGTGCGTACGGCCGCGTTGGCTGCGAACGCCGAGCCGCTCGCCCGCTGACAGCTCTTGCAATGGCAGTAGCCGAGGGGCAGCAGGGGGCCGCAAACTTCGAAGCGAACGTCGCCGCACAGGCAGCGACCCTGGATGGTCGGGGACTCGGCCATGGGCGCGAGCCTAACACTACGGTGTCACGTGAGCGGCGGCCCTCGCCTGTTCAGGGGATTTGCGGGCTTCGTCGGCCGTCTCGAAAGGGACCCACCCTGCCGTCGACGCCCGCCAAACCCTACAAATCCCCTGCCCGGCGCGATCTTCCACCGCTACCCTGACACAGTAGTGCCAACCCGAATGATTCATGAATGAGCTACTGCGGGGGCGGAACTACCTTGCATGGCAGCGCGTACTCCGAAAGCCGTTCTCGATATCAACGACCGACGCGGACGGGTTGTTGGCGGTCCTTGCGCAGGGTTTCAGGACCTCCGCAAGCTGCCCTCCTGAATGCCTAGAATCCGCCGCTCGTGCGATAACCCATGGCTTCCTCCACGCGTTCGCGGGCCAGGGCGATGGCGGCTTGCCGCGGCGAAAGGCCGCGTTCGTCCATGATGTGGAAGACTTCTTCGACGTTGCGGCTGATCTTGCTCTGAATGACAGCGCGGGCCTGGCTTTCGTCGCCGCCGTGGTATTCAACCGAGGCGCAAATCACTCCGCCGGCGTTGGCGATGAAGTCGGGGATGTTCAAGACACCGCGTTCATGCAGGCGCGCTTCGGCTTCGTCCGTCGCGGGAATGTTGGCGCCCTGGAGGATGAGCTTGGCGCCTACGGCGTCGGCGTTGTGGGCGCCGAGCACGTCCGGGCGCGCGGCGGGGATCAGGATGTCGCAGTCGATGCCGAGCACGGCGTCGCGCTCGATGGCGCGGCCTCCGCTGAAGTCGGCGACGGGAGCCTCGCGCTTGTGGGTCCACAGGGCGTCGAGGTCGAGGCCGTCGGGGTTTTCGATGGCGCCCCGGCTGTCGCTTGCGGCCACCAGGCGGGCGCCGCGCTCGGCCAGGTAGCGCGCGGCGTGGATGCCCACGGCGCCAAAGCCCTGCACCGCCACGCGCGCGCCGGAGAGTTCGATGCCGGCCCGCGGCGCGGCGATGTCGGCGGCGGCGGCCAGGCCGAGGCCGGTGGCGCCGATTTCGTCGAGCGGAATGCCCCCGAGCACGCGCGGTAGACCCACGGCGCGTCCGATCTCGTCGTGGATGAAGGCCATGGAGCGTTCGTCGGTGCCCATGTCGGGGCCCGGGATGTAGCTTTCGAGGCCGCGGATAAGCCGCGCGAAGCGGCGCACGAGCTGCTCTCTTTCGGCGGCCGGACGCTTGGGGTCGGCGATGATGCCGGCCTTGCCGCCGCCGTGGGGTAGGCCGGCGGCGGCGTTCTTGAAGGTCATCGCGCGCGCCAGGCGGAAGACTTCGTCGAGGTCCACGTCGGGCGCCATGCGGATGCCTCCGATCGAGGGGCCCGCGGCCACGTTGTCGACGACCACGATGGCCGAGAGGCCCACTTCGGGGTCGCGCAGGTGCAGGATCTGGGCGGGGCCCAACTCGTCTCCGAGGCTCAGGGGCTCACTTGGCATGGTCGGCACGTAAGCGCGCTGCGGCGGCTGGCCAGGCGCTTCAGCCCGCGTCCTCGCCGCGCCGTAGCCGCCGGCGCCGGTGGGCCAGGGCCGCCAGCGCCATGATGCCCAGGCCCGCGCCGATGCCGCGGCCGCCTCGCGTCCAGTCGAGGGGCGGGTGCTCGGGGGCGCGGCGCAGGGCTTGCTCTTGCTCGAGCTCGCGATCGAAGGGGCCGCGGATGGCCAGCGTCAGACCCTCGCTCTGCATGTTGACGAAGAGGGTTTTGCCGTCGGGGGCGAAGCATGGGCCGGCGAATTCGCCGGGGCTGAGTGTGTTGGCTGCCAGGTCGACGGTGCGGCCGTCGAGGGTGATGCGTCTGATGTGGTTGCCGCCCGCGCCGTCTTCGGCGATGTAGAGCTGGCCCTGGGGGGAGACGGTGATGTTGTCGGGCATGTCGAGTTCGCCCGGATCGATGCTCTCCGCAATAACTTCCAGTTTTCCTCCCGGCGCCAGGTCGAGGCGGAAGACTTGGCCCAGGCCCAGGGGGCCGCCGCTGGTGGCGCAGAAATAGAGCACGCCCGCTGTCTTGGAGTCATCGAGCCACAGGCCTTCGCCGCGCCGGATCAGCGCAGCTCCCCGATCCTGGGCCGCGTAGCGCAGGCCGTCTTGCTCGCCGGCCGACAGCGGCACATCGACCCAGTCCACGGCCAGGCCCGGGCCGCGCCGCAGCCGCGTGGTCTCGAAGCGCGGTTGCTTCGGGATGCGCAGCGCTTGCAGCCGCCCTTCGAAGGGGCGCTCGCGGTCGTCGGGCACGAAGCGGTAGAAGCAGGCGTCGTCGCGGTCTTCGGTGAGGTAGGCGATGGAGGTGGCCGGATCGATCGTGGCTGCCTCGTGGCGCATGCGTCCGTAGCCCTCGATGCGTTGCGGCTTGGCCGCGCGCGCGGCATCGGTTGGGCAGAGAAAGACGAAGCCGTGGCCCGGGACCACGGTCTCCTCGCAGCTGAGCCAGCCCCAGGGGCTCTTGCCGCCGGCGCAATTCCAATAGGTGCCGGCCAGCACCAGGTTCGAGCTTTTGACTTTCAGTGACTTGGCGTCGAGCACGACGCGGCTGACACCGCCGGTGCCGCGCCGATCGTAGGCCTCGGCCGGCGGTGGGCGCTCGGGGCTGTAGGGGCTGTTTACCCAGTCGTCGACGAAGACCTCGTGGTTGCGCATGAGCACCAAGGTTTCACCCGGGCCTTCGAAGCAGGCCATGGCGTCGGGGCGGCCCGGCACGCGGAAGCCGTCGTCCATGGGCGTGCCGGCGCGCTGCAAGATGCGGTAGCTATAACCATCGGGTAAGGCCACGATGCCGCGGGGATCGGGCCGCAGCCGGCGCAGGGGCCTTCTGCCTTCCGGCTCTTTGGCCCTGAGGGCGCCCGGCGTGGAAAGCAGCGCGGCGGCGGCCAGCGGCGCTCCCAGCAAATGGCGGCGGGAGACCGGCTTCACGGGGCGCGTGCTCCGCGTTGGGGCCTCCGGCGCTCGTGAAACCAGGTGCGGTAGCGGACCATGCGGGCGCGCTGCTCGGCCGGCGCACTGCGCACGCAGCCGGCGGCTTCGGGCGAGCCTTCCGGCGCACCCCAGCGCCGCTCGATGCAGTCGTTGGGGTTGTAGGCCAGCTCCAGGGCCGGGGCGCGTTCGACCACCTCCGCCAGCGTCAAACGCTGGGGCTGGCCGTCGCTGCGCCGGTATTCGATGCTGCGCGCGGAGAGCATTTCGCCCAGTTCATCGCCGAGCGCCTTGGCGGTTTCTGCGGCCTCGGCACCCTGGCCGAGTTGGAAGCGCTCCGGGTGGCGCGCGACCCGCGCCGGAAAGCCGCTGACGGCATCCATGGAGATCAGGAGCCGGAGGTCGCGGGAGGGGGTGGAGTAGTCTTCCCAGGGGCCGGTGGTCTCGAAAATGTCGTGGCCGATGGGCATCTCGATGGGCGACTTGCCGCGCTCGGCCACGAAGCGCTCGCCGTTGTCGACGGCGATGACCCGCCTGCGGATCGATTCCTCCAGGGCGTCCACCAGGCTGCGCAGGCGCGCCCGGGGATCGAGCGGCTCCGGGTTGATGAGAGCGTCCATGCGTTCATAGAAATCCTCGAGGCTGCCCTCGTATTGTTGGCGGCTGAAGGCCGGGTGGTGCTCGCCGCTCTTCAACTCCTCGTTTTTTAGGGCGACTAGTTGGGCTTGCTCCGGGTCGCGGACGATGGGCCGGAAGTATTTGAAGCCCGAGCCGACGTCTTCGGTGCTGGGCTCGAAGAGAAAAGAGCCGCGGAAGAAACGCCGCCGCCCGACGGTGCCGTCGGGTTGGGCTTCGGAGGCCATCAGCACGCCGTAGGTGTCGACCGCGCCCTGGGGAAACCACTTGGTCAGGAGCATCACGTGGCCGTAGGGGTCGGCGTAGACCGTTCCCGCCGGTAGCGACCTGCGCGTCAGGGCCACGGGGTAGAGGTCGCTGTGTTCATCGTCGGGGCTCGTGCGGCCGCTGGCCGAGTGCACGCCCGAGCGCACGTGGCGGTTGATGAAGCGCTCGACGGCGCCCACTTCGTCGGCTGCTTCGCGCGCCATCAGGTTGCTGCGCAAGGGCCCGCAGCTCGGGGGCACGCCGGTGCGGCCGCGGGAGCATTGGCGGTAGGCGAAGGGGAGGCGCAGCTTCCAGGCGAAGTAGGCGCGCAGGGTGTAGGGCAGGTCGGCGCAGTCGGGCACCAGCGTGAGCTTGGCTTCTTCGCCCAGGCCGCGGTGGTCGTAGAGCAGGTTGCGCTCGCGGTCGCGCAGCAGATCGTGGAGATTCTGCCAGGTGCGGCCGTCGTCGGGCGGGTAGTCGAAGAGTTGTTCGACGAAGGCCGACCACAGGTTTTCCGTGTCGCGCTCCCAGCTCCAGCTCGGCTCCCACACGGCTTGTCCCTCGGGGGGCTGGGGCTCGGGGCGGTTTGGGCGCACGCCGATGCGCTTGCAGCCGATGACTTTCGTGCCCTGGGTCCACAGCGCCGTGTAGCGTCCGGCGCGCGGCGCTTCGATCTCGGTCCAGACGCTATGGGGCGGCCCGCCCAGGTGCCGTGGCATGGTGGACAGGCGCTTGCCGTCGGGATCGAAGAGCCACAGCTCGGCCCGGCCCACCTCTTCGCTGGTGGTGGCGATCACGCGCAGCGGCGCTCCAACCGCGGGTTTGCGCGGCGAAACGAAGATGCGCGAGGTCACGCTGTCGCTGCAGACCGTGTCCTCGTCGGGAAGCTCGGGCGGTGGTGCCGCGGCCATGCGCACTTGGGTTTTTAACTCGGGGTCAGGGGCGGCACCGAAGACGACCAGCGTGGTCAGGCGCTCGAGGAAGGCCTTGCGCGAGCTGCCGCGGCCGATCTCCAGGTCGCTGACCACCGTGCGCTGCACGTCGACGACGGTCTCGGCCATCGCCTGCTGGGGGGCTTCGGGGGCAACGTCGTTGCAGGGGTCGGCGTACTCGCCCAGGGCGTGCAGGGCCATGTGGCGGCCCTCTTCGTCCTTTCCCAGGTAGAGCATGATGTGACCGGGGAAGTGCAGAAGCAGCACCCCGCGCTCGCCCACGCGGTCGATCAGCGCCCGTTTTTCGGCATCGCTCTTGCCCGAGACGTCGATCGAGTAGCTGCCGGCGCGCGCCTGGTAGCCGCTGTGGCGCGGCAGGGCCAGATCGAAGTGGGACAGCAGGTCCAGCTGCAGGCGCGAGCAGTCGCGCCCGCCGTCCTTGCCGCCAAAGCCATAGGGCGTGCCGAGGTAGCGGAAGGCTTCGGTCAGCAGTGCCCGGCGCGTCAGAGCGCGCCGCGTGGGCGTGAGCGCGGCCGGAGGCTTGGCGCGCGTCAGGCCCCGGGCGCTGGCGACGAGCACCGAGCCGCTTTCGTCCTCGGGCACGCTGGCGCCAGCGGGCAGCTTCAGCGTTTCGCCGCTTTCGGCGCGCAGCTCCAGGTCGCTTGCTGCCACGCGCCGCGCTCCTTCGGCCACGGGCTGCCGTAGTGCGGGCGCAACCGCGGGCGACAGCGGCGCGTCGGCGGCGATGAAACCCAGGGCGTAGCGCGTCTGTACCAGCAACATGCCCGAGGGCCAGCGGTCGAGCACGGTCAGGGGCTCCTGGGGGCGGATGGAGCTGCAGGCGTTGCGATCGTAGGCGGCGACCAGGTCGGGCTTGTAGAGCGGCGCCGGGTAGGGGCCGCAGCGGATCGGGATCACGCCGAGCGCCACCCGCAGGCTGGCTTCGACGCGCTCACGGCGGGCGTCGAAGACTTCGCGCTCGGGCGCCGGCAGCGGGCTGCCGTCGGGGCGCAGCAGCTGGCCGGCGTCGAGGCGCTCGCGCATGTAGCGCAGGCGATCGGAGACCTCCCGGTCGAGCAGCGGGGCCGGCGGCGCGGGCCATAGCGCGCGCTGGGCGAAGGGATGTTGCCCCGGTCGGCGTCCCACCGCCGCGTTGTAGGCCTCGATCTGCACCGGCTCGAGCAGCGGCCGGTCGAGGGCGGCGGCGTCGTAGCGCGCGAGCCAGTAGTCGAGGCGTTGGTGTTCCGCCCGGGTGCCGGGCAGCAGCTGGGCGGCCTCGCGACGCACCGGGCAGGCGGCCTGGGACTCGCCGCGCGCCGCGTCGCCGCCCGAGCGCGTCGCTGCCGCTTCCTGCCGTCCGCTGCAGGCGCCGCAGAGCGCTGCGATCAGCGCGAGGCCCGCGCACGGGAACAATGGGGCGAAGCGCGGCCCTTTGCGTGCGGGGGGCGAGCTGGCGATGGCAGCCGGCGACATGGCCAGAGCATACGACCATTCGCGCCCGTCTTCAGAGTGCGGTCTCGGTGCCCTGGGTCGCCGCCAGCGGTTCGCCCTGCTCCATCAGGTCGTCGTCGCGGTGTTCGAAGTAGCGCGAATTGGGATGGCGGCGGCGGCGGGCGCAGCGCACGGAGCGCGGGCGATCGCTCTCGGGGCGCCAGCGGACCTTGTCGATTTCCCCCAGATGACCGGGGCGGTGGCGCACGCCGGGGCGAAAGAGGGCCAGCGGGTCGCAGTTGCGCCCGTCGTGCACCAGCTCGAAGTGCACGTGGGGGCCGCGGCTGATGCCGGTATTGCCCAGGGTCGCGATCTGCTCGCCGCGCTTGACGCGCTGGCCGGCCACCACCAGGTTCGTTTCGTTGTGGGCGTAGAGGGTGACGCGGCCACCGGGGTGGAGCAGCAGCACCATGTTGCCGTAGCCACGCACGCCGTCACCGGCGTACCCCACCAGCCCCGGGGCCGCCGCGTGCACGGGGCTGCCGCGCTCGCCCATGATGTCGACGGCCAGGTGATAGCCATCGAGGCCCGAGCCGTAGCCGCGCACGAACCAGCCCTGGGGCACCGGCCAGTCGAGCGTACCGTCGCGGTCGCGCTGCTTGTCGGCCGCCGCGATCCACTCGGGCGGCAGCGTTCCGGCGAGCAGCAGCGAGGCCGCGCGGCGACTGCCGAGACCGAGCTTCATGGCGTGCAGCAGGGCACCGCGGCGCTTGAGTTGGGCTGCGGTCTGCCGGCTGCGAATGGGCGCCAGGATCTGGAAGTCCGGCAGCGGCAGTCGCTGCATGATGCCGCGGCCCGTCAGCTGTTGGGTGTGGGCTCCATCGAGGCCGAGCTGGGCCTGGGCCAGCCACCCCACCCAGCCCGGCAGCGTCAGCAAGAGAGCCGCGCCAAGGGGCAGAAGGCGCGCCAGCAGCGAAGGCAGCCGCAGCGTCAGGGCCGGGCGGGCGCCTCCGCGCAGCAGCATGATCGTGATTCCGTCGCGACCCATGGCAGCTCAGAGCAGGGCGGTCAGCGCCCCCAATTGCCAACCGGCGGTGAATCCCATGGCTCCGAGCACCACCGCGGCCAGCGTCCATACGAGCAGTCGGCCGGGGCTCAGGCGCAGTCGCCACGGCGGCAGGCCGCCGCCGCGCATCACCACCAACTCCCAGGTTTGAGTCATTCGATTCCTCGTGTGCTCCGCGCGTTGTTCAGCCGGCCGGGGCCGCGGCGGTCTCCACGTCGGCGGGGACTTCTTCCTCGGCCTCTTGGCTGTCGCCCTGCGCGGTGCGTCCATCGAGCACGGCACCGCGGTCGATCTGCAGGCTCTCGTAGCAAACCTCGCCGCGGATCTTGCCGCTCGCGACCACGTGCAGCAGCCGGCGCGCCGTCACGCGGCCTTCGACTTCGCCGCCCACCGCGACGTCGTCGGCGATGACTTCACCATTGACGCGCCCCTCGGGGCCGATCGAGAGCTGGCCATCGACGTTCAGTGAGCCATTGATTTCGCCGTCGACCTGCACGCGGCCCTTGGCCCAGATGTTGCCCTCCACGACCGCTCCCCTCCCGATCACGGTCGGGTCCGCTGATTTCGATCCAAACATGGTGGCGCCTCCACGAAGTCAACGGCCACATGTACCGCGACATAGGAATTATACAGCTGTAGGGGAATGATACCAAAGCATTGTCGGGTTGTCGTGTGCACACAATCGACAATTCAGATGCTTTGGCGGCTCCGTGGGATTAACGGTGGCTTCCGGCGTGGACTTGAGCTGGAGTGGCACGCGCCCCCGATTTTTTCGGGGAAACGTGCGAACCCATCCGCGGGTGGGTGCTGGGCATACACGCCGGTGGCTGCTAGCCTTCAGTGAAGATGCTGTTGGGTGAGGCCGAAATTTGCGCTCCCGACGCGCCGCGATTGCTCCTGATCAAGGCGCGCATTGACGACCACCAGGGCGAAGCTTCGGCGCCGGCCCAGGGCACCATGTTGCTGGGGGCGGTCGCCCGCGCGTGCGGCTGGCAGGTGCGCGCCATCGACAGCTACCTGGAGGCCGACCCCGACGGGGCGATTCGCGAGGCCCTGGCCGGCTTTCCCGCCCAGGTCGTGGGCCTGAGTTCACTGACCGCCGAGCACCGCTCGATGCACCACTTCGCGAGCGTGGTGCGCGCGGCCCGGCCCGACGCCATCATCTTGGCCGGCGGCGCCCATCCGAGTGCCGAGCCGGAGGCGACCGCTGCCGACCCGGCCATCGATGCGGCGGTGATCGGCGAGGGTGAGACAACCCTGTGCGAAATCCTGGAGCGCGTGGCCGCCGGTGCCGAGTGGCGCGGCGTCGCCGGCCTCTGCTACCGCAGCGCCGACGGCTCCATCGAGCGCACCGAGCCGCGCGCCAATATCGAAGATCTCGATTCCCTGCCGCTGCCGGCCTGGGATCTCACCGACATCGACGCCTACGCCCGCCGTCGCGGCATGTCATTGGCCGGCCAGCGCCGCTACATGGCGCTGACCACCAGCCGCGGCTGCCCCTACCGCTGCACCTATTGCCACGACATCCAGGGCAAGCGCTTCCGTGCTCACAGTCCGAAATACGTGCTCGCGATGATCGACGCCCTGCGCGCCCGCTACGACGTGCACGACTTCGACATCACCGACGACATCTTCAACTTCGACGCCGAGCGCATGATGACCATCTGCGACGGCTTGATCGAGCGCGGCGGCATTGGCTTCACGTGCCCCAACGGCATCCGCGCCGACCGCATGACTGTGGAGCAAGCCGACCGCATGGCGCGCGCGGGCTGCCAATACGTGGCCATCGCCATCGAGTCGGCCACACCGCGCATTCAAAAGCAGATCCGCAAGCACCTGCGCTTCGACAAGGCACTGCCCGTGATCGAGGCCTTTACCGCGCGTCGTGTCTTCACTTCGGGTTTCTTCATGGTGGGCTTTCCGGGTGAGTCCGAGGCGGAGCTGCAGCAGACCATCGACTTCGCCCTCGGCTCCAAGCTGCACGCGGCCTATTTTTTCGTGGTCACGCCCTTCGGCGGGACCGAGATCTTCGGCCAGGTGGTCGACACCCTGGGGCGCGAAGCCACCGCCCTGACCGGCAGCGGCATGTTCTTCCGGCCCCAGAAGAACCTCAGCCAGGTGCCCGATCGCCGCTTCTACCGCATGCGGCGCAGTGCCTATCTGCGCTTCTACCTCGACCCGCGGCGCATCGGGCGCATCCTGGGCGCCCATCCGCGGCGCAAGGATCTATTCCAGTACTTCGCCACCATGCTCACGCGTGATGCCCTGCGCATCGAGCCCGGTCGACTCCTGGCGCCGTTGTCGCGGCTGCGCGGCGGGGTGCCCCGGACCTCGCCGCGGACTGCCCGTGCCACCGCGGCGACGGGCGCGGCGCGCAAGCTGCCGGTGCTTTCCAACGAGCCCGGCTTGGTGGCGAAGAATCCTCCATAGTGGGCTACCCCAACCGGGGATACCCAGCGTGATCCCCGATTGGCGCTGGGTTGTCGGTACGTGGGCGGGCTGCTATGGAGTGAGCGCGCTTGCCGTGTTCGGGGGCGCTGGAGGTGCCATGGGAACTCGCAGTGAAGTGCTGCCGCCGCTGGCGGCGTGCCTGGCCGTCGCGCTCCTTTGTGGGGGCTGCGGTGAGGACGACAAGGGCTCGACGCCGGGGCTGGACTCACAGGCCGAAACAGGCGCCGCTACCGACGCTACCGGCAACACCGGTGACACGGGCGACACCGGGGCTCTGGCACAGGCCGGCTCCAGCGGCTCCAGCGACCCGTCGATACTACCGGCTGAGATCCAGCCGGCCGGGGGCGACACGGCTGCTGACCCGGTGAACGGGGCTGCTGGTGAGGCCGGCGGTGAGCATGCGCTGGCCCTCGACGAGTGCGGGTTGAACACCGGCTTTCCGGGCGACGAATACTGCATCCTGCCGCCGCCCCCGGGCGAGGGCTTTCAAGTGCACATCGGCCCCGACGACTACGACAACCCCGATGCCGCCTACATCCTGGCGCCGGGTGAAGAAGACACTTCGGACTTCGCTGCGGTTTCCGGCAACGATACCGACATCTTCTTCTACTACCGGCAGTACCGCATGCGCCCCGGCGCCCACCACATGATCGCCAGCGTCGACAACGGCGCGGGCTTCGGCGGCGGCCGTCGTATCGGCACCGCCAACCTCTCCCAGGACAGCCCGGCCGGCGGCATCATCGCGCCCGAGAACGAGGGCGTTGGCATCCCGCTCGACGCCAAGAGCGACCTCAACGTCAGCCTCCACGTCATCAACGTGACCGAGCAGCCGATCCTGCGCGAGGTCTGGATCAACTTCTGGTATCGCGACCCCGAGAAGGTCACCGAGCCGGCGACGCAGCTCTTCAAGACCGGCAGCACGACCTTCGCGATCCAGCCGGGCGAAGACACCACCCTCGGGACGTTCTCCTGCGATATCAGCGGGGAGGGGCGCATGCTCTGGTTCTACGGCCATCGCCACGCCAACACCGTGCGCTTCAGCGCCTGGCGCGTGCGCGACGGGCAGCGCGACCTCTTCTACGATGGCTACCACTGGGAAGAGCCGCTCCTGCTCGAGTACACCTCGCTGATCGAAAACCCCGTACCCGACTACGATGCGGGCATCGAGGGCGGCTGGAGCGGCATCCTGGATTTGAAGGACGGCGACAGCCTCGAGTGGGAGTGCCACGTGATCAACCAGACCGACTCGGTCCTGCGCTTCACCAACGAAACCTTCCTCGGTGAGATGTGCATCATGGACGGCGAGATGGTCGGCGTCGATTGCGGCGGTTTTTGAGCAGCTCGCGGCGGAAGTCCCGAACCACCGGCATCTTCTCGATCCAGGCCGAGGCATCGGCCCGGTCTGGATCGCTGGGGTTGGGCTCGCCGGCATAGCCCTGTGGGATCTGGCTGTGCAGGCTGTCGGGCTCGTCTTCGTATTGGAGGAAGTGGTACTCGTAGCCGGGAATGCACATGTCGTCGTCGATGACGACGTCGACGGTGCGCACGCCGTAGCTCGATAGTTCGGTGGTGAGCGCCTGGGGCGGGATGATCCAGACGTGGCGCGGTCCGGCGAAGAAGAGGTATTGGACCTTGCGGTTTCGCGACAGGATGCGAAAGCGCCGTAGCTCTCCACCGTAGGAGCCGCTGAAGGAGCGACTCTCCTCGAGTAGACCGCCGCTGAAGTCCGGCTCGAAGCCGGCTGCGAAGTGCAGGGAGGTGGGGTCGTCGGCGCGCTGGAAGCGGGCCACCGAGCGGCCCCGGTGGATCAGGTTCTTCGGATTTTCGGCGGCGCGCTCGCGGGGGGCGAGGAAGTCGCGGTAGGGGGCGATGCGGTGGCTGGGGGCGTTGTGCAACACCTGGGCCAGCACCGCCTCGTCCTGGCGGATGCGCGAGACGCGGCGCGAGCATTCTTCGAGGGCCGACTGCATCTCCAGGGGCAGGTCGGTGGTGGACTCGCGGGTGTGGTAGCGCTCCCAGTGACCGTCGAGAAAAGAGGTCAGCGCGCCCTTGCCGATCCACAGCTCGTGGTCGCTGACAATCAGGTGTGAGGCCGAGCGCCAGATCAGGGAGATGTCTTTGTAGAAGATGCGCGCGTGAATCAGGGGCGGTCGGTTGCCGGGCCCGGGTTCGAGTACGTAGGCCACGAAGAAGCGCAGCAGGGGATTTTGGCGCAGGTTGCTCAGGTAGAAGCGTTTCCCAAAGAGGTCGATGCGGTGCTTGGGGCTGTAACCACGGGATAAGAGCCCGGCTGGGGCGTTCTTGGCGGAGCCAGCGCAGCGCAGGATGGCGCCGTCGTCGAGCAGGCGCTGAAACTCCCGGCTGATGCGCGCGCCGTACTCGGGCAGGGGCTCGACGCTGGCGGTGATGGCCGTGGGGATGGGGGGGGTGGGGCTTTTCGTTCGAGGCATGGCGCGGGCGTGGGGGGCGACTTTGGGCGTCGGAGCATAACGACCCCGGCCTGGCGGCGCACACAATTGCGAAGCTGCAGCTGGCCCGCCTCTGCTACCGTGCGAGGTCATGGGCACCGCAGTATCCCCCGTCCCCGAGGCCCCGGTCACTGCCCCGACCCGCTCCGAGGTGCTGTCGCTCGGGCAGCGCTTTGCGTTCAGCGCCCAGGGCTTTTTCGGCGCCTGCATGGGGCTGATGGTGGCGGTCTACCTGGGCAAGTTTTACATCGACGTGATGCTGCTGCCGGCAGGGCTCTACGCCATCACGGTGGCGGCCGGGCGCGCCCTGGATGCCATCACCGATCCGATGATGGGACACATCAGCGATCACACGCGTTCACGTTGGGGGCGGCGCAAGCCGTGGATCTTCGCCGGCGTGTTGGGCTGGGGGGTGACCTGCTATCTGATGCTGACCCCGGCCCGTGGCGCCAGCGTGGAGCTGGTGATGTGGTGGTTCACGCTCACCTATCTGGGGCACTTTATTTTTCAGACCATGGCCAGCGTACCGCGCAACGCGCTGGGCGCGGAGCTGACGCTGGACACCACCCAGCGCGTGCGGCTCTACGGCATGTTGGCGTTCTTCGTGGCGCCGGGCACGGTTGTGGCCGCGGCCATGCCCGGGGTGCTCTCCAATGGCTTCGGCCTGCGCGACGAGCACCGGCAGATGGCGCTTCTTGGCGTGGTCTACGTGGCTGGCTACGTGGTCATGAACATGTGGATGCTGCGGCGATTGCGCGAGCGTCGCGAGTTCATGGGGCGCGGCGAGACGCCCTTTGTGCCGGGTGTGCGTCGGGCGCTGCGCAATCGGCCCTTTCGCATCATGTTCATCTCCCAGGTCGTCACCGCCATCCCCGTGGCGATCCCCGCCACGCTGGTGCCCTTCTTCGTGCAGTACGTGCTCAAGGTGCCCGAAAACGAGCGCATGAAGTGGACCAGCATTCTGATCGTGACCTATCTGATGGCCGGCTTCCTCGCCCTGCCCCTGTGGATCGCCCTGGCCCAGCGCTGGGGCAAGCTAAGGGTGTGGTTGATCAACGGCTTTGTCGGCGTCAGCGGCTCGACGTTGGTCTTCTTCGCTGGCGAGGGCGACCAGGTGATGGTGGCGCTCTTGTGGTGCTACGTGGGCGTGCAGTCGCAGATCTGGTTGGTGCTCAGCGGCTCGATGCATGCCGACGTCATCGACTATGACGAGCTGCATACGGGCAAGCGGCGCGAGGCCCAGTTCAGCGCCCTGTGGGGCATCATTCCGAAGTTCACGATGATCCCCGGGGCGGCGATTCCCCTGGCCGTGCTCGGGGGCGTGGGCTACGTGCCCAACGAGCCCGATCAGGCGCCCGAGGTGCTGCTGACGCTGCGCATCATCTTCGCCCTGGTGCCCGCCTTCTTCAATCTCATCGGCTTTGCGATCATGTGGTTCTACCCACTGAGCGAGGAAAACCATCGCAAGATCCGAGAGGGCGTGGGGGCCCATGCCGCCGGCCGCGATGCGCTCGACCCGATCACGGGCGCGATTCTGCCGCCACCGGGTCGGCGCGCGGTGCCGGAGGATACGGCCTGGTTTCTGGACGTTTTTTCGCGGCGCGAACTCCGCGCCTACGCCGAGCGCGGCAGAGCGCCGCTGATGAGCGTGGTCGGCTGGTGCGCCTTTAGCTGTGGGCTATGCGTGGCGGCAGTCTTCTTCGCGGTGACGCGAATTCCGGGCTTCGACAGCGATCCGGGACCGCTGCCGGCGCTTTCGATCGTGGTCGCCGGCCTGTCGCTGACGGCTCTGTTCTTTCACGCGCTCAGGCTGCGGCCGGCCATGCGCCTGCGGTCCGAGCCCGTCGAACGAGAGTTGGTTCAGCGCCATTTGGCCGCCCTGGCTTGACCGTGGGTGCTGGGGGCGTGCCTTGGCGCTGGTGTCGGGGTAGCGGCGGCCCTCGCTTGTTCAGGGGATTTGTAGGCTTCGTCGGCCGTCTCGAAAGGGGCCCACCCTGCCGTCGATGTCCGCCAAACCCTACAAATCCCCTGCCCGGCGCGAGCCCTAAGGCCCTAAGACCCGTGGCATCTTGCCGGCGGCACTTGTGGGAGCGTGTGTCGGGCCACTCGATGGCGGCTCAAGGTATGGTGCATTCGTCCGTCTTTATCGATGATCTCGACGAAACCAAACCTGCACCGGGGCAGCTGTGCCCGCAGGCAGGGCCAGAAGTGTGGTGTCAAACGAACACGCGCGTCTCTCCGGCGACGTAGCCCCTAGATGTGCTCGGCGGGAGTCATGATCCGCTCTCGGGACCGCTACGGCGCCAGCTGCGGCGTCCGCTCCCCTTGAAATACACCGAGTATTCCGGCGGAGGCCGTCCTTGCATCTGGCATCGTATCGACCCCGATCATCGGCTCAGCACTCCCGCCGAGCACATCTAGTCGCTTTCGTTCGATGGGCGTCCCGCGGGCTCACGCTTGAGACGGAACTCCAGTGTCACGTGATCCAAGTCCGCTGAGGCCCTCGGTGCCTTCAGGTCGGGTGCCAGCGCTCACGCCCGAGCGTTCGGAGTCATTCCCGGTCGATCTCAAACGACGCACGGTGGATGAGGGCACCGGAGAGCCCAGGCCCAGCGTGCCCAACTGTGCCGTGCACACGTCTGCAGGTGAGGTGACGCACGGTGGTCAAGGCTCCGACAAGGTCCTGCTCGGAGCGGCAATGTCGGGGCGCCCGCCGTTTCGGCCCGAAGGGTGGCGCCGCTTGCTGGCTGCCGTGACCGAACCCCTCGTGGACGTCGGCAGTTCCGAGCGCCGATCCCAGGCGCGTCTGGTTTCGGGTGTGCTTGCAACCCTGATCGTGCTGCAGGCGTCGGTGGCGCTGCTCTCGGTGGTCGCCGGTCGCAGCTTGCCGTTGCCGGTGCAGGTCGGAGGCTTCGCCAATTTGCTCGTCTACGCCGCCAGCCGCCGGGGCTGGAGCTGCGCGGCGTCCGTTGCCTGGTCCGTCATCAATGCCGTCGTCACACTTGCGACCTGTGTGATCGAGGCGGAGGGGGAGTTCGCCCCCCCGTTCTCCGATGCCGGCTACATGCTGGCCATCGGATTGGTTCTGCCGGCTCTCACCGCCCGTCCCTGGATGCTATTGGCTTTGGCAGCGGGCCATATCGCGGGCCTCTGGATCGCCGCGCTGCTAGGTCCTGCCCACTGGCAGCAGGCGCTGGCGTTTCCGGTTGCCTTCAACGCTTCCGTCGGTGCGATATTCGCCGCCTTGATCGCCAGCAGACTTCGCTTCGAACGACTGCGGGAAGAGGAACGGCTGGCCGCGACCGAAACCATCGTGCTCGAACGCAGGCGCTTGCTCGAAGCTCAACGTATCGGCTTGATCGCCAGTTTCGACTACTCGCAATCCTCGGGACTATTTCGAGCGACACCGGAACTCGCGGTGCTGGTTGGTACGGACGCGCTGGGAATTTCCGACGTGGACCAATTCTTGGCGATCGTGGCACCGCATGATCGCGATCGGCTCGAGGCAGCCCTGAAGGGGGCAGTGTCAGCCGAGGCAGCTGCGTCGCTGCCCCGAGAGTATCGAGACCGGCCGGGGGATGTCGATGATGCTTTCGAGCTTCGCTACGAAGTGGTGACGCCCGGTGGATCCATCAAGACGATGGACTCGCGCATTGCGAAGGTCGACGGCGATGGGGCGCCCGGGGACCTGCTCTCGGTGACGGTACAGGATGTCAGCAAGCAGGCTTCCTTGCAGCGTCGCCTGGAGAAGTCGCTGCGGGAGAAAGAGGTGCTGCTGCAAGAGGTTCATCATCGCGTCAAGAATAACCTCCAGGTGGTGATGAGCCTATTGCGCATGCAGTTGGACACCGTCGAGAGCGAGGAGACCCGCAGGCAGTTGGTTCGGGCCTCCAGTCGTGTGCACTCCTTGGCTGCGCTCCACGAACATCTGTATCGCGGAGACAACCTGTCTGACGTGTCGGCGCGAGACCACCTGGGTGCGATCGTGGGCGAGCTGTGCCGGTCGCACGATACCGAACAGCGTGGGGTCGCGGTGGATCTGCGGGTCGAACCTCGCGAGTTGCGCATCGGGGCGCATGTGGCGATTCCCGTCGGTTTGATCGTCAACGAGCTGGTTTCCAACGCGCTCGAACACGCCTTCGAAGGGCAGGGGGGAGGCATCTGGATCGAGCTGGAGCGCAGCGGTTCGAGCCTGCGGTTATGCGTTCGCGATAGCGGTCGCGGCCCGGCGCCCGGCGGCTTGGTGGCTCGGCCCGGGGGACTTGGTCTCATGTTGGTCGAAGCTCTGGCATCGCAGCTCGAGGGGGCATTCGAGATCCAGGAGGCGGACGGTGGAGGAACGGCTTTTGAGGTCGAGTGGCCGGCCAGCTATGGCGAGCGGGCGCGGCTTGGGGTCTGACGCGATGCCATAGGCCTGGTGCACGCAGCGCTCATCGCCTTTGGCCTGCCCGCGGTCGCCGCCTGCGTGCTGGGAGGCGTTGACGATGTTCGCGGGCGAGGAACGCTGCCGGCGCGCATACGACTGTCCGGCGAGACGGAGGGCGGGGAGCGTGTCGAAGGGCGGTCTTTTGAGTTGTCGCCGGGCTGCCGCACGGCCTGCCACAGCGCTCCCGTCGCCGAGAACCTCGTTGAGCCCCACTGAAGAGGTCCGGGTCGGGGGGGGGGGGGCCGACCGGAGCTTTTGCCTGGATTTGGGCTGCTGAGATACTATTTATTCCAAAAAATCACTTTATTCTAAAAATTTATTCTAAAGTATCTTCGGGCCACCCCAGCGTCTGAAACGTTGCCGGGTTTGCTTGCGGCGCCGGATCGTCGTAGGGCTGCGCGCGGAGCTTTGGGGCATGCCGATTCGAACACCATCCCAGCGCCTGCGGGCCTGTGCTCTCCTCGCTGTCGTGGCGCTCGTGGGCGGCGGCTGCGCCACCACCAGCTACCGCTACGACCATCTCGACGAGGAGGACGGCGTCGAGGTCAAGGATCTGGAAGACCTGCTTGCCGATTCGCAGGGCTCGGCCGAGCCAGGGGCGCGGCTGCGACTGAAAAAAGAAAAGCTCAGCTTCGACTTCGCCGCCCAGGTCGACGAGTACCGCATCGGCAACAACGACGTGCTCAACATCTTCGTGGTCGACCACCCGGAGATGAGCTCCCAGCGCGTCAACCTCGGGCAGATCGCCGGCACCACCGTGCAAAAGGACGGCCACGTTTATCTGCCGGTCGTGGGTAAGGTAAAGGCCGCGGGTTTCACGGTGGTGGAGTTTTCCGAGCATTTGAAACAGACGGCGGCCAAGTTCATCGTCGAGCCCGAGGTTTCGGTGGAGGTGCTGCGCTACGACTCGCAGAAGTTCTACATCCTGGGGCACGTGATCCGGCCCGGCGCCTTTGCCGTCGACGGCGATACCACGCTGCTCGAGGGCATCGGGTTGGCCGGGGGCATCGCGCCGCTGGCCGATCTCGAGGGCTCCTACGTGCTGCGCGGGGGCAAGCTGTTGCCCATCAGCCTGGCCGACATCCTGTTGCGCGGCGACGTGGAGCGAAACCTGCTGATGCGCGACAAGGACGTGGTTTTCGTGCCCGACGGGGCCGACAAGAAGGTCTACGTTCTCGGCGAGGTGCAGCGACCCACGGTGGTTCCAATCCAGCGCGAGCGAGTCACGCTGGCCGAGGCTTTGGCGGTGGCCGGCGGGCCGAGCATCGTGTCGGGCCGCAACGAGATCGCGGTCTTGCGCGGCGGCTATGCCAAGCCCATCGTCTACACGGTGGACCTGGAGGTCGCGCTGCTGCACGACGACCGCATCGCACTACGCCCCGGCGACCGCGTGATCGTGGCGCCCACCGGCCTGTCCAAGGCCAGCCGCTACATGCAGCAGTTGCTGCCCTTCCTGGCCGGCGCCCAGTCCGCCACGGGCACGGCCTTTACGGCGGATCAACTGGCGAAGTAGCGTATGATGGTGAGCTGATGTTCGAGCGGGTGCGTTCGCTCTTTTCCAGCGCTTCGAAGTCGCAGTCCGGGGGCGGCCCGGCGAGCATCGAGCTGCGCCCGCGTGACTGCCACTGCCACGCGATCGCCGGCGTGGACGACGGCAGTCGGTCGCTCGAGGAGTCCATCGCCATGTTGCGCCTGCTTTCGGAGGCCGGCGCCGGGACCGTGGTCTGCACCTCGCACATCTTTCCGGGCCGCTTCCCCAACGAACCCGACGACCTGAAACGAGGCTTCGAGGCCCTGCATCGCGCGCTGGAGGCCTCGGGTCTCGGCGTTGAACTCGAGCTGGGGGCCGAGCACTTCCTGGACGAGTCGCTGCCCGGACGCGTGCGCGAGGGGCGCGTGCTTGCCTTTGGGCCCGAGCGCTACCTGCTCTTCGAGACCATCACCTCCGAGAGCGTGCCGGTGGGGCTCTTCGAAGCGGTGTCCGCCATGACCGAAAAGGGCTACGTGCCACTTTTGGCCCACGTGGAGCGCTATCGTTGGCTGCGCGATAACGACAGCGGCGAGGAGGTTCTCTACGACCTGCGCTCGGCCGGGGTGAAGTTCCAGGTCAACCGCACGGTGGGCAAGGTCAACGTGCCGGGTCAGGGCAGCCGCGGGCGCTTTCTCAGCCGGCTGATCGAGCGTGGCTTTGTCGACGAGGTGGGCAGCGACCTGCATCGTCCGACACCCGAGGGGCGGCCCTACGCGAACGGAGAGTGAAAACGCGCGTCCGGGTTCGCAGCTCACAGCGGCCTACCTATCGAACGCGACCTCGACACCTTAGAATTCAGCGATGCCCCAGGGCCCTGAGTACGGACAGGCCGAGGTTTCTGGTGCGACCGAACGGGGGTCGTGCGCGCCGGGGTTGATCGGGGCGCGCTATGAGGTCGAGGCGCTCGTGGGAAGCGGCGGTATGGCGACCGTCTATCGGGTGCGCGATCGTCGCGACGGCCGTGCACTGGCGCTCAAGCGCCTCAGTCGGAGCCGGCAGGACGGAGACGAAGCCCTGAGGCTCTTCGAGCGCGAGTTCCACACCCTCGCACAGCTCTCCCATCCGCGCATCATCGAGGTCTATGACTACGGCCTCGACGACGACGGTGCCTTCTACACCATGGAGCTACTCTCGGGGGCAGACCTGCGTGAGCTGTCGCCGCTGCCGTGGGAGTCGGTCTGCCGGTACCTGCGCGAGCTGGCCACCTCGCTGGCGCTCTTGCATGCGCGCCGGCTGCTGCATCGCGACGTCAGCCCCAGGAACGTGCGCCTGATGTCCGACGGTCACTGCAAGTTGATCGACTTCGGCGTGCTCGCTGATCAGGGTTGCTGCGGTGAGGTGATCGGAACCGCGCCCTGTGTGCCGCCGGAGGCCCTTGACGGACAGCCGATGGACCAGGGGCTCGACCTCTACGGTCTGGGCGCTGTTGGTTACTTCATGCTGACGGGCAAACACGCCTACCCCGTGACTGACCCTCACCAGCTGCGCACCGCCTGGACGCGCAAGCCGGCGCCGCCGTCGGCCGGCAAGCCTGAATGCGACCGCCAGGGCACGCCGCTGCCCGAGATTCCACAAAAGCTCGATGCGCTGATCATGGCGCTGCTCTCGCTCGATCGCAGGGCGCGGCCTGCGAGTGCGGGGGCCGTCATCGATCGGCTCGATGCGATCGGCGGACGCAGCGAGGACCCGGAGGTGAGCCTGGCCGAGAGCCACCTGGTGAGCGTGCCGATCGTGGGCCGCGAGCGGGAGCTTTCGACGGTGGCTGGCATCTTGGATTCGATACAGCGCGGACGAGGTCACTCTTTGTTGTTGAGTGCCGACGAAGGCATGGGGCGCACACGCTTGCTCGCGGAGATCGAGCTGGCGGCGAAGCTGCGGGGGGTGCTGACGCTGGCCGTACACGGAGAGGCCCACCCGCGCCCCTATGGCACGGTGCTGGCGCTCGTCTCGCGACTTTTGACCGATCGGCCCGGGCTGGCGCGGCCCGCTGCCCAGGCGCGGGCGGGCGTACTGCAGCAGCTGTTGCCGGAGTTGTCGCTTTCGGGCGAAGCCCGCAGCGTGGCGCCCGTCGGCTTCCATTCGCCAAGGTGGCGCACGGCCTGCCAGCAGGCGCTGAGCGACTTCTTCATCGAGGTCGCGTGCGCCCATCCGATCGCCCTGTTGGTCGACGACGTCCACCGCTGCGACGAGGCTTCCGCTGTATTGCTGGCCACGCTGGCACTGGCCTCCCGGGAGCTTCCACTGCTTCTGGTGAGCACCGTCCATCGCGACGACGAAGCCATCTCGGAGACCGCGCTTTCGGCGCTGGCCCATGGCTCTAGGGAGCTTCGGATTCCACCCCTGGGTCAAGCCGATTCGAAGCGCTGGCTCGAGTCCATCTTCGGGGATGCCCCTCACTTGCAGCGTCTGTGCGACTATCTGCACGAACGCAGCCGTGGCTCGCCGGCTATTACCATGGAGTTATTGCGCCTGATGCTCGATCGGGGCGATCTGGTCTACAGCGAAGGCGCCTGGACGCTTCCCAACGAGCCCAGCGCGCTCGCGTTGCCGCCTCGCGCAACCGAAGTTTTTGCCCGGCGCTTGGGGGTCTTGAGCGCCGAGCAGCGGGAAATCGCCGAGCAGCTCAGCGTGCACCGCGGAGCGATGACGCTGGCGCAGGGCCAGGCGCTATGGGGCGCTGCCGGCGACGACGATCTCGGCCTGCAGCTCCAGGGGCTGGTGCAGGCGGGCCTGCTTTCGGTCAGCGATGAGGGCTATCGTTTCGACAGTGAGGCATTGAGGCGTCTGGTCTATGAGGGCATCGAAGCCGACCGCCGCGCGCGACTACAGCTGCGCCTCGCGGAAACCATGTTGCAGAATCCAGAGTTGACACATGCCGAACGATTGACAGCGGGGCTGCACCTGCTCGACGCCAGCGACGGGCGCGGCAGCGCCCTGGTGGTCGATGCGGCGCTCGACCTCGGTCGTCAGGCCGATGACCTGGGAAGCCACGTGCGCTTGCTCGAGCGGGCACTCGAGGCGCTGCGGCGGCGCGGCGAGCCACTGTCTCGCATTCTGGCCGTGCTGGTTCCGCTCGGCCTGGCTGCCTACACCGTCGACCGCAGACTCGACCGCCACGAGGCGGCGCTCAGTGATGCACTCGATCGCGTGATGGGGCTCGACATCGCGCGTCGGTGGCAACGGGCATTGGGGCGCCTGGGGGCTTGGCTCGGCCTCGGCTTCGGTTTGCTGCGCTACGCGCTGCAGCCAAGGCGGGCGAGGCCTTGCGGCGGGGTCGAATTGTTTGAACTGGCGGTCAACTCGATGGTCGCGCTTGCCGGCAAGGCGGCTGCATGTCTGGACCGGGCCGGCATCGACCGCATCGCCGACCGCCTCGAACCGCTCGCCGCCTTCGGCGTGCGCCAACCTGCGGGTTTTGCCCATGCATTTTGCCGAGCCCTGGTTCTGACCACCGAAGATCGCTTCGATCGTACCTACCAGCGCATGGCCGAACTCGAAACAGTCGTCGACGATCCGAAGGCCCTGCCCGGGGTGCCGGCCGAAACGCGTTCGCTCTTGAAGGGCGGCGTCTCATACACCATGGGCCTGCTCGAGAGCTGCCGCGGCGACCGCCGTGCCCTCGACCGCGCCGACGCGCTGGATGCCCATGGCATCGACGTCCACCAGCTGATCGCGGCCCAGCTGAGGCTGCAGTACCACGGCTTTCGTGGCGAGGTGGAAGAGGTCCGCGAAGCCTACGAGCGCATGGAGACAGCGGCCATCCGCGCCGGCTGTTCGTGGCAGGTGGAGGTTTGGGCGCCCCTGGCCGTCAACCTATTCGGGGCGCTGTGGCAGGACTTGGTCATCGCCAAGCGAACGATGACCGAGACTCGGCATTTGGGGCGCCAGGCGCCGGGCCTGGAGCGTTACGAAGTCACCGCAGAGGCCGTCTACGAGCTGACGCGGGGCAACGCCGGCGGCTGCGTGGCCCGGCTGGAGTCCCTGTTCCCAA
The DNA here is from genome assembly GCA_029880325.1 of Myxococcales bacterium. Lineage (GTDB taxonomy): Bacteria > Myxococcota_A > Polyangia > Polyangiales > JAFGIB01 > JAOUOP01. The sequence goes on along the minus strand of JAOUOP010000001.1, from coordinate 307,329 downwards.
ACGAGCAACCGCTGGAGCGCGTGGGTTGGTCGGCGGACATGGGCATCCTGGCCCAGGCCCACAATGAGCTGGGCGATCACGAGTCGGCCAAGCGTGTCTGCGAAGAAGTGCTCGCTGTTGCCGACCCCCGCGATGCAAGCTACTACGCGGTGCGCATCGCCTTCGAGCTGCCCTACGCGATCGCCCTGGCCTCGCTCGGCGAATATGGTGACGCCGAGGCCTACCTGCAAAAGATGCTCGAGCGCTACGAGGAACAGGGGGGGCCGTTTGTGCTGGGCGCCATCCACGAGACGTGGGCACGGGTGGCATGGATGCGGGGCGACCGCAAGTGTTTCACCGAACACCTCAAGCAAGTGGAGGGGCACTTCACGGCGCTTGGAAACCCCGCGCTCATCGCTCGTTTCCAGCGCCTTACCGACACCGCAGCCAGCGAAGGCGGCTTCGTTTCTCAGGTGGCGATCAAGCGCGAGGTGAAAGCCTTCGAAGCGGCGCTGGCGGAGGTGCATGAAATCGAAGTGGGCGCGCGTCATGTTCTGGCCTGGCTGATGCGGCAGGCCGAGGGCTTTGGCGGCCTACTTTTCGTGCGCGGCGAGCACGAGCCGCGCTTGCTGGCGTCCACGGGGGAGCAGGAGCCTCCGGGCGCGGTCTACAGCCAGGTCGACGCGGCTCTACGCTCCCTGGACGAGGCCGTCGAGGGCACCCACTTCGGCGCCGGGGCCGAGACGCAGACCAAGCGCGGCGGCGAGCGCACCATGCTCTTCCTACTCGCTTACTTCGAAGGTGAGCGACTGCGCGGGGAGGGGGCGTTGGTGCTTTTGGGCCGGGGTCGTCAGGCTCCGGCGGTACGTCACGAACTGCTGGCAGCGGCCGCCAAGCAGCTCAGTCGGCTGCGCGCCGAGACGGGCTGAATACGGCCGCGCGCGAACGATCGCCTGTGGTCAGCGGTGCAGGACGCGATAGACCTCTCACATGCCACCCGTGCCCAGGTGCGCTTCGGTGCGATCGCGACCCGCCATGATACGCCTTGAAGCTGCGCTGTCTTCGAGCGTCCACATGGCTGACAGTTGAATGTCTGCGAGCAGGATCCGGCGGCCGCTCACCAAACGGAGCGCAGTCCCAGCTGCGCCTCGCCATAGTCGGCGTTGATCGCTTCCTCGCGGACCTCGTACATGGGCGATTGACCGCTCATGAAGCCGCTGAAATAGCGCAGCGAAGCGAAGCTGCCGAGGCCCGAGGTGGCCAGCCAGGTATGTTCGATGCCGACTTGGGCATGGACGCTGGTGCGGGGCAGGGGATTGCCGAATTGATCGGCGTCGCGATGCACCAAAAAGGCTAACAGCTCCAGCCCCAGAGCGTGGCCGTGGCCGAGCTTCAGCATCGGTCGGAGCGAGGCGCGCAGTTGGCGCTGGGTATCGAGGAAGACCCAGACCCAGCGCGCCTGCAGATTCCAGCCCAGCTCGAGCTGGGGCGAAAGCGTATGCAGAAGCCCGTAACCCACGGCTGCCACACTGTCGCCGAAACCGCCGAAGCTGTACTCCTCGCCATCGATCCAGTTTTTATCGAGGCGGTGGAACTCCACGCTCAGCGCCAGCCGGTCGCGCACGCGGGCTTGCGGGTGGTGCGACAGAAGCGGCAGCGACAGATCCAGCTGATGCTCGTGGATCTGCAGCCGCACGTTGGTGGCGTCATAGAAGGCCAGCCCGTGCCGACCCCCGGCTGTCAGCCCAGGGGCCAGTGAAAGCGCCCAGCTTCCACTGACGCGTGCGGTCCAGACATCGCGGTTGAACAGGCCAAGGGTTTTGGGCACGTACACGCCACCGCCATCGACTCCGAGCCACAGCAGTCGCCGCTGTAGCGGGTCGCGATAGCGCACGACGCCCAGGTCCGGGAAGACAGGGCTCGTGGTTGCGGTCGAGCTTTCGGATCGCGCCAGCGGCCGGGCCGGTGGCGGTGCATCGCTTGGGCCATCGGCCGGCTCCGGCGCCATGTCGGGTTTCGGTGGCACAGCTGGCCGGTAGTCGGCCTGCACGAACGCCGTCGCGCCCAGCAGCATTGCCAGCAGCGCCCAAACGGGGGCCGCACTGACACCCCCAAGCCTGCTCAAAGTCGCCTACTCCGGCTGCAGCGTGACGTTGGTGGCCAGCAGCGTATCGATGAAGTCGTTCTTGGTGATCGCGATTTGGGCCGTATAGGTGCGGTCGGTCTTCAGGGTGAGCCCTTCGCCGGTCGCGTTCCAAAACGTCAGCGTCGCCAAATCGCGAGCATCGTTCAGCTCCCAGGTGAACTCGCCTGGGCCGGTCGGATCGCCATCCACCAGCTCGCCATCGGTGAGATTGGCCGTGGCGCCGGTCTCATCGCTCTTCACGTTCAAGAAGACGGCGCCCGCGATCTCCGCACCGGGGTCGACCTCTGCGGCCAGCGCAGATTCGGGCACGGCGTTCGAGAACGGCACCTCCACCGTCGAGACGCCATCGGAAACGCTGACCGGCCAGTCGCCCGCGGTCAGCTGTTTGATATCGACGGTCCCCTTGAGGTCGCCGCTACCGCCGGGATCGGTGTCGCTGGAACAGGCCGCCAGTGCGACCGCACAGAAGAGGATCAACAAGAGCTTATTCATATTCGAATACCCCCGCCGCAGCATGGCGGCGCGCCAGAGCTAGGCAAGTCTTATACCAGCGTCAGACGAGCGATCAAGCGCCGCCCGAGGGGGTCAAGCGGCTGAGAGTCGAACGAAAAGGCGAGCCATTTCGAAGCCTTCGTGTCTCGTGTGCAAGATCCCGCCGGGGCCTTGGCATGTGCTACTAGGTATGGAATGATACGCCGGCTTTCGGGGGCTTGAGCTCGCGGAGCCCAGGGCGCCGGTCGTTGTCGCAACGGCCCTGCGAGTGGGTACATGGGATAGAGAGCAGAAAGTTCCACGGGGTAGAGCGTCGGTGGCGCGGGGCCGTGTGGACTCGTTGAATTTGGGACGTTTGGCAGTGTTACGGCAGCGAGTACAGCCGATTGGTCCGTTGAAGTTTGCGTCGGCGCTCGGTGTCGCGATCGGGCTGGCGGCGCGCTCCAAAAGGGGCCAGTCATGAGCACGCGGGCGATGGCGATCGCCGGCACCGACATGCTGTTGGCGCTCTCCTCGGTCGCGCTCGCCGGCAGCCTCGTGCTGCCATTCTACCCCTCGGCGCTGATCGGCCTCGAAGCGGCGACGATAGGCTCGGCCGCAATTGTGCTGACGGCGGTTCTCACCTCGTACCTGGTGGGCCTGCACGACCCCTCGGTCATCACCGACGACAGGCAAATCGTCGCCCGCTCCATCGTCGTCGGCATCCTCTCGGCGCTCGCGGGCATGCTCACTATCTACGGGCTTTGGTTGGTTCCTGTGGGGAGAATTCCGGTAGTGGTCAACGCAACCGTCGTTGCCTCCGCCGTTGCCGGTGTGCGGACGGGCTTCCGCTGGTATCTACTGCGTGGGCCGAAGGTCCCGGTGCTCGTCCACGGATCGGGGACGGCTGCATTACGCTTCGCTGAACTCATCAACAGGAGCCCCCGCAGTCGTTATCGGGTGATCGGTTGTGTAGGCGAAGAGCCACCCAACGAGCTCGGTTCCGAGCGGCGGCTGCCCCACCTCGGCGCTGCCGACCGCATCACCGAAATCTGCGCCCACCGGGGCGTTGCCATGGTCGCGGTGGTCGGCAATGGCCTGAACGCGGACTCCTATCGCCGCCTGGGAGCGCTCCAGCTCGACGGCGTTCGCGTCACCACCTCGGGAGCGCTGGCCATGGAAGTGGCCAAGCAAATCCCCCTCGACATCGTCACCTCCCGCTACCTGCTCGACGCCTTCGAGCGGCTCGACAGCCCGGTCGTGGCGCGGGTCAAGCGCGTCATGGACCTGGGCCTCGCCATCGCCGGCCTTGCTGTCTTCGGCCTGATGTTCCCGCTGCTCTACCTGTTGGTAAAGCTCGACTCAAGGGGCCCCTTCTTCTACAGCCAGGAGCGCCTGGGCGCGGGTGGGCGCATCTTCCGGCTCCACAAAATCCGCACCATGGGCACCGACCAGGACCCGGCCGAACAGCGTTGGGCCAGCCGCGACGACGCCCGCGTTACGCGCATCGGCCGCATCCTGCGCCGCCTACGCATTGATGAATTTCCGAATTTCTACAATGTCCTGCGTGGAGAAATGTCGGTGGTCGGGCCGCGGCCCGAGCAACCCAAGCTGGCCCGCGAACTCGAAGAACGCGTGCCGGCGTTTGCCTATCGGACGCTGGTCAAGCCGGGGATTACCGGCTGGGCGCAAATCCATCATGGATATGCGGCCTCGGTGGAGGACTCGGCGACGAAACTGGCGTATGACCTGTACTATGTGCGCAAGCAGAGCGTGATGTTGGATCTGGATATTGTGCTGCGGACGGTGTTTGTGATGTTGGCGCGGGTAGGGTCGCGGTAGTGTCCACCATCGCAGTTCGAGCAACGGCGGACCTCACCGAATGCTTCGGGAGCCGGCAGCGTATCGGCGTGCAATGCCGCGCCAGCGTAGGCAGGCGACAGTTCTGAGTGCATGCCTACTGCCGGGACTTCAACGTGGTTCGCTGAGATCCTGTCTCACTTGATGGTGAGGGGAGCCTCGGCCATGCTGTCGTTTCTCTTGTTCGGGCTGGTCGGGGAGCGCCTTTCAGAAGGTGACGCGCGCGACGTCTATTTTTTTTCGTTTGCGCTTGGATTCTGCGTTGTCGCGCTGCGAACGTTTTGCACACTAAGTGCACACCTGCACTCCCAACCGAGCCGATCTGCCAAACTGAAACAGGTCCGAGCGGTGGCACGCACCCTGCCTCTGGCATCTGCCGCAGTGGGCCTAGTTGCGGTGCTCGTATTGCGCAACTACGGGCTCTCCTGGCCGCTGGTGCTCACCACCACGACGATCATCACATTGTCGGGATTTGACGGCGACCTCGTTCGAGCAGTGGTGCGTGGCACGGCGAGATTTCCTTCGATCTTTGGCTCAGGAAGCGTGCTCGCACTGCTGTACCTGTGGTTGTTCGGGCCGACAGACAGGGAGGGAGGCTGCATCGCCTTTGTACTACAATGGGTCCCCGTCGTGGTGTCGAATGTTTTCGCCTACCTCCGCATGGTCAACGCCGGGCCGATTCGTAGTGTTAAGAGCGCACGAGAGCGCGGACGAGTATCGGCCAACATGCTTCTAGCTCTCTTTGATGGAGGGGTCCTAAACGCCCCGTTTCTCGTGCATCTGGACCTTCCAGTCGGCGAAGCGCTCGACCTATCGATCGCGACCCGATTCTACGCTTCGTCGCTTCCACTGCTTCCACTGCTCGTGCACTGGTCGAACTCCGGACGCCTCCGGCGCGTGTCGGAAAGGCTACGAATAGCGGAACATGCTTTGTTCGGCTGGCTGACGGGACTTGCCGCGGGACTGGCCGGCCTCTTGTTTGCTTTCCTTTTTAGTGTCGTGAGTTCACACGTGGTAAATCGGAATCAGATCTTCATGTTTGCAGCTCTGGTTGTGAGCTATTCGATCTACTGCGCTCTCGTGCGCTACGGCATGCACCGAATCTCCTCCCGCGTTCGGATCCTGGCCACGGCCACGGTCGCGTCGGCGTTTTACGTAGTTCTCCTCGCCTCGGATTTGTCCTCCACCGGCGGGGCACCGTACGTTGTTGGCGCCCAGTCAGTCGCTTTGATCGCGATCGCCACGATTGCGTACGGGGGGCTCGTGCGGAAAGCTGCTGCCCTGCAAGGCCATGCGTGATGCCGCGCCGTGATATGCGCGGCACTGAGCGCTGCTTCGAACCTAATTCGCAAGGTGCACAGCATTGTGAAACGAGGCAAACAATTCAGTGCAATGGATTCGTCTGATCGTCGTGCTCGATGTACGTCGCACGGTTCTCCGCGCCCGCCAGCGAAATCGTTCGTTCATGCGGAAGGAAGAAGTCCCTCGTTTTGCTCCGCACGAATCGATCGGGTGACCAGGTCGTGGCAGCCTCGTGGTCCAAGGTTGCAGCCCACCACGCAAAAGTACTGTTTCCAATGATCCTGTTTCGAGCGTGACGAAGAATCGCAAAGTCGACTAGCGCGTCGTTCGCGTCCTGTATCAGGGAAAATTTTGCCTCTGAATGACGATCTTGAAGAGCATCGGCGAGCTTTTCCGCATAGCCGTAGTCGTCGGATACGATGCCGAAGGTTCGGCAGCCGCACGCCTGCGCTCGGTCAACGGCATCGCTGTAGTATTCGGTGCCAATGAAGGAGTGGCTTTCGAAGCCTAGGAAATCCCCGCCTCGAATATGAACGATGCAATCGTGGGCTGCCGCGATAGATGGCGCTGCTGGAAAGTCGACGACCTGCAACGTCGACGATGCCTCGCTGAGTAGCGGCCAGGTCCATCCGGTCTGGAAATAGCCATCGACGAAGATGAAAGGACAATGTTTGTGTGACGCGCCGACGCCAAGAGGAAAACGACGATCGTTCACGGATGCAATCGGAAGCCAGCGACCTGCGCGAGCACGCACTGATAGCCATCGCACGAGTCGGTTCACAGAATCCGGCCTGCTAGAAACTAGACAAGGAGAGGAAACTAGCGCCAATGCCTGGGGCTCCTGCACCGTTTGGTACGACGCGAGGCCCTCGCTGAGGGGCAAAACCTCGCGGCCCGTCCGACACGACAGCAATAGCCCCGCCATGATCTGAAACAGCTGGTTGCCGAGTCCGCCGGCCAAGCGTACGACGATCATCCTGCGACTCCGATCATGATTGGCTGCAGCCTGGAGATTTCCTGGACGTCTCTCCATTGGACTTCCAGCCGCAGATGGCACCGTGAGCGTATTCAAACTTCGAGACGGTTGCTCGGCGACTCTGAACCGCCGACCCGAGAACTATAGCGGGCATCACGCGAAACCCGCCGCGCCGGGACACCGAGCAGGAGAGGACAAGCATTTGATGACAGCGTTTCTTTTGGTTCCGGTTGGAGTAAAAATGTCGTTGCATATCGGACCGGCCACCAGACGACGGTTCGGCCGCTGGCGGTGATGGGGCGCGAGACTGGACGTGGAGTTTTTGGAGTGACAATACACATCTTTTCCGATCAGGGCATCATGTTGCCCGAGACCTCGGGAATGGACCCCAATGAGCTTTCTGGCACCATCTATCAGGGGTATACGCACCGGCGACAGGCGGGTTGGCGGACCCGGTGGGCGCAGGTGATGCATCTGCTGATGCGGCCTGTGAGCCTGCGGCTTTCAGCCTATTTCGTACGTCGGTACAACGAGCACCTCTATGTCGAATCCCGCGACTTGGACGAAGCGTTGGCTAGGATCGAGGATGGCGATCGCGTGCTTTGGATCAATCCCTCGCTAGCCGTACGCGGCTGGATAGAGAGTCTCCTGCGAAGGCAAGTTACAGTATATCTTCATTTTGTAGACCCGGTGCATCGCCTCGGCCTCTCGCATCGACTGGTCCAAATGTGGGCGAAGATCTGCAGAGTTACGACCTATTCGATGGAGGAGGCGGTCCAGTTGGGCCTTGGCTTTCTGGCCCCTTTCGCACCGGTTTGCGCCCCACCCAGGTCCGATCGCGAGTTCGATGTGGTTTACGTGGGCAGTCCGTCTCCCAAGAGATTGCTGTGGTTGATCGCACTTCGCTTCCACCTGTGGTGGCGCCAGGGGCGGGGGCACTTACGGCTGGCCTCACGTAACCAATCGCTCGCTCGTTGGTTCCCTCAAATATTTTCTCCCCGACTCGATTTTAAGGACTATGCAGCGCTCTGTGCGCGTTCGCGAGGGGTTCTCGAATTGCACGAGCGAGACGCAGCCGGGGTCACATTTCGTGTGACCCTTTGCCAAGCGCTTGGGGTCACCCATCTATGCAACTTGCCGATCACGAGTGAAACGATAACGGTCTCCTTGCTCGGCTGGGGACCAATGGACGAGTTCCTTTTGCATGGTCGTAACAACTCCCGGACATCGGCGCCGGCGCTAGGGGCGTTGAGTCTCGATGTTTGGCTGGAGTCAAATTTTAGTTGATGCGTACGGATTCTAACAGCCAGGTCCGGAAGCAGTCGAATACGTGCAAGACCAAGGTGTTGGAGTGCTGAAGACTTCTGTGTGACGCTTGGTGCAGTTGAGATTTGACTGAGATGTCAGCAGGGTTTCTTGGTGGGGCGACGCTATTGATGAGCGTGTACGCTCGTGATACGGAATGCCTGTTTAGGCGGGCACTGGCGAGTGCGCTCGATACCGAAGACAGGCTCGACCAGGCTATTGTCGTGGTCGACGGACCACTCGGCGCAGAGTTGGAGCGTGTCCTCGCTGTCTACGAAACACGTGCTGATGTGGAAATTTTGCGGATTCCCCAAAACGTTGGGCTGGCTTCTGCTCTGAACGAAGGACTGGCACGCGTGAAGACGGAGTGGGTCGTTCGGGCTGACGCGGACGATCTAAACGTTCCAGAACGCTTTGCCATGCAGGCGGATTTCTCGCGTCGGTACCCGAATGTTTCATGCTTCGGTGGAGCGATCGATGAGTATGCGGCGAATGGCGCTGCGGTTGCGAGGCGCACGGTACCGCTGCTACACGAAGACATTGTCCGTCGCGCGCGCGCCAGAAACCCGTTTAACCACATGACCGTCGCGTATCGGGTTGACGCTGTAAGAGCGGTCGGTGGCTACCCAAACCTGTATTTGCGTGAGGACTATGGCTTGTGGGCCCTGTTGATTCGGCAGGGGGTTCTATGTGCGAATTTGCCTCAAGTCCTGGTTCATGCGTCGGCGGGTCGCGAATTGTATCGGCGTCGCGGCGGGTGGCGGTATGCGATTGGTGAATGGTCCTTGCAGAAGCACCTCGTGCGGTGCGGTGTCGCTCCGCCGCTGGAGGCCTTCTTTCACGGGGCCATTCGATTTTGTGTCTTCGCACTACCACCGCGCGTACGAGGGTTTGTCTATGAAAGCCTGCTGCGCGGTAGTCCACGATGAAGCGGACCGGTGGCGTGGGAGTGATGAAGATGTAATCAATATCCACAGCCAGGAATAGATCAGCACGCTTCCGAAGAAGCTGCCGTACGTAAGATCGGTCAGTATGAACGGATAGATGATTGAGCGAGTAAGATCCCGAGCTCCGAAGAAACGTCCCTCGAACGCGATCAAGAAGGAGCCTAGAAAGAAAAGCGTGTAGGGTACACCAAAGGTAATTGCGGAGCCTAGGTACCAGCTCTCGGCGATTAGGTAGCCCTCCATCGATGCAAACGATACGCCGGCATCACGGAGGGCGTTGTCGTTCGGGTAGCCGACGCCAATCCAGGGTGAATCGACAAGTCTATCGATGGATGTGAGCCAGGCGAAGACGCGAAAAGTGTTCGACGGATTGATCTTGACGCCGCTCTCGACGAAACCCGATGTGACTACGACACCGAGAATTAACAAGAGTGAAATCGCCGCCACCAGGAAGAGTTCAAACGACCGGGTGCGTCGGCGCCACGCAAGCGCAAATGCCATCGTAATTGCAATCGCCGCTGTAAATCGCCAAGAACCGGCCAGGACTAGGTTGGTTGCTGGAAGGAGGCAGAGCCATGCGACGCGTTTGAGCGGCAGGAGTGTAAGCATGGCGGCAATACTGATGGCGCCCGAATAGAAGCTGTGTGCGAATAAGCCACCGAGCCGGCCGACGACTACTCCCTCGCGGATGTCGAGGGAACGGCCCAGTAGGTCTGCGCCTGAGGCTAGCGTGTAGAGGTTAAACGTGAGGTCGGCCGCGAAAAGTGCGACCAGCATCGATCCAAACCGACGCACGGTGGATTCGTCTGGCTTGTACGCTGCGAGGATATGAGGCAACGTCCATAGAAAAGCGAAGTACGGCAAGGTGCCGGTGCTGTTTGGCGCGCCACGAATTCCAATTACGATTGCCGCCCAGCATGAAGCCAGCAGGAGAAACGTGTTTTCGATGCGCCAGTTGATGCGCGTCCAGTCGCCGCGCACGAGTAGGGCGGGAAACAGAAGCGCGAGTACGATCGGGAAGAACAATCCGGCTGCAACCGAGCCCACGAGGAGCCAGTCGCTTGCATGGTGCCGAGATTTCTTAACGGACCTCAACATGCGGGTTTCAGGGTTGAGCCCGCTGGCCGCGAATTAGAACCACCCAGGCGAGCCGCCAAACGAAAGGGAGTCTCAGTAAAAATCGGTCGAGATCGGATGCGACTCGCAGCGCAGCCTGCGCAGCATTCGGCCACCGCATGAGGCCGACACAAGTGAGCGTCGAAAAGCCGAAGTATTCGAAGCGAACATCGGGAAACGTTTCCTCAATCTGCCGCAGGTGGGATCGTGTCAGTGGAGTCTCGTCCGGCGAGCGGGCAGATGGCGTCAGGTGTCGATACGCCTGAATAAGTGGGTTTGTGGCCAAAGGCTCCAGGAACAATATGCGGCCCCCCGGCTTGAGCACGCGGCTCAACTCGTGGAGTGCCGATGGCAATGATAAGTGGTGGAGTACGCCGGACCCGAAGCAGAAGTCGAAGGTTTCGTTCTCGTAGCTCAATTGGTTGGCGTCCATCACGTCGAGCGTTGGCGCGGGGTCGAATTCGACGAGTCGCTTCCGCGCTGCGGCGACCGCCTCTCTCGAGATGTCGATTCCGTGCGCAGCAAACCGATGCTGCGAAAGAAGCTCTGCGAGGTTCTGACCGGTGCCGCAGCCCACCTCGAGGCCTGTGGTTCCCAATGCGGCACACTGCGTGATTGCATAGTCGAGCGCGGCGCGCGCGGCGAATAGCGCCGGGTAGTACTTGTCTTGGTCACGAGCTCCGATGCCGTCGGAGAAGCGAGCATCGTGAAATCGTCGTTCGCGATCGACCCGAGCGTTCAAAGCCGAAGTCCTTCGGCTGCCGACCACTCGCCTGTTGCGCTAGCGTGGTAATTCGGGACGAATACCAGGGCGCTCACGGCAGATGTGAAAGACTTGCGGTCGACCCGGCGTCGCTTTGAGGCGGTAGCTTCGAGAGACGCCCGAACCGGGCGCGAAGGCGCACAGGTGGCAGCGGATCGCCTAACTGGATTGCCGACTTTCAGCCGGACGTGGAGGACGTCGAGTGCGCTCATGACTCGGCAGCTAACATACACTGGGCCTCGTTTTGATGGAAGCCTGCGGATGGGTACTGGTGGGGGGGCCGTCGGGCCGATGGTGGTCCTTGCAGTTTCAGCGACCCGCTGCCCGTGCGGTGCTTGCACACAGCTCGCGTGGCCGCATGAGGAGCAACTGGCCCCGGCAGGCATGACTGATTGCTTACGGCCCGCGAAAGAACAACTTTCCCCTTCGGTACGCGCCGGCGGGCACGCTGGCGGGGTGCTTGCTCGAAGAATTCCGCGATGTACCTCTGGTACGACTGCGGATGCTTCTCCGGGCTCCGTCGGCATCGCACTCCGCCGTCACGCACCACAGGGGGGAGTTGTTCTTTCGCGGGCCCTTACAGCAGGGCCCAGATGTGCTCGGCGGAAGTACTGAGCCGATGATCGGGGGCGGTACGATGCCAGATGCAAGGACGGCCTCCGCCGGAATACTCCCTGTATTTCAAGGGGACCGGACGCCGTAGCGGTCCCGAGAGCGGATCATGACTTCCGCCGAGCACATCTGGTTATTTGGGGCTGTGGTTTCGCCGAAGGTTTTGTCGCAGGGCCGGACTGGGGGGCTTCGGGGCATAGGCGTTAGGCGGGTTGCAGCTCACGAAATCGCCAGACTCCGAGGACCCGCGAATCCGAAGTTGAGACTGAAGGCGATTTCTGATGTGGCACGCCTGGTGAGTCGAGGAAACCCGGCAATTTCCGCCGCTTAACGCCTATGGGGCTTCGGGGTTTGCCCGCTTTGTGTTCGAGGACGGTCGGTTGCGTTGCGCGCCGTGGACGTTGCGGACGAGTTTGTTGGCTTCCGTGCTCGGCTTCGTTGCGTGGTGCAATGAGTTCGCCTAGGGTGCCCGGTACGGGCTCGCGGTATGAGGTTCATGATGGTTGTGCTGCCAAGAAGATCTCCGTGAGTGAGGTGTCGGATGGCTGCCTGTAGAGTGTGCGGCAATGGGAATGGCAATCGCGAGCACGCGGCTCGAGAGCTGTTTTTGGGCTTTGGCGATGTGTTTCGCTATAGCGAATGTGGTCGTTGCGAATCCTTGTCGCTTGTTGACGTTCCGGAAGACCTGGGGCAGTACTACTCCGGTGGATACTACTCGCTGGTGCCTGAATCGCGGCTGAGGCGCAAGTTGAAGGCAGTGCGGTTTCGGCACGCGTACGGAAGCAGGTCGTTGCTAGGCGCGGTGCTAACTCGCGTTTTCGGACCTGCGGATATCAGCTGGTTGACGAGCGTCGATGTTGGTCTTCATGAGCCGATTTTGGACGTTGGATGCGGGTCCGGCGAAATTCTTCGACACTTGGCTGCCTTGGGTTTTCGAGACCTGACGGGAGTAGATCCCTACGCGCGGGAGGACGGTGAGCCCAGGATTCTGCGCGGCAATGAAAGAGATGCACCTAGGCGCGACTACAAACTCGTGATGATGCACCATTCCCTCGAACACTGCGTCGAGCCCTTGGACGTCTTGAAGACGCTTCGTTCGTTGGTTGCAAAGGAGGGGTACGTTCTCATTCGCATTCCGCTCGCTGGGAAGCTGGCCTGGCGGACATATGGGGTGGCTTGGTTTCAGTTGGATGCTCCGCGTCATATCTGTTTGTTTTCCGAGCGCGCGTTTCGGGCGGCCGCTGGCGAGTGCGGCTTTGCGATCGAGAGTACGCGCTATGATTCGGCCCCGACGCAGTTCTATGCCAGCGAACTGTACGCACGCGGCATACCCCAAATAAGGCATCGACGTCCGAGGGGACGAGAGCGGATGCGCTATGTCCGCCTGACGGACGCGGCGAATCATAGTGGAGATGCGGACCAAGCGTGCTTTGTGATGCGCCCCAGCTGAGTGATGTTCGGTTCGAGAGTAGCCGTTCGAGGCTTGCGGTCGGGATTGGAAGGAACCGCGGTGGTGCGGAGGCGAAAGAGCTGGCGCTCGAGCCGGAGACCTCGCTTCGTTCCGCCCAGCGGAGCGCGCTCGGCGTCGGCACGCGTCGAAAGGGCAGCATCATTTCATCGGCGCGTTCCTTTTTTCGCGGCCTGTTGCCAGCCGTGGATCGGCGCTGCCGAATCGTGGTGGGGCATCCAGGCAGCGCCGGCATGCGCAAAGGAGCCCGGCAGAGCAGGGAATCGGTGTTGGCAAGCGGGAGAGTCCAGAGCGAGGCCCTAGGGGGCGCGGCCAGCGGGGGCGGAAACGTCGCACGTTGTCTGAATTTTTGGTACTGTCCAGAAGATCATCGTGGTCTTCTGGGGCTGAGGTGCTACGTGCTCCGGGGCGTCTCTTTGGGGTGATCGTGGGTGTACTCTGAAATCGGTGTGAGATTGTTTTCCGTGGATGACAAAGGGCAACGAGTCGGGAGGCAGGGGGAGATCCGTGTGCATCCCTCCGCTGAGCGAACGCTCGCGCAAGGAGGTGGTGGGGAGGAGGGCCTAGAGGTTCAGCAAGTTCTCCATGCAGTCATCGCGACCGTGAGTCGTCGCTGGAAGCTCGCGTCCTTCGGATTCTTGGTGGTCTTCGTACCGATGGTGGCCTACTGCCTCATGGCGGTGCCGAGCTACACCGCTCGGGGGGCCATTCAGGTCAGCGAGGCGAGTGGTGTTCTCGGTGCCAACCCGCTCAGTGAACTCGTCGGTGCCGGTTCGCAGTCCCAGGTTCAAACGGAAGTGGAAATCATTCGTCGCCCAGAGTTTCTGCGCGATGCGCTTCAACGGTTGGGCTTGCAGGTGGTGGCTCCGGGCGAATCCCATACCGTAACCATGAACTGGGCCGTCACTTTCTCGGGTGCGTCGCCAGTCGATGATCGGCTGAAAGCAGTTCGAGAGGCTGCCGAGGTTGCGAGGGTGGCGCCGGACCGATTCCAGCCGGTCCGTATGAGGCTGCACTCGGTCTCGGCAACGCGCCTCCGAGTTGAGATTCTTGGTGCTGCGCCGGGGCCGGCAGAAACGATAGATTTCAGTACCGGTGAGCTTGTCCAGCATCGCTGGATGACGTTGAAGTTTGCGAAATCCCCGCTGCACTCGGGGCAGGTGCTTGAGATACAACTGCAACCTGCGGGTGAACTACTCGAGGCATTTGAGCGCGATATACATGTGGCGAGCCTGGGGTCGCTGAGCGAACCGACGAACCTGGTGGAAATCTCCGTCACCTCCACCGACCGCGAGACCGCCCGCGACATCGTGCAAACCATGATGGAGCGCTATCTCGAGAAGAACCTCGAGTGGCAGAGCAAGTCGGCTTCTCAGGCCGCGGAGTTCATCGAGGGCCAGCTCGCCGAGGTTCGCCGGACGCTGACCGAGGCCGAGTCCCGCCTCAAGGAGTATTCGCAGCGCGAGAATGCGGTGCAGTTGGACACCCAGGCCAAGGTGGCGATCGAGAACGCCGCGGAGCTGGAGGCGCAGCGGCTTGCCATCGAGCTGCAGGAGAAGACGATCAGTAGCGTGCTGGGCCGGATCAAGGCCGGGGGCAGTGCGAAGGCTTCGGTGACTGCGAATTTTTTCGAGGATCCGGTTTTGGCCACTTCGGTGCAGGCGCTGACCGAGGCGGAGACGAAGTTCGAGATGATGCGGGCTTCGCATACTTCAGAGCATCCCCGGGTGCAGGAGTCGAGTCGGGCGCTGGCCCTGCAGAAGCAGGAGGTGGCCGGGCTGATGCGCAGCGCGAAGAAGAATCTTTCCCATCAGAAAAGCCAGATTCGCGCCAAGCTGGATGAGGCCAATGAGGCGATGAAGAAGTATCCCGATCAGCAGCTGGAGCTGGCGCGGCTGATGCGGGAGATGGGAGCGAGCGAGCGCCTGTATACGCTGCTGCTGGAGAAGCATGAGGAGGCCCAGATCATGAAGGCCTCGACCACGACCGATAAGCGCATCGTGGATGCCGCCAGCCTGCCCCACAAGAAGTCGTCGCCCAGGCGTTTGCGGCTTTTGGCGTTTGGCGTTTTCGGTGGGCTGATTTTCGCCATCGGTTGCGCTTTTGCCGCCCATCTTTTGCAGCGCAAGCTTGAGACGGTGGAGGCGGTGCGCGAGGCGGTGCCGTTTCCGCCCTATGGCAGTGTGCCGCTGGTGCCCGATCCGCCGGAGGGCGCCGAGCGCTTGATGGTGAAGCATCTCTGGGAAAAGCCCCACGAGCCCGCTCCGGAGGCTTTTCGGGCGCTGGGCGTGAGCGTTTCGCTGCTTCCCGCCAGCGGTGAGCGGGGTCGCGTGGTGATGATTACCTCGTCGCAGCCGGGCGAGGGTAAGTCGACGGTTTCTGCAAACTTGGGCATGGCCCTGGCGCGCTCGGGCAAGCGCACGCTGGTGATCGATTTGGATCTGCGCAAGCCGGTGCTGCACCGGGTGTGGGGCGTCGGGCGCGCACCGGGCTATTCGGATCTGGTGGGGCAGGGCGGTCGCGCCAAGGATTTGGACAAGCTGGCCCACGGTGGCGGGGAGGGCACGCCCACGGTGCTGACCGCCGGTACGCGGCTGCCCGATACGGTGGCGGCGATCATGGCGCCTTCGCTGCCAAAGCTGCTCAGCGAGTGGCTGACAGAGTACGACTGGGTGGTGATCGACAGTCCGCCGGCTTTCGTGGCCGAGACGGCGGCCCTGGCGCAGCACGCGGACCTGGTGCTGCTGGTGAGCCGCCCCGGGGTGATCGAGCGGGCCAACTTGCGCCACGCCACCGAGGCCCTGGAGCGCGTCGATGTGCCCCTGGGCCTGGTGCTCAACGCCGTCGGCCGGCAGCACACGGACTACTACTACGGCTCGGGCTACTACTATTACAACTCGAGCTATGGCGAGGACGCCGCCGCCGCCGGGCACAAGCGCGGACGCAAGGCTTCGTAGCGGCTGCAACTCACAGCTGAAAGGACTCGAGTTCCGGGTATTCTTCGAGGCCTAACCTAACGCGCCGCCCTGGCGGCCGCTGCCCGATTGTCTGTGACCGCCGAGGGGGGCCAGGGGGGTGAAGGAGCCGCCGTGGACGTCGCCCTGGCCGGCGCGCAGGCGGCAGGCGACGCGCTTGGTGTGCTCGGGGTAGGCCGACCGGACGCCGTCGGAGGCGCCTACCGTGTGCGTCAACCGCCGCTGAGGCACCAAGGTCGCCAGCGCGCCTTCCCAGGACGCCAAGCACAATTGAAAACGGCCGCGGTGGGCGAACCCGACCGCGGCCGTCGTGGGGGATCGGCGCGTCTGCTTACTTCTTGGCGGGCGCTGCGGGCTGGGCTGGGGTCGCCGGGGTTGCGGGTTTGGCCGGAGCTGCGGGCTTGGCCGGGGTTGCCGGCTGGGCGGGCGCCGCGGGCTTGGCTGCCGCCGCAGGCTTGGCCGGGGCGGCCGGAGCTGCGGGCTTGGCGGGGGCTGCGGGCTTGGCCGCGGCCGCGGGCTTGGCCGGAGCTGCGGGCTTGGCCGCGGTGGCGGGCTGGGCCGGGCTCGCCGGCTTGGCCGGTGCCGCGGCGGTGGCGGGCTGGGCGGGCTGGGCGGCCGGGGCCTTTTCGGCTTCCTTGGCCTGCTTGGCCGCGGCCAGCTGGGCCTTCTTTTCTTCGGCCTTCTTCTTCTTCTCGGCCTCGGCCGCGGCGCGAGCCTCGTCCTTGGCCTTCTTCTTGGCAGCCAGCTCGGCCTTCTTCTGTTCCTTCTTCAGGGTTGCTTCAGCCTTGGCCAGTTCGGACTTGGCCTTGCGCGCGGCCGACCGGGTGGTGGTCGCGGCCTTGGCGGTCTCGGCCTGCTTGGTCTTGGCAGCCGCGGCCTCTTCCTTGGCCTTGGCTTCGGCGGCCTCGGCGTCAGCCAGGGCCTTCTTGGCGGTTTCGACGTCCGCCTCGGCCTTGGCCAGAGGGGTCGCCGGTTCGGGCGCAGGCGCCGGCTGCGCGGGCTGCGGCGGCTGGGCCGGCTGGGCGGCCGGGGCCGGCTGGGCTGGCTGGGCGGGCTGAGCGGCCGGGGCTTGCGCGAGCGGAGCCTCAGCGGTCGCAACTTGTGGCTGCTCGCCACCCTGGGTCGCCTCTGGTTCTGCGTAGGGGTCCTCGCCGCCTTCCGCGTATTGCGCCTGGCAGCCCAAGGAGAGGGCCAACAGGCTGGCAGCGATCGTCATCGTGATACGTCGAATCATTAGTCTCCCTCCAGCGCGCCTCGGTCCACCGCGCCGAACAATTCACAATAGGATTGCCGACCATAGATCCGATTGCTGGGGCCGTACACCGCAAGATTGCGGGACGGAGCCCGCTATTTGCACACAATTGGGGGGGCTCTGCCCCTATTGCCGCCAATTTCCTCGCCAGATGGTGCAAGCGCAGATCTCCGATAGGCTTTGCACCATCGGCCCGGCGTGCCAAGCTCGCCGCCTTCTTCGATCACGAGGTCAAGGCATGGGTACCCTGACGCTGCATTCACCGCTTTTTTGCGGCCATCTCCCACCTGAGAGCCGCGATCTGCCGCTGCTGATATGTCCTAAAACGCGGTCGTTTGGGGGGCGTTCGAAGCCATGACCCGCATCGCCATTCACGGTGCCGCCGGCCGCATGGGCCGGGCGGTGATCGATCAGATCCTGGCCCGTGAGGGCGCCGAGCTCGGCGCTGCCCTCGAGCGCTCCGGCCACGGTAGTCTGGGTTGCGACGCCGCCACCCTGGTCGGTCGCAGCGATCCCCTGGGCGTGATGCTGGGCGACGATCTCGCCGCCGGGCTCGAGCGCGTCGAGGTGGCCATCGACTTCAGCCTGCCCGAGGGCACCGGACAGCTGCTCGCGGCCTGCGCGGCCGCCGGCTGTCCCGCCGTGGTCGGCACCACCGGTCTGGACGCCGCCGGTCGCGAGGCGCTCGAAGCCTGCGCCAGCCGCGCGCCAGTGGTCTACGCCCCGAATTTCAGCGTCGGGGTCAACCTCTTTTGGGCCCTGGCCCGGCGTGCGGTGGAGTTGGCCGGTGACGAGTTCGATCTCGAGATCGTCGAGATGCACCATCGCCGCAAAGTGGATGCGCCAAGCGGCACGGCGGCGCGTCTGCTGGAGGTGGTGGCCGAGGCTCGCGGGCTCGAGCCCGAGCGCGCTGCGGTCCACGGTCGCAGCGGTCGGCCCGGGGCCCGCACACGCGAGGAGATCGGCGTGCACGCCCTGCGCGGTGGCGACGTGGTGGGTGATCACACGCTGCTGCTGGCGGGGCCCGGCGAGCGTCTGGAGCTGACCCACCGCGCCCACAGTCGCGAGATCTTCGCCGCCGGCGCGGTGCGGGCTGCGATCTGGGTGGTGGGGCGCGAGCCGGGGCTTTACGATATGGCCGATGTCCTCGGCATCAGTGTGGGCCGCGACGCGGGGTAGAGTGCGCAGCGGTCGGAATCTCTGACGACATGGCTGAAAGCAAACGCTCCTGCGAGCACTGCGGCGCCGAACTGGCAGGCTCTTCATTCTTCTGCAGCGCCTGCGGCGGGTCGGTTCAGCCCGTCGTAGGCGCCGGCGATCACAAGCGCACCCAATTGGGCATGGTGGCAACGCCGGAGATGCTGGCCCGGGCCGCCGAGCTGCAGCCCCAGGCGCCACCCAAGGTCGGCGCCGCTGCCGAGTCGGCCGCAGGGGCGAAGGTGGCGGAGGCGAGCGCTGCGCCGCAGTCGAGCGCGGCGGCGGCCCCCGAGCTGGGACAGGCCGGGCGCACGGTGATGGGGCTGCCGCGTGTGGTGCGGCTGAGCAAAAGCGATCTCTCCGAGGTCGAGACCGCGCCCGTGGGTGGCGCCGGGGGTGGCGCTGGGGCCGGCACTTCGGCCCCGCGTGCTGCGGGCGCGGCCGGTGGCACGGTGATGGGGCTGCCGGGGGCGGCCGGAGGCGTCGATGCTGAGGGTCGCCCTTCCGGTCTGCTGGGCGTGGCGCCGAGCAATCCGGCCCCGCGGTCGGAGCCGCCGCGCCCCAAGCGCACGCTTTTCGGCGTCGCTTCCAGCTCGAGCAAGGCCGTGGCTGCCGACGCGGGCAGCGATGCCCGGGCCGCCGGGGTGACCACGGCTGCGGTCACCTCTCAGGAGCCCGCGGGGGGCACTGCCGATTCCGCTCCCAGCGTTGGGGCCAACGGGGCGGGCGGGTCGGGCGGGACCAGCAGTGCCAAGGCCAAGGCCGCGCCGATCCGCGGCGCCACCATGATCGGCGGCGTCGGTGGTCCGCTGCCCGGTGCTCGCAGCTCCGAGCGCGCCCCCGCCAGGGTGGCCGCGGTCGCGACCGAGCCCATCGAGCTGCCGCGCCGTCGCGGCTCGGGGGCCTGGCTGCTGGTGGTGGCCGTCGTCGCCGGTGCCGTCGCGATCGGTGCGGCGCTGTTCTTGAGGCCGTCGGCGCCCGCAATCGCCGCGCGCGTGGTGACCACCCCGGATGGCGAGGCGCTGGAACTCCAGCTGGCGGAGGCCGAGGCCGGCACGCGCGTGCGTTTCGGCGAGGTCGAGCGGGAACTCCAAGCGGGCATGGCGCGCTTCGCCCTGCCCGCCGACTCCCTACAGGTCGGCAAGAACGCGGTCGACGTGGTCCTGTTGCGTCCAGGGCGCGACGCGGTCGACAGCCGCATCCTTCTCGAGATCGACTCGCGCGTGTCGGTGGACACCTCGGCGCTACAGCGGGGCGAGCCGACCCTGGAGGTGGTGGTGGTCGCGCGGCCCGGCTCCAAGGTGCAGCTCGATGGCAAGCCGCTCGAGCTCGATGCCGAAGGGCGCGGGCGCCGCAGCGATTCGCTGGCGGTCGAGGTCGCCGCCGACGACGGTCCCGGCCCGGTGCGGGCGCCCGAGCCCATCGAGCATCACGTCGCCTACCATGTGACCTCGCCCGGCGGCGTCGTGCAGCAGGGTGAACTGCGAACGCCGGTTCCGGTGGTGGCGCTGCGCCTGGAACGCCCCGGTCGCAGTTTCGTCACCGATGGTGAGGCGGTCGAGGTCGCCGGTCGCGTGGGCGACGGGGTTTCCGTGCGGGTCGGTGAGCAGGACGTGGCCGTCACCGAGGGGCGCTTCGTCCATCGCGTCGCGCTCGCCGAGTTCGGCGCGCACGAGCTGGAACTCTTCGCCAGCGCCAGCGGTCAGGCGCCGCAGACCGTGGCCTTGCATTTCGAGCGCGTCGCGGACTTGAAAGCCGCCGCCGCGGCCTATGGCGCCGACGACTCCATCGCCTACGAAGCGCTCGCCGCCGACGTCGAGGCCCACCGTGGTCACCGGATGGCGTTCAAGGGGCGCATCGTCGACAGCGCCGTCGAAGATGGCTACAGCCAGATTCAACTATTGGCCAAGCGCTGTCCGCCGGCCACGCGCTGTTTGCTGTGGGCGACCTATGGCGCGCCCATCGAGCTGAAAAAGGGCAGCTGGGTCGAGCTTCTGGGGACGGTAGACGGCACCCAGGAGTACCGCGCCGGTGACGAGAAGCATTCGGCACCCAGGATTCGCGCGGCCTTCCTGTTGCCGACACGACCGTGGTAGCGCCCCGTTGTCGTCTCCGTCACCGCGCTTTTGGCCACGTCGTCTGTGGTCCCATTTCGGGCTCAGCCTTGGGCTTGCGTTTGTCGGCGCGCTCGGCGCCATGGGGGCCGTCGCCGCGGCCGAACATGTGCCCATCGGGCGTCGCGTCGCCCTGACCTATGGCGTCAGCCGCCTGCATCCCAACTCCACCGTGGGCGGCGACGGCAGGCGCAGCGGCCGCTCGCCCCTCAGGGCGCCGCGCGCCAAACCCGAGCGACGTTGGGCGACCACGTTGCCCCAGCGGAGGCTTTTGTCGCCGGCGGTGCGCGCCGACGGGACGCTGCTGATCGCCAGCGCCGGCGGTCTGCACGCGCTGTCGGCCGACGGCCGCTCGCTCTTCTTCGCGCCGGTGGGGCCGCTCAGACATACGCCCTCGTTGACGCCCCGCGGTGACGCCCTGGTCAGCACCTACGAGGGGCGGCTGCTGTTGGTGGGGCGCGCTGGCGAGAGCCGTCCGATCTTCGATGAGGCTTCGCGCATCAGCATGCCGCTGATGCTCGACGGGGGGGCCCTGGTGGTGGGCGGGCGCGATGGCCAGGTTCAGGTGCTGGACCTGGATGGAAGCATTCTGTTGTCGCTGCCCGTGGCCGCGCGCGAGGCCAGCTTCACCGCCGACCTCGGTGGTGGCCGGGCGCTGGCCGGCGGCGCTGCCCGGGAGCTGACGGTGCTGTCGCTGCACGGCGGTCGCGAGGCGCCGCTGCTGTTGGAGGAGGTGGTGGCGCGGGCGGTGGCGGTCGACGATCGCGGCGGGCTGTGGGTGGTCGGGGTCTCGGGGACGCTTTTCGGGCTCGAAGCCGACGGCCGCGTGCGCGTGCGCGTGGACCTGGGGCCCCGGGCCATGACCACCGCGCCCGTGGTCGACCGCGAAGGCGGCACGTGTGTGGGACTGGCCGTTCAAGAAGTGCGCTGCTACGACCGCGATGGCCGTGAGCGCTTTCGCCGCGGCAGCGACGGCCGCCCCGGCGAGCTGTTGCTCGACGCCGATGACAACCTTCTTTTCACCACCAGCCGCGGCATCCTCTACTGCATCGACCGGGAGGGCGAGCTGCGCTGGACCTTTCCAACCACGGCCCGCGGCGCCCTGCGCCCGGTGCTCGGCAGCGATGGCTCGGTGATCGTGGTCTCCGACGACGGCCGCGTGCAGGCCCTGAAATGACTCCGAAGCGCCCGCCCTTCGAGGCCGAGCGTCTCGATTACGAGCTGCCCGCCACGTCGATCGCGCAAGAGCCTCTCGCCCGTCGCGATGCTTCGCGCCTTCTGTGCACGCCGCTGGGGCGCTTCGAGCCGCGCGACCTGCGCATCGACGCGCTGCCCGGGCTGCTGCCGCCGTCGCTGCTGATCTTCAACGACACGCGCGTGATCCCAGCGCGCCTGCTCGGCCACAAGCCCAGCGGTGGGCGCGTGGAGCTGCTCCTGCTCGAGCGCATTTCGCAGTCGGGCCCGAGCGAGCGCTGGTTGGCCCTGGGCCGCGCCTCCAAGGGCCTGCGCCCGGGGGCCTCGCTCCAGCTCGCCGAGGGGCAGATCGAGGCGCGTGTACTCGAGGCCGGGCCCGAGCCGGGCGTCCTGCAGGTGCAACTCTCGAGTGTCGATGGCGGGCCGCTTGCCGAGGCGATCGAGCGCGAAGGTCATGTGCCGCTGCCGCCCTACATCAAGCGCACCGACGGGGCCGCCGACCGCGAGCGCTACCAGACGGTCTTCGCTGCCCACGACGGTGCCGTGGCAGCGCCCACCGCGGGGCTGCACTTCACCGAGGCCTTGCTAGAGCGGCTGCGCGCAGCCGGGCATCTGACGGCGACGGTGACGCTGCACGTGGGCCCGGGCACCTTCGCGCCGCTCCGGGCCGAGGACCTCCGCGAGCACGCCATGCACTCCGAGCGCTACTTCATCCCCGAGGCCACCGCCGATGCCATCGCCGCCGCGCGCGAAGAGGGGCGTACGGTGGTGGCGGTGGGCACCACCGTGGTGCGCACGCTGGAGGCGGCCGCGGCCGAGCCCGCGGGACTGGCAGCCGGCCAAGGTCGCACCTCGCTGCTGATCTATCCGCCCTACCGCTTCCGCGTGGTCGAGGCGATGTTGACCAACTTTCATCTGCCGCGCTCGACGCTGCTGGCCCTGGTGATGGCCTTCGGCGGCGAAGAGCCGGTGCGCCGTGCCTATCGCCATGCGGTGGAGCAGGGCTATCGTTTCTACAGCTACGGCGACGCCATGCTGCTGGGAGGTTCGCGATGAGCGCAGGGGCTTGCCGCTATGAGCTGCGGGCGCAGGATGGCGATGCGCGGGTGGGCGTCTTGCACACGACGCGGGCCAGCGTGCCGACGCCGGCCTTCATGCCCGTGGGCACCCAGGCCAGCGTCAAGGCGCTCACGCCGGAGGAAATCGCTGCCACCGGATCGCGCCTGATCCTGGCCAATACCTATCACCTGATGCTGCGCCCCGGGGCCGAGCTGATCGCCGAACTCGGCGGGGTGCAGCGCTTCATGTCCTGGCCCCATGCACTACTCACCGACAGTGGAGGCTTTCAGGTCTTCTCGCTGTCGAAGCTGCGCGAGATCGACGACGACGGCGTGACCTTTCGTTCGCATCTCGATGGCAGCCCCCAGCGCTTGACGCCCGAGCGCGCCATGCGAGTGCAGGCGCTCTTGGGGTCCGACATCGCCATGGTGCTCGATGAATGTCCGCCCGGGGGCGCTCCGCGCGCGGAGGTGGAAGCGGCGGTCAAGCGCAGCACGGCCTGGGCCGAGCGCTGTCTCGTGGCGCCGCGTGCCGAGGGGCAGGCCTGCTTCGGCATCGTGCAGGGCGGCGTCTTGCCCGAGCTGCGCCGCGCCCATCTCGAAACGCTTGCGGCCCTCGACTTCGATGGCCTGGCCTTGGGCGGCTTCTCGGTGGGCGAGCCCAGCGAGCGCATGTACGAGTTACTGGCCGACCTCGGCCCGCGCATGCCCGGGGAGCGACCGCGCTATCTGATGGGGGTGGGCAAGCCAGTGGACCTGCTCAGGGCGGTGGGCGCCGGCATCGATCTTTTCGACTGCGTGCTGCCCACGCGAAACGCCAGAAACGGCCAGGCGCTGAGCTGGGGCGGGCGCGTGAACATCAAGCAGGCGCGCCACCGCCGCGACGAAAGCCCCCTCGATGCCCGCTGCGGTTGCCCGGTCTGCCAGGGCTACAGCCGGGCCTATTTGCACCACCTCTACCGGGCCGGCGAAATCCTGGCGGCGCGGCTCTTGAGCCAGCACAACCTGAGCTTCTACGCCGCGCTGATGGCGGCGGCCCGGGAGGCGATCGAAGCGGGGCGCTACGCCGACTTCGCCCGCCAGGCCGAGGCCGAAATGGCCGGGGGCGACGAAGTCGGCGGGGTTACTGCCTGAGCGCTTCAGGGCAGGCCGTAGCAGACGACCTGGTTGTTATCCATGGCGTCGCCGGCCAGCGGGTAGGCCAGGCCGCTGCCGACCACGATGTGGCCGGCGGCGATGGACGCGGCGCCAGCGGCGATGGAGCCGCCGGTGTTGAACTTGTTAAGCTCTTCACCGCTGGAGGCATCGAGCAGGTAGAGGTCGTCGTTGATCGGCACCACCAGCACGCCGTTGGCCAGGGAGGGGGCGCCCCAGGCGTACTTGCCGGCGAAGACCTTGGGCTCGAAGGCGTTGTCGCCGCTCTCGCCGTTCATGGCGTAGAGGATGGCGGAGCCGTTGGAGGTGTCGTTGCTTACGCCGTAGTAGTTCGTGCCGTCATAGGCGCCGTTCATCAGGAAGCCGCCGTGGGCCTGGTCGCGGTTTCCAGACAGGCTTTCACGGCTCCACACAATCGCGCCGTCATCGGCGTTCATGGCCCAGAAGGCAGCGCCCTTGTCGCCCGCGGCAACCCTGCCGTCGGCGATGATCGGGTTGGCGCCGAAGTCGGTGTCGGGGCCGAAGAGGTTGCCGGGCAGCGACCAGACGTCGTTGTCGCGCACCTGGGTCTTCCAGGAAAGCGCCCCATCGGCCAGCTCGATGGCGTGGATGGAGTCGGAGTTCGGGCCCTGGGCGGTGTAGTTGTTGCCGGTGCTGGCGTAGACGATGCCGGCCTCGGCGTCGATGCCGACTGTGGACCAGACCATGGCGCCGTTTTCCTCTTCGTCGGCCGTGAAGTAGGTCCAGAGCTTGGAGCCGTCCTCGGCGCTGTGGGCCTCGACGCCACCGCGGGCGCCGGCCGGGCCGCCCTGCATGCCGATCTCGCGCAGGCCGCAGCTATGGCCCACGACGACCGCGCCGCCGGCCACGATGGGCGAGGAGGTGCCGTCGCAGCCGGGTTGGGCGTCGGCTTTTTCGGGGCCCCAGATCACCGAGCCGTCGCTGGCGTCGAGCTTCCACAGCTGTGACATGCTGTCGTGGGCGTAGAGCGCGCCGTCCACGTAGGCCAGCGAAGCGGTACCCGGTATCGTGGTCACGTTCCACTTCTGGTCGCCGGTCGCCAACTCGATCGCGTAGACGCCTCCGCCAGCGGTCTGCACGTAGACCATGCCGTCGGCGATGATCGGGGTGCCGTTGGGATTGCCGACCGTGGTGAAACGCCACTTTTCTTCGACGGTGGCGGCGTTGTCGACCGAGAGCGTGGTCTCGGTGGGGTTGAAGTACCAGTTGCGCTCGTCGTAGCCCATCATCGGCCAGATGCCGTCGCCGACGTTGCCGCCCCCGCCGCCGCCGCTGCCGCCACTGCCGCCGGGGGTGCCGGTGGAGCCGTTGTCGCCGCCGCTGCCGCCCGAGCCCGCGCCGGAGTCGGCCTTCGAGTCGGCACCGCCGCTGCCGCCGGTTTCACCGTCGTTGCCGTCGTCGCCTCCGCAGGCTGCCAGCAGGCAGCACAGTGCGACGGCAGTCAAAGCCTTCAGCCCATGCGTATTCATCATTTTACCTCGGTTGTCGGCGCGCAGTGCGCTCGCGGCCGGCGCGGAGGCTACCCCAAGGGGCAGCCGCTTTAAAGTTTCTTCAAGCCGCAATCGTGCGGAACATCCACCGTTGCGCAGAGCCTGGCACACCTCCAGCTCGCGCTGGCGGAACGCTACCACGGATTGGCCCCGGGCTCATTTGCCGAAGCGGCGCTGGCGCACGTCGAAGGCCCGCATGGCGCGCAGGAAGTCGATCTTGCGGAAGGCGGGCCAGTTGGTGTCGCAGAAGTAGTACTCGGAATAGGCGCTCTGCCACATCAGAAAGCCGCTCATGCGCACCTCGCCGCTGGTGCGGATGATCAGATCGGGCTCGGGCAGGCCGGAGGTGTAGAGGTAGCGCTCCACGGCCTGGTGGCTGATGCCCTCGATGGCGGCCGCCAGGTCCTTGCCGGCTTGCAGGGCGTGGCCGAGGTAGTCGCGGAAGGCGTCGGTGAGTTCTTCGCGGCCGCCGTAGGCCAGGGCGATGTTGAGCACGAAGCGCTCGTAGTGGCCGGTGGCGCGTTCGACCTTGGCGATGGCGTCCTGCAGGCTCTCGGGCAAGAGGTCGCGGCGGCCGATGAAGCGCACGCGCACGTGGTTGTCGTGCAGGTCGGCGCTGTCGACCATCTCGAGGGTCTTCTTTTCGAAGAGCTTGAAGAGGGCCCCGACCTCTTCGTCGTCGCGCTTGAAGTTGTCCAGGGAAAAGCCCCAGACCGTGACCACGGGGATCTCGAAGGCGAAGCACCAGTCCAGCAGCTCGCGCAGCTTGTCGGCGCCCAACTCGTGGCCCATGGCCACGTCGGCGGCGCCCAGGTGGCGGGCGAAGCGGCGGTTGCCGTCCATGATGATGCCGATGTGGCGCGGGCGCCTCCAGCTGACGGCCTGGGTCGCGAGCCAGCGCTCGTAGACTTCGTAGAATGGCGAACTCAGCGCATTGCCGGCCGCCCGGAACAGCAGGGCGATGGGGTTTTGGTCGGCTTTCCAGAGCTGGAGCGCGGCGCGGGTGCGGGTGGTCTGGCTGGTCATGGCAAGTGCCTGAAGCAAGCGGTGGTGGCCCGGGCTCGAGCCTGTCGCGATGGTGGCCCAGACTACAAGAAAATGGGGCTGGTTCCGTCCCTGGACGTCGCCAGCGCGTCCCCGCCCGGCGGTCGTCGTCTGCGCCGAATACATAGCGCTTTCGGGGCCTTCGGCAAAGTCCAAGTTGCGCCTGGGGCACGCCTGGGCGTCTCCACGGGCGCTGCGGTTGACCGCCTGGGCGGAGGCCGGTAAAGGCTGGCCGTGGTCGGCGCCGGCCGGCTCGGGCGAAGAGGAGCTTCGGGTGGCCTTGACGGTTTTGGTTGTGGGCAGCGGGGCGCGCGAGCACGCGCTGGCGGCAGGGCTTTTTGCCTCGGCGGACGTGGAGCGGGTGCTGTGTGCGCCCGGCAACGGCGGCACGGCCGGCTTTGCCGAAAATGTGGCGGTCGACGTCGAGGACGCCGGGGCGCTGGTTTTGCTGGCCGAGGAGCGCGGCGTGGACTTCGCCGTGGTGGGCCCCGAAGCGCCGCTGGTGGCCGGCGTGGCCGACGCGCTGCGGGCCGCGGGCGTGGCCACCTTCGGGCCGGGGCGCGAGGCGGCGCGGCTGGAGGGGTCCAAGGCGTTTTCCAAGCGCTTCATGCAGCGCCACGGCATTCCAACGGCGGAGGCGGCGATCTTCGAGGACGCCGACGCGGCCGAGGCCCACGTGCGGGCCCTGGGGCGGCCGCTGGTGGTCAAGGCCGACGGGCTGGCGGCGGGCAAGGGCGTGATCGTGGCCGGCAGCGTCGAGGAGACGCTCGAGGCCATCGACCGCGTGATGCGCAAGCGGGAGTTCGGCGAGGCCGGCGCCTGCGTGGTGCTGGAGGAGCGGCTGGTGGGCCAGGAGGTCAGCTATCACGTCATCAGCGACGGCAGCCGGCAGCTGGCGCTGGCTGCGGCCCAGGACCACAAGCGCGTCGGCGAGGGCGACACCGGGCCCAATACCGGCGGCATGGGGGCCTACTCGCCGCCGCCGGTGGTGAGCGCCGAGGTGGAGCGGAAGATCCTCGAGCGCGTGGTGGCGCCGACCTTTGCGGGCCTGGCCGCCGAGGGCATCGAGTACCGCGGGGCGCTCTTCATCGGGTTGATGATCGTCGACGGCGAGCCCTCGGTGATCGAGTACAACGTGCGCTTCGGCGACCCGGAGACCGAGACGCTTCTGGTGCGCTACCGGGGGGATCTGCTGGAGCTTCTGCGCGGGGCAGCCGAGGGAGCACTGGCCGAGGAGAGCATCGCCTGGGAGGCGCCGGCCTCGATGTGCGTGGTGCTGGCGGCTGCGGGCTATCCGGGGAGCTACCCCAAGGGGCTCGAGATCCGTGGCGTCGAGGCGGCCGAAAAAGAGCCCGGGGTGCGCGTCTTCCACGCCGGGACGCGGCTCGAAGGTGGCGTCCTGCGCAGCGCGGGTGGGCGCGTGTTGGCGGTGACCGCCATCGGCGACGACGTGGACATGGCCGCCGAGCGCGCCTACCGGGCGGTCGAGCGCATCGACTTCGAGGGCGTGCAGTTCCGGCGTGACATCGGGCATCACGCGCGCAGCCGTTGATGGAGGCTGGTTCTTTGGTGAGCGAAGAAGAACTCGCGCCCTTTCTGGAAGTGCTGCGGGCCGGGGGCGTGGTGGCCTGCCCGACCGAGACCCAGATGGGGCTCTTGGCCGACGCCCTGGACGGGGCGGCGGTGGAGCGGGTGGTGCGCATGAAGGGGCGCGGGCCCGAGCCCATCGGCGTGATCGTGGCGGGGCTGGAGCAGGCGCTTGCGCTGGTGGAGCCGCCGCCGGAGCGAGCGGTGGAGCTGGCGCGGGCGCACTGGCCGGGGCCGCTGACGCTGGTGCTCAGGGCGCGGCCGGGCCTGCCGGCGGCGCTCTTGCAGGATGGCAAGCTGGGCCTGAGGGTGCCGGGGCCGAGTCCGGCGCTTGCGCTGGTGCGGGCGTTTGGCCGGCCGCTGACGGCGACCAGTGCCAACCTCAGCGGCCAGCCGCCGATCGAGGATGCCGCGGGCCTGCGGCAAGCTTTTGGCGATCAGTTGGGGGGCGTGGTGCCGGGACGCCCCGGTGGGCAGCCGGCCTCGACCGTGCTGGACGCCAGTGGTGAAACGCTGGTCGTGCTGCGGCCGGGGCCGGTCGTGGTGGGGGATTGAGTCGCCGGTCCAGGCGCTTCAGCGGTGGACGGTGACGGGGCAGGGGGCGTGGCGGACCACGTAGTCGCTGACGCTGCCCAGCAGGGTTTCCTCGACGGCGGAGCGGCCGCGGGTGCCCATCACGATGAGCTGCGGGTGGTGTTGGCGGGCGTAGGCGACGACCTCCTGGGCGGGGTGGCCGAGCACGGTGTGGTGGCCGATCTCGATCTCAAAGGAGGCCATCTCGGCTTCGGCCGCGTCGAACGAGCCCTTGGCCACCCGCTGCATGGTGGCTTCCAGCTCGTCCTTGCCCAGGGAGGCCAGACCCAGGGCGGTGGCCGTGGGGGTGTCGTAGACGTGCAGGAGGGTGACGCGGGCGCCGGTTTCGCTGGCCAGGTAGGCGGCGAAACGGGCGGCGCGGTTGCTGCCCTCGGATCCATCGACGGGTACCAGGATTTCCTTCATGGCTGCTCCTTGGGCGCTGCTGAAGTCCAATTGTGCACCGTGCACGCGTTGGCAAGTTGGGCGGCGATTCGTGCTAGCGTGCGGGGCCATGGCAGCTCCCGACCCGCGCGCGTTGGCGACGCTGTTGGTTTCCTGCCGCGACCGGCGTGGGCTGGTGGCGGCACTGGCCCAGCTGCTCTACGGCCATGGCGTCAACATCGTCGACGCCGATCAGCATACCGACTCTCTGGCCGGCTATTTTTTCCAGCGCATCCACATGGATCTGCGCGAGCTGCACACCGATCGGGTGGCGCTGGAGCGGGGCGTCAGCGAGGTGGCCGAGCGCTTCGAGATGCTGACGCGCATCGAGTACGGCGAGCGACAGAAGCGTGTGGCGATCCTGGTCAGCAAGTACGAGCACTGCCTGCAGGACCTGCTCCTGCGGCATCGGGCCGGGGAGCTGCCCTGTGAGATCCCGCTGGTGATCAGCAATCACGAGGACCTGCGCGCCGCGGTGGAGCCCCACGGCATCGCCTACCACTGCTTGCCCATCGACAGGGACAACAAGGGTGAGCAGCAGCTGCGCATGATGGAGCTGCTCGACGCCGAGCGCATCGACCTGGTAGTCCTGGCCCGCTACATGCAGATCCTCACGCCGGAGTTTTGCGAGGCCTACGCCGGTCGCGTAATCAATATTCATCATTCGTTTTTGCCCGCCTTCATCGGGGGCAAGCCCTATCACCAGGCCCATCGTCGGGGCGTCAAGATTGTCGGCGCCACCGCCCACTACGCCACCGCCGACCTGGACGAAGGACCGATCATCGAACAGGACGTGCTGCGCGTCTCCCATCGCGACTCGGTCAACG
Source organism: Myxococcales bacterium (assembly GCA_029880325.1). Classification (GTDB taxonomy): domain Bacteria; phylum Myxococcota_A; class Polyangia; order Polyangiales; family JAFGIB01; genus JAOUOP01. The sequence continues at coordinate 277,453 of JAOUOP010000001.1, read as the reverse complement.
ACCTGGTGCGCAAGGGGCGCGACCTGGAGCGGTTGGTGCTGTCGCGGGCGGTGCGGCTGCACCTTGAGGATCGCATCCTGATCCACGGCAACAAGACCGTGGTCTTCGAGTGAGGCCGTCATGACGACCGCAGCCTCGGGACCGGGCCTCGGCGAGTTGCTCACCGACGGCGACGACGCCGACCGCCTGCTCGACAACTTCGTCGGCTGGGTCGAAGCCCGCGGCATCGAGCTCTACCCGGCCCAGGAAGAGGCGGTGCTGGAGCTGCTGTCGGGCCAGCATGTGGTGCTCAACACGCCCACCGGCTCGGGCAAATCGCTGGTGGCCACGGCGCTCATCTACCGCTCGCTGTGCCTGGGCGGGCGCGTCTTCTATACGTGCCCGATCAAGGCCCTGGTCAGCGAGAAATTTTTCGAGCTATGCGACATCTTCGGTCCCGAGCGCGTGGGCATGATGACCGGCGACGCCAGCATCAACCGCGAGGCGAATGTGATCTGTGCCACCGCCGAGATCCTCTCGAACCTGGCCTTGCGCGAGGGTGAAGGCGCGGAGATCTCGCAGGTGGTGATGGACGAGTTCCATTTCTATGCCGATCCGGAGCGCGGCCAAGCCTGGCAGATTCCGCTTCTGTGCATGCCCGATACGCAGTTTCTGCTGATGAGCGCGACGCTGGGGGAGCTGCGGGAGATCTGCGCCGGACTCGAGCAGCGCAGCGGGCGTGGGGTCAGTGTGGTGCGCTCGAGCGAGCGGCCGGTGCCGCTGAGCTACGAGTACTGCGTGACGCCGCTGATCCAGACCATCTGCAAGCTGGCCGAGGAGGAGCGCACGCCGGTCTACGTGGTCAACTTCACCCAGCGTGAATGCGTGGAGCTGGCCCAGGCCCTGACCAGCGTGACCCTGATCGACCGCGAGCAGCGCTTGGCGCTTTCGCGTGAGCTGGGCAAGGCCCGCTTCGACAGTCCCTTCGGCAAGGACCTCAAGCGCTGCCTGGGGCACGGCATCGGGCTGCACCACGCGGGGCTTCTGCCGCGCTATCGGCGACTCGTGGAGCGCCTGGCCCAGGCCGGGCAGCTGGCGGCGATCTGCGGCACCGACACGCTGGGGGTGGGCGTCAACGTGCCGATTCGCAGCGTGCTGTTCACCAAGCTGTGCAAGTACGACGGCTCGCGCACCCGCCGGCTGTCGGTGCGCGAGGTGCAGCAGATCGCAGGCCGGGCCGGGCGTCGCGGCTACGACGACAGCGGCAGCGTGCTGTGTCAGGCGCCCGAGCATGTGATCGAGAACATGCAGCTGGCCGGCAAGGCCGACAGCGCCAAGAAGAAGCGCAAGACCACCTTCAAGAAGCCGCCGGAGCGCGGCTACGTGCACTGGGACGAGGACGTCTTTCACAAACTCGTGGGCGGCGAGCCCGAGGCGCTCGAGAGCCGCTTTCGCATCGATCACGGCATGTTGCTCAATCTGCTGGAGCGGCCCGACGATGTGGAGCCCCACGGCTACGCGGGGCTCATCGCCCTGATCGCCGAGGCCGACGAGCGCGAGCCGGTCAAGCGGAGGCTCCGGCGCCAGGCCAAGGGACTTTTCCGCTCCTTGCGCCAGGCCGCGGTGCTGCAGGTGGAACCCAACGAGGGCGGTCGCGGCGCCCACGTTTCGATCAGCGAAGACCTGCAGCGCGACTTTTCGCTCAACCACGCGCTGTCGCTCTTCTTGGTGGAGGCGCTGTCGGCTCTCGACGAGGAGGGCGAGCGCTACCCCCTGGACGTGCTCAGCCTCGTCGAGGCGGTGGTCGAAAGCCCGCGGGTGATCCTCGACGCCCAGCAGCGCAAGGCCCGCGACGCGCTGTTCCAGAAGCTCAAGGCCGACGGGGTGGAGTACGAGCAGCGCATGACCGAGCTCGAGCGCGTCAGTTACCCCAAGCCCAACGCCGAGTTGATCTACGGGCTGCACGATGCCTATGTGGGGCGCCACCCTTGGCTCGAGCGCGACGCGATCCGGCCCAAGGGCGTGGCCGCGGAGCTGGTGGAGGGCTACCTTTCTTTTTCGGACTTCGTGCGCGAGTACGGCCTCAGCCGCGCCGAGGGCGTGCTCTTGCGGTACTTGAGCGACGTCTACAAGACGCTGGTGCAGAGCGTGCCGCGGGCCTACTACACCGACGGCCTGGTGGACGTGGCGGGCTTTCTGCGGTCGACCCTGGAGCGCGTCGACTCCAGCTTGATCGACGAGTGGCAGCGCCTGCTCGAGGGCGGGAGCGAAACCCAGCCGGAAGTGGTCGAGCAGGTCAAGGAGTTGGCCCGCGATCCCCGCATGTTGCGCGCGCGCATTCGCGCCGAGGTTCATCTCCTGGTCAAGGCGCTCTCCCTGAAGAACTACGAAGAGGCCGCCGGCTGTGTCTACAGCCCCGAAGAGGAACCCTGGGACTCCGATCGCTTCGAAGCGGCGCTTGAGCCCTTCCATGCAGAGCACGAGCACGTGCTCTTCGATCACCGCGCCCGCAACGCCCAGTGGACGCTGCTCGACGAGCTGTCGCCGCGCCTCTTCCGCGTGCGCCAGGTGCTGCTCGACGCCGAGGAGGACAATAACCACTACCTCGACCTGCGCGTCGACCTGCGTGAGGGTGAACCCGAGGGGCCGCTGCTCGAGATGGTCGAGGTGGGCAGCTGAGGGCGCGCGGAAGTCGTCGCCAAGCATCCGACCAGGGCGGTCCGTCATCGCGTTCCGCATCAAGCCGAGCCATGACTCGTGTCGTCTCGGCAGCCGCGGTTCACCAAAGACGGCGACCGGGAGCAGGGGCAAAGGCTGAAGCCATGGGCCACAGGGCGAGCGGTCGAGTTCGATCCGACACCGATACCGCAAAGCCCTGCAATCTCGCTCGACTTGCAGCCGAGGAGACCCAGCGGCCGTCGTGGGAGCCATTGCCGCGTGCGCGAGACAGGGCCTCCGGTATTTGGAAAAGCATCGCCGAATTTTGCAACAACAGGCGGGTCTCATGGGCATCGAGGGGGCAACGCACGGTCAAGTCCTGCGGACATTGCCGGGAGGCCCGGTTCGCTGAGCTGCCTGTTCGCGAGTGGTCGACGGTGTATGCAAACGTGAGAGACCGCATGGAATCGGCCATGCGAGCTTGGGGGTGTAGCGGCCTGCGCTCTTCCCGGCCTCGAGGCATGGGGCGCCTCTGGAGCTCCCGGGCAATCGTGCTAGCATCGCCGAATGGGTGTGATAGGGAGCGCGCGACCGACGTTGGTGGGTTGCGGTGGTCAACACTCGGTGATGGCTCGCAGAAGCTTGCGCTTTGAAGCTGTCGCTGTAGTGGCTTTGATGGTGACCGGGGCCTGTGCCGAAGGCGTTCCGGCGTTCGGCGGCGAGGCGCCTTCGGGGCAGGGCAGTGGCTTCGGTCCCGGTGCATCGGGAGCGGACGGCGGCACCGGGAGCGGTTCGGGAGTCCAGGTGCAGGGTGAGCCATGCGTGATGGGTGAGACCCGCAATTGCAGCTGTCCCGGCGCCACCGACAGCACGGTGATATGCCAGGCCGATTCCAGCTCATCGCTCGACGGCTTTTTTCCGAGTTGTCCCACGTGCGCTTCGTCGTCGACCAGCGATCCAAATGATCCTTGCGCCAATGGCAACAAGGACGGTTCGGAGACCGACACCGATTGCGGTGGTCCGGACTGTGCAGGTTGTGCGGCCGGCGATAGCTGCGTCGACGACAGCGACTGCGCGGCGGGGGCTTGCGTGGATTCTGTCTGCGAGGCCGCGAGCGCGGCCGTGGAGGTATGCGTGCCATCGGCTACCGATGACTGCACGTTTTCGTATGCGGTGAGCAACTTCGATCCCGACGCGGTCGATCCGGCGGCGGCGGGAGCGGCTACGACCGTCGATTGTGATGCGACCATCGATACCGGCGGGACACCGAGCTTTACGAGCTTCTGCGGTGGTACCGAGCCGCCCATCTTCGTGCAAAGTCAGGGCGGCGGCCTCGAGATCGCGGTCCTCGCCGTCAACCAACTCACGGTTTCCGGCTCCTTGCGCGTGCAGGGATCGCGTCCATTGGTGATCGCAGCCTGGGCGGATGTGACGATTGCGGCCGGCGGTAGCATCGATGTGGGCGCCGACGGCACGACCTCGGGCGCAGGCGGTGGTCAATGCGGTGCCGGCATGGGCCAGGGCGGCGACAGTCCTTCGACCTCGGGAGATACTGGAGGCGGCGGTGGCGGTGGCTTCGGAACCGCGGGCGGCGCCGGGGGGACCGGCGACAATGGTGTGGAGCCGGCCGGGGAGGGCGGGGTGGTGCACGGCACGCCCGAGCTATCACCCCTGGCTGCGGGATGCCGCGGTGGACACACCACCGAGTGCAGCAGCGGTGGTGGCGGCGGTGGCGGCGCGTTGCAGATCTCGGCGCGCGGAAAGCTTGTGGTCTCCGGCTCGATCAACGCCGACGGCGGCAACGCGACCAACAGCAACTGCGGCGCTGGCGGCGGCAGCGGTGGCGGCATTCTATTGCAGGCGGTGGACGTGGACGTGACGTCCGCGAGCCTCTCGGCCGGTGGTGGCAATGGTGCCGACGCTTCGGCGGGCGGCCCCAATGGAGCCTCGGGCAGTAGCAGCGACAGCGCACCGGGCGACAACGGTCGCGAGGGCAATGGCTCCGACGGTGGCAGTGGTGGCGGCGGCGGCTATGGCCGCATCCACGTCAAGGCCGAGGGCGGCAGCTGCAGCGGGACGAGCTGCTCGTAGCGGCCCTCAGCGCTCGAAGCTAAACTCCGAGCTGCAACGGGACGCGCCGTCTGCGATGCAGCTGAGCTTTCTCCAGCGCACGTTGCGGCATCCCATGGTCGCGTAGATCGGGACGGTGGAGGCCATGTTCATTTTGCAGATGAAGGGATGGTGCGCGGTCCAGCCGTCGTAGTGCGCGACCCAGCGGCCGCTCGTCACGGGCTCGATCGCGCAGCGGCCACTGTCGTAGTGCAGGTTCCATAGTTTGTTCACGTGCCGGGCGTAGAGTTCGGGGTTGGCGAAGCTCGAGAAGATGAACTTGTAGACGCCCCGAAGCGTGTGACCCATGATCTCTTCGGCTGCCGCCGCTGCCAGCGCGTCGAGTTCCGACGCGAGGTGGCCCTTCAAGATCTGGTCGATCAGGGCGTGGACGACGGTCGCCGGGTACCACTGGGAGACAAGGATGCCGCGGCCTTCCCGGTCGGGCTCGAAGGTGGAGGGAAACTCACGCTCCACCGCGGCAATTGCTTCGACCACAGAGCAGGCGTCGTGCTCACGTTCGTACCAAAGCACGAACTCGCGAAATGCTGCGCCTTTGATTTGGCCTCTGGGGTCGGGCAACGTGTGTGCGATCGTAACACGCGCACCCATGCGTAGTAGAGTGGGGTCTACAAGCGATCTGCGTCGCTGTGTGCAGCGGTGGTCGATGTACGCTTCCTACCCTAGAGTTACTGGGTCGACAGCTTCACGGTCGCGCGCTAGCTTCAGTTGGTATTGGATCGCGTAGGGTCCAGGAGTTTGAGCATGTTGAAGCGACGTGGCCTGGTGATGTTCTTGGGGCTCTTGCTCGCCTGTGGTGGCGATGACAGCTCCGGTGGTGGTAGTGGCGATGCCAATGGCACTGGGGACGGAGGCACTGGAAGCGGCGCCTCGGGCAGCGGAGCTTCGGGCGGTGGTAGCGGCAGCAGCGCGGCAGGTACCAGCGGCACCAGCGGTGGTGCCGGCACCGGCACCGCCACCGACGGTACCGCCGGAACGGGTACCGCCGGTACAGGTACCGACGGGATGATGCTCACCGACGGCACCACCACGACCACGGTGCTTTCCGCCTGCGGCGACACGCCCTGCGCCTGCGCCGACGGCATCGACAACGACGGCGACGGCCAGATCGACGGTTTCGATACCGAGTGCACCGGTGCCGATGACAATGACGAGGACAGCTTCTCGACCGGCATTCCGGGCGACAACATGGACCCGAAGTGGCAGGACTGCTTCTTCGACGGCAACTCGGGCGCAGGCGATGACGACTGCCGCTACCACACCGACTGTCTGACCGGCGCCCGCGATCAAAGCGATCCCGACTGCCAGGTCAGCCAGATGTGCATTGACTTCTGCAGCGCGCGCACGCCCAACGGCTGCGACTGTTTCGGCTGCTGCGAGATCTACATCGGCGGAACGGTGCGGACGGTGCTGCTCAGCGAGACCTGCAGCGACGAAAACCTCGACGCCTGCGATACCTGTGTGCAAACGGAGAACGCCTGCACCAATACCTGTGGCGAGTGCGAGCTATGCCTGGGCAAGACGATCGCGGATCTCCCCGATACCTGTCAGACGGCGCCTCCGAGCACCGGCGGCACCGGAGGTACGGGCGGCACCGGAGGTACGGGCGGCACAGGCGGTACGGGCGGCACCGGCGGTACGGGCGGCACTGGCGGTACCACGACCACCGATCCGCCGGCCTACACCTGCGACGGCGGCGCCCAGGTCTGCACCACGGGCACCGACTGCAGCGCCGATTACTACTGCTCCCAGGGATGCTGTCTGCTGCGCGCGCCCCTTTGAGGGCGGCGGCAGGGCGGACGGCACGCGGCTCGCGGGCACGACGCTTTTGACAGTCTGGCGCCGAATGGCTAACAATTCATCTGGCGGCGAGACCGCCAGGAGGATCGATGGCGCTGATCGACACCCAGGAAGCTGCCCGGCGTTTGGCGCGGGCGATCGCCAGTGACCTCTCCTTGTACAACGAGGAGAAGGTGGTCGAGGGGATCACCAACGACACGCTCTACGAGGTGATGGCCGAGGAGTTGGAGGAGGGCAGGGCGCTTTTCGAGAGTCGCGTCACGCCTGAACTCTATGCCAAGAATTTCTACGATCGGGCGGTGATCGACATCCTGGTGCGCTCCAAGGCGCACATCGATTCGAAGATGTGGTGACGGCCGGTCACCGGTCTCGGAGGTTCTGGGCGAAACTCGCCGGCCCTCGCCGACCGCCCTTCGGGCTATCTCCTCGATTGTACTCTGTGTGTCCTTCGCCGATTCGTCACGCCGAGGGTCGGCGATGGCTCGCGGAGTTTTACCCAAAACGACCGACACAGGTGACTAGGTGAACACGGGCGCGGCGCCGTCATGAACCAGCCGCCCCAGGATCGGCTGACGCTGACGATCACGGCCGAGGAAGCGGGCGAACGACTCGACCGCATCCTCGGTGCTCGCGAGCTGGGCTTTTCGCGTTCGACTTTGCAGCGCTGGATCCGCGAGGGGCGGGTGGAGCTCGAGGGGCGTGCGGTGCGCGCCAGCAGCCGCCCCGAGCGCGGCGATCGGGTGGTGGTGCGACCGGCGCCGCCGCCCACGACCGAACTCCTTCCGCAGGCGCTTGCGCTCGAGGTTCTATTCCGCGACCAACACCTGGCGGTGGTGGTCAAGCCGGCCGGCATGGTGGTGCATCCGGCCGCGGGCCACGCCGACGGCACGCTGGTCAATGCCCTGCTCTACCATCTGGGGGAGCCCGAAGGTGGCAGCGAGCGGCAGCGACCGGGCATCGTGCACCGGCTCGATGCCGGCACCAGCGGCGTGATGGTGGTGGCGCGCAGCGAGCGGGCCCACGCAGGGCTGTCCGAGCTTTTCGCCCGCCATGACATCGAGCGCTGCTACCAGGCCATCGCCCTCGGCCATCCCGAGCCCAGCTTCACGATTCGGAGCTTGCACGGGCGCCACCCGGTCGATCGCAAGCGCTTCAGCGGGCGCGTGCAGCGGGGTAAGCCGGCCGTCACCCACGTGCAGCTGCAGGAGCGGCTGCATGGCGCGAGCCTATTGCAGTGTCGGCTGGAGACCGGGCGTACCCACCAGATCCGGGTGCACCTATCCGAGCACGGTCACGCGCTAATCGGTGATCCGGTCTACGGTCACAAGAGCCGCGACCCGCGCCTGCGGCAGGCAGCCGAGGTCCTGGGACGGCAGGCGCTGCATGCGGGGCTGCTCGGTTTCGCCCATCCCGTAACGGCTGAGCCCCTGCGCTTCGAGGTGGAGCCGCCCGAGGATTTTCGGCGGGCGCTGCAGTTGTTGCGGGGCGATGACCGGCCGTGCGACCCTCGGTTCTGAGGTTCGCGTTCGTCGCTCGACGCGGGTGCGGGCGAGCTTTGCTGCGGCACCGAACTTGGGCGACATGTCGACGCTGTCACATCGGGCGATGCTGCCGTGACCCCCATGACCCCCGCGCCCTGGTCTCTGCGTAGGGCTCTATCAGCTTCACTTCTTTTGCTGCACGCCTGTTCCGCAGGGGCCGACCTCTCGACCGAGCAGCTGTCGGCCGTGGTCGAGGCACAGCAACCGGGATTGCAGCGCTGCTATCAGGACGCCCTCGATGATCATCCCCTCAAAGAGGTGGTGGAGATGAGCGCCCTGATCCGAATCGCGCCCAACGGCGCGGTGGAGTCGGTCAGCCTCGATGGCAAGGGCCTTCTACCTGGGCTCGAGGCCTGCGTCGAAAAGACCATCACAGGCTGGAAGTTCCCCACCGCTGGTCGCCCCACCGACACCAGCCTGCCGTTGGTTTTTCGCCCAGAAACCCAGAGTGAAGGCAGCTGAAGCCCTTATTCGGGGTCTTCGATCTTCCAGCTGCCCTCTTCGCGTACGAATTGCACGCGTAGGCGGTCGCCGTAGGGCATGGTCGCGCGGTTGCCCACCTCTTCGATGGGGGCGTCCATGTGTTCGCGCAGGTTGCTGAGCATGCGCTCCACCTCCTCGCGGGCATCGCCCGACCAGGCTTCTTTCATGCGCTCGGGCGTGACGCCTTCCTTGTCGGCTTCGGGGATCAGCCGCATTACCACGTCGTAGCGCTTGCGTTCCATGGCGCGCACGAAGGAGCGCAGTGCGGCCCGCGGAGTGCTCTGGTCGTAGAAACCGACCAGGTTGCTGCTGATGTACCAGCGGCCGTCCATGCGGCGCAGCTCGAGTTCTTCGTCGTCGCCGAAGCGCAGGGTCGCCTGCTGGCGTGCCTTGCCGCCGAGGTGACTGAGGGCGTTGGTGATCTCCAGGGTCTCCTGGGGGTTTTGCTTCAGGGAGCGCTCGAAGTCCGCGTAGCTCACGCGCTTGCGATAGCTCGCCGACATCAAGCCGTAGGCCTCCTTGAGCTTGCCCTGGCCGATGGCGCGGGCGAAGGCCATCACGGTGTCCTCGGGCGACAGGGCACGGGGCCTTTGCTTGGTGCAGGCGGCGGGCCCCAGCAAAAGGACGCCCAGCAGCAGCGCCAGCAGGCTGGCGCGCGGGGGGCGGGGGCGGCGGGGATGCGTGGTGGGCATCGGCTCGCTTCTTACCGCGGGACGTGGTCGAAATCATCTTTCGACAGCCGCAGGCTCGGCAACGACGGCTGTTGCGGAGGCGGAAGATCCGTCCCCCGATCGCGGTGCGCATGGGGAGGAAACTCCGGTGTTTTCCCGCTTTTCGGGTGGCAGGGCCTGCTCCGGAAGGGGGCGTTGGAGCGCCCTGGGGCGCCTGAAGCGGCGCCGATTTGTCCAAAATTTCGCAAAGCCCGGCGGCTTCCCCAACTATCCATGCGTGTAGCCATGGCCTTGATCAGCGAAACCCATCAGCTCAACGCGCGCCTTTTGCGTTTTCGTTCACATCCGGAGAAGGAGCCGTCGCTGGGACTGGCGCGGGCCCTGCTCGCGGCCGGCCGCTACGGCGACGCCCGCGGCGTGGTGGTCGCGGCGCTCGCCGAAGACGGTCCCCACGCGGCCCTGCTCGTGGTGGAGGGCGAGGCGTGGGCGGCCGAGGGCGACCTGATGCGCGCCCAGGCCGCGCTGCTCAAGGCGGTGCAGCTCGACCGCGGGTCGGTGGAGGCGTTCGCCGCGCTGGCGCGTGTTCTGATGCAGCGGGGTGATCCACTGCGGGCGCTGCGGGCGGCCGAGCGCGGGCTTTCGCTGGCACCGTCAGATGCCGCGCTGCGCAGTCTGGCCGATGGGGCGAGCGAGCTTCTGGCCCACAGGGCGCAGCAGCAGGTCGCGGTGCCGGTTGCGGAAGTGGCGCCGGCGGAGGAGCCGGTGGCCGCGGCGGTGGCGCTGGCTGAGGAAGTGGAGCTGTCGCAGGAAGCGGCAGCGGTCGAGGCCGCGGTGGTCGTAGCGACGGCGCCGGCTGAGGAAGTGGCAGTGGCTGAGGAGGCGGCAGCGGCGGTGGCGCCGGCTGAGGAAGTGGCTCTGGTTGAGGAAGTGGAGCTGTCGCAGGAAGCGGCAGCGGTCGAGGCCGCGGTGGTCGTAGCGACGGCGCCGGCTGAGAAAGTGGCAGTGGCTGAGGAAGTGGAGCTGTCGCAGGAAGCGGCAGCGGTCGAGGCCGCGGTGGTCGTGGCGACGGCGCCGGTGGAGGTCGTGGCGCCGGTCGAGGAGCCCGCGGGCCGAGACCAGCAGTTCGAAGCGGCGGCCGAGACGGATGCTGTCGAGGACGAGCCACAGGCCGCGATGGCGGCGGTCGCGGAGCTCGAATGGGAGCCATTGGAGGCCGCAGCGCGGCCGCCGCGCTTTCAGCAGGAGCGCTTCGAGGTTCCGGCGCCCGCGGTCGAGTCGTTCCCGGCGCAGTCCGCCCAGGTGGCACCGTCCTGGGGCGAGCCGTGGACGACCGCGTTGGAGCCTGACGAGGCGTCCTTTGAGTCCGCTGAGTCCGCCGATGAGCCCGCCGAGGTCGAGATCGCCTCGGAGTTCGAAAGCTTCCACGGGCTGGTCGAGTTCGACGCGGAGGACGAGGAGGACGAGGCGGACGGGGACGACGCGTCAGCGGCATGCGGGGAGGTGCAGCTGGCCGCGGAGTTGGCCGCGCGCGCCGAGGTCGAGGCTGTCGAAGACTTTGACGAACTCGAAGAGCTGGAGGACTTCGAGCAACTCGAAGACTTCGAATTGCTCGAGGCGACGGCCGAAGCGGAGTTGGCCGCGCCCGTCGAGCTCGTTGTGCCGTGCCAGCCCGTGCTGCCCGCGGTCGCGATGCCGTTGGCGTCGGCTCCGGCGCTCGTGCTCGACGAGGACTACGTGCCGGGGAGCGACGATGTGGAGTTCGAGATCATCGAACTCGATGGTGCCGAAGAGGGCCACGAAGGCGACTGGGAGTACCAGGAGGCCAGCCACGGAGCGCCCAGCGATCAGGAAGCGAGCGCGCCTGCGTTCGCTGGCGCAGGGCCCCGGGTCGAGCCCGCGGGGCCGAGCTTCGGCATCGACGTGACAGCCGCCGAGATCGAGCCGCTGGCGGTCGTGGAGCGGCCGGCACTTTCGCTTTTGCCGCTAGAGTCGGAGGCTCGCGAGCAGCTGCAGACTTCACCCGGCGCGTCCGCTCCATTGCCCGAGCTGCAGGCCGCGCGACCGCGGCCGTCCAACCGCAGCGGCACCACCATGCGGGGGCTGTTCGACCCGCAGCCGGCCCAGGTACCCGTCCTGGCCGCCGCTTCCGCCGATACCGCGCCGGGCATCGGCTGGACGCCGGGTCAGGCGCCGTCCGCGGTCGTTTCGGGGGCACCGCGCGCGCGCGGCGAGGCTCCGCGGGACGGCGGTGATGGGGAAATCCTGGTGGAGAGTTACGCCGGGGCGCCTGCGCCGCTGTCCGAGCCCGAGCCCGAGCCCGAAAAAGCGCCACCGCAGCAGACCGTCGCCGAGCCTGCGCCAGCAGAGGTCGCGCCGGCCGCGCCGCCCGCCGGCGAGCCCCAGCCGCTGCGCCTTCACCTGGAGTCATGGGATGACGGGCTGTTCGCGCAGGCCGACGAGGTCGCGTCCGAGCGCGAGGAGCTGGCCGAGCTGTTGGAGGGCGAATGGTTGCCGCCCCAGGAGGTCACGCTCCCCGGTGTCGCAGCCCCGCGTCGCTTCGCATCGCGGGCCGCTTCGTTGTTGCTGGTGGGGCTGCTATTTCTGGGTGGCTACCTGGGGATGCGGCATTGGCCGTTGATGGAGCGGCTTTCGTCCCTGTCGCTGCCCGCGTCCCTGTCGCTGCCCGCGTCCCTGTCGCTGCCCGCGTCCCTGTCGGCGTCCAGCCCGCAGCTGGGCGAGCGGCTGCCCGAGGCGGCCTTCGACAGCGACCTGGCGAGCCTGAAGCAGGCCGAAGCGCTGCTCCAGCAGGCCCGCCAGAGCGGTGCCCTCAAGCCCGCCCAGAGTGCCCGTTGGACGCTCTTTGTCGCCATGCGCAGGGTGCTCGACGGGGGCGATGGCGACCTCGGTGGCCTGCGCAAGGCGCTGGCCGAGGCCGAGCGGCACAAGGTGGACGAAAGGGCGCGGACGGTGGCGCAGGCGGTGCTGCTGGAGGCGAGCGAGCACGCGGGTGCGGAGGACGAGGCACAGCTACAGCGCTTGGAGCAGGCTGCCGGGGCGGCAAAGGGGCGGCCGGCGCTGCTGTATGCCGTGGGCCGCATGGAGCAGAGGCGCGGGGCTGCGGCAGCCGCCGAGCATCTGGAGGCGGCGCTGAAGGCGGCTCCCAAGCTACTGGCGGCCCACTCGGCGTTGGCTGAGCTGCGGCTGCAGGAGGGGCAGCTGGCGCAGGCGCGCTCCCACTTCGATGAGGTGCTGAAACGCCACCCACAGGATCTGCGGGCGGGCCTGCATCGGGCCTATCTGATGGCGGCCGACGCCGCGGGCGCCGAGGGGGCGCGGAAGCGGCTTTCGGCGCTGCGGCCCCGGCTGGCGGGGGCGCCGGCGCGCGAGCGGGTGGTTCAGGCGCTGACGCGCGCGCGCTTGGCCAGGCTCGAGGCCGAGTCCGGGGCGGCGGGGGAGGTGGCGCCGGCCGGCGATGCTGCGCTCGAGGAGGCGCTGGCGGCGGCCGCAGGCGATGCCTCGCTGCTGTCCTGGGTGGCCCAGGAAGCGTTACACGGCGGGCGTCTGGAGCTGGCGCGACGGGCGGCGGGTGCGGCCCACGAGGCGGCTCCTGAGCTGCTCGGTCACCGCCTGCTGTGCGCGCGCCTGCTGCTGCAGGCGGGCGACGGGTCACGGGCGCTGGCGCTGCTCGAGGGGGCGCCGGCCGACGATCCGGCGGTGCTCGGGCTGCGCGCGCGGGCGGCCCTCGGGGTGCAGGAGCCGGCGACCATGGAGGCAGCCCTCGAGGCCCTGGAGGCCCAGGCCGACGCCCTGGAGCCGGTGGAGGCCGAGGCCCTCGGCCTGCGCCTGCGGGCCCGGCTTGCGCCGGCGGCGGAGCTGCTGGAGCGCAGCGAACGCCTGCTGCAACAGGCCGAGCAGGACGTTGAAGCCCTGTGGGCGCGGGCCGAGGTGGCGCTGCTGCTCGAGCAGGGGCCCGTTGCCGTCGCGGCCTTCGGGCGCCTGGCCGAACTCGAGGCCGACGATCCCCAGGTGCACCTGGGCCTGTCGCGGGCCCAGCGCCTGGCCGGGGATGCCGCTTCCGCCGAGCAGTCCCTGCGGCGGGCCCTGGCGCTGGCGCCGGGGCTTGCCGACGGGCTGTCGGAGCTGGGGGCGCTGCTCCTGGCCGACGGTCGAGCGGACGAGGCCGAGACCGTCCATCAGGCGCTGCTGGAGCGGGCCGGCAAGAGTCGCGACGGGCGTCTGGGCCGGGTGCGGGCGTTGATCGCCATGGGCGAGCTGGAGCGCGCCCAGCTGCAGTTCGACGCGCTGCCGGCGACCCTGCGCGAGAGCGCCGAGGTGCGCATGGTGGCGGCGCGACTGCTGCTCGCCAAGGGGCAAGCGCGGCCCGCCCTGGAGCTGCTGCGGCCGCTGTCGAGTGGCGCCGAGCGCGGTCCGGAACTGCTGTCGCTCTACGGCGATGCGCTCTACGCGATCGACCGCGTCAATGCTGCGGCCGGCGCCTACGAGGCGGCGCTGGCGCTTTCGCCGGAGCATCCCGAGGCGCTGGTCGGGCGCGCCGAGGTGCACCTGCGGGCCGAGCGTCCAGGCGATGCCTTGCGGCTTTTGGTGTTGGCGCGGCGGCTGATCGACGAGGGCTCGGCGCCGGCGGCGGCCCGGGCGCGGCTGCTTGCGCTCTTGGGGCGGGCCTACGTGCAACGCGAGCAACCCGGCGATTTGGAGCGCGGGCGCACGGCCCTGAAGAGCGCGGTCGAACTCGAGGCGGTGGTTCCGGCCGAGGCCCACTTCTGGCTGGGTGAGGCCAGCGGCGGCCGCCACACGGGCGAGGCGACGGCGGCCTTCAAGCGCTACCTGGAACTCGAGCCGCGCGGCCGCTATGTCGCACGTGCCAAACGCGCCCTGGGCCCGCTGCTCTGAGAGCGGACTGCAGGTGCGATGTGAGAGCGTGGGCGTTGGCGTCTGCGTCGAAGCCTACGGGACACGAGACACGATGCCCTGCGCTCCGGGACCTTCCAGCGTTTGACACGGGCCTCTGTGGGCGGCGATGGTCCCGGGCTGGCATCGGCCCCGGTAGGCGCGCTCGGAGTCGTGGCGTCGTGGGTGGCGCACTTTGGCAGCCCGCCCGCCGTGTTCGCAGCCGGTGCCTGCGGAGACGACGATGGATCTTCTGTTGAGTGAGGAGCAGCAGCTGCTGCAGAAGACGGCGCGCGACTTTGCCGCCAAGGAAGTCGCGCCGCGCGCGGCGAAGCTCGACGAGGAAAGCCTGTGGCCGACCGAGTTGGTGGGCCAGCTCGCCGAGCTCGGTCTGATGGGCGTGGCGGTCGAGCCCGAATACGGCGGCGCCGGCTTCGACAACCTGGCCTACGCCCTGGCCATGGAGGAGATCAGCGCCGGCTGCGCTTCGCTGGGCGTGATCATGAGCGTCAATAACTCCCTGGTATGCGACCCCCTCAGGCGCCACGGTAGCGAGGCCCAAAAGCGCGACTTCCTGACGCCGCTGGCCTCGGGCCAGAAGCTCGGCTGCTTCGGCCTGACCGAGCCCATGAGCGGCTCCGACGCCGGCACCATGGCCACGGTGGCCGAGCGCGACGGCGATCAGTGGGTGATCAACGGTTCGAAAAACTTCATCACCAACGGACCCCACGCCGACACCATCCTGGTCTTCGCCATGACGCGCAAAGACGCCGGTCACCGCGGCGTCAGCTGCTTCATCGTGCCCACCGACACGCCCGGCTTCGCCTGCGGCAGCCCCGACAAGAAGCTCGGCATCCACGCGGCCAAGTCCTGCAGCGTCTTTTTCGAAAACTGCCGCATCCCCGCAGATCAGTTGTTGGGCGAGGAGGGCAGGGGATTCGGCGTTGCCATGGGCACGCTCGACGGCGGCCGCATCGGCATCGCCGCCCAGGCCCTGGGCATTGCGCGCGCCGCCTACGAAAAGGCCCTGGCCTACAGCAAGGAGCGCCATGCCTTTGGTGGGCCCATCGCCGAAAAGCAGGGCATCGCCTTTATGCTGGCCGACATGGCCACCGAGATCGACGCGGCGCGCCTTTTGATCCACCGCGCCGCCTGGCTGAAGGATCAGAAGAGCGTTCGCCACACCACGGAGTCGGCCATGGCCAAGCTCTTCGCCTCCGAGATGGCCCACCGCGTCACCCACAGGGCGCTGCAGATCCACGGCGGCATCGGCTACACTCGTGAGTGCGACGTGGAGCGCCACGTGCGTGATGCCCGCATCACCGAAATCTACGAGGGCACCAGCGAGATCATGCGCGTGGTGATCTCGACACAGGAACTGAGGAAGGTCGGGCCATGAGGAACCTAGGCGTGGGTCGTGCAGGATGGCTCTGGTTGTGCCTTGTGGGGCTTGTGTTCTGGGCGGGCTGCGGCTCCGAGCCGGAAACCCAAGAGCCCGAGCCTTCGCAGACGACCGGCTACGAGTTTTCGCCTCCGAGCCAGCAGATGCAGGTCTCGGGGCTGATGGCGACGATTCCAGAGCGCAAGATCCACGCCACCCTCGAGCCCAAGTTGCCGAAGTTCCAGCGCTGCTTCTTCCACGGCTCCGAGGACGTGGAGTTCATCGGCGGGCATTTCCGCTTTTACTTCAGGGTCAACCTCCAGGGGCAGGTGGAGTGGGTCTACCCGCAGGAGTCGAGCGTGGGGCATCGCGGCACCGAGCGCTGCCTGCTCGACGAGGCCAAAAAGACACGCTTCCCCGAGCCCAAGGGCGGCGACGTGGCCGAGCTGGCCTGGGGCTTCGAGCTCGAACCGGCCGGTGACGTGCGCGCTCCCGTGGTCTGGGATGCCGGCCGCGTGGCGAGCGTGGTCGCCGAGCAGCGGGCCAGCGTCGAGGCCTGCGGCTCCGGCAGCTACCAGGTCACCGCCTACGTGGCCCCGGGTGGCAGCGTGATGGCGGCCGGGGCCGCTGCCGACAGCATCGAAGCGGCCGAGGCCATCGACTGCGTGGTCGATGCCGTCAAGGGCTGGACCATGCCCGACCCGGGCTCCTACGCGGCGAAGGTCAGCTTCGAGCTGTGAGCGTGGTACGGGGGCGATAGGGGCCCCGATAGGGCACGCCTCTCAGTGCTGAAAGCAGCTGACGAATTCGCAGCCCGTCAGCGCGGCGCACATCATGTAGTCCTGTTCGTACTGCAATCGCTCCGCGGCCGAGAGGTTGTCGAGTGTCGAGACACCGAAGCCCTCGCAGTTGTTCTGGGCCACGGTCGGATCCTCCTGCAGGATGCCCTGGAGCGTCTGACAGGCAACCTTTGCGGAGCAGTGGTGCATGACCTTTGGTAGCTGTGTGGCGCCGTAGCTGGAGCTGGCGTTGGCTGAGGCGCAGTCGTAGTACTGGCAGGAGACGAACGCGCTGCAGCGCTGAAAGTTGTTGACGAACTGCATTTGGCGTTGGGCGTCGCCCTCCAGCATGGCGGCGCTGGCCTCGATGCAGGCGGTGAACTGGTTGCCCTCGATCGCGGGCAGCTGACCGCGCTGGTTGAAGCAGTTCACCGATTCTTGGCAGTCGTAGGTCAGCTCCGCCTCGTGCATGCCCGAGAAGCTGTTGGGGTCGAGAATGCTCTTGTGCTCGTCACCACCGCAGCCGAGGAGAAGGAGCGCGAGCGCCGTCGCGGCGAGCAGGGGCGGGCGCAGGAAATCGTGGTGCATCGGATGTGTTCTCGCTTGCTACGTCACGTCTGCGCCCGTGGGCTCCGCGTCCCTCGGGCGCCGGCGGCATGTGCGTATCAGGACACGGCGCGGAAGGGAAGTGTCCGAATTGTTGGCTGGTAGAGCGTCGAGCGGTCTTGAAGTGCGGCGATTTTGGGGCACTTGCAGGCCGCCGAAGCCGACCGACGCAGCTGCCAGAGCGTTTTCCTACGGATGATTGGCGCCGTCCTGCTCCGGGCCCTTGGCGCTGTGATTTGGCACGGCTGTACTCAAACGGTCCTATGACCGCTTGCGCGCCGGACGCAGAAAGCGGGCAGCGATGGCGAGCAGGGGGAGCACGAACAGGGCCAGTCCGAGCCCAGCGAGCGGGGCGAAGTCACCGAGTCGAGGTGGTCGTTCGTCGGCCAGCAGAATCCAGCGGTCGATCAGTCCCTGCTGCCTCAGGCCGTCGCCGGGCCAGTCCTCCATGCGTGCGAGCAACGCCGGCGCGTGGCGCAGGAGCACCCCCTGCAGCCGCGCCATGCGCACCCGGCCCGCCGGCACGGCCTGCTGGCTGTCGTAGCCCGCCAAGCGCACCACAAGCAGCGTGCGCCCGTCGGCGTCCACGATCGGCACGTAGGCTGCGTAGGTCGAGTCCCCGTCGCTCTTCGAAGGCAAGAGGCGCACCTTTGCCCTGGAAAAGTCCAGAACCGTCGGACCCAGGTCGACCCACGACCCTGCCGCGGCGACGCGCCCGGGCTCGAGGGCGGTGGCGTCGAGGGCGACGGGCTGTGGGCCGCTGGCCAGAAAGATGCGGGCTGGCCCGGAGGCGTAGACCAGAAGCAGAAAACCGACACCCACCACGCCGAGGGCAAGCGTGACGAGGTAGGCTTCGGCCTCCCTCCAGGTCTCGGCGCGCTCGGCGGCATCGGTCATCGCGAGTTGCATGCGTGGCTCCCGGATCCGGGACGCGCGGGAGTGTAGTGCAAGATAGGCGCGCGCGCTTCTCGGGTGCCGGGGCCCTGTTCAGGGGGGGGGGGGGGGGGGGGGGGGGGGGGGGGGCGCGGGGGGGGGGGGGGGGGCCGGGGGGGGGGGGGGGGGGGGGGGGGCGGGGGGGGCGGGGGGGGGGGGGGGGGGGGGGGGTGGGGGGGGGGGGGGGGGGGGGGAGCGCTGCGTTTGCTGGCCCCTGGGACGGCGGCGGGGCCCGGAGATGGGCGTCGCTGCGATTGGCGGCTGCGCCCCATGCCGCCGCTGCCGGCGCGGTCTTCCGCCGGGAGCGGCTCGAGTGCTTGGCGTTGCGATATCGCAACGTCAATCGCGCACGACGCCACGTTCGTGCTTAACTAAAAAGTGTGGACAGCGTGCGGGAGGCGTTGCTTTCACCTTCGATGCGGAGGTTCGAGTGTTCCGAACAGTTCACGATAGGGTGCCATCGATCGCGGTCCTCGCGCTGGGGATCGTGGCACTCGCTTCGTGGGCTTCCTCACAACCACGGCCTCGCGTTCAAGCGCCGGGCGCTCCCGAGAACCGCTATGCACAGGTCTCGGCCGGCCGCGCCCACTCCTGTGCGGTCGGCGGCGACCAGAGCGTCGCGTGTTGGGGCGATGACATGACCAGGCAGTCGCGCGCGCCGGCCGGCCGCTTCGTCGAGGTTGCTGCGGGAGGAGGCCACTCCTGCGGCCTGCGCGATGATGGTCGGGTTCAGTGCTGGGGGGCCAACGAAATGGGTCAGTCACGCGTTCCCAAAATGGTCCGCTTTCGCCAGATCGCGGTGGGCTGGCACCAGAGCTGTGGCGTGACGCTGGAAAACGAACTTCGCTGCTGGGGCGGGCATCCGAGCGGAGCGCTCGATCCCCCCGACGGGAAGTTCCTTCAGGTATCGGTGGGCTTTCTCCATAGCTGCGCCGTGCGCGACGATGGGGCCATCATCTGTTGGGGTTCCAACCAGCAGGGCCAAGCCGCCGCCCCCGCCTTCGAGACGCACCTTCATGAATAATTCGGGTTGGAGCGGCGGCGGGACATTGCTGCCAAAGATCTGCTTTTGCTCGCAGATCTTTGGCAGGTCGGCCGCGGATGGTCGCCATTGGATAGCCGCTTTTTCCGCCGTGTCGGCAACGGGCGCCAGGCTTCTGACACCAGTGAGGTGCAGGTCTCAGGGGTTGGCTGCCTCGTAGCGCGGCGGTGCCGATTGGCGCTGAGTTGGACTCGTCCCGCCATTCTTTCGCGAGCCGTTGGCCCGCGGACGCCCTTGTCTGAGGCACGCGACCGCCGCACCATTAAGCTGTTCCACGGGTGGGCGGCGGGGCCGCGCGTCTGCTGCGAAGTGAGGTGCTCGATGATCTTCCGCCAACTGCTGGACCTGCGATCTTTCACTTACACGTATCTGCTGGCCGACCGCCCGGGTGGCTCCGCCGTGCTGATCGATCCGGTCTTCGAGCAGGCCGCGCGCGATGTGGCCCTGGTGCAGGAGCTGGAACTCACGCTGCTCTACACGCTCGAGACCCATGTCCACGCCGACCACGTCACCGGGGCCTGGCTCTTGCGTCAGCAGTTTGGCAGTCAGATCGCGGTCTCGTGCCAGGGTGGCACTCGCGGCCATGACCTTCTGGTCGACGACGGCGATCGCATCGCATTCGGTGAGCGCGCCCTGCGCGTGGCGGCGACCCCGGGCCATACCAATGGCTGCGTGACCTATGTGCTGGACGATGAGTCCATGGCCTTTACGGGCGACGCGCTGTTGATCCGCGGCGCCGGGCGAACCGACTTCCAGCAGGGCGATGCGCGCACGCTCTATCGCTCCATCCACGACAAAATCTTCACGCTGCCCGATACCTGCATGCTGTACCCGGGCCATGACTACTCCGGCCGGATGGCGACCTCCGTGGCCGAGGAGAAACTCCACAACCCGCGCCTCGGCGGCAAGCGTAGCGTCGAGGATTTCGCCGGCTTCATGAATAACCTGGGGTTGCCGCACCCGAAGCAAATCGATGTGGCTGTGCCCGGCAACTTGGTCTGCGGCGAGCCCTCCAAGGAGGCCCAGGAGCATTCCATACACGCCTGGGCGCCCCTGCGCCGCAGCTACGCGGGCGTGCCTGAGCTGCCGGCCGAGTGGTTGGCAGAGCATCTGCGCGAGGTGCGCATCATCGATGTGCGCGAGGCCGATGAGTTCGAGGGCGAACTCGGCCACATCGAAGGGGCCGAGCTGGTGCCCCTGGCAGGGCTGGGAAATGCCATGGGCGGCTGGGAGCGTGACAAACCCATCGTGGTTGTCTGCCGCTCGGGCGGTCGCTCGGCCCAGGCCGCACTGATCCTCGAAAAGGCCGGCTTCGACTGCGTGGCGAATCTGGCCCAGGGCATGATCGGCTGGCGTGCCGGAGAGCTTCCACCGGCGCGCGGATCCGAGCGGCCCGAGCCGGCTTGATGGGCCGGGCGGGGCGCTTCAGTACTTGAAGGGCCAGGCCATGAAGTAGCGCTTCACGCGCAGCCAAAAGCCGAGCACGCCCAGGGGCTCGAAGATCAGGAAGAGCACCACCACGATCGAGAACAGCAGTGTGGCCTGCTGGGCCGAACTCAGGCCCGAGAGCAACGGCATGTAGGGCTTGAGGGTGTCGAAGAGGTTCTCCGCCAGCGGCGAAAGGATCACGAAGATGATGGCGCCCCAGATGGCCCCGAAGACCGTGCCGACGCCGCCGAGCACGATGATGGCGATGTACTGCACGCTCATGTTCATGTCGAAGGGCGGCTCGATGGTGATGTACTGCTGCTGGCAGGCGAACATGCCGCCGGCCACGCCGGCGAAGAACGAGGACAGCCCGAAGCTGGTGATCTTGGCGCGCGCCGGGTTGATGCCCATGACCTCGGCGGCCACGTCATGATCGCGCACGGCCATCATGGCGCGGCCGGTGTTGCTGCGGGCCACGTTCTTGGCCATGTAGGCTGCGCCCAGGGCCATCGCCAAGAAGAGGTAGTAGAGCTTGCGCTCGAAGCTCAGCTCGATGGGACCGAGTTCTAGCGTCTGGGAGAAGGTGCCCAGGCTGCCCTCTTCGGCGGGGAACCACAGGTGCATCGGCACCGCGATGCCCATGGCGCCATGGGTGAGGTCGGGCATGGAGTGCAGCGTGTGGTTGACCAAAAAGAGCAAACCCAGCGTCACGATCGCCAGGTAAAAGCCCTCCAGGCGCAAGGCAAAGGGGCCCACGGCCAGCCCTACCATGGCGGCGATCAGGCCGCCGATGGGGATGCCTATCCAGAAGGGCATGCCCAGTTGCTCGCCCAGGATCGCCGTGGTGTAGGCGCCGACGGCCAGAAACGCGGCGTGGCCAAGGCTGAT
This sequence comes from Myxococcales bacterium, assembly GCA_029880325.1. Lineage (GTDB taxonomy): Bacteria > Myxococcota_A > Polyangia > Polyangiales > JAFGIB01 > JAOUOP01. Next base: position 256,226 of record JAOUOP010000001.1, on the reverse strand, counting down.
CTGCCCGCAGAAACCGGTCAGCAGCATCATGCCCACGGCGCCGACCACGGTGACCCAGGCCAGGTTGCCGATGGTCAGCCATTGGTTGTTGGCCGCGAAGGGGTAGAGCAGCAGCAGTGGGATCGCGACCGTCAGCCCGATCTTGTGCCACATGTCGGGGAAGAGCTTCAGGTCGTCTTCGTAGCGTGTGACCAGCTGCTTGGTCGGCATGGCTCGCTCTCCAAAAAGTTTCAGGCGGCGTCAGGCGGCCGGCGTCAGGCGCGCTTGACTTCTTGCTGGCCAAAGAGGCCGTGGGGACGCACGATCAGCACCAGGATCATGGCCAGGTAGGGAAAGACGCCGTGGAAGTTGTGCCCGAAGTGACCGAGCAGCGGATTCAAATACGCCTGGGCCATGACCTCGGCCACGCCCAGGATCAGCGCCGCCAGCACGGCGCCCAGGGCCGACTCGAGGCCACCCAGGATCACGGCCGGGAAGGCGCGTAGGGCGATGAGGCCCAGGTTGGGGTCGACCTGGCCCGGGAACATGCCCAGGAAGATGCCGCCCAGGGCCGCGAACATACCCGACAGAAACCAGGTTGCGCCCAGGATGCGGCCCACGGGGATGCCGTGGGCCAGGGAAGCTTCCTGGTCGCTGGCGGCGGCGCGCATGGCCACACCGAGCTTGGTGTAGCGCACCACCACGAAGAAGGTTCCCAGGGCCAGCGCACCGGCGCCCACCGACGCCAGCGAGTTGACCAGCACGCGCGCACCAGCGATTTCGACGACCGTCGTGGTCTCCCAGGGCGTGGGCATGCCCTTGGGTTCGACGCCCCAGGTGATGATCACCATGGCGCGCAAGAACAGCCCGACGAAGATGGTCAGAATGGCGCTAACGAAGATCGGCCGGCCGATCAGCGGTCGCATCACACCGCGCTCGATGCCCGCGGCCACCGCGCCCGTGATCGTCATGGCGACCAGCATTGCAAGCGGCCAGGGCAGCCCCGCGGCCGTCATGCCCACCATCAGGAAGGCGCCGGTGCCGAGCAACTCACCCTGGGCGAAGTTCAACACGCCCGAGGCCCGGTAGATCACCACGAAGCCCAGGGCGATCAGAGCGTAGATCGACCCCAGCGACAGGCCGGAGGCCAACAGCTGCACCACGTTGCCCATGGTCTAGCGGCCTCCTCCGCCATAGATGCTCTCGATCAGCTCGCCGTAGCGCTCGGTGATCACCTTCCGCCGCACCTTCTGGGTGGCGGTCAACTCGCCGTCATCCTGGTGCAGCTCCTTGGGCAGGATCTTGAAGCTGCGCACGCTTTCGACCTGGGCCAGCGCGGCGTTGACGCGCTTGATCTCGTCTTCGACCAGCTTGATCACGTCGCCCTTGGAGGCCAGGTCGCCGTAGCTCGTGTAGGGCAGCTGGCGGCGCTGGGCCCAGTCGCCCACGCTCTCGTAGTCGATCTGCACCAGCGCCGAGACGAACTTGCGACGGTCGCCGATGGCCACGGCCTCCTTGATGTAGGCGCTGGTCTTGAGCGTGTTTTCGATCTTCTCGGGCGAAAGATTCTTGCCGCCAGCGGTGATGATGATCTCTTTTTTGCGGCCGGTGATCTTCAGGAAGCCGTCGTCATCGATTTCGCCGATGTCGCCGGTGTGCAGCCAGCCCTCGTCGTCGATCATCTCGCGGGTGGCGTCCTCGTTGTGCAGGTAGCCCATAAAGACACTGCTGCCGCGGATGCAGATCTCGCCGTCGTCGGCGATGCGGTGTTCCAGGGTGGGAACGCGCTTGCCGACGGTGCCGATCCTGAAGGCATCGGGAGGGTTGAAGTGGCTGGCGCCGGCCAGCTCGGTCATGCCGTAGCCCTCGCCGATGGGCACGCCGATGCCGTGGAACCACTCGAGCAGCTCCGGCGCGATGGGCGCAGCGCCGCTGGTGGGCATGCGGCAGCGGCGCAGTCCGAGCCGCTCCTGCAGCGGCCGGAAGACCAGCAGGTCGCCGAGCTTCCAGTTGATCCTGTCGGCCAGGCTCAGGCTCCTGCCCTCGCGCGCCTTCTTTTGAATCTCGCCGCCCTTCTCGGTGAAGTGGAAGAAGAGCTTCTTCTTCAACGCCGAGGAGTTCTGCATCTTGATCATGAGCGACGAGTGGGTGCGCTCCCAGATACGCGGCACGCCCAGGAAGATGGTTGGCGAGACCTCGCGCAGATCTTCCTGCACGGTGTCGATGGACTCGCCGAAGTGCACGATCATGCCCGTCGTCAGCGGCAGAAAGACGCTGTAGATCTTTTCGGCCACGTGACACAGCGGCAGATAGGATAGGATCAGGTCGTCGCTTTCAGCGCCGAGCATCGAAACCAGGGCATCGACCGACTCGGTGACGTTGGCGCTGCCGATGAGGGCGCCCTTGGGCTTGCCCGTGGTGCCCGAGGTGTAGACCACCATCGAGGGCTCGTCGGGGCTGCGCTGGGCGAGCTTGTCCTCGAGCCAGTCGGGTGCGTTTTGCAGCAGCGTGCGCCCGCGGCTGATGAAATCATTCCACTCCATCAACCGTGGTTCGCCGTATTCGCGGGTGCCGCGGGGCTCGAAGGCGATCACGTGCTCGAGCTGGGGCAGCTCGCCGGCGATCTCCATGAATTTGTCGACCTGCTCCTGATCCTCGCAGAAGAGCACCTTGGCCTGGCTGTGGTTCAAGATGTACTCGACGTCGGGAGCGGGGCTGGTCTGGTAGATGCCCACGCTGCGGGCGCCGATGGCCTGGGCGCCCAGGTCGGCGTAGAGCCACTCGGGGCGGTTGTCGCTGAGGATCGCCACGTGATCGCCAGCGCCGACGCCCAGCTCCTCTAGCATGCGGGCGGTGGCGGCGGTGTCGGTGCAGTACTCGAGCCAGCTGATCTCGCGCCAAACTCCCAGTTGTTTGTGGCGCAGCGCCGGACGCTCGGGCTGCGTCTTTGAAAAGAGCAGCAGCCTGCCGGGCAGGAGTTTCTTCAGTGCTTCTTCGTTTGCTGTACTCATGCTTGCCTCAGGCTGCGCTACCCCCCAGGTAGGCCTCGACCACCTGGGAGTTTTTGCCGATTTCCTCGGGCGAGCCCTCGGCGATCTTTTTGCCGAAGTCGAGCACCGCCACCGAGTCGGCCAGGTCCATGACGAAGTGAAGGTCGTGGTCGATCAGGATCTGGGTGACGCCGAGCTCGGACTTGATGTCCAGCATGTAGCGCGCCATCAGCTCGGTCTCTTCCTGGTTCAGACCGGCGGCCGGTTCATCCAGGAGCAGCAGCTTGGGCTCCATGGCCAGCGCTCGGGCCAGCTCGATGCGCTTGCGCACGCCATAGGGCAGGATCGCCACCGGCAGCTTGCGGTAGCGCTCCAGGTGCATGAAGTCGATGATGTCTTCGCAGTGCCTGCGGTGGCGGATTTCCTCGGCCCGCGTGCGGCGGCTGAAGAAGATGTCGTTCAGGAAATTCGTGCGGTAGAGGTGATGGCGGCCGACCAGCAGGTTGTCGAGCACCGTCATCATCGGAAACAAACCCAGATTTTGGAACATGCGGGAGACGCCCAGGGCGGCCACGTCGTAGGGCTTTTGGCCGACCAGCTCGGTGCCCTCGAATTGGATCGAGCCCTTCTGGGGCTTGTAGACCGCCGAGATGCAGTTGAAGAGCGAAGTCTTGCCGGCGCCGTTGGGGCCGATCACCGATAACAGATGGCCCTTCGGCACCGAGAGCGAGACGCCCTGGATGGCTTTGACCCCGGAGAATGAAAGTTCGATGTCGCGTACTTCCAGCATCGTCAGCTCAGCCAGCGCTTGCGCCGTTGGTAGAGTTTGGCGTCACGGAAGCTCTTCTTCTGCTCGCCACTTTCGCCCCCAAAACCCAGGTAGAATTCCTGGATGTCCTTGTCTTCCTTGAGCTCGGCGGAGCTGCCGTCGATGACCACCTTGCCCGTATCCATCACGTAGCCGTAGGAAGCAACGTCCAGGGCCATGGCCGCGTTCTGCTCGACCAGCAGAATGCTGACGCCGTCCTGGTTGATCTCGGTGATCAGCTTGGCGATATCGGCCACGATCTTGGGGGCCAGGCCCAACGAAGGCTCATCCAGGAGCAGCAGCTTGGGGCGGCTCATCAGGGCGCGCGCGATGGCCAGCATCTGCTGCTCGCCGCCCGAGAGGTAGCCAGCCTGGCGGTTTCGGCGGTCCTTGAGCACGGGGAAGCGATCGTAGTAGCGAGCCAGGTCTTCCTTGATCGCCGCGGGGGTGGAGCGATAGCCACCGGCGATGAGGTTTTCCTCGACCGTGAGATCGACGAAGATGCGCCGTCCCTCCATGGCCTGGGCGATGCCGCAGCCCACGATGGCGTCGCCGGTCAAGCCCAAAAGGTCGTGGTCACCGAAGCGGATGGAACCCTTGGTGGCCTCGCCATCCTGGAGGTCCAGGAGCCCGGTGATGGCCCGGATCGTCGAGGTCTTGCCGGCGCCATTGGGGCCCAGCAGGGCCACGACTTTGCCGTCGGGAACCTGCAGGCTGACGCCCTTGAGGACGAGTACAACCGAGTTGTAGACGACCTCGAGGTTGGCGATATCCAACATGCCAACTCGACCTTTGCTGCTTGATTGGGTGAATCTGGGGGCTGGGGCTGGACGACGGCGCGGCCGCAAATGCTCGGGGCCGCGCCGCCTCGCGGGGTGAGTTTTAGGATCACCCCGCGCCGTGTGCCATCCCGGGGACGATCATTGGCCGGCTGCGGCCGGCTTTTCCTCTGCGGCCGGGGCTTCGGCGGCCGGGGCTGCGGCGCCCTCGGCGGCGGGAGCAGCCGGAGCGGCGGCCGCAGGGGCGCCACCCATGGCCTTGGCGACGGCCCAGTCCGAGACCACGGTCCAGCTCTTCTTCTCGAAGTCGGGCTTGAGCACGCGCGTCTTGGTGCCGGTCACGTAGGGGAAGCTGTTGAAGCTCATGGGCTGCGACAGGCCACCGGCGTCGAAGTTCTCGAGCTTGGTGATCGAGGCCAGAAGGCCCTCGCGGGTCAGGTCGCCGGCCTCGATCGAACGCGTGATGCCCTCGAGCGCGATGGTGCCCTGCATATAGGACATCAGCAGGTAGAGGTCCTGGGGGCTGGCGTCCTTGCCGTGCTTGTCGTAGGCCTCCTGGAACTTCTTCATGCCGGCGACATCCTCACCCCAATAGGTCATGCCGCTGACCCAGTGGTAGTTGCCGAAGACGGCCGAGGGGATGACCTCGGGGTTGAAGAAGCCGTCGATCCAGGTCGGGGTGCAGCCCAGCCACACGGGTCCGAACTGCAGCTGCGCGGCGGTGCCCAGCAGCGGGCCGCTGGCGCTCGGCAGGATGGTGAGCATGACGTGGGTGGCCTTGGCCTCCTTGAGCGCGGTGACAATGGCCGCGAAGTCGCGCTGACCGGGGGTGACGGTCTGCTCGCTGACGATGGCGACGCCGTGGAACTCGGCGGCCTTCTTCCAGCCTTCGACGCCGTCCTGGCCGTAGTCATCCTGTTGGTAGACGATGGCGGCCTTGATGTCTTCCTTCTTCTTGCCGGCCTTCTCGGTCTCCTCGACCAGGTAGTCCATGGCGCGCATGGCCTCCAGCGAGTACGCCGGCCCGGCCGGGATGGTGTACTTGTGCTTGGCCATCTCCGACGACAGCGACGCTGGCAGCGCGATCACCTTGTCGCGCTCGAGCATGGGCCGAAGCGGCAGTGTATTGGGGGTGCCGAAGCTGTGGGCCAGCATCAGCACGTCTTCCTTGACCTCGTTGTAGGCCTGCACCGACTTCTGTGGGTTGTAGCCGTGGTCCTTCTCGACCAGCTCGATCTTCCATCCGTCGGGGAGCAGACCGCTGCCGCCCGCGTTGACCTGGGCGGCCAGCACGCGCTTGCCCACGGCGTAGGGCTTGCCGATGGTGGCGGCGGGGCCGCTCTCGTCGTTGAGCACGCCAAGCTTGATCGTCTTGGTGGCCAGGTCGACGCCCTTGTCGACCTTCAGCTCGGGAGCCGGCGCTTCGGCAGGAGCCTCGGCGGTTGGCGCTTCGGCGGCGGGCGCCTCAGCCGGTTTGTCTCCGCCGCAGGCGGCAAGCGACATCAGTAGGCTACACGCTAGGAATTTTTTCATCGATCGCTCCAGTTCCATCCACCGCCGGCCCCTTCTTTCTCCGGCAGTTCGGGGCCGTCACAGTAGAGGTTTGCGGCAGGTGATTCAATAGCCAGTCTGGGACCATGGGGGCCCGACCATTAGGCGTTCGGGACAGATTTCCTAGTCGATCGAGCCAGCCCATTTTGGTGGGACTATGCTGCGCAGTTCACCGGTCGGTTAATGTATGTGAATGCGTGTGTTCCAGCGTCAATGTAGTCAAACACTTCGCCGCTCTCCCGGCTGCGGTCATGGGCGATCGGCTGTGCCGTCGCCGCAGCCCGGGGCCCGGGGGCCGGATCCCCGACGATGGCCGGATTTTTTCCAACCTTCGCATGGGGCGGGCCCGAGGCGTCTCGACAGCCGCCCGTGCTGGGATTAGATGTGCCCGCCATGGACGCGGAGCGCGCGGCGATTGTGCAAGGGGACCGCTCGGTGCTGCTGGAGGTCGACCACCCCGGCTACGAGGCGGCCCGCGACGCCCTGGCGCGCTTCGCCGAGATCGAGAAGAGCCCCGAGCACGTCCACACCTACCGCATCTCCGACCTGTCGCTGTGGAACGCCGCGGCCACCGGCATGGGCGCCGAGGAGGTCATCGAGGCGCTGTCGGCCATCAGCCGCTTCGCCCTGCCCGAGCACGTCTGCCACGAGATCCGCGACCAAATGCAGCGCTATGGGTTGTGCTCGCTGCACCTGGTCACCGGCGACCCCCAGCACCTCAGGCTGCGCGTGGCCGAGCCCCTGGTGCGCGAGCGGCTCGGCGCCGACGCCAAGCTCGCCGACCTGATGCGGCCGGCCCCCGACGGCTTCTTGCTGCAGACGCGCTACCGGGGGGCGATCAAACAGGCGCTGCTGAAGCTCGGCTATCCGGTGACCGACGAGGCGGGGCTGCAGCCGGGCGAGCCGCTGCCGGTCGCCCTGCGCGACGAGCGCTTCACGCCCTACGACTACCAGCGGCAGGCCGCGCGCGCCTTCGTCGACAGCGGGGGCCATGGCGTGGTGGCGCTACCCTGCGGCGCCGGCAAGACCATCGTGGCGATGGTGGCGATGGAGGCCCTGCAGACCCGGACGATGATCCTGACCTCCGGCAAAGAGGCCTGTCAGCAGTGGCGGCGCGAGCTGCTGGACAAGACCCAGCTGAGCGAAGAGCAGGTCTGCATCTACGACTCGCGCAAGAAAACGACGGCTGCGGTCACGCTGACCACCTACCACCTCTTCGCGCGCAAGGGCGGCGGCGGCGCCACCGGCCACGTGCACTTCGACCGTCTGGCGGGCGAGCCCTGGGGGCTGGTGGTCTACGACGAGGTGCACCTCCTGCCCGCGCCCATCTTTCGCTTGACCGCCGAGCTGCAGGCCCGCCGGCGCCTGGGCCTGACGGCCACCCTGGTGCGCGAGGACGGGCGCGCCGGCGACGTCTTCGCATTGATCGGCCCTAAGCGCTTCGACATGCCCTGGCGCCAGCTGGAGGCCTCCGGGCACATCGCCGCGGCCACCTGCATCGAGCTGCGCGTACCGCTGTGTGAGACCCTGCGCACGCCCTACGCCGTGGCGCCCCTGCGCGAGCAGCCGCGGGTGGCCGCCGAAAACCCGCTCAAGCTGCGGGCCCTGCGCGACCTGGTCGAGCGTCATCCCGGCGAGCGCGTGCTGGTGATCGGCAGCTACCTGGAGCCGCTCGAGGCCGCCGGCGCCCTGCTGGATGCGCCCGTGGTCACCGGCAAGACCGCCCACCGCGAGCGCGAGCGTTGCTACGCGGACTTTCGCAGCGGCAAGTTGAGGCGGCTGGTGCTGTCGCGGGTGGGCAACTTCGCCATCGACCTGCCGGAGGCCAACGTGTTGGTGCAGATCTCGGGCACCATGGGCTCGCGCCAGGAAGAAGCCCAGCGCCTGGGCCGGGTGCTTCGGCCCAAGCCCGGCGGTGCGCTCTTCTACTCGATCGTGACCCGCGACACGGTCGACCAGAAGCACGCCCTGCACCGCCAGCTCTTCCTGACCGAACAGGGCTACCGCTACTACATCGAAGACTGGGACGCCGACGATGCACCCACGGGACGACCACCACAATTGCATTGAGTGCCGACAGGTTCTGACCTTCGACTTCGGGCAGGTGCCCGACGAGTTAGTGCTCGAGGCCGCGCGTCGGCTGGGCATTCCCCCGGGGTCGCCGTCGTCGCTGCTCGAGCCTGTCGGCACGCTCCACGCCGATCCCGAGCGCCTGCAAAAGCTGTTGCTCGAGTTGCCGATGGCGGCGGTGGTCGCGCTCGAAGCGCTGCTCGAGGCCGGGGGCGTTCTGACACTGGAGGCCCTCAGGAAGGTCCTTGAGCATCGCATGGGCCTGCAACGCGAGGGCCAGGACCAGGCCATCGACGCCCTGCTCTATTCGTTTTTGAGCGTGCGCGCGCACGTCGCGGGCATCGAGTCGCTGGCGGTGCTCTGCGACGACGTCCCGCCCCTGTTCAGCATGGTCACCGGTGTGTCGCTACCGGAGCGCAAGCCGCGGGGCGCGCGCGAGGCTCAGGCGCGCCTCGAGCCCGACCGCGAGCGCCGCGACACGGTGGCGCTGGTGGGGCTGAGCTTGCACCTCTCCCTGCGCATCACGCAGAACCCGGACTTTCACCGCTCCGACATCAAGCGCCTGGGCAAGGGCCTGGGGCTCGCGGCAGAGCAGCTTGCGGAGGTGACCGAAACGCTGAATGTGGCGCTGCACCGGGGCCTGTTTGGCATGCGCGGGCCGCATGCCGTCCCCGACGTCCCCGCGCTACTCACCTTCGCCGAGCGCAGCGTGTCGCCCCAGTGGCTGCGTCCCTTCGAGCGCTGGCTCGACAAGCGCTGGCTGCCGCTCGAGGCGCTCTGCCGTGCCCAGTGTGTGATCGAAAACCAGGACACTGCAGCCGTCCGCGAGGCGCCCCACTGCGTCGAGTGGGACGCCGAGGCCCTGGCGCGGCGCCTGGAGACGGCCGGTGGTTTCGAGATCGGCGAGTGCCAGCGACAGCTGTGGGTGCGCAGGAGCAAGCAGGTGGCGACGCCGGAGCGCACGGGCGACGGCCACGTGACGCCGAGCTTCGAGGTCATGCTGGGGCCGGCGGCGGACCTGCGCACGGTGGCGATCGTGTCCCTGTGCTGCGAGCTGACGCGCCTCGATCACGTGCTTACCTTCAAGTTGACCGCCGAGTCGGTCAAGAACGCGCTTTCGGCCGGACTGGAGGCCGAGCAGATTCGTTCAACTATGGGTTTGATCAGCTCCCATCCGCTGCCGTCAAACGTGGAGAAGGTGCTCGAGGACTTTCTGGGCGAAAAGCCCCCGGGGCGCTTGCTTCAGGGTCGCTTTCTTTTCGTCGACAGCGAGATCGCCGCGCGCATCCAGGCCGCCGCTCCGGAGTGGGTGTTGCAGGAGCCGGCGCCGGGGGTGCTGTGGATCGACGACGCGGCCAGTGGCCCCCAATTCGACAAGTTGCTGTCGACCCACGGTATCGTCAGCGGCCAGATCCTGGACCTGGAGGACGGCCTGCATGCGCTGCGGGTGGCGCGCGAGGGCGAGAGCCGGGCCAGGCGCAGTTCCTCCCGGCGCGCCAAGGGGGGCTTCTTCGGAGAGATGGCCGCCTTGGCCGAGGGCTTCGACGATGACGATGACTACGCTTACGGCTATGACTACGGCGGTTTTGACCATCCTTTCGGGACCCGGGAACGCAGCGTCGGTCCGCGGCCCGATCCCGATCCAAAGCTGCGCAAGGCCTACCTGAAATGTGCTGCAAGCGGTGACTGGGGCCTGCCGTGGCAACGGCCAGCGGGAGCTGGCCCAACCAGGCGCGTCGGGTCGCCGGCTCCCGGGTCCGGGGCTTCGGCGGGCGCCGCCGAGCCCGTTGAGCCCGAGCGCGTCCTGGCACGGATGAGGACCGTCGCGCTACCGGCCGAAGCGCTCGGGGCCGCATCGGAGGTGGAGCGCTGGGCGCGTCGCCTGTCAGGGCGCGCCCGCGCCGAAGTCGACGAGGCGCTGACCATGCCGCTCATGTTGCTGCCGCTGCTGAGCCTCAGGCCGAAGTGGCGCAGGCGCATCCTACGCAAGGCCACCGACATGGCGTCTCTGTTGCAAAAGACGGCGGCGATGTCGGACCTAGAGCGTTCGGAGCCCTGGGTGGTATGGGTGATGCCTCGGATTCTGCTGGAGCTGGACCCCGGCGATCCGGTCGATCGGGCGCTCGTCACGATGCTCACGACGGGCATGCCGGAGGTCATGCGGCTTGTGCTCGAGTCGCCCAAGTTGGCTGGGAATGGGGCCGAAGGCGGCGACGATCCCGCCTCTTCCGATCCGCTGCCCCCGACTCCCCGGGTCGGGGCGATGCAGCGGCTCGAGCGTGGCGAGTTGCAAAGAACGTTAATGGAAGCGCAGGCCACGGGGCAGCTGGTGCACCTGGAAATCACCGCGCCGGGGCAGAAACCGGAGGTCAAGACGCTACGCATCGACGGGCTCAAGCCGCGGGGGCCGGAGCTGGCGATTCTGGGCCTGGACGTGTACGGGGAAGTCCTGCGCGTGGTTCCGTCGGGGCGCGTGGTGGCAGCGGAGTTGGCGGGGCTGATCCCGCCCGGGTTTGCAGAGGGCGAGTCGCGGCTGCATTGATGCTGGGCCGCCGAGCTGGATCGCTGGCCGGCCCGCACGATGCGCCCTCAGCGCTGGCAGCCAACACAAAACGGCGCTTCAGGCCTCGCGCTCAGGCGCCGGTAGCCGATGGGCTCTTCGCAGCGGCGGCAGTTGCCGTAGTCGCCGCGCTCGCAGGCGGTGAGGGCGGCGCGGCATTGCTGCAGGCGCAGCTCGAGCTTGCGCACGGTGGCCTGGGCCATGGCCTGCTGCTGCATGGCGTCCATGCGTGACAGGCGTCCGACCGAACTCTGGTCGAGCTGCACCGTGCGCGCGCCTTCGGCGGCAGCCTCGAGCTGCTGCTGTAGCGATGACAGTAGCTCGTGAAGGCGCGTTTGCAGCTGTTGGGACTGCTCTGGGGTGAGTTCCTGCATGGGCCGCTCGTGGCGACGGCTTCAGATCACGCCCGTCGCGCCCGTGTTGCGCAGGACCTTGCCCGCGCGCGCACCGGTGTGCTCGTCGTTTTCGAGCACCAACTGGCCGTTACACAGGGTGGCGCGGTAGCCGCGGGCTTTCTGGATGAAGCGTGGGGCGCCGCCGGGCAGGTCGTGGACGATTTCAGGGAAGCGCTCGGCGACGGCGTTCAGGTCGATGACGTTGATGTCGGCGCGTTTGCCGACTTCGAGGGTGCCGCGGTCGGGCAGGCCCAGGATGCGCGCTGGCGCGGAGGTCATGCGGCGCACGGCTTCGCTCGGAGTGAACAGGCCCGTCTCGCGCACCCAGTGGGCGAGCACGAAGGAGGTCCAGCCCGAGTCCATGATCTGGCTGACGTGGGCGCCGGCGTCGCCCAGGCCCGGCAGGCAGCGTTCGCTGGAGATCAGGTCGGCACAGGCCTTTACGCTTTGGTTGAACATGCGCAGCGTGAACAGGGCCTTGCCCTGGCTCTGACGCGACAGGCGCAGGAAGGTTTCGGCCGGATGCTCGCCTGCGGCGTCGGCCAGGGCCTGCAGGCTCTCGTCGGGCCCCTGGGTGTAGCGCGGGCTGTCGCCGTCGCCGAGCCAGAAGACCTGCGTGGCCGGGAAGCGCATGGGCTTGTCCTTGGCTTCCTGGATGAGCTCGGCGACGGCGCTCTCGTCTTCGAGCAGGGCGATGCGGCCGGCCAGGTCGAGCTTGGCGAGACGCCCCCAGGCGGCCGAGCGCCAGGGCAGCAGGTGCTGCAGGCCGACCACGAAGCCCGAGCCCCGGGGGATGCAGATGGCGTTGATGTCCAGGCCTTCGGCGCCGAGTTCGGCGATGGTCTGGGCCATGCGCGCGCCGGAGCCGTCGCGCGGTCCGACGCCGACGCTGAAGAGTACGCGGTCGCCGCTGGCCTGCGCCTGCTTTCGCAATAGCTCGAACTCGCCCTCGAGGTCGCCCGGCAGGTTGAGCACGTTCTGCATCAGGCCGCCGCCGTGCGCCTTGATCGCTTCGGCGATACGCACCAGTTCTTCGTGGGGTGCGAAGGTGCCCGGCACCAGGCGACCGTCGGGCAGGAAGTGGGCGCGAAAACGGGAAGTTGAAAAGCCGACGGCGCCGCCGGCGACCGACTCGCCCACCACCTCGGCCATGCGCGACAGTTCTTCCTCGCTGGCTTCCTCGGTGACTGCGCGCTCGCCCATGACGTAGAAGCGCACGGCGCAGTGGCCCACCAGGCCCGCCACGTTAATGGTGGGCTCGAGCTTTTCCAGCGAGTCCAGGTACTGGGCGTAGCTCTCCCAGTCCCAGGGCAGGCCGCCCAGGATGGCGTCGCGGGGAATGTCCTCCACCGTTTCCATCATGCCGGCCAAGAGTTCCCGATCGCTGGGCTTGCAGGGCGCGAAGGTGACGCCGCAGTTGCCCAGCAGCGCCGTGGTGATGCCGTGCCAGCTGATGGGAGTCAGCTGTGGATCCCAGCCGATCTGGGCGTCGAGGTGGGTGTGGATGTCGACGAAACCGGGGGTGACTGTCAGGCCCGTGGCGTCGATTTCGGTCTTGGCTTCGCCCGAAACCTCGCCCAGCGCCGCGATGGCGCCGTCCTTGACGGCCACGTCAGCCAAAAAGGGCTCGGCGCCGGTGCCGTCGATGATGCTGCCGCCTCGAATGATTACGTCGTACATCGGCCTCTCCGTTCAGCGATTGCAGGCGAACACAAAGGGCGTGACGTACATCACCTTGCCCAGGGGCACGCCCTTGTGGCGCAGGATGTCGTAGGCCGTGGTGACGTGGAAAAGCACGTTGGGTACGGCGAAACCGAAGACCAGGCTGCGCCCGGTGAACTGCATGGGGCCGGCGCCCAGGTCGATTTTCAACTCCGCGTCGGCGGTCGCGTCGATTCTGGCGGTGTCGGCCGCTTTGATGTGTTCGAGGGTTTGGTCGATGCGCTCGAGCAAGTCGCTGGCCGAAGTGCCCGGGTCCGGCATGCTGCTGGCCTCGGCGCCGCTCAGTCGGTCGGTGATGCGGCGCGCGGTATCGGTGGCGGCCTGGACCTGTTGACCAAAGGTGAACATGTCCGGGGCCAGGCGCCCCTCGAGGAGTTCTTCGATGGGAATCGAGTTGGCCTCGGCGTGCTTTTGCGCCGCCTCGATCACCGAGCGCAGGGTGCCGAGGCCGCCCAGCATGTTGGTGCACAGAACATCCGAGAGGGTCATGGTCGTGGTCATGGGGGCGCAGCATAGCCGCTGCCGCGCGCGATTGGCAGGGGCGGGCTGCTCGCCGTTTTCGGCCTCCTTTGACGAGCGGCCCCGGGGCCGAATCAAGAGTCCTCGGATGCCTGTGACTCCGGGCTACAGCCATTCCAGCCGCACTCGAAGCCGTCGACCACGCGGCAGTCGTCGCAGCCTTCGGGCGGATGGATGCCGTAGTCGCACTCTTCGTCGCCAGCCTTGATGGCGTCGCCGCAGCGCGTGCGGCAGCCGTCTTCGTCGCAGCTCCAGCCGGTTTCGTCCACGCAGAGGTGGGAGCAGCCGTCGTGGGCCCTTCGATTGCCGTCGTCGCAGTCTTCGTCGTACGGGTTGAACCATCCGCGCTCGGCTTCGACGCGACCCAGGCAGACCCAGTCCGTGAAGGATTCGGCCACATCCACGACCCCGTTGCCGCACGGACTGACGGTGAATCTCCACAGCAGTTGGCTGCAGAGTGTGTCGCCCGCGATCGGAAGCGTCGCATCGACACTGACTTCGTACCAGACGAACTCCTCGAGGTCTGCCATCGGCTGCAGCCTCAGCGTCGTACCGTGCGCCGACCAGCGCGCTTCGACGCAGTCACGATGCCGGGGCCACAGCGGCAGTGAGTTGAGCGACGCGTGGGTGATGATGTCGGCGGCCACGTAGGCGGGCGCCTGTCCGACCGGCGCCACCCGCGAGAGGCGAATCGGTCCGTCGCAGCCGCTGCCGGAGGCCTTCATGCGCAGCGGGCGACTCAGCTCCACCGAGACCTCGGGGCGGCTCTCGTAGCTCACGAAGCCGGGCCAGGGTGTGACGCTCAGCACCAACTCCGGATCGCAGCCGAGGCGCTTGGCGCTGCCCTCCAGGTCGTCGGGGTCGATGTCCACGGCGCAGGACGGCAGGCAGCCGTCGCAGGTCAGGCTCACGGCCTCGCCGTCGAGGGCACCGCAGGCGGCGATCAGCCCGACTCCCAGGATCCCGGCGCTGCGGTACATGATGGACTCCGCAGCTGAAGTAGGCGCGGCAGCTGCCTTGTCAAAGCGCGGCGCCAGGTTCCCTTGTCCCGGGGGAGAGGTGGGAGCGCTGTCTTCCGGTGGCGGGCGACCGAATGCTTGCGCGACGGGGGGCTGGGGGTCATGGTTTGGGGATGGGCCTCCTTCTGCGGCGGGCAGGGAGTCGAGCGGGGCGACCCGGGGGTGACCCGGGGGACGACCCGGACGCGCGCGTACGGCCGGGGCGAAAGGCTTTCGGGATCCTCGGGCTATTGCCGTCGCTCCTGGCCGGCTGCTACCTGGTCCACGGGCGCGCCGACCCCGGCGATGAAGGCAGTTCCTTGGCTTCGCAAGCACCCCGCGACCCCTTCACCGACTTCGCCGCGCTTGGCGCTGTGGTGGACGTGCCCGAGGAGCTTCCCGACACCCGCGATTGCACCACGCGTTTGCTCGAGACGCGCGTGACGGCCCTGCCGGTCGACATGCTTTTCGTGGTCGATAACTCCGGGTCGATGCGCGAGGAGCAGGCGGCCCTGGCCCGCGAGCTACCGCGCATGGTGGAGCTGCTTTCCAGCGGTGACCGGGACGGCGATGGCCAGGCCGACTTTCCGCCGGTGGCCGATCTGCACCTGGGCGTGGTCTCGGTCGACATGGGGTTGGTCGGCATCCCGGGCATCCCCGGCTGCGAGGGCCTGGGCGATGACGGCATCTTGAACACTGCGCCGGTGATGCGGGGCATCGGATGTGAGCCCAGCTACCCGCCCTTCATCAGTTACCTCGCCGGCCAGCACGAGCCGCGACAAGTGGCCGAAGACTTCGCCTGCGTCGCGACATTGGGCACCGAGGGCTGCGGCTTCGAGCAGCAGCTGGAGGCCGGCCTCAAGGCGTTGTGGCCGTCGCTGGACATCGACCCGGTCAGCGGCGAAGTCATCGAGCCCAACCGCATTCGCTTTCTCGGGGATGCCCATGGTTTTGGTCGCCTCGGCCACGGCGACGCTGAAAACGCCGGTTTTCTGCGCAACGATTCGCCGATGGGGCCGTCGCTGGTCGCGGTGATCGTGGTCAGCGATGAGGAGGACTGCTCCTCGTTCGAGACGTGGCACTTCACCCCGGAGCAATATCTGCGCGCGGGCGACCCATTGGCCGATCAGGATCTGAACCTTCGCTGTTTCTACAATCCGGACAACCTCTACGCTCTGAGGCGCTACGAGAACGGCTTCCGCGCCCTCAGGCCATTCAGCCCGGAGTTGTTCTTCTTCGCGGCCATCGTGGGGGTGCCGGCGGACCTGGTCGACAGTGATGCGCGCGCGGCCTTCGACCTGACGCAGGCCGCCGAGCGCGACCGCTATTACGACTCGATCTTGGACGACGAGCGCATGCAGCAGCGGCCCGATCCCACGCGCACGCCCGAAGAGGGGGGGCAGCTCGTGCCCTCCTGCGAGAGCCCGGAAGGCAAGGCCTACCCGCCGCGCCGCTTCGTCGAGCTGGCCCGCTCGCTCGGCCCTGGCAGTGTGGTCCAGAGCATCTGCCAGTCGGACTTCAGCCCCGCCATCGACGCCATCGTCGGCACCTTGAGCGACGGCATCACCGTCGCCACCTGCGCCGCCGAGGGGCTGGTCGAGCCCTGAGGGTTCGCCAATCGCTTGCTGGCATGGATTGCCACTGGCGATCGCGGGCCAGCATGGCATCCTTCGCCTCCCCCGGCGCCCGCTCGCGAGCAGGGCCCGGGCCGTAGCGGAGTAGGAGTGAGCATGGACATCAGCATCGCGATCCTCGAAGGAGACGGCATCGGCCCCGAGATCACCCGGGCTGCGCTTCAGGTTCTGGACGCCGTGGCCGAGAAATTCGGCCATCGCTTCGACAAGCGCCCGGCGCCCTTCGGCGCCCAGGCCTATTTCGACCACGGCTCGCCCTTTCCCGAGGAGACCAAGGCCATCTGCGACGGCGCCGACGTGATCCTCAAGGGGCCGGTGGGCCTGGCCGTCGAGCGCATGAACGAGATTCCCCCCGAGCATCGCCCGGAGCTGGGCGCCATCCTGCCCCTGCGCCGCCGCTTCGACACCTTCGCCAACTACCGGCCGGTGCGCCTGCCCAAGTCGCTGGCCTCGTTTTCACCGCTGAAGGCCTCGATCATCGGCGAGGGCCTGGACATCCTGATGATCCGCGAGCTGGTCGGCGGCATCTACTTCGGCGACAAGACCGAGGGGCCTTCCACCGACATGAAGCTGGCCAAGGACGACTGCAGCTACACCGACGGACAAGTCCGCCGCATCGCCAAGGTGGCGTTCGACGAGGCCCGCAAGCGCAAGTCGTCCATGACCAACGTGCACAAGGCCAACGTGCTGGCTACCGGTCGCTTCTGGAATGCGGTGGTCGAGGACGTGGCCAAGCTATACCCGGACGTGCCCTATCGCTCGGTCCTGGTCGACAATGCCGCCTACCAACTCGTAGTCAACCCCACGCAATTCAATGGCGTGATGCTGCTCGAGAACATGCAGGGCGACATCTTGACCGACCAGGCCGGCGGCATCATCGGATCGCTGGGGCTGATGCCCTCGGCCTGCGTGGGACCCGAAAAGAGCTACGTGGAGCCGGCCCACGGCTCGGCCCCGGACATCGCGGGCAAGAACGTGGCCAATCCCTATTCGATGATCGGCAGCGTGGCGCTGATGCTCGACCTTTGCCTTGGGCTTGGCGAGGAGGCCCAGGCGGTCTGGGATGCGCTCTTCGCCGTCTTCGAGCACGGCACCACGGGCGACCTGCCCAGCGAGGGCAAGGAGATCCTCAGCACCAGCGAGTTCGCCCAGCGCGTGGTCGACAAGCTCTGAGCCACTTGTCATGGCGCAATGGCTGTCTCATATGCCGCGGGTCCGCACTCGGAGCAGAGCGTAGCGGCGCGACCCGCGGCAAGGGGGGACGCGGCGCGGCTTTGCCGGGACGGGGCAAAGGGCGCGTGCCCTTTCCGCGCCAAAGCCCCTCAGCGGCGCTTGCGGCGCTTGCCGGTGCCGTCCTCGGTCAGCTGCAGGGCGCGCTGCAGGGCGCGCTCGACCTCGCGGGTGAAGATGAGCTGCACGGCTTCGGCGCCAGCGCCGCTCGAGAAAAGCGTCTCGAGTAGCGGCATGATGGCGTCGGGCTCGGCGCTGCGGCCGAAGCCCTTGCCCACGTGCTTGATGCCGTAGTCGACCACCTCCTCGGCGGCGCGCGCCAGGCGCCGCTCGAGGATGTCGTGCATGCCCAGGGCCACCTCGAAGTCGATGCCAGCGCGGAAAAGCCGGGCACCGATCTGCAACAGGGCGGGGCTCTCCACCAGGTAGCGCCGGGCCAGGCCCTCGCCCTGGGGTTTGATCGCCTCGAGCCGCACCATCTGGGCCAATAATCCCGGCGGCAGCTCGCCCAGCAGCAGCTCAAGCTCCTCCTGGCTCAAGAGCTTGGGCACGTCGGTGGACAGCGCGCCCAGGCGCTCGCCGATGCCCAGCCACTGCTGGATGGCGCCGCTGTCCAGATCCTTGCGCGTGACGATGTCGCGGATCGCCCGCAGCCTCAGGCCCTTGTCCTGGAGTTGACCGACGACGGAGAGGCGCTCCATGTGCGAATCGTCGTACACCGCGACGCGCCCACGCTTGCGCGGCGACGGCAAGACGCCCTTGGCCTGGTAGAAGCGGATGGTGCGGCTGGGCACCCCCGACTTGGCCGCCAGCTCGTCGATGGTGTAGCCGGCCTCCTCCGTGCCACCGGAGTCTGTTTCAGCGAGTACGTCATTCATGGCACTTCACTGTGACAGTCAATGCTGTAAGTTTCAAGTGCCGCCGGATTTTTCGGCCTTTTGAAGGAAGCTACCGATCAGCTGTCCCGCCAGGGAAAAGCCGCCTGGAAAGAACAGGCGTTCGCCGGTTTCCGGGTCCTGACCGTCGCGTTGGGCCGCCAGCAGCTGCTCGCGATGGAACCAGCGGGCGTCCTCCAGCTCGTCGTCGCCCAGGGCGATCTCCTCGCTGAGGGCGGGGGCGCGGAAGCCGATCATCAGCGAGGCGGGGAAGGGCCAGGGCTGCGAGCGCACATAGCGGGGCTCGCCGATGCGCACGCCGGCCTCTTCGAAGACCTCGCGCGCCACCGCCTGCTCCATGGTCTCGCCGGGTTCGACGAAGCCCGCCAGGGTCGAGTACATGCCGCGGGGCCAGCGGGCCTGGCGCCCGAGCAGGCACAGGTCGCCGCGCTCCACCAGCACGATGATGGCCGGATCGGTGCGCGGGAAGTGCTCGGCGCTACAGGCTTCGTCGCGGCAGCGCCGCATGTGGCCGCCCTGGCGCGGGGCGGTGGGCCCGCCGCAGACGGCGCAGTGTGCGTGGCGGGAGTGCCAGTGCAGGATGGCCTTGGCGTAGGCGCATAGGGCGATGGCGTCGGGGCTGAGGCGCTCGCCAGCGGCGCGCAGGTCGCGAAAATCGGCGCCCAGGCCCGCCAGGGGAGGGCGGGTCAGCGGGTCGGGCAAGGGGCTGATATCGAGCGCGAAGCAGCCCCGCCCCCCGAGCTTACCGAGCCACACCAGCTCGGCGGCCCCGTCGAGCAGCGCTCCGGCTTCCGAGATGGGCAGCAGCAGGGGCGCGTCCTCGCGCAGCAGGTTTTGGGTGCGCCATAGGGGCATCAGCAGGGTGTCCGGGGCCGAAAGCTGGGTTTCCAGCCGATCGATGTCGGAGCGCAGCGCGGCGGCGCGGTCGAGGGCGGGCAGGGGCTCGGGCATGGCGCGCAGGGTAGCCCCGATCGCGGCCGGGTGCGCGCGCAGGTCGGGCCGGATGCGTTTGCGCGCGATCCGGGTTAAAGACCCCGACGACATGGGTCACGATGAACTCCACTGGGACCAGGCCCAGGATGGCGCCGAGCTGATCGCCGAGGGCGATCCCGAGGCCGCGGTGCCGATTCTGGAAGCGCTGGCGCGCGAGGTGCCGCGCAATCCCTACGCCTTCTTCTTTCTGGGCGCGGCCCACTACGAGCTCGAGCGCTACGACAAGGCGCTCAAGGCCTACCTGACGGCGATCGAGCTTGCGCCCGACTACCTGGGCGCGCTGATCGGCGCCGGCCACTGCCTGCGCATGGTGGGGCGGCACGCCCAGGCCCTCGGCATGGGCAAGGAAGTGCTACGCCGCCAGGCCGACGATCCCGAGGCGCTCTATCTACTGGGGGCCACCCACTTCGCCCGCGGCGACACGCGGGCGGCGGCCGAGTACCTGGAGCGCTTCCTCGGTACCAATCCGGAGCCGGAAGTGGCCATCGAGGCCCAGGGCATGCTGCAGGTGCTGGCCGGCGACATCGTGGACGCGACGCCCGTCGAGGATCCGGATTGAGGGCAGTTCGTCGTGGTGCGTGTGAGCGTGGGTGCCGACGACGCCAACCGGAAGTTTCTCGCGGGCTACCCCAGGTTCGACGGTCTGCCCTACCTCTACGTTTTGGACGCCAAGGGCAAGCTTCTGCAGGCCCAGTCCAGCGGCGCGCTCGAGAAGGGGAAGAGCTACGACCACGCCGAGATGATGGGCTTTCTGGATCGCGTTCGCCCACCGCTTTGATGGCTACACGAGCGTCTCTTCGGATGGTCTGCGGTGGCTGTCCAGCTTGGTGCTGTTGACCACAAGTTGTTGGTCATAAGTTGTTGGCCAAAGGAGGGAGGGGCGCCGCATCAGGTAGCGAACTCAGGCCACGTTCGCCGCGCTTCCCGAAGGCGGGGGGAGTATGGTGGGCCCCCGGTCGGACAGGCGATTCGTGTCTTTGGGCGCATCTGACCCAGTTAGGCTATGGCTGAATTTTGACGTTCGACTCGGGTTCGCGGATTTTGCTTGACCCGAGCGGCCCGCGCGGGTGACCACTGTGCCGCGCCAGGGTGAAGGTCGTAAAGGACGGGCCGTCTGCGTGACGGCTCCGTCGTCCCATCGCACCGGGCCCAGGACCGCAGCCACGAGCAAGGAGACGCGATGAGAGGTTTGACCCAGAAACGCTTTGCCATCGCCGTGGCATCCATCGCCGCGACCTGGGTCGCATGCCAAAGCGGGCCCACGCCTGCGGTGCATAGCGAGCCGCCCGGCGACGAGCAGGCCGAGGAAGTCGTTACAGCGAGTCCCGAACAGGCGGCTCCAGCGCAGCCGTCTGCGCCCCCCGCCTGCGCGTTTGACCCCGCCTGGCTCACGGCCACGGCGTTGCCGACCGAGGTCGGTGACAGCGACTGCTCGTTCCACCAATTCATGTGGCAGTCCTTCGCGTATCTGGCCCAGTCGCTCGACGGCGGCGCGCGCTTCGAGTCGTGGATGCCGACCTATGGTCTATTCGTCAAGACCGCCTCGGCCAAACCTACACCCTGGGGCACGCCGCCCAAGGTGCCGTGCAAGCCCGACAAGGCCGGCCGCACGGCCGATAAGCCATTGCCCGTATATTCGTCGATAACCAAACAGGCCGGCGTCCTGCAGCCGCTGATCGATCGCAGTGACAACGCCGTCTACTACGGAGTCGCGCTCAACCGGATCGCCTACGACTGGGTCACCAGCTGTGAGTTGTACCGCTACGGCTGCGGGGCCCAGCTGGCCGATCAGAAGGCGGGGGTCGATCTCATCAAGCAGTACCCACAGCTCGCCTTCCCCAATGGTTCCGTTGAGCTCAAGACCGCGTGGAAGGTGCTCAGCGATGCGGAAAAGCAGCTCGGCACCTTCTACACCGTGACGGGGCAGATTCAACCGGATGCGAATCCCAAGTCGTGCAAGACCGTCACGCTCGGCCTGGTTGGCCTGCACGTTGTCAGCAAGACCGCCAATCACCCGGAGTTCATCTGGGCGACCTTCGAGCACAAGAACAACGCGCCCGATTGCACGGCACTCGACGCGGCGGCACCGCTGCCCGGCGGCTACACCTTCTTCGACACGGCCCAGTACGACGCCTGCAAGGCGCCCCAGTGTACCAATACCTTTGCGCCGGGGACCCCCGCCATGGTGTGCCGCGAGCATCCCTGGGGCGACTCGAACCTCGGGAGCTACCCCAATGGCAACGATTGCAACGCCGACCCCAATCAACGCATCTGCCAGCCGGCGGTGCGCGAGGCGATGACGGCCAACACCCAGGCGATGCAGGCGATCAATGCGAGCGCGTCCTCTGCGATCGTCCAGAGCAGCGGCTACGATAAGGTCTGGGCCAACTACGAGCTGGTCGGAAATCTCTGGGCGCGCGGAGGCGCCGTTCCGCCCATCACCCAGGCCCAGGCCGGATCACTGTCGGCGGCCAATACCGTCATGGAGACCTTCGTACAGAACGGGCAGGCAGGAGTTATCAATCCGTCGAATTGCTTCACCTGTCATGACATGGTGTCGAGCGAGGGGATTGCCAACCTTCCGCCCGCGGGCCTCAGCCACATCTTCCGAGAGCTCGCGCCCAAGAGCGGCGGCTGCAAGGACGGCAAGCTGCCCCAAAGCTGCGTCGCCAACTGAAAGGAGCGTGCCATGAGCTACCTCGACTTTCCCCGCATTCACTTCACCGGTGGCTTCCAAGCTGCGCCGAGTACGGTCAATAACGCTCCGCTCAACTACAAGGAGGCGATCGCGCCCGGTGTCCAGCCGTGGGATCTGGACTCCTGGTGGAACGCCTACGGCAACGGCGTATTCAACCTCAACCAGTGTGCCGTCTCCAGCGCGCAGTTGGCCATTGGGAGCAACGACAGCACGCTCGTGGGGCAGGAGGTCTTTGCGGCGTTCACCTCGTCGCCGCCGAAGATCGCCGACCTCGACCCGATGCAGCAGAACGTGAGCGAGTGGTGGGGGCTCACGCTGCAGGTGGGCCTTGGGGGAAGTGGAGGCAAGCTGGTCGGCAACTTCGCGCCGATCGCCTTCAACAACATCTGGGCCGCGGCGGACGGCGCCAAGTACGGCTCGGCGGCCGGCGCAGGCGTCTATCAGTCGACGCTCACCAATGCGCAGATCCAGGCTGGAAACTCGCCCGTGCTCGAGCGCCTGGCCGAGACGGCCCGAGCCGGCAGTGCTCTGTCGGTCCGCATCCAGGTCCGCGCCTACAACGGCCGCGACAGCTCCTACGATCTGACCTCGGCCAGCCTGCAGAAGCTTCGCGGCGGTCCGCTCGCGCCGCTGCCCGACGACGTCTGGACGCAGCTACAGACGATCAGCAAGTACGAGCAGGGCGCTCCGGCGACAACGCCGCCAGGTGTGATCGTCGCCACGCAATTTCTGCACTTTCTGTTGCAGCGCTGGTTGGGTCAGGCCGCGGCCGCGCAGTGGGGGGAGTTGATCGGTAGTTCGACCAAGATCGAAAGCTCTGAGTCACCGGTGGGCACCGCGTTTACCTACGGCAAGCTGGTCGGCACGATCGGACCCGCTGCTACGGATGAACCGCGCTTCTTTGCGGCCAAGCGCATGATGGCGCCTACGGCGGCGGGCAAGACCAACTTCGCGCCATTCCAGCTTGCGGGCGATGTGCTCAGCGTCGACCTGAGCAACGCGCTTCAGACCGACAACCCTGCCACTGGACCGATCACGGACTACGGTCAACTCGGCGTGTACTTCGCGGACGGCAGCGAGGCGAGCACGGCGCAGCTGCCCTACGGCGACTACGCTGCGTTTCTGGAGGCCGGAGGCATCGTCGATCTCCAGTTGCAGCCCGCCGCGGCGAAGAAGGCGGCGGATACCGCGTTGTACATCGCGGAGCGCGGGTCCACGACGCCGCTGCTCGCGGAAAACGACGCGGGCCTTTGGATGCGTGCAGACCAATTCGTCTTTCGCATGAACCCCGGGACCACGCCGAGCGACCCCCACCTCAGCGGGAACAGCGCCACGCTCGAGATCCCCGTGCGCAAGTTCGGCGCGGTGCCTCCCGACGGCAGCCTCAGGGTCAAGCTGACGATGCTGACGCCCGAGCAAAGCTACACCTACACCAACAGCACCATCGGCACCGGCGGCACACCGGGGCTCGATGCGGTGCCCATGGGCACGCCTGCCACTGCGCTGAGCTTCGAGCAGAGCGTGCCGGTGCACAAGGGAATCGCGCGCTTCACTCTCGAGGCGACCGACCCGGGCAACCCGCGGGAGTTCATCGACGGGCAGATCTACTTTCTGCGCTATGTGTTTGAGCCGCCGGTCTCGGGCTATCAGCAGGGCGCTGACGATCTGGTTTCGGTGCTTGTGTTTCAGAACACGGTCGTGCAGGGCGAGCCGACCTGGGCCAACTCGATCGGCGAGATCCTCGGCCAATACGGGCGCCTCTACCCGATCATGGCGCGCTTCGGCCTCACCAGCCACGAGCAGGTGAAGGTCAACGCCGAGCAGATCGCCGACGTGCTCGAGCGCGCCTACGCCGACCCCTTTCACATGCCGGTCACGCGCGACCTGTCTGAGAGCCGCAGGCAGCTGATCTTGAAGTGGATGGCCAGCGGCATGCCTTGAGGGCAGTGCCCGTGGACTTCCGCCCGATCAGGCTTCGGCCGCCAGCTCCTCGAGCGCCGCGAGCAGACGCGGTCGCTGGCGTAGCAGTGCCACGCTCAGTGGCAGCAGGTGCAAGAGCAGCAGCAGACCGATCAGCACGTCGCCGAGCGACCACACCAGGGCGACCGGAACGAAGGGCCCGCAGAAGCAGACGCCGCAGAAGAGCAGGCGGAACGCGAACGGGCGCCGCAAGCCCAGGTATTGGGCGCAGCGCTCGCCGAAGTGGGCCCAGCTGATCATGGTGGTGAAGGCGAAGAGGACAAGGCAGCAAACCACCACCACTCTGCCGGGTAGGCCGGCGCCGGCTTCGAAGGCGGAAACCGTCAGGTACGCGCTGGTCAAAAACTGCCAGAAACCGTGCTTGAGGATCACCAGGCCGGTCACCGTGCACACCAGCAGGGTGTCGACCAGGGGCACCATGGCCGCCATGAAGGCTCCGCGACCGGGATGATCCTCGTTGTAGGCCTGAAAGAAGGGGGCCATGCCGATGCCGGAGCCGTGGGAGAAGATGCCGCGGGAGACCCCGTATTGCAGGCTGCGCATCACCACGAAGCCACCGACGCCGCTGGCGAAGGGGTAGGGGCTAAACGCATAGGTAAAGACCAACTCCAAGCTGCGCAGGGTTCCGGCGGGATCTGAAAACAGGCTGTAGAGCCCGACGATGAGGTAGAGGACCAGCATCGAAGGGACCAAGCGAGCGGCGATGACGACGAGGGTGTTGAGCCCGCCCAGGGTGACGAGCGCCAGCAGCGCCGTCAGCGGGAGCGCCACGCTGAGCGCGCTCAACCCGAGGTCATGGGTCAGGGCGTGGGCGATGGAGTTGGCCTGGATCAGGTTGGCGTTGATGAGGCCGAGCCCGATGAGCAGCAGGGCCACCGCCCGGGGCAACCTGGGGCCGGCGTCGGGTAGAACGGTCTCCAGATAGGCCATCGGCGTCGCCCGGGCCCGGCGCGAGCACTCATTGCGATGGTTGCCGGCGAGAAAGGCCGAGGTCAGACGAAAGGACATTCCCAGCAGGGCCGAGATCCACATCCAGAAGAGCGCCCCCGGGCCGCCGAGATGCAAGGCGGTGGCCACGCCCGCCAGGTTGCCGACCCCGACGCTGGCAGCCAGCGCCGACAGGAAGGCCTCGCGATGGGGCAGCCCCTGCGTGGGCTCGGCCCGTGCGCCCCCCTCCGAGCGCCACACCCGGCCGAAGACCGCCAGCGCCTGACGCAGCGCGATGCCACGTGTAGCCGCCACGAAGAGCAGCCCCACCACCAGGTAGAGCAAGCACAGGAAGGGATCCCAAAGCAGATTCGCGAGCGCGTTCATCATCGGGCATGGGCTCGGGTCGCATGGGCTCGGGTCGCGAGTCGTCCTTGGGCGAGGGGCGGTGATCGACTCGGGGCGCGAGGTGGCCTCAGCTGCATGGCGAACGACGCCGCAAGGGTAGCTCCCTTTTGTGGGAGTGCTCCAGTTGCTGGCTCGACCATGCCCGATCGCGCCCAACGGTTTCGCCGTGCTCAGCTCTCCGGCAAGCACTCGAGGAAGTGGAGTTCGCCCGTCTCGCCGCCAGCGACCACGAGTCGGCCGTCGGTGAGCGCCCGGACCGCATGCAGTCCCCGCTCGTCGGTGAAAGCCGTGCTCAGCCCTTCGCCGGCGCACCACACGATGACATCGCCGCGTCCGTCCACACCGATCCACGCATCATCCCACATGGGCTCGAGAGCGTTCAATGGATAGTTTAGGTGTGCCAGGGCTTCTGGCGCCGGCTCCCGCCACGGCCGCCACGAACCAAGCACACAATCATCGCCCCCGAAAAGCACTTCCTCGCCCCGTGCCGCCATGGCGCGCACCCAGCGTCCGGGCACTCGATGGCTCGTCCTGCGCTTGCCCTGCCGATCCAGGGCGACCAGCTCGCCGGCGGAGTTGGCTGCGACCACACCGCCCCAGAGCACTGCGAGCGCGGTGATCGCACCCTCGTGCGGCGCCGTTTCCGACAGCAGGGCGCCGTCGTCGAGTCGATGCCGCCGAATGATTCGATCGGCGCCGCCGCTGAGTAGCGAGCCGTCGCCGCCGTTCGCCAGGCACAGCGCAGCTCCGGCGTGGCCCACGAGTCGACGCGGTGGTGCGCCCGCAGCCGCCTCCAGGTCGAATGCTAGCAACGCGCCCGTCTCGGTCGCAGCGACCAGCTGATTTTGGTCGGCCACCCACTCGAGCGCGTTCACCCCCTCCTCGACATCGAAGCTGCGCAGGCGCTGTGCCTCTGACACATCCCACAGCTCGACTGCCCCGTCGGCGCGTCCCACCGCGATGCGTCCCGGCCCCGCGCTGGCGATGGCGCGCACGGCGCTCCGGGGCGAGGGCTGTGCGCCGAAGCGCTGCAGGTCCCAGACGCGCGCGTGCTCACCGGTCGCCAACGACGCCAGGCGGTTGCCGTCGCCGACCGGCAAAAGCTGTGACACCGGGCCGTCGTGTGCTCGCAAGCACCCCAGCAACCGCCCATCTTCAACCTGCCATAGCCACAGCCGCCCGCCGGCATCGCCGCTCGCCACCAGGGTGTCGTTTGCAGCCCAGCTCACCGCTTCCAGCTCGACCCCGCGAGGGTGGCGCAGCACCGCAGGTGGCGCGTCCGACTGCAGAGGCCACAGCCGCAGTGTCCCGTCCACCGACACCGAGGCCAGGCGTCCGTCCGCGCGGTCGAAGGCCACATCGGAGACGCTCCCTTCGTGACCCAGCAGCAGCTCTGCCAGCTCGCCGCGGTGCACATCCCACAGCTGGATCGACTCAGAGTCATATGTGGTGGTCGCGATCCGACGATCGTCGTGTGAGAGTACGAGCGCGGCCATCGCCCCTCCGAGGCGTGGCAGCAGGTCCGGAGGCAGTTGGCTCGAAGTGACCCAGATGGCGACCTGGCCGGCTCCCGTGAACAGGCGCGCCCCATCCCGATCGATGCGGCAGCGTTGCCAGGACCAGCCGGCCTCGAACTCGCGCAGAAGCTTGCCCTTTGCGACGTCCCATAGGCGCGGCGGCGACCCGTCCGCCGCGGCCGTGGCCACGCGCCGGCCATCCGCTGACAGCGACAGACAGCGGATGTCATGGTCGTGGGCGCGGAAGGCAGCCAGTTGCTCGCCGCGGCTCGCATCCCACAGGCGGACGACACCGTCGCCACCGCCGGTCATCACCACGTGCCCGTCGCGGTCCGCATCTATGGCGAGGGACCCCGAGTCCTGTGTCCGCAACACGCGAAGCAGTGCCCCTCCAGGTCGAGACAGGCTCGGCGTGCGTGGCCGTAACCAGCGAGGTCTCGCGCCGACGCCGGTTTCGAACGCGTCTGCTGCGGGCGCAGCGCCTGCGGTGAGCGCCGTCTGGAGCAGAGCTTCGATGCGCGCGCCGTCGCTTGGGGACAGTCGCCCCCACAGCTGTTGGGCCAGGGCCTTGCGATCGCTTCCGGCGTAGGGCGCCGTGAGCATCAGGGCCTGTGCCAGGCTCTGCAGCTCGGGCTCCGCCGGCGCGAGATCGAAGTCGGAGAGCAAAGGCGCCCAGCCTCGCGTGCCGGCCTTCGCGCTGAGCCACTCGAAGTCCAAGAGCAGCGCGCTGGCCAGGTTGGACTGTCCTGCTTCCGCCAGCTGATATGGCAACTGATCGAGCGCAAAGGCATCACCCTCGCGCCAGCGCTCTTGCAGAACCTGCGCTGCCTGCAGCGCGACCTCGGTTCGTCGTTGTCCCAGCCGCGTCCGCAGCTGCTGTCGGATCACATCATGCAGCTGCGCGTGGTCACCGGCCTTCTCGCGCAGCAGGCACAGCGTGCGCAGGCGCGACAACAGCAGCTCGGAATCGAGCGCGGTGAGTGCAGAGGTGAGCTGCCACAGCCGCGACAGGACGTCGAGGGGCACGGGCGCATCCTCGGCGAACACCGAAAGCTCCGCGAAGCGTTCCCGATCTGTCGTCGAGAGCGCTGAGAGGCTTGCCTCGAGCGTGGCCGAGACGGCTTGCGAGCGCTCCGCCGGGCGCTGATGGTCGAAGCCCTCCACGCCGTAGCGGTCGAGCACGGCATCCAGATGCAACAGCCCCTGCCGCAGGGTGTCGCCGCGTCCGTCCAGCCGTTGCTGCAAGTTCGCGCCGGCCAGTCCCAGCAGCAGTGGGAACCCGCCGGTGCGTCGGGCGACTTGCCGCAGCAGTTCGGCATCCTCGCGGCTTGGCGGGTCCTGCGCGTGCAGCACGCGCGCAGCTTCGGTTTCATCCATCGCGCACAGCTCGATGGTCAGCGCGCCTACGGGGGCGACGTCGCGGTCCCGGGTCGTGACGATGCACGCGGGCCCGCCTCTCGAGAAGGGGCGTAGGTGCGCCGGATTCCAGACGTCGTCGAGCACCAGCAGCAAAGAGCGCCCACGCAGCGCCGTTTCTACCGCGCAGGCGGCGTCTTCGACGTCGACGAACGTGGGGCGCTCACCGCGGAGCAGGGCGTAGAGCTTGGTAAGTGCTCCGAGCGTATTGCCGCGCTGGCCGAGGGTGACCCAGGCGCAACCGTCGGTGAAGCGGTCGCGGACCTCGGGGTCATGGCATAGCGCCTGCGCCAGCGTGCTCTTGCCGTAGCCGCCCGCGGCGACCAGCACGACCGGCGGCGGCTTCTGTCGCAGCAGCGCCGCGCGGGCGGCTGTCAGCTCGCCCGTCCGCTCCACCGTGCCGGCGGGGAGGGCCTCCACATTCCAGATCGGTCGCGACACCGGCCCAGGTGCAGGCACGACCGGCGTCGCAAACAACACCTCGGGCTCGACATTCAGGGCTCCGGCGACCGCGGCGATGGTGTCGGGATGAGGCGTCGGTGTCGCATCGTGCTCGAGCAGGCGCACGGTCTTCTCCGCCACCCCCGCGCGTGCGGCCAGTGCGGTGATCGTCAGCCCGCGGCGCCGGCGAAGCTCGCGCAAGAGCCGTCCATCTGGCTTGGCCACCCGCTTCCTCTCTCGAACGGTGGTTACGGTGCCCACACGCGCCGAAATGACCGCTCGACTACCGCTCGTTGTACTGCCGATGGTTCCGCGTTCGCAATACGCTGCGGGGCATGAGGCACAACGCTGGAGAACGCATCATGAACCATCAGGCAGTGGAGCAAGAGGAGCTGGCGGACCTTTGTCATCGCGCATTGGCGGAGGGGAAGGTCGCTGAGGTGGAGTCGATCTCGGCCCTGACTGGCGGTGGCGAGAGCTACGTCTACCGTGCGGACGTGGTGTTTGCCGACGGGCAGCGCGATTCGCTTGTGTTGCGCAGCTGTCAGCGAGGGCTGGCGCGTGCCCGGCTGGAGCTTTCTGCATTACAGCACGTGGTTGCGCACGGCTTTGGTGCGCCGACACCGATTTCGCTGGTTCCGGCGGGACCCCGGGGCCTGCCGTGGTTGGTCCTGGGCTACGTCGAGGGCCGCCTGCTGACCGATGTCATGCGGGACTGTAGCGACCAGCTCGAGCGGGCCCCGTGGTTGGGGCGGCTCGGGCGGCACATGGCCGCGCTGCATGCGCTGCCTTTCGAGCCCCTTGCCGACGCGCCGGATCCGCCGCTGGTATCGAAGTATCCCAAGGCGCTGCTGCTGGCGCGGCTCCAGACCATGCGCGAGGGCTTCGAGCGATTCGGACAGACCGAGCTGATTGCGGTCGTCGACTGGGCGCAGAAGCGGATCGAGGCAGCAGACGCGATGGGGCCGGCGATCGTGCACTACGACGTCCATCCCAACAACGTGATCGTCGATGGCGACGATCGACTGCATCTACTGGACTGGAGCGTCGTACACGTCGGCGATCCCCGCTTCGACGTCGCCATGGCCTGCGCCATCCTCGGCGCCCACGGTGGCGCGGCGCTGGCGTCGATGCTGGTGGCGGAATATGAGCGTTGCCACGGCGCGCAGCTCCAGGACCTGGGCGTCTTCGAAGCGCTGGTGGGCGCCACGAACCTGCTGCGTTTTCTGCTGGCCATGCCGGCAGAGCCGCTCTCCGACGAAGCCAGGGCCGCGTTGCCGCAATTTGCGCGCCCCCGGCAGCGCAGGCGGGCGCTTTCCAGATACCTGCCCACGGTGGGGTATTTTCACGACCTGATCACGCGCAGCAGCGGCATCCGGGTGGCTGCTGCCGAGGAGTTGCTCCGGCGCGCGGGGGCTGGGAGCTGACGGGAGACGCCGTCGAACTAGCTTACTGGACGTTTCCCCGCGGCGCCGGACGTTTTCCCGCGGCGGCCCGGTGGCGCGACGCGCGAAGCCCATATCGCCTACACTCCCCCCATGACCGAGTCCAATCCTGGCATCGTGTCCGTGCAGTACCTGGCCGACGCCCTGCGCGAGCGTCCCGAGTCCATACGCGTGCTCGATGGCTCCTGGCACTTGCCCAGCAGCGGCCGCGATGCCGAGCGCGAGTTCGCCGTGGCGCATATCGCCGGTGCCCAGCGCTTCGATATCGACGCCATCGCGGACTCGAATACCGAGCTGCCGCATATGCTGCCGACGCCCGAGGCCTTCGCCGCCGCCGCCTCCGCCCTGGGCATCGATGGCGGTCGAGAGGTCGTGGTCTACGACACCCTCGGCCTGTTCAGCGCCGCACGGGTGTGGTGGATGTTCAGGGTCTTCGGCCACGACCGCGTCCGCGTGCTGGACGGAGGGCTGCCCGCGTGGCGCGGGGCCGGGCTGCCTCTCAGCGCTGACCGCGTCACAGTCGACGCGCGTATATTCAGCGCGAGCTATCGGCCCCAGCTCGTGGCGGACCTGGCGCAGATGCGAGCGTGGGTCGACGCGGGCAGTATCCAGGTTCTCGACGCGCGCCCCGCCGCTCGGTTCCACATGCGCGTGCCCGAGCCCCGGCCCGGTGTGCGCCCCGGTCGCATGCCGGGCGCGCGCAACCTGCCCATCACCGAGCTACTGACGGCGGAGGGAAAGCTGCGCGACAAGTCCGAGCTGGGCCGCGTGCTGGAGGCTGCCAACGTCGATGCCAGCGCCAGGAGCGTGTGTAGCTGCGGCAGTGGCGTCACCGCCTGCATCATCGCGCTGGCGCTGTACGAACTGGGACAGGACGCCGCGGTCGTTTACGACGGCAGCTGGACGGAGTGGGGCGGCCGCGACGACACCCCCATCGAGACGGCGTAGGGCGCTCGGGGTGCGCGACGGCTGCGCCGACCCTATGTGACGGACGCGGGGCGGGATGACGCACCGTCGGTGGAGCTGGAGCTATTTGAGCAGGCCCTGGGTGCTTCCGCTCATGCTCCTCACATCCCGATCAACGCCAGCTGCCGCCGGTGGTGGGTCCGGCTCGTGAAGGGCACGGGATAGTCGCCGCTGAAGCAGGCGTCGCAGTAGCCTTCGCCCGAGATCGCCGTGTGGGTGCCTTCGATCGATAGGTAACCGATGCTGTCGCAGGTGATGTACTTGGCGATCTCTTCTTCGCTGTGGTTGCTGGCGATCAGCTCACTGCGCGAGGGTGTGTCGATGCCGTAGAAGCAGGGCCAGCGCGTGGGCGGGGCGCTGATGCGCATGTGCACTTCGCGCGCGCCAGCGTCGCGCAGCATTTTGACGATCTTGCGGCTGGTGGTGCCGCGCACGACCGAGTCGTCGACTACCACCACGCGTTTGCCGCTGAGGGCTTCGCGCACAGGATTGAGCTTCAGGCGCACGCCGAAGTGGCGGATCGAGCTCTGCGGCTCGATGAAGGTACGCCCCACGTAGTGGCTGCGGATGAGTCCCACTTCAAAGGGCAGCCCCGCGCGTTGCGCATAGCCCAGGGCTGCCGGTACGCCACTGTCGGGCACGGGCACGACCACATCGGCCTCGGCCGGGGCCTCGTCGGCCAGCGCCCGGCCCAGCCGCTTGCGCGCTTCGTAGACGCTGATGCCGCCCAGCGATGCATCCGGTCGCGCGAAGTAGATGAACTCGAAGATGCACATGCGTCGCTCGGCTTCGCCGAAGGGGTAGAAGCTCTCCAGCCCCGATTCGTTGATCACCACCATTTCGCCCGCTTCCACGTCGCGCATGTATTCGGCGCCGATCAGGTCGAAGGCCGGTGGCTCGGACGAAAGCACGTAGCCGCCTTTGGTGCGGCCGATGGATAGTGGGCGGAAGCCGTGGGGATCGCGCACGGCGATTAGCTGCTCGGGCGTCAGGAAGACCAGCGAGAAGGCCCCGCGCACCTGGCGCAGGGCGTCGGCGATGCGGTCGACGGCGGTGGGCTGGCGGGAGTGGGCGATCAGGTGGACCAGCACTTCGCTGTCGTTGGTGGACTGGAAGATCGAGCCGTCGGCCTCCAATCGCGTGCGCAGCTCTTCGTAGTTGGTGAGGTTGCCGTTGTGGGCGACGGCGATGGAGCCCAGCTCGTAGTCCACCGCCAGCGGCTGCGCGTTTTTGACGTGGGTCTCGCCCTCGGTGGAATAGCGCACGTGGCCGATGGACTTGTTGCCCGGCAGCCGCTCCAGGATTGCCTCGGAGAAGACGTCCCGCACCAGCCCCAACTCGCGGTGCAGCAGCAGCCGGTCGCCGTCGGTGGTGGCGATGCCGGCACTCTCCTGTCCGCGATGCTGCAATGCATGTAGGCCGAGGTAGGTGAGGTTGGCCGCCTCGCTCGAGCCATACACACCGAAAATGCCGCACTGATCGTGAAAGTGGTCGTCGTCTACTACCCGTTCCGAACCTGGCATCTTTCGTGTCCTGTCGCTCATCCCGGCCGAGTCCGTGTTGGAATCGCGCCGGGGCTTGGCGCGGCGATCTCTACCCCGGATCGGCAGCGATTTCACTAGTGTCCATCCCGGAAAGGGCACGCGCCCTTTTCCCCCTTTCCGCGGGTCGCGCCGCTTCGCTCGGCTCCGGGGGCTGGCCCGCAAATTCGACAACAGCCATTTCGCGACGGCAACTCACCAGCCGCGGTGCGGTTTTGGGCGAAATCGCCGCCGTGCTCAAAGGCCGCGCCCCGGGACGCTCCCAATCGCGACCGCAGGCGGCTGCGTTGTGGCCCCGCCTGGCAAGGAGGCGCTACGCTTGCGCTTCACCCATGCCCGCCGCGTCCGTGCCAGCGAGGAGCCGATGTCGACACCGTTGCTAGTACGATCGCTCGACAGTCTGCTGCCGCGCAGTGCCCGGGAGTTCGGGGGCAAGGCCGTGGGGCTGGCGGCCCTGGTGCAGGGGGGCTTTCCCGTGCCTGCCGCCCATGTGGTCTCCAGCCGCGCCGCACTCGAGACCTTCGAGCGCGTGTTGCCGTCACATCTGCAGCCGGCGCAGCTTCTGTCGGCACGCCCCGTCGACGAGCAGGCCCTGGCCCAGGCCCAGAAACGCGTGCTCGCCGCCACCCTAGACGCCGAGCTGCAGCAGGCCCTGTCCAAGGCCTTCGCCGCGCTGCGGGCCTCCGATGCAGACGAGGTGGCCGTGCGCTCGTCGTCGACCGCCGAAGACCAGGATGCGGTTTCAGCCGCGGGTCTGCACCATAGCGTGCTCGATGTGCGCGACGAGGCCCAGCTCTTCGACGCCGTGCGCCACTGCTGGGCTAGCGTTTTTCATCCCCGGGTCGCTTCCTATCTGCAGGCGCTGGGAGCCGAGCGCGTGGGCGCCATGGGGCTGGTGATCCAGGCGATGGTGCCGGCCGACAGCGCTGGCGTGCTGATGACGGTCAATCCCCTCAGCGGCGATCCGGCCCAGATGCTGATCAGCGCCAGCTACGGTCTGGGTACGGCGGTCACCGATGGCAGCGTGACCCCCGACAGTTATTGTGTCGACAAGGTCAGCGGTTGGATCAGTGACCGCGTGCTCGGCGACAAGGCCCGCCGCCTCGTGCTCGGTCCCGAGGGCGGCCTGCGCAGCGAGTCGGTGCCCACCGAACTCGCACGCAAGGAAGCCCTCGACGAGTACGCCCTGGGACGTCTGATCGAGGTGGGCCGCCGCATCGAGCAGTACTTCGGCGACGCCCGCGACGTGGAGTTCGCCTTCGTCGATGATGAGCTCTTCATCCTGCAGGCGCGGCCGCTGGGCCTGGGTTTCGGCGCCACCAACGCCGCGCGCCCGTCGCGCCGTCCCACAGCCCACGCCCGCGACGGGCGCTCCATCGTCTGGTCCAACGTCAACGTGGGCGAGGCCCTGCCCGGGGTGGCCACGCCGCTGACCTGGTCGGTGCTGTCGGACTTCAGCGAGCTGGGCTTCCGCCAGGCCTTCGCGGCCCTGGGCTGCAAGGTGCCGCGCGAGGCGCGCCTGGTGGGCAGCTTCCGCGGTCGTATCTATTTGAATCTCAGCGAGCTGGTGGAGATCGGTTCGCAGGTGCCGGGCGTACGGCCCACGAGCGTGCTGCCGCTGGGCGGGGGCGCCGAGGTCGAACGCCTGGAACTCGCGCTGCCCCGCCGCGGTTCGGCCGGCTATCTGTTGCGCCTGCCCGCCATCGCCGCGCGCTTCGCCAGTTCCAATCTGGGCCTCGCCAGTCGCCTGCAGGCCTTCGAGACGCGCTTCGGCGAGGAGCGGGCGCGCATCGAAGCCCTGGACCTGCGCATCCTGCCGGCGGCCGCGCTCGATCAGACGCTATCGGACGTGCGCCGCTTGCTCGACGAGGCTGGCGCGATCCTGCTGACCAACTATGGCGGCCTATTGGCGGCACTTCTGCCGCTGCGGGCGGCGCTGCGGCTTTTGTCCGGAGCCCGCGCCGACGGGGAGCTGCAGACGTTGCTGTCGGCGATCGAGGAGGTGGAGGCGGCGCTGCCGGGCCGCGAGCTTCTGAGTGTGGCCGAGGCCTTCGCGCGCGACGTCGCCGCCCGCGAGCTGCTGCTGGGCAGCGAGGCGGGCGCGCTTTCGGGGCGGCAGGCTCTCACGGCCATCGAGGGCCTGGGCGCCTGCGCCGCCCGCGACGCTTTTGCCACCTTCCTCTCGCGCCACGGGCACCGCGGGGTCCGCGAGGCGGAGCTGAGCGAGCCGCGCTGGCGCGAAGACCCCGGCCTGCTCATCGACGCCCTGCGCTTGCACGTCAAACACGCGGGCAGCGAGCCCGCCCGGCGCCTCGAGCAGCGCCTCTTGGAGCTGCGCAAGGGGGCTGACCAGGCCCTGTCCAGCTACCCGGCGCCGCTGCGCCCTGCGCTTTCGACGCTGCTGTCGCTGGTGCGGCGCTCGCTGCGCACGCGCGAGCGCCTGCGTTCCCATGTGGTGCGCATCCTCGGTTTCTTTCGCATCATCGCTCTGGATGTGTCCCGACGCCTTCGCGTGCGCGAACCCGAAGTGGGGCCCGACGCGGCCTTCTTTTTGAACTTGCCCGAGTTGCATGGCGTGCTGCGTTCGGAGCGCACGGCCGTGCTTTCGCGCGTGGCCCTGCGGCGTAGGCAGTACGAGCGCGAGCGCAGTCTGCCCGATCCGCCCGATACCTTCGTGGGTTATCCGCCGCCGCTGTCGAGCGAGCCCCTGGATCACGCGGACGAGACCCTGCGCGGTCATGCGGCCGGTCCGGGCGCGGTGGAGGCAAAGGCGCGCGTGCTGCGTTCGGTGGGCGAGCTGGCCAAGCTCGAACCCGGTGAGGTGCTGGTGGTTCCGAGCGCGGACGTCGGCTGGGCGCCGCTCTTCGTCCTGGCCGGAGCGCTGGTCACCGAGCGCGGCGGCCCCCTGTCCCATGCCTGCGTGGTGGCCCGCGAGTACGGCCTGCCTGCGGTCGTGAACGTCAGCGGTGCCACCAGGCGCATCGAAAGCGGCGATCGGCTGCGCGTCGATGGCGACAGCGGCGTGGTGCAGGTCCTGTCCCGTGGTTGAGTCCTGGCGCGAGCGCGTGACGCTCGTGCATCGCGATCGCGACCTGCTGGTCTTGCACAAGCCCAGCGGCCTGCCCACCACGGCGCCCGCTGGCGGCGTGTGTCTGGTGCAGCTGGCCCGCGAGCTCGACCCCGAGGCCCCCCAGCTACACCCCAGCTCCCGTCTCGACGCCGAGGTCAGCGGTCTTGTGACCTTCGCGCGCACGCGCAAGGGCAACGAGCGGCTGCTTTCCGCGCGCCGCGATGGCCGCTACGGGCGCCTCTACCTGGGGCTTTCGCTGGGCGAGCCTTCACTCGAAGTTGGGCGCTTCGAGGCGGCCATCGGCATCGATCCGGCCGACCGCCGTCGCCGTCGCGTGGTGCGCGACGAGCGCCCCGATCACGAGCGCGTGCGAGACGCCGCGACGCGCTATCGCGTGCTCGACCGTGCCGGGCCCGCGGCCTTGCTCCAGCTGGAGCCCGAGACCGGTCGCACCCACCAGCTGCGCGTACACTGCGCCGATGCCGGCGTGCCGCTGCTCGGCGATCGGCATTACGGCGGTCCCCAACGCATGGTGCTCGAAGACGGCCGCGTGCTGATGGCGCGCCGTGCGATGCTGCACTGCACGCGCCTCTCGCTCGACCTCGGCCAGGGCCGGCCCCTGTTGCTCGAGGCTTTGCCCCCCGACGACTTTCAGCAGCTCTGGCTTCAGCTCGGCGGCACAGCCCTTGCGAAACTTCTAACTTCGAGTCGAATGGTTCAGCAATAGGCTTTGGGCCCCGGCGTGGCCACGTAACGCTTGAGGGCATCGAGCAGGCGCTCGCGCACCGCACTCACCGCCGCGTGCCCCCTCAACTCACGGTGCATCACCAGCCAGATCTCGAGCGGCGGGATGGGCAGCTCGGGCAGAACCCAACGCAGGTCTTTTGAGCGGGCCGCCAGCGGCGCGTGCATGACGCCGATGCCGATGCCATCGCGCACGGCCTGCATCTGGGCCAGGATGTTGTCGCTGCGGTAGGCGAAGCGCTCGGCCGCGATGCCGAGTTCGGCGATGAAGCGATGCCAGGCGGGATCGCGGTCCATGCCGATGAAGGTGTGGCCGCCGCCGCCCTCGATGAGGGCATCGACGCCGCCGGGAGCCCCGTGGCGCTTCAGGTAGTCCTGGCTGGCGAAGAGGCCGAGTTCGACCTCGCCGACGCGGGTGGCCACGAGGTCGAGCTGGCTGGGGCGAAACATGCGGATGGCCAGGTCGGCGTCGCGCCGGGAGAGATTGGCCGGGCTGTTGTCGATGGCGAGTTCGAGCGTTACCTCCGGCAGCTCGTCGCGCAGCTTCGCCAGGGTCGGCGCGATGGCGTGCACGCCGATGGGTTCGGCGGCGCTGATGCGCACGGTGGCGGATAGGTCGGCCGGCTGCCCGGCACCACGCCGGAAGGCCGCGTGCATGCGGCTTTCGATCTCGGCGCCGTCGGTGGCCAGGGCCGCGCCGGCCTCGGTGAGCTCCAGGCCGCGCGAGTGGCGCACGAAAAGCGCGACGCCCAGCGCCTCCTCCAACGCCCGCATGTGGCGACCTGCCGTGGGCTGGCTGATGCCCAGCTGCTCGGCGGCCGCCGTGAGCGAGCCCGTGCGCGCCACGGCAACAAACGTCTGAAGGTGCTCCCAGGCCGGTTGCGCCGCTTGTGGCATACGAAAATGTTTATCAGATATCCATTCGTGGTCATAGCGCATTCGTATTCGTCTCTCTAGATTCAGTGCAGGGCCTGAAACGGGCCCCTGGCGATTGCGAGAGAACGAAAGAAAGGAAGCGACGATGACGACCCGGACCCTGACCCTGACCGATTCGAGGCCCCACTTCCGCCCCCCCAACAAGCTCGAGCGCGTGCTCAACCGCGCCTTTGGTGGCCTGATCGCGCTGGGCGGAGGCTTCGCCCACAACCGCGTGCTCGAGGTACGCGGTCGCAGGTCGGGCAAGCTCTACCGCACCCCCGTAAACCTTCTGGTGCACGAGGGCGAGCACTACCTGGTTGCGCCTCGCGGCCGAACCCAGTGGGTTCGCAACGTGGAGGTCACGCCAGAAATCTCGCTGCGCCGTGGCAAGCGGATCACGCGCTACCGCGTCGAACCGCTACCGCTGAACGAACGGGCCCCCATCTTGCAGGTCTATCTGCGAGCCTACCGGGCGGAGGTCTCTACCTACTTTGGCCTACAGGCGGACGCCGACATCGGCGAGTTTGAAGCGGTGGCGGCGCGCCACCCCGTCTTTCGCCTGCGAGTTGAATGAAAGATCGCAATGCGTGCGATGGCAGGGCGGCTCTCCTTGACGTAACGAGCAGCGCAAACGTACGCTGAATTGACGATGGACTTTCGTCGCAGCGGTGCGCTTATTTCACTTGTCGGCATGGCGCTGGGATGCGCCGGCTCGCCGCCGGCCGGCGTCGTCTCCGATTGCGACACCAAGGTCGCGCTTCCCCCCTCGGTTTCCACCGACATCCTCTTCGTGATCGACAACTCCGGCTCCATGGCGGAGGAACAGGCGAAGGTCGCCGAGCAGCTACGCAACTTCGTGGACCTGCTCGCCAGCGGACCGGTGGAAAACGACTTCCAGGTGGGGGTCGTGACCACGGGGGTGACCATGTACCTCCAGATGGGCTGCGGCGGCGGGGAACTCGCGCTCCAGGAGGCCGAAGGTGAGCAGGGGCGACTGCAGCTGGGCAAGGACGAAACCGGCGTGGCGCTGGGTTCGAGCGAGCGCAAGATCCTCGCCTCCAGTGACTCGGACCTGGTGGAGCAATTCGAGCTGCTGGTCGGACAGGGCGTCCGGGGTCTCGGTCAGGAGATGGGACTCGAGGCCATGAAGCGGGCGCTCTCCGAGCCCTTGATCAGCACGGCCCTCGACAGTGACCCGGCCGGCAACGACGGTTTTTTGCGGCGCGGGTCGCGGCTCCTGGTCGTGATCGTCTCCGACGAGGATGACTGCTCGACCGAGGACGCCGAGGCCGTCACGCTCTCGCCCCCCTGTGGCACCGAGGCGTGCAGTGACGACTCCGACTGCAGTGGCGAGGGGCATTACTGCCTGCTCGAGCCCGGCCAGGACGCCGACGGCACCGTCCGTGTGTGTCAGACCAACGCCTGCGAAACCCCCGAGGGCCGCGATGCGCTCACCCCGGTGGCCGACTACGTCGACTTTTTGAAAAACCTCGACGACGGGACGGGTCGCAAGCGGGACGTTTCACTGGCGGTCATCGGACCGGTCGACTCCGCGGGCGAACCGGAGCGCTGCCAGGCGGCTTCGGCGGGGGAAGAATCCATCGGTGTCGGCAAGCGCTACAAAGAGGCGGTGGCGCTGATGGGTGACCGTGGCTTCATCGACTCCATCTGCAGCGAGAGCTACGGCGCGGCCCTGGAGGGCATCGCCGAGCTGGTGGCCGCCCCCCAGGTCATCGAGCTGGCGGACAATCCCCACGACGGCTCGTTGATCCAGCTGGTGATCCGCCGCGAGGGTGAAGAGCCCCTCCAGTGCCGCGAGGGCGACGACGGCTTTCGCTTCGAGGCCGGCAGCGACGAACACCCGGCGCGCCTGACGATGCAGGGCGGCTGCCGGCTGCGCAACGACGACGAGCTCGAGCTTCGCTACGTCTGTTCGGGTTGAGGCTCTCGGCGCAGAAGCGTCCGAGGCGGTCCCGGTGCGACCCCCGGTAATCCGGTGAGGCTGCGAGCCCTGTGGCGCGTTGCCGGCATCAGGGCTGGATTTGAGTCGAGGCAGGGAGGGGGGCCCACCTGCGCGCTGCGATTTTCGCGGTGGGTCCTCGGCTGGGCAGGCTGTCGATCGGGAGGCTGGGCTTTGGACCCTGGGGGGCGAGTGTCGCCGCTCCCTACTTCTTGCGGGGCTTCTGCTTGGCCGGCTTCTTCTCATTCGGCGCGGGCGCGGGCGCGGGCGCCGGTGCCTGAGCACCCTGTTCAGGCGCCGGAGCCGCCTCTTCCCCGCCCGCGGCAGCGGTGTCGCTGGTTTCGAGCATCGTGAAGGCCACGCGGCGGTTTTTCGCCCGGCCCAGGGCGGTGGCATTGCTGTCGACCGGCTCGGTTTCGCCGAAGCCCTGGGACTCCAGGCGTTCGGCGGCGATGCCCTTTTCGTTCAGGTATCGCTTGACCGCGGCGGCGCGGCGGTCGCTGAGCTGCAGGTTGTCGCGGTCGCCGCCGATGCTGTCGGTGTGGCCGTCGACCCGCACCTTGGTGATCTCGGGATGGTCCTTGAGGACCTGGGCCGCCATGTCGAGCACCGGGAAGGACTCTTCCAGAATGGTGTCCTGGCCGCTGTCGAAGGTGATGGCGCCGAAGACCATCAGCTCGCCCTCGCGGTAGACGACCAGGGGCTCGCTGGGGGGACAGCCGTTGGACTTGGGCACACCCGGTTCGTCGGGGCACTCGTCGTCGACGTCGGGAATGCCGTCCACGTCGCGGTCGGGGCAGCCATCGAGTTCGGCGGCGCCGGCTTCGTCGGGGCAGCGGTCGTCGATGTTCAGCACGCCGTCGCTGTCGTTGTCCTCGCTGTCATTGCCGCCCTTATCCCCCTGCCCGGGTTCCTTGACCTCGGCGTAGCGAATCGACGCCAGGACGCGCAGCGCCTCGCGCCCGTAACCCGGGGTGACGGCGATGCCGCGGCCGGCGCCGATGGTGAAGTGCCAGTTGCGCCCGAACTGTGCGCGCCAACCAACCAGCGCTTCCATCGGCGTCTTGAGCGCGTCGGAGGCCTCGAAGGTGAAGGGCGCCCGGGCCTGGGTGGAAACCTGCAGCTCGCCGATCAGCGCGCTCTTCAGGGAGGGTCCGGTGGGAAGCTTGTAGGAGGCGCCGAGGCCGGTCGCGAACTCATCCCCTGTGTAGAGGTTCAGGTAGCGGCCGGCCTTGGTGCGGTAGCGATAGCCGGCTTCGAGCGTGAGTCGCAGGGCATCGCCGAGG
The DNA here is from genome assembly GCA_029880325.1 of Myxococcales bacterium. Taxonomy (GTDB): domain Bacteria; phylum Myxococcota_A; class Polyangia; order Polyangiales; family JAFGIB01; genus JAOUOP01. The sequence goes on along the minus strand of JAOUOP010000001.1, from coordinate 215,785 downwards.
CTCTTTTCGAGCGCCAGCCGCGGGAAGAGCAGCAGTCCATTTTCACCGACGAAGCTCTCGGCATCGCCGGTCAGCCCGCGGGCTTCGAGGATAAAGGCCAGGCCTAGCGGCGCCGGTCCGTCGCGCAGAATCGCTGCCCGGCCCATCAGCCGCAGGTCGCCCAGGGCAGTGCTCGAGGGTGGGGTGTCGACGAAGCCGGTCTGCGCTTCCAGCTCGTCGAAGCCGTCGACCTGGTAGGCCGTCAGGGGCAGGCCTGCGGCCAATTCGAGCCAGTCGGTGACGGCCACGGCACCCTGTAGGTGCAGGTCGATGCGATGCTGGATCAGATCGCCGAGCTTCTCGTCCCCCAACTGAAAGGCCAGCAGGCCCATGTTGTAGTCGAGCCACAGGTCCAGCTGATAGCTGCCGGCGCCCCCGGTGCGCGTGCCCGACAACGTCAGGAACGAATCGATGGCCGGACTTGGCTTGTTGGCCACCGGATCGATACCCCGGGGGCCACTGGTGGGTCCATTGGTGCTCGCCGGCTGGGCGAGTGCCGAGTCGGCGAAGACCGCGAGCAAGACAAGTAAAAGGACTCGATAGCGCATCGGCCTCTGGCGACCATGGTACGGGTGATCGGCGGGATAAACCATACAAGAGTTGTTGGGGGCTGAGAGGCTTCGATCGGCAGCCCCCATCAAGCGCCACGTGTCTCGTGTCTCGTGTCTCGTCCCCGTGGTCGTCCAAAAACCACCGTTTTCGCTTCACCCCGTTGCCCCGCGAACGATAGGGGAGCGCCCAGATCGGTGCGAAATTGTGCAATAAAAAGTCTCGTAGCTGGCCCCGGGGCGGCTGAAATCTGGCGATGGCTGCGGGGAAACGGGTTCAAGGTGGCCCCGCCTTCGCCGCTCTGAAGGAGGCTGTGTTCCGGGGAGAGGTGGACACCGCGATCGTCTGGCAACTCGACCGGCGGTCTCGAAAACAGGCGGGGGACATCGGCGTCCTGGCCGACTGCTGCGAGCGCGGTGTCCGCGTCGTGTCGGTCACACAGCGCATCGACCTGTGAGGAGCGGTCGGCCGCATGGTCGCCAGCGTCGTGTTCGGGATTGCTGAGTATCGAACTCGAGCATGGCAGGGAGCGTCAGGGCGCTGGCATTTTGTTGGCCAAGCGCCATGGTGTCTACAGTGGCGCCAACAAAGGGCGCAAGGCCGCCACAACCAAGAGCACGCCCGCACGCGCCGCGGAACTGCGGACACAAGGCCTGTCCGGTGGCCGAAATTTCCAGGGCCCTCAACGTCAGCCCCAGAAGCGACGACACAGTCGTACTTCGCAGATCCATTCATTCCATCCTGTAAACTTTCGGGGGTTCTAAAAGCGACTACTCTCTGAGGCCTTCGTCATTCGCGGCAGCGTCCGAAGCTTGGATGTCAGCTGTTTCACACGGCGCTCCCGGGGGAGGCTTCCCCGGTACGGCGCTTGCTCGAGCCCTCGGGCATGACTCGAGCCCGCCAAGTCCTGCCCGGCAAGACGTATGTGCTGGCCCGGCGCGTCACGCGTCGGCATTGGTTGCTCAGGCCCGACGCCGACGGCTCCTCGCAGCAGATCCACCTCTACACCTTCGGCTACAACGCCAATGAGCACGGCATCCTGGTCCACAACCTTTGCCAGATGTCGTCGCACGATCACGAGACCATCACCGACGTGCTCGGCACTCTGCCGCTCTTCCGGAACGGCTTCCATCGCGACCTGGCCAGCCGCGATGAAGTGCCATCGCGGCTGGCCGGGCGAGTTCTATGACAAGAACCATGCCTAAGGAGCCGCCGCAAAATAAGGTTACCAACTCGACTCCGAACCATCCCGCCCAGCTGCGTTGCGCCGCCTTCAAATACATGGAGTATTCGCGCGGCGTCGCGCCTTGCCGGACGGGCGCCTCGAAGCCGACTTGGCAACCTTATTTCGCGAGCCCTAAGGGTGGAACTCACCTGCCCCGCAGCGGCTCTGGAGGAAAGGGCGTATGTCGCCGTCAACCCGACCGACGGTGGCGGCGTCTATGACTACGAAGCTTGGCCAGGCGTGACGGCCAAGTGCAGCGAGATTGGCGAAAAGGTCTTCGTGCCCGCGTCGGCCCTCCACTTTGCGCAACAACCCGGCTGACGCAGCGGCGGCCCCCCGCGTTCACCGATTCCGCACCGACAACCATGGTCGGGGCTTCCGACGACCGACGGCCGAAGCTCAGCGAGATCCTCGCGGCGGCCGATCGCTCGGCGCCAGCGCCAGCGCCGACTGCGCTGCGTTGACCAAGGCCGTCGGTGTAGACTCTCGATCGTGGATCCAGGAAGTCTCATCGCAGATCGCTACCGCGTCCTGCAACATATCCAAAGCGGAGGTGAAGGCGACCTCTACCAATGCGAGGATCTGGAGCGAGGCGAAACGGTGGCGCTCAAGCTCTCCGTGGATGCCGAACGAGACGTGTCGCGCGAAGGGCCGCTTTTGGCGCGCTGTCGTGGCGCCCACGTGGTCGAGTACGCCGACCACGGTCTGACGCGCGAAGGCCGAACCTTTCTGGCGCTGGAGTGGATCGACGGGACCGATCTCGAGACACGCCTGCAGCAGGCTCCGCTCTCGCTGCGGGACACGGTGGCAGTCGGCAAGTGTGTGGCTGCGGCTCTTTCGACTGTGCACGGGGCGGGCATCACCCACCGCGACGTCAAGCCCGGCAATATCCTTTTGCCGGGCGGGGATTGCTCCCGGGCCAAGCTCGGTGACCTTGGCATGGCGTGCCTGCACGATGCGGACGCTGCGAGCCTCGCGTGGCCCCAGTCACAGACGGCTCTCGGCAGCCCGCACTACACGGCTCCCGAGCAGGCTCGGGCCGTGCTCTCGCCCGGCGATGGCGACTTTGCCGCGGGCCGGAAGCCGGCGGTCGACCTCTACGCCCTGGGGGCAACGCTCTTCGCGTGCCTTGTGGGGCGCCCCCCGCACGAAGCGGCCCACGTCACGGGGGTGCTCGCCAAGCTGATGCTCGAAGCGCCACCGCGCCTTGCGGATTTGCGCAGCGATATACCGAGAGAACTCGGCGCTTTGATCACCGCGTTGCTGGCCAAGCAACCCGCGCAGCGGCCCGCGTCCGCTGCTGCTGTGATGCAAGCCCTCCAAGCGATCTCGCTCGAAGCCTGCCCCACGGCGGCGATCGCGCGAAGGCAAGAGCAGCGGGAGCAAAGGCTGGCAACGATGCTGCTGTGGGAGCAACGCGATGGGCGAGCACAGGACGTCGACGCCATGGTGACTCGTCACGGAGGCACGTTACACCGCCTGGGTACGAGCACCGGGGCCGCGTTTTTCGGCGGCAGCGACGCCGACTCCGCTGCCGTGCTACGCGCGGCGCACTGCGCCAACCACCTGGCCGACCTGTTGCCCGGCTCGCGCCCCGTACTGGCGACGGGATACGGGGAGTTCTCCGAGACCTCGCTTGCCGGCGATGTCATCGATCGCGCGATCGAAATGCACCTGGGACGGGCGGAGGACGACGCCGCTGTGCTCATGGACGACACGACCTCGGGCCTGATGGCCGGTCGCTTCGCGTGCGAACCCCGCGGGCCCAAGCTCTTCGCGCTCCGCGGCTCGACCGAGCATCGAAACGCAGACTCGGCCACCGCAACGCCATCCCGAAGCTGCTTCGGCAGAAACCGAGAGTTGAGAACGATCGCAGAGCATTTCGAAATCTGCTGCAGGCGGCAACAGCCGCGCATTATGCTCATCACCGGGGCTCCGGGTCAGGGCAAGACCCTGCTTTGCGAACACGCACTCGCTCACATCCAGCGTGATCAGGAGCCGGCCCAGGTGCTGGTCGCACGCGGACAGCCCGAGCGATCTGAAGCCCGCTTTGCCCTGCTGTCGCAGCTGCTCACCGGCGCCATGCAGCTGACGCTCGAGCGGGATGGAGCCCAGCGGCGAGCAGACATCGTGCGCTTCACGGAGCAACACTTCGCTGCCTTCGAGCTGCCCCGCCGCACCCAGCTAGCGGTCTTTCTCGGCGAGATCCTCGGCGCGCCTTTTCCCGAAGGTGCTCTTCCGATCCTGAAGGAAGTGCGGCGCGACCCACAGGCCATGTTCGGGCAGATGCAGGATGCCTTCGAACAGACCATCTCGCAGCTCGACCGGGAGCGCCCGCTTTTGCTCATGCTCGATGATTTGCAGTGGGCGGACTCGTCGAGTTTGCGCTTTATCGACGGGGCGCTGCGCAACCTGGCCGACCGCGCGATCTTCGTACTCGCCACCGCCCGTCCCGAGGGCGGCCAGTCACTTCCCGAGGCCTGGACCGAGCCCATGCTTGCACGCCTCGAGCTGCGGTCCCTGTCGCGCCGCGCCTGTCGTCAACTGGTCGCGGAAGAGGCCCCTTTGCAGCTCGACGACCGCCAAGCCCAGCAGGTTATCGACCTGAGCGCAGGTAACCCGCTCTATCTGCTCGAGTTCCTTCGCTTCCTGGAGCAGGGTGGTGAGCCAGACACCGTGCCCGGTTCGGTGCTCGCCTTGGTGGGAGAGCGCCTCTCGCGCCGCGCTGGCAGTGAGCGCCAGCTGCTGCGCGTCGCCAGTGTGTTGGGGGAGCGCTTCTGGGTGGGGGCGCTGGCAGAGCTGCTCGATTGGCCGCCCGCCCAAGTGTGGACGACGCTCAAACCACTTGCCGACGCAGAGCTGATCGAGCGCCGAACGCAGTGCCGCTTCGAGGGCGAAGTCGAATACGGTTTTGCCCATTCGCTGGTCAGGGAAGCGGCGCACGCCACTTTGCTCGAGTCGGACGCGCCCCCTTTGCACCTTGGCTCGGCCCGATGGTTGGAAGCGCACGGCGAGTCCGACGCCGCAGTCCTGGCCGAGCATTTTCGGCAAGGTAAATTCAATTCAGAGGCCGGCCTTCGGTTCGGGCGAGCAGCTGAGCAAGCCCTGCTGGCTAGCGACTTGGAGGGCGTGCTGCACCACGCGGACGGTGCCCTGGGCTGCGGCGCCGAGGGCGCCAGCGCCGGACGTCTGGAGGGCCTCAAGGGCGAGGCCCTCAACTGGAAGGGTGAACACGAGCGCGCCTTCCAGTGTACGGAGCGAGCCACGGCACTGCTGCCCCCCGGTTCGGATCATTGGGCCGAGGCGATTCGTCAAAGGGTTTGGGCCGCGGTCTACACCGAGCGCTTCTCGGACGCGTTGCTTCAATGCGAGCGACTGTTTCAACACGCGGGTACCAGCCCGTCGGAGAGCTTCGTCGTCGCCGCAGCGCACTCGGTAGGCCCCCTGATTTTCCTGGCTCTCAAAGAGGAAACGAAGCTGCGCAGTGCCGTGGAGCGGTGGGCGCCGATGCATACGGAAAGCCACCTGGTGCAGGCGGCAACCGGCTTCATGGTCGGATTGATGGAGGAGCACGTCGAGACCCGCGTGGCGGCCATGCAGCGCGCCGCGGCCCACTACCTGGCAGTGGGCAACCACAAAATGCTCAGCTTCTGTGAGCTCAACCTCTTCGAACTGCTGCTCAACATCGGACAGTACGAGGAGGCCATCCGCAACTGGGAAGGGGCCTGCGAGCGAGGGCGCAAGGCAGGCAACGACGCCGAGAACCACCATCCCTCCGACCTCGCCCTTGCCAGCTGGCGCAGCGGCAGAGCGGTCGATCTGGAGGATATCGAACGGCGAATCATGTCCGGCGACCTTTCGAGTTGGGTGCGCCGATATCACACGCTGCGGCTGGCGCAGCTGGCGATCGAGCAGGGCGATTGCGAGGCGGCGCTTCGGCTTTGCGCCGCAGCGAGCGCCGACGAGGCGAGTTCGACACCGGCTCAAAGCGCGGCAACGACAGGCGCGGGCCTGCCCGGGGTCCTGCCCGCGGTCGCCCTGGCGATCGAGGCCCGCGCGCTGCTTCTGCAGGGAAAAGAGCAGCAGGCCCTGGAGGCCGCAGAGCGGGCATTCGCCGATCGGCACGCCTGTGAAAACACCGACTTCCGGGACTTTCTGCCCAGCCTCCGCCTGGCCCATGCGATGGCGCTGCGAGGTGCGGGGCGCGATCGAGAGGCGCTTGAACACATCGGCCGGGCGCGCGAGGCCCTGCTTGATGAAGCTGCATCATTGTCGAAGCCCGAGTTTGTGCAGAGCTTTCTCCACGCCATCCCCGACCACCACCTGACGCTGCAGCTCTTTGACGAGTGGACCCGGTTGCCGACCAGCGACCACTGACGGGGCCCGCGCGAAGGCCCGCTTCGGCCGCATCCAATTTCGGTGCTTGAGCCCGTGGACGCGAACGGAGAATAGTCGAGCGATGCCGCCCAGGCGTCGGGGACCATCGCGCAAGACGGCCAGCCCCCATTCCCCACGCCGAGCATTTCGCGCGGCCCGATCCTGAGGGTGAGGTCGACCCTGCCACCGTCGATCCTTGCGGATTCGACGCTGACGTGAACGTGCTGACCCTGCTCGATCGGAATCAGTGGCGGCAGTTGACCGACCGAAACATCCCGGTGTCCGACCGGCACCACGGGTGAGTCCAGGCAACCGTCGAGAGCGAGGAGCAGGCCGCGAAGTCCGAGAGGCCGCAGCCCTTGGTTACAGGTGCGCCGACGCGCCACCAAGCACGCGCCGCGGAACTGCGGACACAAGGCCCATTCGCACCCATCTGGGCGGTACCCTGCGATCGCCCAGGGCGCGCCAGAGTCCGACACCTGAGCACACCGACGTGCTGTTCATAAGTCTCCGCCAAAGTTTCGGGAGGCTCTTTGGGTTTTGCCCGTCAGTTATTCCGAGCCCGCCGCGAACCCCGTCTGAGGTTTTTGCGGATCTCCTCCAGCAGCGGAAGGTCGTCTTCTTGAGCCGGGCGCATCCAGATCGTGAACATGTTGATGGTCATCACGAAGTTGGAGGCGGTCATGGCCAGAAATCGGTACTGCGGCCAGAGGACGGAAGCCACCAGCGCGCCCAGGAAGCCCAGCGTCATCGGCGCCATGCGCCAGTCCACCGTGATCGCCAACATCGCGCTCACGCAAAACCAGGTCAGTGGCCACAGTGCCTGCACCTGCGGGATCGATAGCTGGAGCGCCCAGCCGGCCCCCTCGAGCGCGGGAAGTGCGAACATGGCCACGGTCATGCCGCCTAGCAGGTGTTGGGTGAGCCGGCTCTCGAGTACCTGGGATAGGCCCAGACGCACGACCACCGCCATTACGAGTAGCACCGCCCCCGCGAAGAGGCTCGGCGAAAGGCGCTCCAGGGGATCGTTTTCGGGGGGCACCATCGCGAAGTGTCCGACCAGGGGCGCCAGGGTCCACGACAGTCCCAGGATTCCGGCGACGATGCCGCGCCGTCGGCTACCGGTGCGGATGTCGGTCGCGCGCTGGTAGCGCTCCAGATCGCGCACGTGCTCGGCCCGCTCGCGTTCGGCCAAAAGCGCCGCCTCCACGCGCGCCCTCAGCGCCGCGTCGGGTTCGCTGAGCGTAGCCAGGAGTTGAGCGGCGCCGCGCGCGTTGTCGTTGCCCAGTTCGTGGTCGATCATCGCCGCGGTCACGTCCCGCAGGCCCTGCCAGGCCTCGCCGTTTTCGGGCCACTGCTCGAGCGCCTGGCGGTAGGCGAAGCGGCACTGGCCGAACAGCTCCTGGATCTGCGCCAGCCGCTGGGCCTGACCGGCGTCTTCCTCGGCGATACGCGTGGCCAATTCCTGCGCGTGTCCGGATGCCTGGGCCTCCAGTCTTCGTGAGCCCGTGTGCTCCAGGAAGCGTTGTAAAGCCAGGCGTAGCTGCAGCGCGCTGTCGAAGCGTTGTCGCGGATCGGGATCCATGGCTCGCGTGCAGATGTCTGCGAGCTCGGGCGGCGCCTCGGGAGGCATCGGCGGCGCCGAGCGCAGCACCGACTCCATCATGGCTTCGATGGATTCACCGGCGTGGGGCGGGCGGCCGGCGATGATCTCGTAGAGGATCGCTCCCAGCAGGTAGACATCGGTCAGCGGACCCATGTCAAACTCCTGGTTTCCAAGCATCTCGGGCGCCATATATTGTGGCGTTCCGGCCAGCTGTACGGCGTCATCGATGAACGGCAGAAAGCCCTCTTCGTCCTCCTCCATGCTCAGGGCCAGGCCCCAGTCCATCACGTAGACCTCGCCGAAGCTGCCGATCATCACATTGGGGGGCTTCAGGTCCCGGTGGATGATGCCGCGGCTGTGGGCGAAGTGGATGGCGTTGCAGACCTGCATCAGTACCCGAATATTCCACTCCAGTAGATCCTGCTCACCGAGCTTCGCCTCGATCGCGGCCGCGTCGCCCATCAGCGCGCCCCACTCGACGCCCTCGATGTGTTTGAGCACCAGCTGCGGCACGCCGCCTTCGTCGAATTGCAGGTCGTGGATGGGCAAGATGTTGGGGTGCTCCAGCCTGCCCATGATGATGGCCTCCTGCAGCAGCATCAGCGTGGCCTCTTCGCCCTGGGCTTCGTCCTGCAGCGATTTCACCGCCACCTGCCGGCCGAGCGACAGTTGCTCGGCGGCGCGCACGATGCCCATGCCGCCGGCGCCCAGGGTCGGGCCCATGCGCAGGGCCTCGGCCTTGGGTAGGCGCGGAGCGGCCTGGGCCTGCTGTCCCGCGCCGCCGGGCTGGGCCAGCTCGCTGCGGCGAATGGAGCGATCGGGCGCGTGCGTGAAGGCGGCGGAGTGGGCCGCGTGGGTGCGCGCCAGGCCGCGGGCCCGCGCTGCGATGTCATCGCCGTCGTCGTCCGGGCTGTCCACGGGGCTACGATAGCAAGCGGAGCGGCTTCAAAGCAGGAGCATCAGCAGCGCAGCCGTCGCGGCGACCGCAAGCAGGGCCGCGGCCACGATCATCGGCGGCGGCCGGCTACCGGTGCGCGGCTGCGCTGCGCTCAGCTGCGCGTTGCCCAGCGTCGGAGCTTCGACCGCCCGCAGCGTTCGGGCCATGGCGGCGGCGTTGCCGAAGCGCTGGTTGGGCTTTTTCGCCAGCGCCTTGCGCACCAGGCGCTCGAAGGGCGCAGGTACGCTCAGCTCGGGGCGCACGTCGCGCAGCCTGGGGATGGGGCTCTGCAGGTGCATTTCGAAGAGCGACTGGCGGTCCTCGGCGTAGTAGGGACGGCGTCCGGTGAGCAGCTCGAAGAGCAGCACCCCGAGCGCATAGACATCGGCGCTCTCGTCGACCCGCGCGCCCATGGCCTGTTCCGGCGCCATATAGGCCAGGGTTCCGAAGACGGCGCCCTTGGCGGTCAGCGTGTGCTCGCCCTCCCATTTCTCGCGATCGAAGAATTTGGCGAAACCGAAGTCCAAGACCCGCACGTGATCGCCGTCGGGCCCCTGCTCCACCATCACGTTGGGCGACTTCAGGTCCCGGTGGATCACGCCCTGGGTGTGGATGAAGGCGACCGCGTCGATCACCTGCTCGGCCAGGTGGAGGGCGCGCTCGGGTGCCAGGGGCGCTTCGCTTTCGAGCAGGTGCGTCAGGGTCTGGCCCTGCAGCAATTCCATGACCATGTAGGGGGTGCGGCCCGAGAGACCAAAGCCCCGAATGGGCACCACATGCGGATGTCGCAGCGCCGCCAGGGCACGGGCTTCGCGTTCGAAACGCAGCCGCGACTCTTCTTCTTCGCCCACGTCGCCATGCAGCAGCTTGAGCGCGACTTCTTCGCCGCTCGCGAGTTCCTGGGCGCGATAGACGCTACCCATGCCGCCCATGCCCAGGGGCTCGACGATGCGAAAGCGGCCGTCGACGAGTTCGCCGGGCTGCAAGTCGTGGCTGAGATCCGCGCGCACCGGATCACGATAGCATCGGCTCGGGTCCGGGTAGAACGCCCTGTTTTGACAGCGCGCTCGACCCGGCTCAGCATGGCGCCGCCCGGCGCGAGACAGGCGCCGCAATGGAAGAGAAGAAGATGCGACACGTCTTGGATGAATCCCGGATCCACCAGGCCATCGCTGGCCGCATAGCCAACCTCAATCGCGACCTCATCGACGAGGTCGAGGCGGCCATCGCGGCCAACGACGTGGTGGTCGTCGGCATGAAGCACAACCCCCATCCCAAACGCGCCGGTCGCGCGCTCAAAGACGCCGGCATCGCCTACAAATACCTTGGGTACGGCACCTACACGGGTCAGTGGCGCCGTCGCAACGCGCTCAAGATGTGGAGCGGCTGGCCCACCTTTCCCATGGTCTTCGTCAAGGGCACCCTGATCGGTGGCGCCGACGAGACGCTGGCGTTGATCGAGTCGGGCGAGCTTTCGAGGATGCTGGGCTGAGGCCGCCTCGCCCCCGTCCCATCCGCTGTTGCGACGGCTGGCCGTGGCGGGCATCGGCGTGGTAGATCTGCCCGCAGACTTGGTCCCAACAGAGGGAAAGCGCAGCTTCCGGGAGACGATCTGCGATGACACGATGGGTTTACTGCCACTTCTTCGTTTGGGCCGCCGTGGCGGTCGCGAGCACTGTCTGTCGGGCTGATGCGCCCCCCTTGATTCCGGTGCAGGGGTTCCTCACCGACACCGACGGCGTGCCTATTGACGGCGCCCATCGGCTCACGTTCGGCCTCCACGACGCCGCGACCGGAGGCGGCCAGTTGTACACGGAGGATTATGCGTCGATCGATGTGGTTGGCGGTCATTTCACCGTCTACCTCGGCAGCGAATCGGCGCTGGACCTTTCGAGCTTCCGCGACAATCAGAGCGTATGGCTGGAGATCACCATCGACGGCACCGAGGTCATCAGCCCTCGCACCGAGCTGGGTAGCGTGCCCTACGCGGCCTATGCGCAATATTGCGGTAACTCGTGGATCGCGGGCGGTGCGGAAAGCGCCATCGTCTCCTCCTTCGATGTGCTCGCGTACTCGGACTGCGGCGGCGTCGACCCGGTTCCGCACATGGAGGTCTTCGTCAACAAGGCGTTGGTCGCCGAATTCGACATCCCGGCGGCCACCTCTGCGGCCTACACGGTGAACCTGCCGGAGCCGACCTATGTGCACGAGATCGCGACGGCGTTTTCCAATGACAGCCAGGCCGGCGACTGCGACCACAACCTCCACGTCGACGCGGTGCAGCTCGACACCGGCGCCACGATCCAGGCGAGCGATGCCCAGCGCGTGATCTACGACCGGGGGGCCTATTTCGACAACGCCGACGTGCTCCCGGGGCAGACCGGGGTGGGTCAGCAGGGGGCGCTGCGCTTCTTTCTGGCGCCCCAGCCGGCCGAGCTCGAGCCGGAGGTCCAGGTCTTTCGCTACTCGGTCCAGGACGGCGCCGACTACGGTGCCGCCCAGACCTGGACCGCCCTCGACTACGTGAACTTCAGCGCCCGCAAGTTCGACGACGACACGCGCTTGAAGATCACCTGGACCGACAGCTACCGGGCGCACTCCCCGTCAGGCGGTGGCGGCTGCGGCTGGCACATTCGGCTCAACGGCGAGCAGTGCGGGCCCAACCCCCTGTTTCATGTGCAGCATGACAACTCCGCAGCAGCAACTTCCGATATCCACCACGTCGCCACCACGGTTCAGGTTTGCGAGAACGTACCGGCCGGACCGGTGCAGATCACGGCCTTCGGCGCGCGACGCGACGGCGACGAGGACTGCTACCGTGGTCATGCAATCACGCTCAATCCGGCCAACGGTGGCGATACCTTCGACGCCGCGATCATCGTCGAGGAGATCCGCTGAGCGCGGCGCTTCCCGCGGCGCCTGCCGCAGGGCGAGCCCTCGCCTCCAGGCCTTAACTCGGAGTCGGCGTCTCGCCGTTGGCGCTCGGGGCCAGGGCCGGGAAGATGGCGAGGATCTCCCCGTGCAGCATCTGCTGCAGGTCGTCTTCGAGCGTGTCGGCGCTCTCGCTCATGCGTTCGGCGTTGCGCCGGTAGATAAAGAGCCGGCCCACGTGGGGCGGTTCGTCTTCGCCCGAGACGCCGTCCAGCAGTAGTGGTGCGCGCGGGTCGACGCCGTCGGCCACGACTTCGGGGCCGGGGACGTCGGCGACCACTACCAGCACGCCGTCGAGCACGGCCTGTAGCGTTTCGTCGAGCGAGCCGATGATGCGCCGGGCCAGGCCTTCGAGGCGGTCCTGGGGCAGCTCCCAGGGCACCGGCGGTGAGGCCAGATCGAGCTCGCGGGTGCGCAGGAATTCCAGCGTGGCGGCGCCGTGCTCGCCGGTGGCGTCGAGCACCAGGCCCATGTAGTAGCGCACGTCGGGGTTGTCGGACTCCTTGCCGAGCGCCCGCTCCAGGCGCGCGCGGGCCGCTTCCATCTCGCCGACTTCGAAGTGGGCGCGCCCGACCATGAAGTCGAGGCGCGCGGTCTCGAAGTCGCTGTCGGGCACGGTGGAGAGCACGCGCCGGGCCTTTTCGAACTCGCCCTGGTGCATGTAGGCGTCGAACTTCACGAGCAGGGCGTCGGCCGCTTCCTCGTCGCTCTCGGTCCAGTCGAGGGCGTCGTCGATCAGGTCGATGGCGGCGCGGAAATCGTGCAGTGGGTGGATCAGCACTTCGGCCGCGTTGAGCATGGCCTCGACGAAGCTGTCGTCGAGGGCGATGGCCTGCTGGTAGTGCTGCAGTGCCGAGTCGGCGTCGCCCAGGGCGGCGTGCACGTAGCCGGCCAGGTTGTGGGCTTCGGGGGATTCGGCGTCGAGCTCAAGGCTCTTTTCGGCCGAGCGCTGGGCACCCTCGAAGTCACCGCGATGCACCAGGTCCCAGCCGCGGTCCAGGTGGGCCGAGAACTGGTCCATGGGGTTGTGCTCGGGTGGGTCGCTGATCTTGGCTTCCGGATCCGACATGGGGCTTCTGAGATGCGCTAATAGAGCAAAAGAGCACACCGGTCCACCGCCCGGGGGCATCCCGGGGCCGCGGAGCGCGGTCTCCCCCAGCATGACGCAGCGCGCGCGAATTGCCAGCAATATCGGGGGGTTCCCATGGACGGGACGGGGCCGTGGGCAGAACCCTCGGGGGGACCTTTGCGCGGCCCACGTGGTACAACCGGGGCCGTGAATTCCCATGCCCAGGGCGTGCGTTACGCCTATGCCACCGCCGCGGCGGCGATCGCCGTGGCCCTGGTCTACCTGCTGCGCAATGTGCTGTCGCCGGTCTTTTTTGCGCTGCTTTTGGCCTATTTCCTGGATCCGGCGGTCGACCGCCTGGAGCGGGCGGGGCTACCGCGGGCGGCGGGTATCGTGGTGCTGCTGGTGGGGGCCCTGGGCGGGCTGGTTCTATTCCTGCTTCTGGCCCTGCCCACGGTGGCGGCCGACCTGATGGCCCTGGCACGGCAGCTGCCGCGGGCGCTAGAGCGGCTGCTGTTTCAGCTGTCGCCCTGGCTCGAGGCGCGCGGGCTCGCCCTGCCCGACAGCGGGGCCGAGGCCCTGGCCAGCCTGGAGCTGGAGCTGCGCGATCTGGCGCCCAAGGCGGTGGGGCCCCTGCAGAGCTTCATGCGCGGTCTGGTGGGGGGCACGGCCTCGGCCCTGGGGGCCCTGGCTGGTGCGCTGATGGTGCCGATCCTGGCGTTCTATTTGCTGCAGGACTTCGATCGCATCGTCGAGGCGGTGCGCCAGCTGCTGCCGGCCGGCTCGCGCGCGTCCATCGTTGCCATGACCCGCGAGGTCGACACCGTGCTCGGGCAATTCGTGCGTGGTCAACTCATGGTGATGGCGATCCTGGCGGCGCTCTACGCCGTGGGTTATTGGCTGGTGGGGGTGCCCCTGGCGCTGCCCATCGGGGTGGTGGCGGGGCTTTTGTCCTTCATCCCCTACGTGGGTGGCGGCCTGGCGCTGGGGCTTGCGCTGCTGATGGTGGCGCTGCACTTCACGGGTTTGCCCCAGGTCTTGGCGGTGGTCGGGGTCTACGCGGCGATCCAGTTGCTCGAGGGTTTTGTGATCACGCCGCGCATCGTCGGTGAGCAGCTGGGGTTGGCGCCCATCTGGGTGCTCTTTTCGCTGATGGTGGGCGGTGATCTCTTTGGCTTCCTGGGGGTGATGCTGGCCTTGCCCGGGGCGGCTGTGATCAAGGTTTTTGTGGGGCACGCGCTTGCGCGGTATCGGGAGAGCAGCCTGTTTACGGGACGGCCCGAGCAGGACGCACCACAGGACGCACAACAGGACTTCGAAGAAGAAGACGCCCCGGGGCTGGTGCCCGGGCGCCTGCGTTTTCGACCGGCGCGGCTGCGCCCACGACGCCCAGCGCGCGGGCGCATCAGGACTCTGGCGTGAACGACACCCTGCCCATCGACTGCGAGCAGCTCGAGCGCGCCGCCAAGGTGGTCGCCGAGCTACCCGACGTGGAGCGGCTGTCGGCTTTTGCCCATGACGTGGTCAGTCGCCAGGCCGAGGGGCGCACGCTGATCGGCGGTCGCCAGTACATCGAGGCGCGTGCCGGTGAGCACGGCCTCGAGCGCGCCGAGACGCCCTTCGGCGACCTGCGCACGCTGCTGGAGCAGGGCGGCGACTCGGCGCTGTGCCGGGCCTTTGTCTCCGCGCTGGTGGTGCGCGGCCTGGCGCAACGACTGCGCGACGATCCGGAGGCCAAGGGCGAGCAGCTTCAACGCTTCGTACAGCACAGCGATTGGCTGGAGCGCAGCTCGCCCTACCAGGTGCTGCCATGGGTGCCGCGGCTGTTGCCGGCGGAGTTGGCGGCCCAGGTCTACGACGGTCTGGCCGAGGCGGTGCTCGACGACGACCACGAGGCCGGCGGCGTGGCCGAGCGCGCCCGCAACGCCGGCCGCATCGCGGCATTGGCGGCGGTGCTGCACGAGACTTCGGGTGAGGGCAGCGGCACCGGGGCGGAGGCAAGGGCGGCAGCCGATCACGACACCACGCCCGACGGCGAAACCAAGGCCGCCACCGAGGGTGAAGCCGGGGCGCTGCAGCAGGCGGCGCGCAGTGCTCTGGGGCGACTGCTCGACGCGCGCGATGCCTTCACCCGCAGCCTGGCACAGCTGGCCCTCGGCGATCCCGCAGTCCTCTCCGGCCCGCCGCGGCCACGCACGGCGACGCTCGTGGGGCGCGCCGGGCGCATGCCGGGAGGGCCCGTGCGCTCGCTTCTGCGCTGGCTCACGGGCTGGGCGCTGCTGAGCGCCCTCTTTCGCGGCGCCGCCTGGTGCATCGGACTGCGCACGGCGGTCTCGCTCGAATTGGGGCCCCGTTCACTGCAGGTTTCGCGGCGTACCACGCTGCTCGGTCGCTTGATCCGCGAGATCGAACAGGTCCATCCACTCTCGGCCCTGCGTCGTGCGCGCCGGGCTGCGCGCTACCCGGTGGCCCATCTGGTGGTGGGCGTGAGCTTCTTGGCCCTGGGCACGCTGGCCGGCGGCGTGCTCTTCGTCGACGGCTTGCGCGCCAGTGACACCCAGTTGATCGTGGTCGCGGCGGGATTGATCGGGGGTGGGGCGCTTTTGGACTTGGCCCTCGACCTGCTGATCTCGGGCCGCGGACGCCGCGTGGCGCTGGATCTGGACTTCGGCTCCGACTCCCGTGTGCGCGTGGTCGACGTGCCCATCGACGAGGCCGATGAGCTGCTGCGCGCGCTGCAGGCGGCGCTGGGTCCCGTGAAGGGGTGAGGGCCGGGCTAGATTCATCCTGGGGCGCAGACGACCGCGGCGCCCTCGAAGCGGCCGTGGCGCAAGTCGCACGGCCCCTGCGCGACGATCCGATGGCCCGGAATCGGCGGCAATGCAGGGGCCTGCAGGCCGCCGTCGAGCTCGCTGTCGAGGATGTGAAGATCGGCAAGGCAGACCCCACAGGCCTCGACTTCCAAGTCCACCTCCACCTCCACCTCCACCTCGACTGCGAGTCGCAGCGACCCGTCCGCGGCGTGCAGGACCACGGCCTCCACGGTGGCGGGATTGGGCATTGTGGCCTCAGCGTCCCAACTTGCGCTCGAGTTGATCGAAGGGCAGCGTCTGCAGCACGGGCCGACCGTGGGGGCAGTGACCGGCGAAGTCGCCCACGCGGTCGAGGTTTTCCAGCAGCGCCCGGGCCTGCTCGGCTGAGATGACGTCGCCCGCGCGCAGCGCACCGTGGCAGGCCATGGTGGCCAGGGCCATGTCGATGGCGTCGGAAAAGGCGCGCTCGGCGGAGCGCTCGAGCTCGCTGAGCAGGTCGCGCAGCAGGCGCTCGGGCGGTGCGCGCTCGAGAAGTGCCGGAATCGTGTGGATGGCCGCTGTGGTGGGGCCGAGCAGGCGGCAGTCGATGCCCAGGCGGCTGAGGGTCGCCGTGTGCTGCTGAACCAGGGCCGCGTCGCTCGGGCTCAGCTCCACGCGCTCGGGGAAGAGCAGACGTTGGCTGCGCAGCTCGCCGCTGCCGTGGGCCCGGCGCAGGCGGTCGAAGCCGATGCGCTCGTCGGCGGCGTGTTGGTCGAGGATGTAGAGGGCGTCTTTGCCTTCGCAGATCAGGAGCATCTTGCGCACCTGGCCGACGAAGCGCAGCGACGCGAAAAAACCGCGGGGCTCGAGCGAGAGTTGATCGCCGCTGCGAGCGACCTGGGCCTCGGCGATGCCGGCGCCTGGTGCGGCTTCGTGGCCGGGCTCGCGCGGCTCTGGCGCGCCATCCGGGGGGGCGCTTTGTGTGCGTCCCGAAAGGCCCCAGGGGTCACCGGCGCTCAGCGACTCGCTGTCGGCATAGGCGGTGCTCGCAGGGCGCGGTGGTTGCTCCTGGGGCAGCCGCTGCAGGCCCAGGCGTTGGTCCCAGTAGCCGCGATCGCGTTGGGCGGGACCGCCCCAGGCGCGCGTGCCCAGTTGCTTGGCCAGCACGCGCGAGACGCGATCGAAGAGCTTCTTGCCGTCGGCGAAGCGCACCTCGTGCTTTTGCGGGTGCACGTTGACGTCGACCTCGTCGGGCGGCACCGTGAGGCTGAGGGCGCCCAGGGGGTAGCGCCCCGGTGGCAGCACACTGCCGTAGGCGAAGGCGATGGCGCGCGCCAGCGATGCGTCGCGCACCGGGCGGCCGTTGACGAAGAGGTGCAGGCTGCGGCTGCCACTGCGGGCCCGCTCCGGCGCGCCTAGGGCGGCGATGAGCGTTAGGCCCTCGGCTTCTTCCTCGAGGGTCGTCAGCTTTTCGCCGGGGAAGACCGTGGCCACGCGCTCGGGCAGGGAGCGCACGGCCAAGAAGTCCCGGCTCTTGCGCCCGTCGCACTCCAGGCGCAGCGCAAGCTCCGGGTGCGAGAGGGCGGCGCGGGTGCAGACGCTGGCCACGTGACCGGTCTCGGTGTTGCGGGCCTTGAGGAACTTCAGGCGCGCCGGCACGTTGTAGAAGAGATCGCGCACCTCCACGGTGGTGCCCGGCGCGCAGCCCACGGCGCTCACCTGCGGGGCGGCGCCGCCTTCCACGCGCACGCGGGTGCCCTCGACGCTGTCGCCGGTGCGCGTGGTGAGCTCGAAGCGGGAGACCGACGCGATCGAGGGCAGGGCTTCGCCGCGGAAGCCCAGGGTTTGGATGCGCATCAGGTCGTCGCGGGTGCGCAGCTTGCTGGTGGCATGACGGCGGATCGAGAGCACGGCGTCCTCGGCGGACATGCCGGAGCCGTCGTCGGTGACGCGGATGCGCTTGCGTCCGCCTTCCTCGATCTGCACCAGAAGGCGTCGGGCGCCGGCGTCGATGGCGTTGTCGAGCAACTCCTTGACCACGCTGGCCGGACGCTCGACGACTTCACCGGCGGCGATTTGATCGGCCAGAGCGTCGTCGAGCACGGCAATGGTGGCGGGCATCGGGCGTTACGCTAGTGGACCGTCGGCGGTTCGGCAATGTCGGGGTCCGTGGTCGCTGTCTTCAGATCCGCACCACCACCCGATTGCCGCTCTCGTAGTGCCGCAGTCCGCGCGCGAAGACAAAGCCCGCGAGCGCCGAGTAGCCGAGCGCGCCGCCCAGGGCCAGGGCGGCGTCGGGCAGGTTGAAGTCGCGTAGCAATTGCACCGGCAGGTAGGTGATGAAGCCGGCGGGGATGAGCGTGAAGAGCATCAGCTTGAGGGCGCCGCCGAAGAGCCCCGGCGGATACAGGCTGAAGGTGATGGTCAGCTCCCAGATATTGCGCGCCAGACTCTGGATGCGACCGAACCAGAAGGCGCCGCTCTGCAGCACGATGCCGGTGGCGGTGAAGACCGTGAAAGAGATGGTCAGGCCGAGCGCGAGGATCGGCAGCTTCAACGGTTGCAACTGGCCGGCCATGCCGAGCAGAAGCAGCCCGCTCGAGACATCACCCCAGCCCGAGGCCAGGCTGCGCGCTGCCACCGCCTGCAGCAGCGGGCTTTTGGGCTGGGTCAGCAGGCTGTCGAGCTCGCCGTCGCTGATCACCTGGCCCAAATCGCGCACGCCGCCGGCCACGACGACCGATAGCCCAAAGCCACTGGCGCCTACGCCGAAGAGGGTGAGCAGATCGGCGAGGGTCCAGCCCCGGATGTGCTCGAAGCGCTCGAAGAGGATCCACCAGGTCACGCAAAAGAGCAGGTTGTTGAGCGCCATGAAGGCCACCTGCAGCCAAAAGACGCCTGGTGAGGCCAACGACGCGCGAAAGTTCATCGTCAGAAGTGCCTTGATGAAGCGGAGGGTTGTCAAGGTCTTCATGGCTAGCCTCCACCGACTTCGAGCCTGCGCAGGCCGGCGCGGTAGATCCACCCGAGCAGCAGCAGGGCAAGCGCGAACCACACGGCCAGGCGCAGGGCGGTCTCGGTCAACACTTCGGCCCCTACGCCAAAGGCGACTGTTCCGGGCCCGTGGAGCATGGCTGAAAACGGCGTCCACGCCGCGATGGCGCGCAGCCAGGAGGGGTATACCTGAAGCGGCAACATCAGGCCTCCCAGCACGAAGAGAAGCTTCTGCCACACCCAGTAGACGGGGCTGACGTCGTCGAGCCAGAAGGCCATCAGGCCGATGGCGACGTGAAAGGTCATCAGCAAGAGCGCGGCGGCGAGGGCCAGCGGCACCGAAAGCCACAGTGCGCTGGCGTCCGCGGACAAGCCGCCGCCGAGCGCATAGGCGAAGCCCACGCCCACCGGCACCAGCACCGAGAACCGAAAGACGACCTCACCGGCGCCCTCGGCCAGGCGTGCGCCGACGTAGGAGATGGGTCGGGCCACGCGGTAGGCCACGTCGCCACCGCGGACCTCGCGCTCGATGTCGAGGTGGCTGGCCGGCTGGGACAGCGCGACCCACTCGGTGATCGCCAGGTACCACAGGCACTCGGTTGCGGTGACGCCGGGCAGGCTGCCGCCCTCGAGCACAGCGAGCCAGAGCCTGGAGAAAACCAGCAGGATCACGCCGTAGAAGATGACGCGACCCAGCAGCGCGGCACCCTCGGCGCTGCCCTGCAAGAAAGCCAGGCGCGCGACGAAGATGTACTTGGGCAGCGATGGCCCCGCCGTAGCCAGCGAGCGCGTCATGGCGTGCTGCTCGCGGTGGTGGAGCTTGGCTCCGCGTTTGAGAGGGCGCGTGTGTAGATGGCCTGCACGATCTCCTCCATCGGAGGGTCCTGCACGGTCAGGTCCAGTAGCCGAACCTGCTTGAGCAGGGCCGAAAGCACTTGCTCGACCTGCACGGCATCGGTGTCGACCTCGAGCTGGGCGCGGTGGGGCGAGCGGGCCACCACCTCGACGCCGCGAAGTGTGAAGCTCGGCTCGGCTTCGACGCTGCGCACGTTCACGAGCTTCTTGCGGATATAACTACGGCGCAAGTAATCGAGGCTCTGGTCGATGAGCAGACGGCCCTCGTGGATCACGATCACGCGATCGCAGACCCGCTCCATGTCCCCGGTGTCATGGGAGGTGAGCATGATGGTGCGTCCGTCGCTCTCGCTCTCCTCGCGCACCAGATCGCGGATCGCGGCCTTGGCGCTGACGTCCAGGCCGATGGTGGGTTCGTCCAGGAACAGCACGCGTGGGGCGTGTAGCAGGCTGGCCACGAGCTCGCAGCGCATGCGCTGGCCCAGGGAGAGCTGGCGCACGGGTTTGTGAAGATGGGCGCCGATGTCGAAGGCCTCCACCAGGGCATCGCGGCGGCGGCCGTGGGCCGTTCGGTCGCAATCGTAGATATGCGCGAGCAGCTCGAAGGTGTCGCTGGCGGGCAGGTGGTACCAGAGCTGGCTACGCTGGCCAAAGACGGTGCCGATGCGGTAGGCCAGCTGCGCCCGTGATTGCCAGGGAGTCAAACCCGCCACGCGGGCGCTGCCGGCGCTCGGATGCAGGATGCCCGAGAGCATCTTCAGGGTGGTGGACTTGCCCGCGCCGTTGGGGCCCACGAAGGCCACCCGCTCGCCACGGGCGATGCCGAAGCTCACGTCTTCGACGGCGGCAACCTCGCGATGGTCCGCACGGAAAAAGCCGCGCGCGACGGCGCCCAGGCCCGAAGCCCGCTGTCGCACCCGAAAGACCTTGCTCAAGCCATCGACTTCGATCTCCAACCTGTCTCGCATCTCGACCCCTGCGTCTGGCGATGAGACCGCCAAAAAAAACGCCCTCCCGGAAAAATCGGAAGGGCGTGAAGCCTCGTTCTGACCCGTAGGTCCCTTCCGGTTAGGTTTCGCTCTCCTGCTCAATCAGAGCCACGAGCAGCCGAGCGCGAAACAGGCCCATGGCACCGCGGCGATAGGCCGGGGCGCAGGCGACGGGGCTGCTCGGGTGCTGGCGCAGGGAAGGAAACATCGTCAGCTCAGGGTGAAGGCGACGGGAGGAGGTGTCAAGTCGGAGGTTGATCGCAAGCGCCGAGCGCTACTCCGTGCTCTTGATCTCCTCGACGATGCTCTGGACCACTTCGGCGTCGATGTTGTCGATGTGGCCCTTGCCGAGCATGAGGTAGTCGGAGTGCACCCAGCCGGGGTCGCAGTTGGCGTGCCAGCGGTGGCGGTTATTGCCGACCATCTCGGGCCCGCTGATGACGGCATCGCAGCCATGCGCAGCCGCCGCGGCGGATTGGTCGGGCAGGACGCCGCCCATGTCGTTTTCACCGATGGTGTGGATGTGGGAGATGCGGTCGATGCACGCGGGGTTATTGCCGCCGCCGGCCTGGGCGACCACGCCGCGCACCTTGTCGGCGATGGCGGCGTTACAGACAAACCTCTTGGCGTACATGGCGCCCCAGGAATGGCCGGCGACCCACATCGAGGTGATCTGGAAGTCCGAGAAGTTGGCGTAGACCCAGTCGACGATTTCCAGCAGGTGGGGTTCGTCGACGCCGCCGTCGCCGTTGGTCCACTGGGCCACCACGCTCTTGGGCGAGACCACGATCAGGTTGTGGCTGTCGACGTAGTTATGCGCCGAGAAGTAGGGCACCTGGTAGAGCTTGAGGTCCTCGGTCGGCATGGTGCCGTGGAGGTTCAGGATGAAGGTCATGTGGGCGCCGGCGTTCTTGCAGCCGTAGTTCAGGCGCAGGTCGCGGCCGCCGATCTGGAAGTTCGCGCCGCCCAGGCCGAGCGCTGGGGCGCCGGGGCCGCAGTCGAGGCCGGGGATGCTGACCAGGGGAGCGCTCGGGTCGCCGTCCGCGGGGCCGGAGGCCGGCGAGCTCGCGGCCGGGTCCTGGGTGACCGGCTCCACCGCAGCGCTGCCGGCGGCGCCCATGGTCTCGGTGGTCGCCGCCTCGGTGCCATCGGCCGGCGGTAGCGCCGCCGCGGAGCCGGCCGCGCCGCTGACAGGGTCGCCCTGCGCAGCGGTAGTTTGTCCAGCTGCAGGCGCGCCGTCGCCCGTCGCCGTCGCGGCCCGCGCGCCCGTGCCAATCGGGGTCGGCAACGCGCTGGGGCCCGAGCCCGTGCCGTCGCTGCCGCCGTTGTCCGCGCCGCAGCCCACCAAAATCGCCACACAAAGCAGCCGTCCCAGCCGTCCCAATCGATTGTCCATCACCACCTCCGCAGCATCTCCACAGCATCGGCGCGGCACGCACAGGTGCCCGCACTGTGAGTGATGGTGGTTCAGAGCCGAGCAGGGGTCCTTTTGGAATTGCTTAGCTTTTCTTTTTTCGGCGCTCTAGGGACACTCCCCAGAGAGGGCTCGAGCTTCTTCCAGCAGGCCCGCCATGCCCAGCTCGCGTCCCAGGGTGGTGGCTTCCGCAAGTAGCGATCGGCCCCGTTCCAGGCTGCGGCGGCCGCCCAGGGGTCCACCGCGGGCGGTCGAATGGGTCAGCAGCAGGCGCGCGTACTGCAGGGACGTCTGGGCCAGGGCCGGGCGGGCGCCCAGGGTGGCGTTCATCTCCAGGGCGGCTTCGAAGTGCTCGGCGGCGGCGGCCCGATCCTCGCCGAGTGCCGCCAACAAGCCCAGGAAGTGCGAGACCGAGCCGAAGTAGACCAGCATCTCCAGGTGGGTGGCGTTCAGGGCGGCGAAGGGCAAGAGGCGTGGGTAGAGCAGGGCCGCGGCTTCGGCGTCACCACATGTGGCTATCGCCTGGGCGGTCAGCACCTGGGTCGTCAGCCAGTCGTCGTCGCGCGACATGTCCGCCAGGGCGGGGTCGACCATGGGTCCGTACCACCAGCGCGCTTCCGAGGTCGCTCCGAGCAGGGCCTTTAGATAGGCGACGTGGCTGCGCATCATCGGCGGCACGCCCCGATTTTGGGCCAGGCTCTCGGTGGTCTGCTCGATCCACTTGCGATCGCCGCGTTGGGCCTGGGCGAAGAGCACCCAGACGAACATGCTCGCGACGTAGAGGGGCGAGTCCTTGGTGCGCCCGCGCACTCGCACGGCGCGCTCGGTCAGGGGACCGATTTCGTCGAAGCGCCCATCGCCCAGGGCCCGTTGCAGCTCGAGCCGCAGGACCTGCAGCTCGTAGCGCGCCGTGTGAAGCTTCTGCGCCAGGCGGCGGCAGGCGGCGATTTCGCGCTCGGCGGCGGCGATGTCTCCGAGGGCGAGCAGGGGCTGGCTGCGCAGGCGGTGGGCCGTGAACTCGAGGGCGGGTTCGCCGAGCCGCTCCGCGGTGGCCACAAGCTCGCTCGCCAGACCCAGGCGTTGGGCGATGTCCTCCGGCGCTTGCATCAGCTGCAGCCGCGACAGCAGGGCGTCGTAGCGGGCCTCGTCTTGCCCGGTGCTGCGCGCCAGCACCAGCGCTTCGCGACTGAGGGCGACCTTGGCCGAAAGTGGCGTGCCCCGGGGCTGGTTGAGAGCAAGGGCGCTCAGCAGCCTGGCGCGCACGGCCGCGCTGTGCTGCGCCTGGGGGTCGCCTTCGGATTCCGTCGCGTCGGTTGGCAACGTATCGACCGCCTCGAGCAGCAGCGGGTAGAGTTCGCGGTTGCTGGTGCGTCCGAAGCGCGCGAGGCGCGGCCAGCCGGTCATGGCCAGTGCGGCGGTCGCAAGCAGCTCAGGGCGCTCGAGGCGGCGGGCGGTCTCGGCGGCGCCCAGTAACTCGGAGTTTCCATTCTTGCCGGCCCGAAACAGGGCCTTGCCGAGACCGAGCTTGAGGGCGAAGCGCTTTTCCTCGTCGATCGGCAGCTTGCAGGTCAGCGCATCGAGGGCGGCCCGATAGTAACCCACGGCCTGATCGAAAGCGGTCACCGACATGGCCTGTCTCGCGGCGCCGATGCCGTAGTCCACCGCCCGCGCCACCTCGCCAGCGCTGGCACCGCGGCCGAAGTGGTGGGCCAGCTCCGGCAGATGCTGCGGGATGTCGGCGCCGAAGAACTCTTCCAGGGCGCAGCCGACGGCGGCGTGCAGGCGAACGCGTTCCGGCTCGTGCAGCCCCGTATAGAGGGATTCGCAGATCAGGGCGTGGGCGAAGCGATAGGCCCCGGGGCCGTCGTCGGCAAGGATGCGCCTGCTGGCCGCCTCCTGCAGCACGCTCAGCAGATCGGTCCGGGGCAGTCCGGCGATGCGTTCGAGCACGGCCAGGCGAAACTCGGGGCCGATGACCGAGGCCAGCGAAAGCACGCGACGGCTCGGTTCGCCGAGGCTCGAAAGCCGTAGGCCCACCACCTCACGCACGCGGCCGGGCAGCGTCATCCGCCAGTCCGCCTCGTCCTCGCCCATCAGCCTCAGCAGCTCATGCACGAAGAAGGGATTGCCCTCAGTGATGGCGTGAAGCTCCTTGAGCACCGCATCATCGAGTGCATGACCCCGGGAGGCGAGTGTCAGTTCGCCCACCTCCTGGGGGCTCAAACCCTCCAGCTTGATGCGTTGCGCACGCGTGCCGCTCGACAGACCCTTCAGGATGGGGCTCGAGGGATCTTCGGCGCCACCGTCTTCGGCGCTGTTGACTGGTCGTGAAGTTCCGAGCACCAGCAGCGGCTCGCCCGAAAGCTCCGTGGTCACGAAGCCGAGCAGCTGCAGCGTGCCCTCGTCCGCCCAGTGCAAGTCGTCGAGGACCAGCAACAGCGGGCGCTGTCGCGCCAGTCGTTTGAGCAACCGCGCCACGCTGTCGAAGAGGCGAAAGCGCGCATCTCCCGAATCCTTTGCAGAGCGCTGTGGTGGCGATCCGAGCTCCACGGGCTGCCCGAGTTCGCCCAGCAACCGCGCCACGTCCGAAGTACCGACGTCGCCGTGCTGCTGAGCCCTGACGCCATCGGGTTCGCCGAGCGCGCCGCGTAGGATTTGCACCCAGGGCCAATAGGCCGGCGCGCCGATGCCCTCGTGGCAGCGCGCCGCAAGCACCAGGGCGCCGCGCGCGCGTGCCAATGCGGAAAGCTCCTCGGCGACGCGGGTCTTGCCGATGCCGGCTTCCCCCAGCACCAGGGCGAAGCGGCCCTTGCCCGTGAGCACCTCGTCGACGAGCCCGCCCAGATGGGACATCACCCGTTGGCGGCCGACCAGGGGATCTGTGGGGGCGGGGGCCTCCTCGCGCACGCTCACCTCGGCCACGAAGCGGTAGCCGCGGCCATGCACCGTTTGGATCACGCGCGCATCGGCGCGGTTGTCGCCGAGCGCCTTGCGCAGGGCCGTGATGTACTGGGGCACCACGCCTTCGGAGATGCTTTCCCCGGCCCACACCTCCGAGAGCAGCTCGTCCTTGGACACCACGCGGTCGCGGTGCAGCAGCAGATAGCGCAGGACGTCGAAGACCTTGGGGCGCAGCTCCAGGGCCTCGCCATCGCGTCGCACGACGTAGTGGCGCTCATCCACCTCGAAGCTGCGAAACGTCCAGATCATGTGGGTGCAGGGCGTAGCATGGTGCGGGGCACTGGGGACTTGATGACTCTTGGTCTGGGCGCAGCGGCGAGGCCGCGACCCGGTTTTCGGTCGTCTTGTGCCCCCATTCTTCGCGTCGTCATTCGAGGACTCGAATGCCAAAAGCATGGGGTGCAGTGGCGAAAGCGTAGCACCAAGGGTTATGCTGCGCGTCGGTGGTCGATCGAGTAGTTGGCACAGGGATTGAGGGGACGCGGTCGGCTGCGGTCGCTGGGAGCTTGGGGGTCGTGCTCCTGCTCGCCGCTTGCAGCTTCGAGTCCGCGCCGGCCGTCGGATCCGATCGCCTCGCGGCATCTGATACCCCGGCGGCTTCCGCCGACGCCGGCGCGGTCGCTCCGGGGTCGGTCGCAGGGGGTGAGACAAACGGTGAGACAAGCGGTGAGACAAGCGGTAAGACAAGCGGCGAGACAGGCGGCGGCGCCATGGCCACCGATGGCGGCGAGCCGAAGCCGCCCGAGGACTCGGCCGACGCCGGCTCACCGGCGCGAGATGACGCGGGGCCCGCATTGCCGGCAGATGTTGGCGATTCCGGCGCCCTGATCCCGCCCGCATCGGCCTGCGAGCCGGATCCCAGCTGCCAGTGTGCCCACGGGCGGGCCGAGACGCCCAGCGACGCCTGCGCCCCGCCGGACTGCGCCCTCGACACCTGCGCCCCCGACGACGGCTGTCGTCTCGAACGCTTCGGGGCCAGCGTGTATTACTTCTGTGCCGAGCTGCGCACGCAGGCAGAAGCGCGCGAGCGCTGCGAGCAAATCGAGGGCATGCACCTGGTCGAAGTTGGCAGCGAAGGGGAAGACGCCTTCTTGCTCCAAACGCTCGACGACAAGGCGTGGATCGGCGCGGAACTGGACGGCGACTCCATCTGGCGTTGGCAGGATGGGACCGCCTTTTACGACGGCGACAGCAACGAGCCCGTGGCTGGGGCCTACGTGAATTGGGCCGAGGGCGACCCCAACGGCCTCGGCTTGGGGGATGGCGACGTCGATTGCGCCATCTACTGGCACGAAAACGCGGGCTGGGCGGACACCAACTGCGACGCCGACAACGGCTACATCTGCGAGCGTGAGTTCTGACACCGGGCTCGGCCGGGGCTCTTGTCTTGGCAGTGAATCCGGTGGAGAACCCGGCATCCCAATGCCGGCAAAGCCGCGCTGCGTCGCAGGTGGCTTGCGTACGGCACACAACCGGGGAGCCGCAGCGTGTCGTGATCCCGAACGTTCTGCCGCGAAAGTCCGCGAGGCTACGGGGGGGCCGAGCGCGCTGGGGGGCCGGTGAATTTGAGGATATCGGAGACGATGTGGGCAGGAAAGAGGAGTGTTTGGCCGGGGGCCGGGAGTGCTTCGAGGTAGGGCTGTGCAGCGCGTAGGACCGCGTCGATGCCGTCCTGGCCGAGAGCATTGAGGCGCTGCAGAGACCAGTCTTGAATCACGCCTCGAGCGACGTCTGCAGCGTGGTCACCGTGGATCTGGACAAGCCGTTGCAGCGCGTCTTCGAGCCAGGCAGGGCCAAACCCTTTGCCTTCGCAAAACAGCACGTGACGAGCCGGTCGCCATTGAGCCGCGATGGCATCGAGCGCATCGTGCAACCAGCGTTGCGGGAGGCTGTGCCAGTGCTGCATCTGCTGCTGGTATTGGTCATGAGCCTGCTCGATCTTGCGGTAGGCTTCGCCTTCGGCCTGTCGCTGCGCGTGGCGGCGACGCAATTCCTCGGCGACTTTGCAAGCGATGGCGGCGAAGTAGCTCGTGCGGTTTCGGATGTCGTCGCGATCGACTTGGCTGCAGAAGCGCCGTTCGCTTTCCCGTAGGACCGGAGGCCAAAGCCGCGCAAGTTGCGGATGAACGCCTGAGGCGAGCCAGGCAGGTCGTAGGCGCCGTGAATCCTGGTCAGCAGCAGGCGCACCGAGCGGTCGTCGGCACGCGCGCTGTCGCGTTGCTCAGCTGCCGCACGTGCCAGAGCTTGTTCGTCGAGCCCACCGCGTGGCTCTATGGCAGTAACCGTTCGAGAGAGCACCTTCTAGCCGACGGCCTCGCCAGGCTGAAGATTGGCATCCGACAGGAGGTGTCATGCAGCGCTCGAGTGCAACAGAATGGGCCAAGCGCGTGGAGCGCTGGAACGACAGTGGGCTGGCGGCCAAGGCGTTCGCCGCCGAGACGGGACTAAAGGCGTCGACGCTGACCTACTGGAAGTGGCGACTGAATCGGGAGCGGAATGCGACGTCGCCGTCTCCCTCCGCACCCGCGTGCGCATCAAGTCCGACGCTACCCCGCCGACCGCGCGGGCAGCGCCGGTCGAAAACGACACAACGACTGCCCACACTGCTGGAGATCCCCGCCGTCGCGGTGATGTCCACTCCGGCGACACTGGAACTCGTGGTCAGCGCTAAGCGCCGGGTGCGCGTGCCGGTTGGATTCGATGAAGACACGCTGCGTCGCCTGCTCGGGGTCCTGGAGACCGCGCAATGAACCCGGTTTCAATTCGCATCTTCATTTGCACCGAGGCAGTCGACATGCGACGGGGCTTCGACGGGCTCGCGCTGATCGCGTGCCAACAGCTGGAGCAGGACCCTCGCTCGAGTCTCAAGGGGCGTATGCGGCCACGAAGCCGGCTGGGATAACATCATCTGGCAAGTCTCGCTGCTCGACTCTCGCACCCTTGCCGAAGGTGCTGCCATTGAAGTACCTGCCGACCACGACCGCCAACCCGTCCGTGGTGATGGTGACGGCGAGACCTTCGTCACGCCCCGGTCCCCCGGCACGCTCGACCCAGGTCCAGCGTCCTTCCGGATCCACCCGTGCCACGAAGGCGTCAGACTGGCCTGCAGAGGTCAGCGAGAGGGACGAGCCGTCGCTGCTGTCGAACGAGGCTTCTTCCATGAAAGTTCCCGTCACGATGGCACTGCCGTCGTGCAGCAGGGCGATGCCGTTGGGGACGTCTGGGCCCAGCCCGCCCGCCCGGACGGCCCACAGCGGTGAGCCAGCGGCGTCATAGCGGGTCACGAACACGTCGGTGTCGGATTGACCTCCTGCGCCAGTCACGGTCACCTCGTTCGGTCCGTCCCGTCCGAAGACTGCCTGAGCGTTGAAGCTACCGATCACGACGAAACCGCCATCGGCCCTCGCCGCGACCCCGCGCGCGACTCCGTCGTCACCAGCGAGGGTCCCAGCTCGCTCAAACCAGGTGACCTCTCCCTCGGCATCGTACCGAGCCAGGAAGATGTATTCACGCCCTTCGGGTTTCGGCTCCACGTACTTCCCCGACGTGAATCGACCCAGTGAACTCCCCGTGACGACGGCGCCTCCCTCCGAAACGCCTGCAACCCCCAGCATGATGTCGCGTTCCGAGTTCCCCCCTCCACGCTGCGCCCAGATGAGCCCTCCCTCGCAATCGAAGCTGGCGATGAAGGCGTCCCCCTCTCCGAGTTGGCCCTCGAGCTGCAATTCATTACTTTTGCCCGGCGCCAAGGTGAGTGTCGGGCCCATGTGACCCGAGACGAACACGCCGCCGCCAGGAGCAATCGCGATTGCCTCGGGTCTTTCGTCCGATGGACCGTTGGCTTGTTCGACCCACGTCAACCGCCCGTCGCTCCAATACTCGGCCACGAACAGGCCGCCAGCGCCGTCGGACGAATCGAGGCGAATCTCTCCGTCCTCGCTTGGAAGCACGGCGTGTGGGTAGTAGCCCGATGCCACGAAGAAGCTTCCGTCGGCGGCAGACGCGACCCGTGGTGGAACTCGACTGGTTGCGCCCTCGATCCTCTGAATCCACCCCAAACTGCCGTCTGCCTCGTATCGGGCGAGGAAGATCCTCGCGCCATCATGGGTAACCTCCAACACCTGCCGAGTCGAGGCGCTCGACTCGACGATTCCGTCGCGTCCGACGGTCCCTGCGACCAAGATGCCCCCCGACTCCAGCGCTGCCACGCCCGAAGTCAGCGTTCCATCGTGGAATGAGAAAATGGTTCGTACCCACAAGAGAGACCCCGACTCGGGGCAGCCCCCCGGGCAGCTCGGCGTGCGTGGGGCCTGCGAGCGGTTGGTCGCGCCGCACTGGGCGGGAACTCGTTTGGCCTTCTGCGCCGTTGTGTCGAGGCGCGGAGCGTCGCGGCTTGGGTAGCAACTGAAAGTCAGAATCGCCACGACGAGCGCCATCATGACGAAAGGCCTTCGACTGGCTCCAGATCCGTGGCGCCCGCAACAGAGAGGTTGGCCGGCGTCAGCTCGGATACGAACCCCCTCGTGCGCGACGGCCTCCATCCCCCTCGATGGTAGCCGCCAAGCGCCTGATGTCCAAGCGCTCGGCCCGTCCGTTGCGGCCACGGACGGATGTCTCGGCTGACTGTGGATTGACCCGAATGGGTGTCGGCCGCACCATGATAGCGGCGGCTCATCGGTTGTGGCGCGAGTCGCGTCAGCCCTAGGGTACCGCACGCTGTCTCCTGGGCTAGCCGCCAGCCGTTCTGCCCATGCCGCATTTCGTCGTCGATTTCAGTCGGGTGGACTCCGAGTCCAAGCTGGCTCGGGCCGTCGGCTGTGAGGAACGGTTGGTGCGAGAGGTCCTCGACTTCAATGCGTCTGTCCCAGAGCCCGCGTATGACGAAGAGGGATGGCTGACGGCGGGTGTCCCCGGGCTGCACGGGACGTTCCGGGTGGCGAAGAAGAATCATCGACGCACCGGCGAGTATCGCACCGTCACGGAAGTCAGGGACCGCCGCTTGGTGGCCGCTCTCAAGAGTCTCGCGCGCCGCCTGGATGGCTACCTTCGGGAAGCGAACATTGGGTATCCTGCGCCCGCGTGTCTCGGATTTGTCGCCGGAGCGTTGACGTACAAGAACGCGAAGCGTCACCTGGGAGCATGCCGCCTGGTCACGGCGGACATCAGGGACTTCTTTCCCAGCATCGGCACGGCGCGCGTGGAGGACGCGCTGGTATTGGCCGGCGTTCCTCAAGCGGGAGCAGACCTCATCGCGCAGCTCACGACCGTTTGGGGGGCAGCTCCCCCTGGGCTTCAGCACGAGCCCCTTGCTCTCGAACCTCGTGTGTCTACCGCTGGATGGGCGCTTCGAATCGCTGGCTCAAAGTATGGGCGCCGCCTATTCCCGATACGCAGATGACCTCGCCTTTTCGTCCGAGAGCCGCGTTCCGTCGCGAGAAGAGCTACGAGCGATTCTCCAAGAAGAGGGGTTTCGTCTCGCCGAGGACAAGTACCGAGAGGCTACCCGCGGTCAGCATCAAATTGTAACCGGTCTCAGCATCGCGGACCCGGGTCGACCTCGGCTCCCTCGGATTCTCAAGCGCAAGCTTCGGTAGGAAATTTACATGTGCGAACAGTACGGCGTCGAAGCGCACGCCGAGAAACGTGGCGCGAGGTGCTGGCCCGCGATGGGCTACAGGCCCGCTACCCAAGGGTTACTAGGCGGGTTCTTGAGGGCACGGACAAGAGCGTGGAGGCGGAAGCGGTAGCAGCGGGGGACTACACCCTGGTGCTTGTGGACGAAGCGCACTGGCACATCGCCGAGTGCCACTTCTTTGCGTTGGCCGCCGTGGTCGTTGACGACCCACCGGTCACACGCGCGTCCATCGACGAACTTGCCAAGGTGCGGTCTGAGGACCCCTTCTGTGGTGGGCGCGCGAAGCACTTTGAGAAGAAGGGGTTTCATTACGGATGATCCCGAGCGGGCTCGCGACGAGGTTTGTCGGCTGCTGGCTGCCCTGCCGCTTCGCGCGAACGTGACTTTTGGTCTGTATCGTCCAGAGCTGTCGTTCGCCGAGAATTACCTGGGCATGTTTCGCTGGCTCATGACATGGAGAATGGGGGCCAGCGACTGGGACGCGCTCCTTGTGGAGTGCGACTCCCACCAGGAGGTCGGGCAGCCCTTGCTGGAAGCCGCGGTGCGTGACCTCTCCGAGAGGCTGTGGCTTCGCCACAGCCGCCGCCCAAGGTGCCTCCCTGTCGTCCGCTGCCCACGGAAGGCGGAGGAGCCGTTGCTATTGGTGCCGGACTACTTGCTGGCGGTCGCCGGAGCCTATCTCGGGTGTGGTTCGACCTCGATGGAGAAGATGCAGGTGCGCCGCTTCGAGCAGCTTCGGGACAAGTATCGGCTGATCCGGGACTTCGACCGGCACCGCTCCTACAACCGCCAGCGGGTCATTGGGCCCGAGGTCGTTCTGCAGGGACGAGAACAGACACGCTCAGGGACCTGACTCAGGGACCTCATCCACCCCAAAGAAAAAAGCCCAGGTTTCCCTGGGCTTTTTCGGTGGAGGCGGCGGGAGTCGAACTCGGGAACGCCAGGAGCTGGTAGCCAAAAGACTTTGGATTTATGGAGCGGGGTGACTTCGATCGGCGTCGGCTTGAGTCGCACCTTGGCGCAAAGGGGACTTTGGATTCAGGCAGCTCCCTGATGGTGTGAGAACCGACTTCGCGGCTACCGGTACGAGGCCCCGGCGGTAGGATTTGCAGGCCTGCCGATTGGCGGGTAATGATGGCTTCGGTTGAGTGGCCCGAGGAGGGAGCATGAGGTGTCAGGCTAGCGGCAGTGCAACCCGGGCAATCGGGCCACCAAGGCCCCTGCTTGGTGCTACGGGCTAGGATTGACGGGACAGCAAGTAGAGCCAACGTCAGACCTGGTAAGACTCAGCAGGCCATCTTCCAGATCGCCAAGTGGAGGGAACTCTTCTTCGCAAGCCCGGGTTCCGAGATCGCGTGAGCAAGCCTCCACCGCGGCGCGTCTTGCTGCTTCCAGCAGATCTAGGAGGTGGGTCCTCGTCTTGACATCCATCTTGGTCAGGCACCCAAGAATGCAAGGAAACTTGTCCCACAGCTCGCTATCCAGCGGATCGATTTGTGCTGCCAATGCGTACTCGGAAAGGGCCGCTGCATAGTCGCCATTCGTTCCATAGGTTACGCCAAGCGCAACGTGCGGACTCGCGTACTGCGGGTCTAGCTCGGCTGCGCGCTGATATTCCGCGATGGCGGAGTCGCTGCGCCCCAGCTTCCAGAGCGCGTTGCCGAGATTCATGTGTGTCGCCGCTCTTCTCGGGTTGAGTTCTATCGAGCGGCGATACGCACGCTCCGCCTCCGAATACCGCTCCAGATTGTACCGCGCGATCCCGAGGCCGTTCCAAACGGCGTCGTTGCTGGAATCCGCGCTCAGGAGGGCCTCAAGCTCGCCAACCGCCGCTTCCGTTCGACCAATCGCTACGTCACACATCGCTAGGATCAACTTCGCGCGATCGTCGTTCGGCGCAAGCGTCAGAGCTTCGGAGGCACGCCTCCGCGCCAATTCAATACGCGACCTGTCGCTCGGTGAGAACGTGTCGGCGACATACACGCTTCCGGGGGCTGCCCCAAGCAAGTCCCATGCTTCGTCCAAAAGGCGGGACACAATAACCTGCATTTCTCGGTCATCACTGTTAGATATACCGCCTGTGACTTGCAGGATCCCTGTGAAGGAGACGAGCGGAATTCCGAGCGCTCCAACGCCTACGAGCAGCCAAAGCAGCGACCGGCGAGATCTCTTGCCTGAAGACATGCCCGCACTAGAAGGGGCCTTGTCGGCACGGTCTCCCGGCTTCGGATCAATGAGTGCAGGACGCTCGCTCAAGGGGTCTTCGGCGGGGGCTCCGCGAATAAGTACGTCATCGGGCGAGGCTCCGGATGCGACCAACAGCACCGGCGCTTCATCGTCGGGGAGCCCGGGCAGTCTAATCGCGTTCACCCCAAGCTCGAATGCCGTCTCGACGGATTTGCCAAAAGCCAGACCGCGGTAGAATGCAGCAGAGAAGACTCGAGCAGACTCGTCGTCAATCGATGCCTCCATGCCGATTACAAAGTCGACTTCTCGGACGATAGCTTCTGCCTGCACCCGCGAATAGCATGCGTTCAGAATCACAATTCTTGTACGCCCCTTGAGACTGCGAAACAGGTGCTGCAATGCCTCTCCGGAGACGAGTTGTTCGCTCTCGCCATCTGCGCCGTGCAGCACGATGCCGGGTGCGCCTGCGCCGTGTCCGCTGAAGTGGACAATAGTTGGTTCTTCACGAAGAAGCGCGTCTTGGAGGTCGTCCGCCTGGGTCGCCCACTTCGACTTGAGGTTGATTGAGTCTCGATATCTTGCAGCGTGCAGCTTCTTCTCAATGTCGCGCTGCTCCCTATCTATGGCGAGCCTCGCAGATTCCATGGGATTTGCGGCTAGAAACAGCACGGTCGCTGATGAAGAGGGTTTGATGTGATCGTGGATTCGATGTGGCTCCGTTCGCGGACCCGAAACTGCCCCTCCATCCGTTCCGTTGCGGCCGCTCGGCCTGGCTTCGGCCGATTCGTTGGCTTCCGTAGATAGCCTGTCGCGCAGCGCAAGTTCGCTTGTCCGAGTCTGTATGCGGTTGGCGAGGTCGCCGAGCGTCTGTTGCCGATACAGAGTGGCCATCAACTCGATATCGTGGCCCTGCGCAACCGCGTCATGCTCGAGTGCCCCGAGAGTGCTGCGAAACTCCTGTTTCGCACGGGCGAGCACGGTGCGCTCCACTATGTCCCAAAATGAAGCGTTGCGCCGAGCGGCGGAGAAGCCGTGCTCGTCTGACGCGAGATCATCGAGGCAGTCTTCGATCAGTCTCCGGACGTGAGAACCGGTAGCTTCAAACTCAGCAGACCACTGCGCACCCGACCCGCGCATTCCGCGAGACTCAAAGTCAACTCGGACGGAGTTCCGAGTTTGCTTGAATGAGTCGCGGCCCAGGTATGTACACGAGTCCCACGTGCGCGTGGCGAGTTCGGCGATGTCGGTCTCCGTGAAGTCCCCCATGAGTGAACGCCTAGCGATTTCGATCGTCAGTACTGGCCAAGAGGAATATTCCGGTCACGCGAATGTTGTGCAACTCTCATCTGGTTCGCTGCGAGCGCTGAGGGGCAGCACCGAGAATCGTACATCGACCAATCGGCCGCATCTGACCAGATGAGTTCTGGCACCTACGGTTTTGGCGGTCCGATTCGCTCCCACTGTCGTCCGGGCTTTTGCGTCGGCGGCATCTTCGGGTCTCTCGGCTCGATCGTGACCTTCCGCGGGTGAGGGACCTTCCCGCCCTGTGGTCCGCGCTCAACGTATTCTCCCGCCTTCTTGGGCGTTTCACCTGGCTTCTGCTTGATACCCATTTCGTCCGCCTCCAGTTTGCGACACCATATCTCGTGTGCATAGTGCCTATTTTTGGCGGACTACACCATATCTAGCGTAAGTGTCAAGCGTTCAGTGCTAATGGGGCCGGGTTCGACTCGGGTGCGCGCCTGCTTGCACAAGGTCAATTGTCACGGTCTCTCGGAAGAGTTGCCGAATTCGATCTAGCCGACGTTCCCACCCGACGCGCCCATCAACGCCCTTTGTCGGCCCGGGCGGCGTGTCGGGATCGTCGCGTCAATGAACTGGAGGTGGGCACTGGTGCTTCTGCCCATCGTCTGCAGTTCGACTCGCTGCTGGGTGGCGAGATCCAGCCACCGTCCCGACGCTCCCTACCAACGCGCTTTGCCGGCCGAGGGGGGCGCGCCGAGATCGTCGCATCCATGAGGGGTTGGTGGGCGCTGGTGGTCTTGCCCATCGCCTGGAAGCCGGCTCCTTGCTGAGGCGTGAGAAATCACAACAAACAACGAACGCAACGGCTTCGACCGGGGCATCGAGCCGGAGCATCCGACCAATCGCGAACGGCGCTGCCAATCGAATCAAGTCCAGTCCCACCTACGCGGGCGCGACCGTCACCCAATCGCGCGGATTGGCCTCCAGAAATTGACGACCGTTTGGCCAGCCGGCGTTGGCGGGCGCGCGGCGATGAATCTAGGCGAGGTCTCGGTTGGCAACGAGCATTGGGACAGCGAGAACTTGCCGGATACCGGAATCCAATCGCTCGGGTCTTGCCGCGGACGGAGACTGCGCCTCGGGGCGAGACGGTGCGGCGCGTAAAGTGGGTATGCCCAGCGTGTGTGTGCAGTGCGCACACCCTTGGAGGGGCCTATGGGTAACGCCTACTCCAGCGTGATTCCGCCGGAGCGCGTCCAGGTCGCGCCGTATCCCATCGAGCCGCGGTCGCAGGAGATACCGCGATACCACAGTGCGGCGCGGTAGCTATCGATCACGGCCGGCAGCTTCGTCGCGAGGGTCTTCAGAGCGGCTGTCGCGAGTAACTCCAGCTTCTTGTCTCGGCGCGGGTCGCCCTCCGGACACCGCACGGCAGTGAAGGAAACCATCGCGGTGTGCACCCCGATCGCCGTCCGCGACACGGTCTTGATGTCGAGGTCGCCGACGATGCCCGTCACGGAGCGCTTCGCTTCCGCTAGTAGTGCCGCGCGGTACTCGGCCACCATCGATACGGCCTCGAGCACGTCTTCACTCGACGTCTTGTGTCGTCGCGCCGTGACCTTGTAGGCGTCACCGCCCGGGTTCTTCTTGTGGACCTTGAAGTAGGTCTCGTCGATGGCGAGTTGGTCGGCCGTTGGGGTCGACGCAGGTGGATCAGGTTTCGCCGCCGCCTTCGCGTTGTCTGCCGGTGCCTTTGCCGGGGCGGTGCTCGCGGGCGGCGGCAACTCGGGGCGTGCAGGTGTAGAGGTGCCGCCTGTCGCCATTTCCGCGACTTGGCCGAGCGCCGCGAGCCCGATGATGATGCCGAGTACGATCAGCCCTTTGTTTCTCTTCGTTTGCCTCTCGGGCATACCCAGTTCCTCCCGTGACCGTCGGGCTCGCCGATGCGTCAATAATACGGTCGGATACTACCGTAAAAACGGCAAGAGGGGTTGGCTACGCCTGCCGGATGTCCGGCACCTCCCGCGAGCCAATTCTTCAATACGTCGCCGCAAACGTGCGACGGGCTCGGAAACGCCTCCATCTCACCCAAGAGGAGTTGGCGGCCCGCATCGGACTGAAGGACGAGCGCTACATACAGCGCATCGAGTCCGGCACGGTGAACATCGGTCTCGTAATGCTCAGCAGAATTGCCGACGTGCTCTCCGTGACTCCGGGATCGCTCCTGAAGAAGGCGAAACTGCCAGAGCCGAAGCGGGGGAGGCCGAAGGGAACGGGTGGGAAGGGCAAGTAGGAGGCGCCTGTCTCGGGGCGTGACAGGGCGAATGAATTGCGGTTGTCGGGGGCGTCGCAAGAATTCGAGCCCTTTCATCGAAAAAGTTTGAAGGCCTGGAGCCAATGGACTCCAAGTTTTTCGTGAGAGGTGGAAGCGGTGCGCTTTCAGGCCCGCTTGCGTTGGGACTTCGCACGTGCCCAACCTTGGTCGATGGGAACGACCGTCTTGCAGATCACCTCGGCCGGGGATGGAGCGGCCGTAGCATCGTTTCGCCGGCTGGGCTCGGGTGCTGAGCGGTGGCGCCGCATCGTCGATGCATTCGATGAGGCTCTCGACGCGCTTCGACGTGAGCGGGGAATCGCGGTCGGGCGCCCCGACGGTGATCTCTCGCTGGGCCGTGGCGGCCGCCGCGTGATTTCGGAGCAGGCTCTGCCGCTTGCTATCGCCTGCTGGGAGATCGAGCCGGCCGTTCGCGACGCGCTCGCGGACGGCAGCCTTGTCATTGAGGGCGTGACGGGGCCACCGCTCGTGCGTGCGCTGGCTCGACGGTGGGTTGCTGAAAACTGGCCGCCGATCTCTTCTGAGAGCAGAGGGCTCGACTCGTACTTCGACTAGACGGCGTGCGTGCCTTGACGGTAGGATGAGCTTAACACTGAGACAAGGCGAAACGATGCGTGAGATGTTGCTGACGAAGCATGAGGTTGCCGAACGACTCGGACTTAGTCCGGAGACGGTGTCCCGGATGGCGAGGCGTGGCGAGTTGCCGAGTCGGATGGTTGCGGGCCGGTACCGTTTCGACCCGGACGAGATTCAGGAGTGGCTGGACCGCCAGCGTGTGCCCGCACGCGCCGGGGACGAGCAGTGAGCATTCGGCCGACCGAGCCGGCGACTCTTGATGACCTCGCCGCGATGCGACGCCAGCTCGACCTGCGGCGCCGTGAACACGTCCGCGTCGCCGCGGTGCTCGTCGCGCTCGCACTGGGTCTCCGTCGTGGCGAGGTGTGCGCGCTCAACGTCGGCGATTTCCGGATGCATGAAGGGCGGCCCGTGCTGGACGTTGCGAGCCTCAAGCGGAAGCGCCAGACAAGGCGTCTTGTACCCGTGGCTGCACCGGACGCGGAGCTGATGGCGAGGTACGTTGGGCAATATCACGGACCCGCGCCGGACGCGGAATCGCCGCTATTCGTGACGTCGTCCGCTCGACATCCATTCACGACTCGCCGACTAACTCCAAAGGCTGTGGCATATTGGATTGCGCGCCTTAGCCGTGATGCGGGCATCAACAAGCGGCTGACGCCGCACTCGCTCCGGCACTCGTTTGCGACGCGCCTATTGCGCGGGGGTACGGACCTGCGGACCGTCCAGTCCCTGATGGGACACAGCTCCATCGCGTCGACCCAGGTCTATCTGCACTCGACCTTTGCGCTCCAAGTTCAGGCCATCGAGAGGCTCTCCGATGGGTCGTAGTTTCAATAAAGAACTCCCCAAAGTGCCTATCGGCCCCGCGCAATTCCAGGGCTTTTTGGTTGCCTGCGCGCATTCGACCTGGCGGCGGGCGCGATACGTCCTTTGGGTCGCTTCTTCGAGGCGGCTCCGGCTGCCCGCCCCGTCTTGATCGCAGATGCGTCACCATGGGCAGAAAGCCACATGTACCCTGGTCGACCGGTCGTCACAGGCATCTGCGCGAGTGCTTTGGGCGCGGCGATGCTGATGCACGGGACGAGTGCGACTGTCCCTCTGCCTGTAGAAAGCTCTGTCGCCGCATCTCCCTCACGGACCGGAACGCGCCTCGGGCCGAGCGAGGGAGCACCAAGAAGCGCCCCTTCACACCGATCGTGAACGGGGTCTTCGGTCGATGGAGGACTGGGGGCAAAGAGCCGAACGATTCCGTCAAGCTGACTTATGCGTTTCTTGTCACTCAGACCCGGCCTGGGCAGCGCTGGATCATCAAGCCAGCTAGCTTACTCGCCGACGAGCGAGGCGTCACTCTGAAGGCTTTTCGAGAGCACTGTAGGAGGCTGGTTGAAGAGGGGATGATCCTTCGGATGTTACTCCGCGACCTGACCCCTCTTCGGTGTGGGAATGAATATGCCATCTGCATTCTGGATCTCCCCCCGTGGTTCACTGGGTATGCGCCCCACCGAAGTGGGACTCCGCGCGTCGCGTCTCGGCCGCCCGACGATGACGACGATGAGCCGCCGCCCGACGATGACGACGATGACGACGATGAGCCGCCGCCCGACGATGACGACGATGACGAGTTCGTGGATCCGAACGAACCAGACGACGATGAAATAGACTTCGACGACTGCGTTGCTGAAATGGAGAGACGGCAGGCCAAGGCACGGCGGCGCAGGCAATGATCGCGGCAGCCATCTCGCTTGTCGTGTTTGAGACCGTCGCGAGCCGATGTGCAGTCGCGTCCATGGTTCCTTTCAAGAGGAACTACGTGGATCGCAACCTAGTTGCCGAAGAGAGAGACTGCTCTGGAAGTGCCGTAGTCCCCTTCAAGAGCAACTACTGGTTGCCGGGCCGGGGAACTACCCGTTCCCCTTGTGAGGAACATGTTGTTCCGCTCCAGGGGAACTACTCAAAGCATCGGTCGGGCATCGAAATGCTAAAGAACTATGTGCCCGCCATGATGGCCGTGCTGGCTCGAATTAATGGTTCGAAACAAGTAGAGGCAATAAATGCGAACAAGAGGAAGGAGTGGGCCTCAGATCAATGGGGGAGTGACGGCGCGAAACTAGCCGGAGGGCGGTCGTGCTCGGGCTCGCTCCGCTTCGCTTCGCTCGACCCGAGCACCCGGACGCCTTCGGCGCCCGATTTTCTGTCGAGCTATCTGAGTCGATCCCGGAGCACCTCTAGACTTCTAGCTGTCTACCAAAGCGGGAGCGAGCGAAGCGAGCGGACGCACTCGGTCGAGGAGCCGAAGGCGACGAGCCCGGTATCACGCACACCCTGTCTCCCACGAGGCCACCGAGCTCACACCCCCCACTGTGAAGAAAACCGCGGCCTGTGCAGTTTTCGAGTCCATGCCTGGCACAAACACCATTCGCACCACTCTCGACCCCCACAAGGGGGTCCGCGATGACCGCGAACAGCGACCACGCGCCCGGAACGGAGGATCCGCCCGCGCCGCGGCTCGTGCGCCACGTCAGCGCGGCCCGGCTGCGTGCCGCTCTCGCCCGGCCAATCGGCGACCCCTCCCGCTCGCTCCCGCAGGCACCCCCGGCCCCGGAGCCCCGTAGCCCGGTGTGCCCGTTCGCGGCAACGGCACCGGCGGAGAGCAAGACCGAGGGCATGACGATCGCCGAGTTCGCCCGGTGGGCGGGGGTCGACCGGCGGCGCATCGCCAAGCACCTCGTAGACATCCCCCCCGGCCCGGTTCCGGGTTTACCGCCGGGCAAGGTTCCGTGCCGGCTCATCGGCACCACCCGCCGCATCTTCCTCGCCGACTTCCGCGGTGACCCCCGAGACGTAGGAAACTCCGATGGCAACGATCAAGAAGCGCCTGCAGGCGCAGCCCCAGCCGCCGCGCCGTGGCGTGGACAGGTCGCTCGTCTTCGTCATCGGTGAGCTCACCGACGCGGAGCGTCGGAAGCTCCGCGGGGTCGTGTTCCCGGCGCGCTCCAAGGTCGATGCCCAGCGGCGCTTTGACGAGTTGCTGAAGATGGCGAAGGAAGCCGTTGCTACGAACACCGTTCCGGAGTTTCTCGACGCCCTCGACCAGCGCACCCGGCGCACCGAGTGGGGGCCTTCGTTCGAGGCGTTTGCCGACGAGTGGGAGCGGACCTGCGTGGATGGCGCCGGGCTGCGCGAGTCGAGCGCCAAGAGCGACAAGCAGATTCTGAGGAACCACCTCAAGCCCTATTTCGGCTCGCTCCCCCTCTCCGACATCGACGTCCGGCGCGTGGACCAGTTCAAGGCGGCGATGCGCAAGAAGAAGCACCAGTACGGCGTGGGGCTCTCGGCGAAGAGCATCAACAACTCCCTGAGCGTCCTGCATCGCATCTTCGAGAAGGCCATCGAGTACGGCCACATCGAGAAGAATCCCGTCACCAAGAAGTCCTGGCTCAAGCCCGAGACCACGCCGGAGGATTCGCGGCCGTGGTGGACACCGACCGAGGAGGCTAAGGCGCTCGCCACGCTTGAGCAGTGGCGCGAGACCGAGCCGCTGCGGCGCATTATCATCGTTGTCCAGCTCATCACGGGCATCCGCTTTGCCGAGCTGCGCGCGCTCCGCAAGGAAGACTTGGACCTCCAGGCGCCCGGTCTGTGGATCCGGCGGTCCCAGGCCCGCACGAAGGTCTCCACGCCGAAGAACAAGCGTGCTCGCTTCCAGGCCATCCCCCGAGCGCTCGCTGACGAGCTGAAGGTGTGGATGCTCTCGACCGAGGGCCAGCTCCTGTTCCCGTCGTTCAAGGGCGGGCCGCTGCCGAACAACACCTTGAACCGCTCGCTCGCGAAGCTCGCCGAGGAGGCCGGCGTCCGGCGCATCACGTCGCACGGCCTGCGCCATACTGCCGGCACGAGCTACGCCGCCATGGGGGCCGGCAACAAGCGCATCGCGGTCCTGCTCGGGCACGCCGATATGAAGAGCACGGAGCGCTACACGCACGCCGTCTCTGACGGGATCTCTGACCTCGTGGAGGCTCGGTGGGAGAAGCTGAAGGGGGAGGGTGGCCGGCGCGATGGGTGATTGCCGTGACGAGGATGCGCCGTACTGCGCGTTCAGCCCGAGCCCACACCCGAGGCTGGGTCAGGCGGCGCGGCCGCAGGTGGGCGCCGCCTCGCGCGGGCGAACCGCGGTGTCGGCGGGTTCGACAGCTCGGAGGTGACCGATGAGCGCAATTCCACAGGTCGGCCAGGAGTACGACGTGCCCTATGGCCAAGGCATCGGCATCGTTCGGGAGGTCGAGTACGAAGCCGGCGGCGAGTGGGTACGCGTGCGGTTCGAGTACGCTTCTGGCTGCATTCCTTTGCCACCTCCGGACCGTCCAGACGCGCCACCGGACGAGTGGGAAGTGGAAGTTGTCATTCGGTGGGCGACGCGGGCCGAGTGGGAGGCGTGGGGTACGGATACGCTCGCGCAGGAAACTTGACCGTCTGCGCCGGTCAACACGACCCTCGGAGATGATGACCACTCGGTTTCAGCTCTGCCAAGGCGATGCGGTTGAATGGCTTCGTGCCCTGCCAGCGGCTTCGGTGGATATGGTGGTCACGGACCCGCCATATGAGTCGCTGGAGAAGCATCGGGCCGTCGGAACGACGACGCGGCTGAAGCACTCGAAGGCGTCGAGCAACGACTGGTTCTCGATCTTTCCGAACTGCCGTTTCGAGGAATTGTTCGCGGAGGTCTGGCGCGTTCTCAGGAAGAACACTCACTTCTACCTGTTCTGCGATCAGGAGACGATGTTCGTTGCGAAGCCGCTAGCGGAGGCAGCGGGCTTCAAGTTCTGGAAGCCGCTGGTCTGGGA
The DNA here is from genome assembly GCA_029880325.1 of Myxococcales bacterium. Classification (GTDB taxonomy): domain Bacteria; phylum Myxococcota_A; class Polyangia; order Polyangiales; family JAFGIB01; genus JAOUOP01. The sequence continues at coordinate 174,225 of JAOUOP010000001.1, read as the reverse complement.
CAAGCGGAAGATCGGGATGGGCTACCACTACCGCGCTCGGTACGAGTTCATCTTGTTCTTCGAGAAGGGCAAGCGGAAGCTCAACAACCTTGGGGTGCCGGACATCATCGAAGCGCCACGCATCTACAAGGGGTACCCGACCGAAAAGCCGGTCGAGGTTGCCGAGGTGCTGGTGGAGCAGAGCAGCGAGCCCGGCGAGTTGGTTGTCGATCCCTTTATGGGCTCTGGCGCGTTCGGTGTCGCGGCAGCGAACTTGGGTCGCGGCTTCGCGGGGGCCGATCTATGTAGCGATGCCGTCGGGATTGCTCGCTCGCGACTGCTAGGCGCGGCGGCGATTGAGGCGCGTCTGTTCAGTGCCGTACGGCCACGAATTTCCGGTGCGAGTCGCGCGGCCGATAACATAGCCCCTCGTGAAAGCGCATGACTACCGCGACTTGATTGCCTCCTACATCGACAAGAACTTCGGGCCCCGGGGACTCGTTGTCTACACAGAGGTCTCGCTCGGCAAGACCATCATCGGCAAGAAGCGGCAACTCGATGTCTTCGTGCTGCGCAAGGCGGATCAGCGCGCGCTTGCGATCGAGTGCAAGTATCAGCGCGTTTCGGGGACGACCGATGAGAAGATCCCCTACGCCCTCCAAGACCTTGAGGCCATGTGGGTGCCGGGCTGCCTGGTTTACGCGGGTGACGGCTGGTCGGATGGTGTGCTGCACACGCTGGAGGGGGCGCGCCTCGCGGTCTCCTGCATGCCGGAGCAGCCGGCGCTGGCCCGCACGAACGACACGCTGGAACTCGATCACGTCCTGGCAGCCGTCTTCGGCCTGTGGGACTTCGTCATTCCGAACAACCGCGCATTCTCCGAAGACCCGCAACTGTCGCTTGGGCTGAAGGGGCCGAGGAAGGCGAAGGCGGCGCCCACCACTTCCAAGAAGACGGGCGACGAGGCTGGCTAGCGGGGCACCGCGCTGGCATATCCCGCAGCGTCGAGCGTGACGAGGATGCGCTCTATCACTCCTCCGAATCGACCCAGCGCCGAGTACCGGCCATATCAGAAAACAGCAGGGCGCCAGCATCTCGCACCACGGCGACACACGTTTCGCGTAGCGCAATCCCTGCCTGGTGCCTGTACGGTTCCACATCCGAGCCCGAGACTGTGAGAGGCGGTCACCTCGCAGCAGCGCGGCACAAGGAGATTTGCGAATGGCCCTGTCGTTGCGCAGCTGGGCGCGGTCGTGGTCGGGCGCGCCGGAGTGCCGTCTGTGCCCGGGTCGGGATGGGGCACGGCGTCTCGGCACAGGGAGCCTGCAGGGCACCCCCCACTGTGTTCAAAACCGATGGCTGCCTGTGTTTGCAAGCCTTGGTTGGCGTGTGCGTCCTGTACGCGAAATTTTTTCCGCGAGTCACCATCTGTTTCTTGATGTGAACCTGGAGCCGCGACGTGCCGCGTCTAGTCCGCGCGACCAGCACGGGGCAGGGCACACCGCCGGTGCGAGCTACGCCGCGATGGGGCCGGTCCCGCCCAATCGCGTGGCTGCCGGGGGCACGTCGATATGAAGAGTACCGAGCGCTACACGCACGTCGTACCGGACGGGAGCGCGGAACTCGTGGAAGCGCGGTGGGAGCGGCTATGGGCGGACTCTGAATCGTAGTACTCGTCAATCGAGGGTCTCAGCCTTCGGAAACCAGCCTTCCGCCTCCAACCAAGAGCGCTCCACGATCTTCAATCCTGCGGGGTCGGTCTGGGCCTCATCAATGACAGCGGCGACGCGGCCATCGACAGGGTGCACGTGTGGTGAGGTCACGTAGATAGTCAGCCCCCCGCCGAGGCTGACCGCCCCGGTGTGAGCCCTCACCCCGAACCGGGGCAGCCCCGCAGCTACGCGCGCTGCCTCGTGCCATGCGTCGAACTCCTGCTCGTTGTCGAAGAGCACCCAAGATGACTTCCGTGGCTTGGGTGGGGGCTTGACGGGTGCTGGTTTCGACACGGCCGGCGACGCGTAGAGAGACGATTTCCGGATTCTGCACGTGATGGCGTGCGTTTCGCAGTAGCTGCGGACGACGTGTGTGAACCATGAATCTGCGAATGGGGATACGAGTATTTCTTGGCAAAGGTCGTTCAGGTCGGCTGGCACCGTTGTGCCTATCTCGTCCTCGATGGAATCGCCGTGGTCGTAGATGAAGGCGCGGACTTCCCTTTCGTGTTCGAAGTCCCGTCGCTTGAAGAGTATCGGTACGAAGTTCTCCGCAATCTCGGCTGATGCATCTGTCAGGTCCGCATAGCGGACTGCTGCCACGTTCACGCGTCGTCCGGGCACAGGAGAGAGTGCGCCGCAGAAGGCGGAGAGCGTTGTGCGGATGGCGACTCCGAATCGTTGGTCGGAGTAGAGGCGCCAAAATGGCTCGGATTCATCCTCGCGGGCGTGCCAGCAGGAAACCAGGAACCGATGTCGTCCGGCGAAGTTCTCCCGAAAAGCATGCACCAAGTGCGTCGCTAGCTGTGCTGGATCGAGGTCGTGTTCCTTTGCCTGACGGTGGTTGGCCCCCAACCACTCGGTCCAGCGCTCGACGTTCAAGAAGCTGGTGGGGTACGACGCCTCCCAGGGGTCCTGGAGGTGCGTCACCCGCGCAAAGAAGACCCCACCACTCATGATCGTCCCGCAGAACTGCGGAAAGGGCATGTACCGCCAGAGCGTGAGGTCCTCGGTGAACTCTTCGCCGAGGTACACGTGGCGCCGGACCTCTCGAAACTTAGCCTCCACAGTGCCTCATCACATGAGGTCGACCCAGGGACCTCGCTCAGGGACCTCGTTATAGCAAAATGAAAAAGCCCAGGTTTCCCTGGGCTTTTTTGGTGGAGGCGGCGGGAATCGAACCGCTGAAAGCGCGTTGCGCCAACCAACCGCCGGCACTCGGCTTTCCCGCGCAACGCCCTGAAATCGTGAGAATTGTGGAGCGGGAGGGCGTGCCGTTTCGTTCCCTCCCGTTCCGTTGTGTTCCGGCGTTTGCCACGGCGTTTGGGCACTATTTGGGCACCAGATGCGGGCCAAGGCTGCGTCGGGCAGGGCGGTTTCAGGGTCGCGCCGACGTCAACCTTGGCAAGCCTTCGAAGCGCCTCGCGGCCATTCACGAAATTCAATTATCATCCACACTTACCGTCCCCGGGCGTTGCGTGCTGTCCCGTGGTTCGTCGGGAAAAGTGGAAGTTGAAGTGGAACTTTGTCGTAGCGCCGAGGCGCCCATCTCCTCGGCAGAAATGGGTGCGCGCGGTTGGGCGCAGGCCGCCCGGGTGACGGCAACCGCGGGCACCTGCCAGTATGGGCATCGCCACGGAGCCTCGATGCCGCCGTCCACACGCCAGTCCCCGCCGAGCTTGCGCGCCTACGCTGGCGTGTGCGCGCTGGTCCTGGGCGCGGTGGCGCTTCTCGACCACCTTGAGCCGGGACTGTTCGCAGCATACGTCGGGACCTTGCCTGCCGTACCGGCAGCCTTTGCGGTGTGCAGCCTTGGCGGACTCGCATTCCGGCACTTGAGCGAGCGCTCTGGGTACCACCTGTTCGATGCGACGATTTCAATTCGCGCCCGGGCACTGGCCATGCTCTGGACGCTGCCGTTCATGGTGGCGGTCGCGCTCGCGGACATCGGCCTGGGCTTCCCGGATGGCATCCACGTCGCGCCGCCGGTCGGGCTGCTCTTCTACCCGGTGATGGGGTTGCTGGCGCAACTGGCGCTGCACGTCGTCCCCTTTGTCCTGCTGCTCGGACTCCTGCGACGTGCGTGGAGAAGCGGCGCGGCCGAGCACCACACCTGGGTGGCGATGGTGATCGTGTCGGGCATCGAGTGCCTACTGCAGTCGTCCGGAGGGCGGGCGACCGGGGCGGCCCTCACGACGTTCGTCGTCGTTCACCTCATGGTGTTCGGTATCGCGGAGCTCACCCTCTTCCGGCGCCTCGACTACCTGACGATGTATGCTTTTCGCCTCACCTACTACGGCTTTTGGCACGTCGCCTGGGGCATGCTTCGAGCACCGTCTGAGCCGCGGCGGCACCACCAGTGGAATCGCGGAGCTCCGGTGCGATCCCGGTGTCCGATTGGTTGAGTGCGCCGACCGATCTTCCGGACTCGCGGCTTCAACTCCATCCGGCTGGACGAGCCTTCCAGACTGCGTGCTGCCACGGTTCCAGTGAGTATGTGGGCGATCGGAGAAATACCGTAGGCTCAATGAGGTGTAGAGCCCGCCCATCATCCAACTGTGGGAGCGTCTCCGTTCGTGTCCGCGCCCGTGCCCGCCGGGCGCTCGAGCACCGACTCGAGGGCCTCGAGGGCCGGGCCGTTGGCGAAGCTGACCAGCGCGTCGCGTGACTCGAGCCGGAAGTCGGGCGAAGGGTTGAGCTGCAGCTCGCCCGCGCGTTCGACGGCCACCACGGTGGCGCCGGTGCACCGCCGCAGGTCGAGCTCGCGCAGGGTGCGGCCCACGACCGCGGAGCCTGCCGGCACCGGCAGGGATGCGAGGGACGACAGGTCGCGCAGGGCCTCGAGCGTGGGGTGTGCTGTGCCCGACGCGCTCAGCAACAAATCGTAGTTCTCGTGTCGCAGGGCCTCCTTCTCGCGGCGGACGACGTGCGGCGGAGCGCCGTAGGCGGCCAGCACGCGCGCCGTGAGCTCCAGTGAGGTCTCGAACTCCTCGGGGATCACCTCGTTGGCACCCAGCTCGCGCAGCGGCTCCACCTCGCGCAGGTAGCGCGTCCTCGCGATGATCTGTGTGCTCGGGCCAAGCCGGCGCGCGTTGTCCACCACGGAGCGTGTGTCGACGGCCTCTGAGACAGTCACCACGACCCCGCGCGCCCGGTCGATGCCGGCGGCGCGCAGCACCTGCTTCTGGCTGGCGTCGCCCTCCACCGCCAGGTCCCCGGCCTCGACCACGTCAGCAACCGTCTGCGGGTTCAAGTCGATCACCACATGGGGCACCTCGAGCAGCCGCAGGGCGCGCGCCACGTTCTTCCCGTTCAGGCCGTAGCCGACAATGATCACGTGGTCGTCGAGGCCAGCGGCGGGGGCCGACAGCCATGCGTCGGCGCGCTGGCGGGCCCAGCGCGAGCCTGCACCGATGATGAACGGGGTCAGCACGAGGGTCGGCACCGCCACCGCGAGAAGGAGCTCGTGTTGGGGCCGTGGCAACAGCCCCAGGCGCGCCGCCTCCGTGGCCACGACGATTGAGAATTCTCCGATCTGGGCAAGGCCAAGACCCACGGCCACGACCGAAGGGCCGCTGCGCAACAGCGGCCACGCGGCGGCGGCGGCGACCAGGGCCTTGAGGATCATGACCCCACCTAGCGCTGCGAGCGGCAGTAGCGGCCGCTCGATCCAGAGCTGCGGCTCCACCAGCATGCCCATCGAAACGAAGAACAGGCTGTTGAAGACATCGCGTAGCGGCGTGATGTGGTCAATCATCCGGCCGACGTACTCCGACTCCGACACGACCATACCGGCGAGGAACGCGCCCAGCGCCATGGATAGGCCGAAGTGACCGAAGACCAGTGCGCTGCCCATGGCAACCAGCACAGTAGTCAACGTGAAGAGCTCCCGGCTGCCAGAAGCCACGATGAGGGCCGTGATCCAGGGGAAGGCGACGGCGGCCAACACAACGGTCATCACGATGACCGCGACCGAGCGTCCCAGCAGCAGTGTGATCTCCATCGGGGTCGCCGCGTGGCCCGCGAGTAGCGGCAGGGCGAGCATGATCGGGATCACTGCAAGGTCCTGAAAGAGCAGCATCGAGATCATGGTTCGCCCGTGCGCGGTGCCCGTGTCGCCCGAGCGCTCGAGCAGCCACAGCACCAGCGCGGTGGAGGAGAGGGCCACCATGGCGCCCCATACGACCGCCTCAGCGGGCGGGCGGTCGAGGGTGATCGCCACCGCCGTTGCCACGCCGCCCGTGAGCATGACCTGGAGCATCCCGCCACCGAAGACCGAGCGCCGCAGCACCCACAGGTCGGCAAGGCGCAGCTTGAGACCCACAGTGAACAGCAGCAACACGACGCCAACCTCGGCCAGCAGCTCGATTTGCTGACGATCTTCGATCAGCGCGAGTCCACCGGGCCCGATCAGGACCCCGGCGAGGATGAACCCAACCACCGGCGGCACATGCAGGCGTCGCAACAGGGCGGCGGAGACGACCGCAACCGCGATCACCACGACCAGCTCGCCGAGAACGGAGTCTCCCATTGCTGCACTATGCCAGCTGCCGGCGTCAGGATTCGCCTGCAGCAACTCGTGGGCACCCAGGTCCGCCGTGATCACGTCGCACTGACGACGTCAAAATGATGTCCTGCGCATCAAATTGATCGTGCCCGGCTGCTCCTCGTCGCTAAGTTTAGAAGATCATGAAGAAAAATGCTTGGCATGAATGATGCTTTACATAGGCGTCATGCAACCCGCCGCCGAGCTCGAGAAGCACTCCAAGCCGGCCCGCCAGGCACGAACTCCACTGATCCCGGAATCAATGGTGCGTTTCTATCGCCGAATGGCGAAGGCGTGGCGCGCACCCGCTCCTCCGGATGCGGTGGCCATCGCCAGGCTCTCCCGAGTTGTCGAGCTCCACCATTGCGTGGCCGCTGCCATTCAGGCCGCGGTCGAACGCTCCGAGCCCGACGGGCAGCCACACCTTCGGGAACTGTGCAGCGAACAAACCCGCATGGCCCACGCCGTGGGCGAGCTCGTCACCGAGCTTGGCGGGTCCCCGCCGCGTTCCGACGAGAGTTCATCAGAGCTTCCTCGAGAGCCGCGCGCATTGTCCTGCGCCCGAGACCGGGCCGAGCTCGTGGATTTTGTACGTGAAGACCTGGATCTTGTCGCCGCTGCCCATGTGGAGCTGGCATCTGTCTCCGAAATTCCCATCACGATGCGTCAGCGACTGGAGGTCATGTTGCGGCGGCCGGACGGGAAGACGACAAGACGGGAGTTCCGATGATCGCGAGCCTGGACGCTGCGTTGGCGAAGCGCGCGCTCCTGCGTTCGCTGAGAAGGGTGGCGGTGCTATTGCGAGACTTCGACGCGGGCATCCAGCTGTATGGCCGCATCAAGAGCATTGATTCGACCTCGGACAAGATGCTGCGCGAGGGCGTTGGCGCTCACGAGGTTCTGGACATCATCGGCATCCGCGCCGTCACCGACCACGTGCACGACTGCTATCGCATGATTCGACGCATCCACTCCGGGTTTCCAGTTTTGGCACGCGAATACGACGACTATATCGCTGCGCCCAAGCCCAACGGATATCGTTCACTGCACACCACCGTACTCAGCAGCTGTGGCTTGCCCATCGAAATCCAGGCTCGGACACACACAATGCACGCTCATGCCGAACGCGGCGCCGCTTCTCACGTTCGCTACAAGAAGCTGCAAGCATCGGTGAGGGGCGCGTAGTGTCTGCAGACGTACACACAGCGAGGAGGAGCTTCGCGCGTCAGCTGACCGCGACGCCCGCCGATCGCTCGGTTGCTCGAGGCTGCGGATTCTCTACGCGTCGAGCAGGCCCGTGAGGATGGCCCCGGCCGCGTCGCGGTAGCGCTCCAGCCCGCCGCGGTAGCTCCTGACCCAATCGCTACTCCTGCTCACGGTCGAGCCCGGCTTCTGCGGCGTCGGGCTCAGCAGCCCCGCCTCGTCCCGGATCTCGTGGCAGCAGGCCAACCACGCCGCTTCGGTGGCCGAGCTCGGTGCACGCGGGCCGGCCGCCTGCGTCTGTACATCCTGTTCATGCAGCTCCTCGAGCCTGGCGAGGGCGACCTCCGCTGCAGCTCGAAGCGTGTCCAGGCGCACAACGCGCCATGCGTCCTTCAGAACTGCGACGGGATGTCCTGGGTTGCGCAACGGGCGATCCGGTCTCCAACCCTCGGTCTCCCAGATAACACGTTCGTCGGTCAGGTGGTCCATCACGCGTCCCTTCACCGAGCAAGGCGCCCGGTCGTACGAGAGTGAAGTGCACGGTTCGTGCCATCGTCGAGAGCGACAGGGAGCGTACACGGGCATCTCCGCCGCGAGCCCACACCATCAACATACGCTGACACGCGACCGTGGGCCGGTTCGGCCTCACACCGCCGACGGCAGGCTCAGCAGTCCGTCCGAAAGCGCTCGGGAAGCGCTCCGTTTCGGTATCTGCGCGAGGATTTGGACCCAGAGCTGCTCACCGACCGCGCGTCTCGGCAACACGTTGCCAAGCGGGGCCGCAGTGCCGTCTGCCTGGCGCACGCCGCGGTCGAGATGATGCAGATCGAGATACTCCTCCCCCCTGCCCACGGAAGCTGCCGCCTCGGCCGCGCGCACGACTGCAGCGTCCGCGAAGCTGAGCTGCGACAGGATCTCGTCGCGGCTCACATAGGTGGACGTTCCGTTGCGGCCCGGTGCCGCCGCGGTAGTGTTGACCAATGCCTTGCTCATGATTCCTGTCTCTCTGGGTCGCTGGCCCGCTAACGCCGATGTGCCCGGCGTGCACAGTGGACATGCAGGAGTCGCGCCATCACCGCGTTCGGAACTGAAAACGCAGGGTCGAGCTCGAGGTGGCCACGCACAGGGCGGCCAGACGAGCACCAGCTACTCGGAATGCATCTTGCGAGCGAGGGCCTGGGCCCCTCCAGCCACCAGCCCGTCACAATGAGAGTCTGATGCCATCAATTCGATGGTGGTGGACGGGCCGTCCGCGGTGCCGGCTCTGGATGCGTGCGGCCGCTTCCAGGCAAGAACGCGGGGTAGGTACTGGGAGCTCCTCTCGTGACGGGGACGCCGCCCGGTGGAGCCACGGGTAGTGCGATCAAGCTTCAGCCCGGAACAGCCGCCATCATCGTCATCGTGGCCGCGATGAAGGCGGCGACGCCGATCGCAACCGAGAGAAACAGCATCCCGAACCAGCGGCTGGCGACAGGAGAATCGTGCATTCGTGGCCTCCTCAGCATTGTTGGCTCACGTCAGCGCAACAAACGGGCCATGCATCGGCGGTCGCGATGGCCGACCGCGCCCAGGCCGTCGGATGCGGCGCTCGAGGACGCGGTGGCACGCATCGTGCACCCTCCCAATGGCAGGAGGTGACGCATGGAACCAAGTGACCTGGTGGTCGTCGAGTCCGGCGCCAGATTGACCCAGTGGAGGGAGGCGCGGAAGAGCGTCGCGCGTCCATCCACCACAGTGATCCAAGGAGCTGACGAACCCTCGCCCGAATTCGTCGCCCGAGTCAGGACGCACGTGGATGGGTTGGTGACGGACGGCTCGCCCATCGGCCGGTTCACGTTGGTCGGCGGTGAGGACTGGAGCATCCCTACGCTTCAGGCTCGGCTCGCCATTCTGCGCAATGCGCGCGAGGCTCCCCTGCCTGCCAACGGCGTCGAGCTGTACCTGCAACATGGCTCACAAGCGCCAACCGATGTCGAGGCCGGAGACGCCACGCGCTGATGGACTCATCGCATCCTCCACTCCTACTCGACCCGCAGAGCTGGCACGGAAGGTGCACCCAAGTTGCGCTGAACGAAGGTCCCCTTTGGGGGGCTCGAGCACTGCAACGCTCCAGAAGGAGACGAGATGAACAACAGAACAACTCCAGAGGTGCATGGCGCACCAGCTTCGCACCCACCGGGTCGCATCAGCATCGAGGAGGAGGCCTCCAAGATGAACCGCGGCAATGGCCGGCAGCTCGCGGGGCTCGGTGTCGGTGCCGTGGTGTTGCTGGGCGTCGCGCTCCTATCGCTGCAGTTCATGGGACGCGCCGACTCCTACGCCCAGGCGGCATCGGGCATGGCCGACATCGAGCGTGTGCAGCTCGACGCATTTCTCGGCTGTGTGTTTCCCAGCTATCGCCCCGCGAAGCTCGGCGCCGAGCAGGTGAGCGCGTCGCTGCAGCGCATCGTCGAGAGCCGCGGCAAGTCGTACGCGACGACGTTCCAGACCTGCCAGCCGAAGCTGCAGGCGCTGAGCGGGAGCCTCGAGGCGCTGCAGGTGCCGGATGACCTGGGACCGGAGCACGCGAAGCTCGTCGCTGCGACCGGCGCCCTGGCCGCAGCCAACACCGCCTACCTGACGTACCTCTCGGCGGCCGAACGCGAATACGATCCCGCGACCGCGTTGCCTATGGTCCAGGCATTTGGGGAGGCCTCGGCGGGGTATGATGCTGCCCAGAAAGAGCTGCAACTCGCGCTGGTAGCCAAACTCTAGAAGGTGAGCTCTGCCAGGGCCCGCCGTCAGGTGGGCGCGGCTCCGCTCCGGCCCGCGATGAGGCCATAGCTTTTGAGCTTGCGGTAGAGAGTCGCAGAGCCAATCCCAAGTTGCTTGGCGGTGCGCGTCTGATTGCCGCCGTTGAGCTTCAGCACCGCGAGGATGTACTCCTTTTCCACGTCGCTGAGGGACCGCACATCGGCACCGGAGACCACCGGCGTCGCCAGTGCCTCGCGCACCTCCTCAGGTAGATCGTCACGTTCGATCCGATTGCCGCGCGCGAGCGCAACTGCGCGCTCCATCGCGTTCTCCAGCTCCCGCACGTTACCTGGCCAGCGATAACGAAGAAGCTGATCGGCGGCGCCAGGCGTGAGCCCCGAAACGTCGCGTGCCATGCGCGTGGCTGCGTCCTCGAGCAGCAACCGGCCGAGCGGCAAGATGTCCTCGCGGCGCTCTCGCAGGGGCGGTACTCGCAGCTCGACGACATTGAGCCTGTAATACAGATCCTGGCGGAATGTCTCGTCGGCGACCGCAGCGGAAAGGTCGCGGTTGGTCGCGGCCAGAACGCGCACGTCCACCGGTCGGCTCTTGTTTTCGCCGACCCGCCTCACCTCCCGCTCCTGCAGCACCCGCAGGAGCTTGACCTGCATGCCCGTGGAGACTTCACCGATTTCGTCGAGCAAGATGGTGCCGAAATTGGCGGCCTCGAACAGGCCCGGGCGGTCCGCGGTCGCGCCGGTGAACGCCCCGCGTGCATGTCCGAACAGCTCGCTCTCGAGGAGGGTCTCCGTGATGGCACCGCAGTTGACGGCAATGAAGGGGCCCACGGATCGGGGCGACTCGTCGTGCACGAACCGTGCGATGCGTTCCTTGCCCACGCCGCTCTCTCCGGTGATGAGCACGGTGGCGTCCACGTTGGCCACGCGACGCGCCAGATCCACGACGCGCTGCATCGTTGTGCTCTTCGCGACGATCCCATGCGTGTCGTCGATGGTGTCGGCGACCCGTACCAGCGCCTGACGGTGGGCCAGTAGCTTCTGCTCGGCAGCCTGCAGAGTCGTCATCACCCTGCTGAGCGATACCTCGAGAGATTCGACCAAACGTCGACGATCGAACAGCGCCAACTCCGCCTCACGCTTGTCGCCCCACTGCTCGCGGGTCCGTCCGATCAGATGGCACGCGGCGTGCCCGCTGCCCAGACAGCGGTCCTCGAGGACGTAGATCTCCTTGCCCTCGGTATGGCTCAGGTAGCCGCTCATCAGGCCGCAAATGGTCCAGCACACAAACGAGTCAGCGCGACCGAAATGAAGCAGGTGCTGTTCCGCCTCGTAGGATGCCAGCAGCATCCCTCCGGCGGGAGCGAGCAGGTCGTCACCACCCGGTTGGGTGCGGAACAGCCCCTCGAGGGCGAAGATGTGGGCACCCGCCATTCGCCATTCGTCGTCGCCCGCCCACGCGAACTCCTCGCGCAGCGCGGCCGCCAGACGGAAGCCGTGGGCGAAGCCAAACTGGGTGAGCACGGCACGCGCGGCGGTCAGGCCGAAGTTCTCCACGAGGTACTTGCGCAGCAGTCCCATCGCCACCGCGTCGACCACCAGCGCGCGCTGCCCCGCGAAGCGAATCACGCCTCCCGCGGGGTCGAGCTCCAGCAGCTCGTTGTGGGCGAGGTCTTCTACCCGCATGGATGCCTCCATCAAAGCGACCGAGAGTCATTCGTTTCGACTGACCTTGGGCCGCGCTTCGCACCCTACCACCCCCCGGGCGCGAGATCTTCGCGGATTCCCAACATGGCTCGGACCTTGCACGTGCACACCCATGAGACCATGAAACAGCCCGGCGACATTCCCCCTCCCGCTAACCGCATGGACGGGTTCGACTTCAGCGCGGCACAGCGCGAGGCGATCGCATGGTGGAGAGCGGGCTGCAGCGAGAATCACGGGGCGGTTGGTCCACGCATCTACGGGGAGGATCCGGACGGCTTCGTCCTCTGCCGCGCCTGCCGCGTACCGCTTTTCTATTGCGATCTGGGAGGCCGCGGCTAGAGAGCCCGGGCCCCGCCGACAACCGCTTACCTCGCTCCCCGAGCGGAGACTGGACTATCCACCATGGCTGCCAAGCAAGTACTATACGACCAGCACGCGCGCGCGCGAATGGCCTCTGGCCTCGATGCGCTGGCCAACGCGGTCAAGGTGACGCTCGGGCCTCGCGGCCGCAACGTGCTGATCGAGAAGCCATGGGGCGCTCCCATCATCACCAAGGATGGGGTCACCGTGGCTCGCGAGATCGAGCTCGAGGATCGCTGCGCAAACATTGGCGCGCAGATGGTCAAGGACGTCGCATCGGCGACCTCGGACGCGTCCGGTGACGGCACGACGACCGCGACCGTTCTCGCGCAGGCGATCTACGTCGAGGGTGCGAAGATGGTCGCCGCGGGCGCCAACCCGATGGAGCTCAAGCGTGGCATCGAAGCCGCCGTGACGGCCGTCGTGGTCCAGCTCGAGAAGACATCTCGCCCGCTACGTGGGCGCAAGGAGGTCGCCCAGGTCGGCACCATCGCTGCAAACGGCGATAGCGTCATCGGAGAGCTGCTCGCCGAGGCCATGGAGAAGGTGGGCCCGCAAGGCGTCGTCACGCTCGAGCAGGCCAAGTCGATCGAGACGACCGTCGAGTTCGCCGAGGGCGTGCGCTTCGACCGCGGCTACCTCTCGGCGTACTTCATCACCGACGCCGAACGGATGGAGGCGGTCCTCCACGACGCCTACGTTCTGATCTACGACGAGAAGCTGTCGAGCATGCAGGATCTGCTGCCGCTACTCGAACAGGTGAGCGAGTCGGGCAAGCCCTTGCTTGTGATTGCGGAAGACGTCGACAAGGACGCGCTGGCGACGCTCGTGGTCAACAAGCTGCGGGGCAACCTCGACGTGTGTGCCATCAAGGCACCGGGGTTCGGCGCCTTTCGCACGGAGATGCTCGAGGATGTCGCCGCGGTTGCGGGCGGCCAGGCCTACACCAAGGCACTCGGTGTCAAGCTCGACAGTCTGACCCTCGATGGCCTCGGGCGGTTCAAGAAGATCACCGTCGAGGCTGGTCAGACCACGCTGATCTCGGGCGCCGGCAAGAAGGCAGACATCGACCGACGTGTGAAGCAGCTGAAGGCACAGATCGAGCTGGCCGCATCGGACGCCGACCGCGACCGGCTGAAAGAACGGCTCGCCAAGCTCGCAGGCGGCGTCGCGATCATTCACGTCGGCGCGGCATCGGAGGCTGCCATGAAGGAGAAGATGGCGCGTACCGAGGATGCGCACGACGCGACGCGCGCCGCTGTCGAGGAGGGCGTCGTGCCAGGTGGTGGAGTCGCCTTGCTGCGCACACTTCCGGCGCTACGCAAGCTACGGCTCGAGGGCGACCAGCAACTCGGGGTCCGCATCGTCGCCCGCGCACTCGAGGAGCCCCTTCGCCAGATGGCCGAGAACGGGGGCGAGCAGGGTGCGGTGATCGTGGCCCACGTACTCAAAGGTCAGGGCGCATACGGCTACAACGTCGCCAAGCGCGCATACGAGGACCTGTTCGACGCAGGCGTCCTGGACCCGGCGAAGGTCGTGCGCGTCGCACTGCAGAAGGCGGCCTCCGTGGCTTCGCTCATGCTCACGACGGAAGCCCTGATCGCCGAAGCCTCCCCCGAGGCCAAGGGTTTTCGGACACCGCCGGCGGGAGTGGTCTCTTGAGCGCCCCTGGCGCGCGAGAAGGTCTCGGCGCAATCGCGCTGCTGGGGAGCCACCCGCCCCGCAGGTGCGGCATCGCGACCTTTACCGCGCATCTCGGCAGCGCGCTCCGTGAGCTCGCACCCGAGGTGGACTGCTTCGCTGTCGCCATGGACGATGTGGGCAAGCAGTACGACTACCCCGATCAGGTGCACTGCCGGGTACAGGAGGGCAAACCTGCTTCATACCGCCGCGCGGCCGACTTTCTGAACGTGAACGACGTCGCCGTGTTGTCCGTGCAGCACGAGTACGGGATCTTTGGCGGCAAGGCAGGAGCGCACGTTCTCAACTTACTGCGCGGCGTCCGGGCGCCGATCGTCACCACGCTGCATACCATTCTCGAGGAGCCGAGCGCGGCGCAGCGGGCCGTCATGGACGAGCTGTGCCAGCTGTCCGAGCGACTCGTCGTCATGAGCAAGGACGGGGCCACGCTGCTGCATCGAGTGCACGGCGTGGCGCCCACGAAGATTGACCTGATCCCGCATGGAATCCCGGCGCTGCCAGACGCTGCGCGAAGCAAGCGGCTGCTCGGGGTGGAGGGCCAGCCGATCCTGCTGACGTTCGGACTGCTCTCCCCGGACAAGGGCATCGAGCAGGTCATCGAGGCTCTTCCGGCAATCGTGGCACGCCACCCGCGTGCACTCTACATCGTGCTCGGTGCCACCCATCCGCACGTCAAGGAGCAGCAGGGTGAGGCCTACCGCGTGCTCCTCGACTCGCGGGCGCACCTTCTCGGCGTCGAGCAAAACGTGATCTTCCACGATCGCTTCGTGAGTGAGACGGAGCTCGTGCACTTTCTGTCCGCCGCGGACGTGTACATCACCCCCTATCGCAAGGCGGAGCAGACCACATCGGGCACGCTCGCCTACGCCGTGGGCTGCGGCAAGGCTGTCATATCGACGCCCTACCGATATGCGCAGGAGCAGCTCGCGGAGGGCCGCGGCGTCCTTGTTCCATTCCAGGATTCAGCCGCGATGGCCAGTGAGGTCATCGACCTGATCAGCGATGATTCACGCCGCCACGAGATCGAACGACGCTGCAGCAGCTTCGGTCAAGCGATGGCCTGGCCCACGGTTGCGGAGGCGTACATGCGGACATTTCGGCGCGCGGTCGCCGAGCGGGTGGCACGTCCTGGGGACGGCACGGCGCCGCCCGCCCGGGCGCAGCGCACCCGGAGACATCCCGAGGTCAACCTGTCGCATCTGCGCGTGATGACGGACGGCACGGGCTTGCTCCAGCACGCGGTCTTTCACGTGCCACGGTACGAAGACGGCTACTGCCTCGACGACAACGCGCGGGGCGTCGTGGTGCTCACGATGGCCGAGGATGCCGGCGTCGATGAGTCAGCTGCGTTGCGCGAGCTTTCGGTGCGCTATCTGGCGTTTGTTCGCCACGCGTTCAACGCAGAACTCGGACGGTTTCGCAACTTCTTCAGCTATTCGCGCAAGTGGACGGAGAGCGTGGGGTCCGAGGACAGTCACGGACGGGCGCTCTGGGCTCTCGGCACAGTCATGGGTCACAGTAACGACGACGGCCAGAGACGGCTTGCGACTGAGATCTTCGATGCGGCAATTCCCGCCGTGACCGCCTTCACCAGCCCGCGCGCCTGGGCTTACGCGCTGCTGGGCGTCTGCGAGCGCGGCGTGCTCTACGACGGCGCCGAGCCCGCAGCCGCGGTCGGCCACGTGCTCGCGGAGCGCCTGCTGGCCTGCTTTCGGAGCCACAGTGACCAGCAGTGGATGTGGTGCGAAGACCGGCTCACCTACTGCAATGCTCGCCTGCCCCAGGCGTTGATCGCCGCTGGCGTCTCCATGAACAACGACGAGATGGTGTCCACCGGGCTGCGGTCGTTAGCCTGGCTGGCTTCCGTGCAGCAGGACGAAGACGGCCTCTTCGCGCCCATCGGCAGCGATGGCTTCTACGTGCGCGGCGGCCAAAGGGCGACGTTCGATCAACAGCCCGTCGAGGCGTGCGGGATGGTATCGGCGTGCCTGCAGGCGTACCGAGCTACCGGTGAGCTGTCCTGGGAGGTTCCTGGTCGAACGGCCTTCGACTGGTTCCTCGGACGCAACCAGCTCGATACTTGGCTCTACGACTCGACAACGGGGGGGTGCAGGGACGGGCTGCATGTCGACCGCCGAAACGAGAACCAAGGGGCCGAGTCGACTCTTTCGTTTCTCATGGCACTCATGCAGATGCGCCAGTTTGAGCTTCCGGCCGTTCAAACAGCGGCAACGGCCGGCCACCAGCCGCAGCAGGCAAGCAGCCCGGTGGGCCCTTGACGGTTCACGACGGGTTCGAGGAGCTGTTTCAGCGCCACCCGAGCAATCCGATTCTGACCGCAGCCGACTGGCCCTATCCGGCTCACACGGTCTTCAATCCGGGCGCGATTCGCCTACAGGACGGCACGACGCTGCTGCTGTGCCGGGTGGAAGATCGGCGCGGCCACTCGCACCTTTGTGCCGCCCGCTCGCCCAATGGCATCGACGGGTGGGTCATCGACGAGCACCCCACACTGACACCGGACCCGGGACTACATCCGGAGGAGCTGTGGGGCATCGAGGATCCGCGCATCACCTTCGTTGCCGAGCTGGGGCGATACGCGGTGGCGTACACCGCATTCAGCAGGGATGGCCCGGGCGTGGCGCTGGCCCTGACCGACGACTTCCGCAGCTTCGATCGCTACGGCCTGGTCATGCAACCTGACGACAAGGACGCCGCACTGCTTCCAAGAAGAATCAACGGCAACTTCGCACTCGTCCATCGACCCGCGACCGAGTCGGGCGGGCATGTCTGGATCTCCTACTCGCCGGATCTCCGCAACTGGGGCAACCACCACATGATGCTGCTGGCTCGCAAAGGCTCGTGGTGGGACGCCAACAAGGTGGGGCTATCACCGCCGCCGATCGAAACCGAGGCCGGCTGGCTCATGATCTATCACGGCGTCCGCCACACACCGGCCGGGTGCCTGTATCGCCTGGGACTGGCGCTCTTCGCGCTCGACCAGCCCGAGCGCTGCATTCAGCGGGGAGACTCCTGGGTGTTCGGCCCCTCGGCGCCCTACGAGCGCGAGGGTGACGTCGGCAACGTGACCTTTCCCTGCGGCTACACCGTGGGCGACGACGGCGACACGCTCCACCTCTACTACGGCGCGGCCGATACCAGCGTCGCCCTGGCCACCGGTCGCATCCGCGAGCTACTCAGTTGGCTCGCGCGCAACCACAGCGTCGATGCCAGCGATTCGCTTGGGCCACCAGGCGGGTCCGTCGACTGAGCAGCTGTCCGGCTCGTCGTTCCGTCGCCGCGCCGCGGAGCGTCTGGCCAACACATTTCGACGCGGGCGACCATCACATTGATGGGCCCGGCCGTGTCCGGCCACGTGGTGAGCGGTTTGGCCGGGATTGCGATGCTGGTCACGAACTTGCATGAGATGGGTAGAGTTGGAACCAAGAGCACTGGAGATATGGCATGGGCGACAAGTCACCGAAGTCGAAACGACGTGCGCAAGAACAGAAGGGCGCAGTCAAGGCAAAGCAGGCCGAACGGGCGAAGGTCAAGACGGCTCCAAAGCAGCCGCCGCTGCAGCTGATCTCGAAGGGCAAGGCCTAGGCACGCATGACCATCCGACATGCCATCACGGGCGGGCGCATCGCCGCAGTTGCCGCGGGGCTGCTGGTCCTAGTCGGTCTCGGAGCCACGCTGCCCGAGCGGATCGGGCGCGCCGAGGCCTACAAGCAGGCGGCTGCCGCCAGCCGGCTGCTCGAGCGCGAGCAGCTCGGCGACTTCTTCGCCTGTACACTGGTGGACGCCAGGCCGTCGAAGCTCGACGCAGCGGGAGTCCGTACCCGCTTCGCGCGGATGGGCGGCCTCCTCGGGGGGGCCTTCGCGCCAGTGTTGCGCTCGTGCGGCCCTCGCATGGACGCGCTCGTGGCCGGTGTGCAGGCGCTGCAGGTCCCCACCAAGCTCAGTCCTCATCACGCGGCCATGGTTGCGGCCGTGGATGCACTTCGGACTGCCACCGCGCGCTACCAGAAATACCTGGCCGGGCTCGATGGCGCCTACGACGCGGCGGTTGCCGCACCCATGCTGGACTCACTGGGGCAGGCGCTTTCGGCCTACCAGGCGGCGACACGCGGCCTCCAACGGGCCCTTGGGCAAGCCCCGGGACCGGCGGACTGACGCACCTGGGTTCCTCCATGGGCACGCATCGGAGAAGTACCCCTGAAACGGGCGGGCAGTAGCGAGCGGAGAGGCCCATGATCACGTTGCGAAGAGCTCGAGAACGTCGCCACTACCAGAAGATGAAGCGCGAGACCTGGGCGACCTTCGATCCGCGTGACCGCTCGGACCCGCTCGCTGCAGGCTTCGGCGCCCTGCACCTCCTCGAGGAGGATAGAGTGCCGCCCGGATTCAGCATACGGCGCCACCCCCACCGGGACGTGGAAATGCTCACGTACATTTTTCGGGGTTCGCTCGAGTACGAGAACTCGCTCGGCGATTCCGGTACGATCTACGCCGGTGACTTTCGACATATGAGCGCCGGGCGCGGCGTCCAACACTCAGAGACCAACCCCTCGCCCTCCAACTGGTCGCACGTGTATCGAATCGGCATTCGTCCCGCTCGAGTTGGTCTGAAGCCGAGCGACGTACACAGGCGGTTTTCTGTCGCACACCGCAGCGGTGTTCTGTGCGCTGTGGCTTCCAATCGCGAGCTAGGCGCATCGCTCGGAATTCAACAGAGCGTGTCCGTGTACTCCGCACTTCTCGATCCGGGCCAGCACCTCGTTCACACCCTCGCTGGAGACCGATGTGCGTGGCTGCACGTGCTGGAAGGGGAGATCGCGCTTGGCGAGCTGCTGATGACCGCCGGTGACGGTGTGGGTGTCCAAGGCAACCCCACAGTTTCGTTTACCGCGAAGGGAAGGGCCGAGGTCCTCCTCGTCGATCTCGCTCTGGAAGATGACGGGGAACGCGCGCCGCCGTTGCCGACCTGACGGCGTCCTTCGGGCCGACCCGGACGCCGCCTCATCGGTTGTCGGGAAACGCCCAGCGTGGGCGCCACCAGGGCCGACGGTACGTCCAGTCGAACGCAGCCCCCCTTCGCTTGCGTGGCATCGTGATGAGCACGAAGAGCAGGAGCGCGAGCGCGGCGAGGACTACGAGTAGCATGTTCTCATGATAGCACGCAGGGCGCTCGGCGGCTCGTGCATCCGGAGGGGTGCGGCCGCGCTGTGCGTCAGGGAGCGCGCCGCGCCGTGAGCTCGTTCTGCTCGCCAACAGAATCGCCCCGACATCATGCGGTCCGACGCCGACTATCCCGTACCCCTGCCTCCGCTGGCAGTTCCTTCTGCTTGCACCTCGACCGGCGCGAGGTTCGGACTCGGCATGGAACGTGCAGCGATAGAGGGTGAACACCCATCGCCGAAGGTGTGCGGGACGTCATGCTCAAGGAGCGGGCGGAAGAGACGACGAAGTCAACGACTTTGACGAGAACGACAAATGGAAGCCAGGCGGCGATAACCGCGATCCCTTCAATCTGATTGGGGGATCGCATCGTCCTCAGGCATGCGGAATGAGAAATACATGGGAACAACGATTCTGGACATCCTCGGAGAACGCCAACAGAACTGCAGTGTCGAAGCAGGCCTGCCCCTCAGGCAGGTGCTCGAAATTATGCGGGAGAGGGACCTGGGAGCCGTGGCGGTGATCCGGGGCGAGCGTGTCGTGGGGGTCTTCGCGGGACGCGACCTCATCCGGCGCGTGGTCCTGGACGGTCTCGACCTGAGCTCGTGCAGGGTCGAAGAGATGATGACCTCACCGCCGTACTGGATCTCGACGGATGAACGTTACGAAGTCGCGAAGGCCATCATGGTCGACCACGACCTGCGCCAACTCGTCGTCCTCGATCCCCAGCACAAGTTCCGGGGCTTCGTTACCTCGCGGCAGCTGTTGGAGGCCGACCTGGTGGAATCCCGCGAACTGGTGGGCAAGCTCAACGACAGCTACTACGCGCCCAAGTTTCACCCCGAGTACGTGCGCTGACATGCGGTCGTGGGCCGGTTGCGCTGCCCACACCGGGAGGGTTCGGGAGGAGATCGAGTCTGCCGGTCTCGCGGTCCTCGAACACCTCGGTCAGGGAGCGGCCTCCACGGTCGGCCTTCAACGCGCACCGTCCGCTGGTGCCGCGAGGGCGTTGTAGCGGAACTCGAAGGTTCTCCCGTCGAAGGTCCCTTCGCCAGCGGCCATCCCGCCGCACCGCAATCGGCTACCGCGCCGCGAGGCACATTGGGATCGGCGGGCGGCCACGAAAACGTCCCGACTGGACTCGGCGACGTGGTTGTCCCTCGCTGAGTGAATGGCAATCTTGACGCCCCGAGCGGGTGCTTATGTAGCATTTGCCTGCCGGTGTTGGCCTGCTGAATCGGGTAGGTTTCATGATTCTGCATCGAATTCCGTACTACGCAGCAGAGCTCAAGTCCGCCCTACCTGCGGGGGTGTTCGCGCCGTCGCGGTCACGCCTCGTCTGGTTTCCCGTGCACGTCGCGATCATCGCGCTGTCAGCGACACTGATATCTCAGCACCCCGTGTCGTGGATCGTCGCGTGCTTCCTGTCCCTCGCGATCGGCTCCGCCTTCGCGGGTCTGACGTTTCTCGCTCACGAGACGCTGCATGGCGCGGTCGTGCGCGATCAGCGTATACGCTACGCTATCGGACTGTTTTCGCTGCTCCCTTTTACGTTGTCACCGCGGCTCTGGATCGCGTGGCACAACCGCGTTCATCACAGCAACGCAAACCGCGCTGGCGTGGATCCGGACGCCAATCCCACGCTAGAGGAGTACCGAGCCAGTCGACGCGTGCGCTTCATCACGGATCACTTCGCTCTGGGCCGGGGCAGCTGGACCGGGGCGATCGGACTGTTGGTAGGCTTTTCGGTCCAGAGTGCACACATGTTGTTTTCGGCGAGGACGAGGGGGTTTCTTTCGACTCGCGCACACCGGCTGGCCATCGCCGAGACGGCTGTCGGCATCGCGCTCTGGACCTCGCTAGCTGTCGTGTTGGGGTTCCATGCTTTCGTGTTTGTATTCGTGCTGCCGCTGATCGTGGCAAACGCCATCGTGATGGCGTTCATCATGACCAACCACAGCTTGAGCCCACTCACCGACGTCAACGATCCACTCGTGAACAGTCTCAGCGTTACCGCACCGCGCTGGCTGGAGTGGCTGACGCTGCGGTTCGGCTACCACGTGGAGCACCACCTGTTCCCATCGATGAGCTCGCGTCACGCACCGCGGGTGCGTGAGGTCCTCCGCGAGCGCTGGCCGGAGCGCTATCAGTCGATGTCGCTGGCCCGCGCGCTGCGCAAGCTGCATCGGACGGGACGTGTCTATGAAGAGCCAACGACGCTGTTCGATCCGCGAACCGGCCGTAGGTGGTCGACGCTCTTGCCGCGCGCCAGCCCGTAGCCGCGTAACCGACCACCCGAGCGCCAGCTGCTCGAGCGCACGCTCGTCGAGCCCTCGTGCGGGTGCGATGCTCTACGTCCCTGCGGGCGCCTCCAACAGCGACATCGCCAGCCCGTCGAGGATGTCTGTCTCGCTGACCAACAGCTCTGGGATGTCGAGCTCGCGCAGCAGTGTGAGGAGCACGACGGCGCCGCCTACGATGACTTCTGCGCGCCCCGACTCGGCAAGCATGCTGCGCCGCGCTTGCACCGTAGCACTGCTCAAGCGATCGAACTGGGTCTGGACCTGCGCTCTCGACAGACGCATGTGATGGGTCCGGCTGGCGTCGTAGTGGTGGAGCCCGCGCACGAGCGCAGCGATCGTGGTGACCGTTCCCGCCACGCCGATGACACACCGTGCGGCGGCAACGTCGATCGCCTCGCGGACGGTTGAAAGCAGCTGCGCCACGTCGGCTGCGCAGGCACTCAGCTCGGCGGGGCCCGGGGGGTCGCCGTGGAGGTGGCGCTCGGTCATGCGCACGCAGCCAATATCGATCGAGACTCCGGCTTCGGGCTGTCGCCGACCTAGCACGAACTCGGTCGAGCCTCCGCCGATGTCGATCACGAGGAACGGTTCGCGCTCGAGCGGCAGCCCCGCGGTCGCGCCGCGGAACGAAAGACGGGCCTCTTCCTGACCCGACAGCAGCTCCGGCCGCACCCCCAGCACGCTCTGTGCCGCTTCGAAGAAGGCCTGGCCATTGCTGGCGTCGCGGGCTGCGCTCGTCGCCGTGGCCCGCACGCGCTCGACGTGGTGGCGCGCCAGCAGCTCGGCGTACTGCGCAGCACGTTGGTGGTACGCGCGATGGCATCCTGCTGTAGCAGCCCTGCAACATCCACGCCCTGACCCAGGCGCGTGACCCGCATCCACACTTGCTCGGAGCGTTCGTCACGCCTACATCAAAATGATGCCCAGCGCATCAGATCGACTTTGCAGACCAGCGCCGTGCTCTTAGCAAGCTGATATCATTTGATAAGTTAGCTGGCACCATCTTTGCGTTGAATGGTGACATGCTGCCTGAGATCCCCATTCTTCTCGTCGTCGTTGTATCGGGTATCGCCATCCTCGCCTTGCTCGGCGCGACCTTCTTCACGGTCGAGCAGCGCACCGCAGCCGTCGTTCAACGGCTTGGGAAGTTCATGCGGGAGGCTGGCCCGGGCATCCAGCTCAAGATCCCGCTCCTGGACCGAGTCGTCGGTCGCGTCAATCTTCGGGTCCAGCAGCTCGACGTCGAGATCGAGACGAAGACCGAAGACAACGTCTTCGTCCACATGGTCGTCGCGGTCCAGTACTACGTGCTGCCCGACAAGGTCTACGACGCCTTCTACAAGCTCGACGACGCGCGCCGGCAGATCACTTCGTTCGTGTTCGACGTCGTACGGGCACAGGTGCCCAAAATACGCCTCGATGACGTGTTCGAGAAGAAGGATGACATCGCGAACATAGTCAAGAGCGAGTTGGCTCAAGTCATGGAGGACTTTGGGTACGGCATCCTCAAGGCGCTCGTCACCGACATCGATCCGGACCCCAAAGTCAAAGAGTCGATGAATGAAATCAACGCCGCGCAGAGAATGCGCGTCGCCGCAACCGAGAGGGGCGAGGCCGATCGGATCCTACGGGTCAAGGCAGCCGAGGGCGACGCACAGAGCAAGGCGCTTCAAGGCCGAGGAATTGCAGACCAGCGGCAGGCCATTGTGGCCGGCCTCAGGGACTCCGTCGACGAGTTTCGAAAGTCGGTTCCCGGTACGACCGCCAAGGACGTGATGAACCTCGTGCTCATGACGCAGTACTTCGACATGCTCAAGGAGATAGGCGCGTCGTCGCGGACCAACGCGATCCTGATCCCCCATTCGCCCGGGAATCTCACCACGCTCACCGAACAAATGCGCAACGCCATGATGGAGGCCGACCAGACCGTGAGGGCATCCAACGCGGTGCCTGCGATTGCCTCAATGACGCTGGACAATTCTCGCTCCATGGACGGCCCGAGACGCGAATCCGCGCCGAGCTCATCGGGGAACTCCGGCCGGGCTGAAACAGCAATTCCAAAAGAGAGGAGGCCGGCATGAATGGGGAACGCATAGGTTCCGAATCAACGTCTTTGGCGGTTGTCGAGGAAGGAGCCGCCACGAATGTGGCGAAGCGCGGCGATGCCAGGGACGCGAAACGGGATGAGGACCGCGACGCGAAGCGCGACGATGTCAGGGACGCAAAACGGGATGAGGACCGCGACGCGAAGCGCGACGATGTCAGGGACGCGAAACGGGATGAGGACCGCGACGAGGACCGCGACGCGGAACGAGACGATGTCAGGGATGCAGAACGGGATGAGGACCGCGACGCGGAGCGCGACGATGCCGGTAGTGCGGGATGGGACGAGGCCCCTCTACCTGGGCAAGAGGAACTCCGCAATCAAACGCGAGATGAAGCCCGCGATGCCGGGCGAGATGAGGACCGCGATGCGGAGCGAGATGAAGCCCGCGATGCGGGTAGAGATGAGGACCGCGATGCGGGTAGAGATGAGGACCGCGATGCGGGTAGAGATGAGGACCGCGATGCGGGTAGAGATGAAGCCCGCGATGCGGGTAGAGATGAACTCAGAGATGCAATTCGCGATGAGAACTGCGATGCAGAGTTCAGTTACGAGAGCGGCATCGGTCCCATTCGCGCTCGAGCGGACGTCAGCGATGAATCGCGGGACAGAAAGCGCGACGAAGGCCGGGACGCGAAGCGAGATGAATCGCGGGACAGCGAACGAGACCAGTTACGAGACGCGGCAAGGGATCGACGGCGAGACAAATCTACTGGGAACGCAACGTCCTCCTTCACACATGACGACGTGCCGCTGATTGTCGCGATGGCTGAAGAATGTGGTGACCTGATCGCGGCATGGGACAAGCCCCCCCTCGAGCAGCCGGCCTCACTGCGGCTGAAGCACCTTCAATGGATGTGCAACCGGGTAGTGAACCAGGCCGACAACTGGCCCAAGACCAAACTGCATCGGTGGATCGGCTTCATTCAAGCGGGAATGATTGCCAATCGACTACTCCGACTCGAGGACGCGAAAAGGATGTTCGACGAGGCCAAGAGTTCTCATCCCGGTTTCGACCAAGATTTGCTCGATCACCTCGATCCAGACGGCTCTTTTGAGTTGGACATTGGGGGCGAGGGTTAGCCCCATGACTCCATTGATCCAGGAATCACTGGTGCGCTTCTATCGCCGCATGGCAAAGGCCTGGCGATCACCAGCTCCCCCGGATGCGATAGCCATCGCCAAGCTCTCCGGAATCGTCGAGCTCCACCATTGCGTGGCCACTGCCATTCAGGCAGCGATCGAACGTTCGGAGCCCGACGGGCAGGAATACCTTCGGCACCTGCACAGCGACCAAACTCGCCTCGCCCACGCTGTAGGCGAACTTGTCGCTGAGCTTGGCGGATCCCCGCCGCGCCCCGACGAGAGCTCATCGGAGCTTCCTCGAGAGCCGCGCGCCATGTCCTTCGCCCAGGACCAACAGGAGCTCATGGGGTTTGTGCATGAGGACCTCGATCATCTCGCCGCCGCCCATCAGGTGCTGGCATCCCTTCCCGAAATCCCCTTCACGATGCGTCAGCGACTGGAGGTCATCTTGCGTGGCGGAGGTGACTCGTGACGGACTTTGCGAGGTCGCACGCTGAGAGGACGGCCGCGCCGCGCTCCGATGCGTCACCGCCCCGAGTTCCCGCGTTCCGATGGTCGTGGAAGCTCGCGACGGTTGCCGGCATCGACGTCTACGTCCACGGGACCTTTCTGCTGCTGATGGCATTCTTGGCGTTCGGAGGCCTTGTTGCCGGACAGGGCCTTGAAGTGGTTGCGCGCAGCACCTTCCTGCTCCTCGCGGTGTTCACCACGGTGGTGCTGCACGAGTTCGGTCACGCGCTCATGGCAAGGCGCTTCGGCGTCCGTACCCAAGACATCACGCTTCTGCCCATTGGGGGTATCGCTCGACTCGAGAAGATGCCGGAAAAACCGACGCAACAGCTTCTCGTGGCGTTCGCTGGACCCGCGGTAAACATCGCCATCGCCCTAGCGATATTCGTCCTCCTGTTGCTGGCCAAGGGGCAAGTCGCCATCGAAACTTTTCGCTTCGCCGACGGATCGTTCTTGGCGCAGCTCATGTGGATCAACGTCTCTCTTGCCGCATTCAACCTACTTCCAGGCTATCCGATGGACGGCGGCCGGGTCCTTCGAGCGCTTCTCGCCATGCGCATGGCTCCAGAGCGCGCCACCCAGACGGCCGCGCGTGTCGGCCAGGGGGTTGCAGTGCTCTTCGGCGTAGTGGGGCTGTTTGCAAGCCCGCTCCTCATCGTGATCGCAGTCTTCGTATGGCTCGGTGCTCAAGCGGAGCATTCCCTCTCGACGGTGCGAGTCGCCCTCGAGGGCCTGTCGGTTGGCCAGGGGATGATCACGAACTTCAAAACCGTAGCCCCGACTGACCCAATGTCGCGAGCCGTAGAGCTTACGTTAGCCGGGTTTCAGCAGGACTTCCCGGTGATGGACGCTCAATCTCGCTTGGTAGGTGTCCTTACGCATGCCGATGTGTTGAGAGGCCTTGCCGACCGGGGCGCGACCGCCTCGGTTCAGCGGACGATGCGAGGAGAAGTTGAAACGGCAAGCCCGTCGGAAGCGCTCGACGGGGCACTGACGCGCATCCATCAGAACGTATGCCGCGTTCTGGTCGTCATGGAAGAGGAGAAGGTGGTCGGCCTCCTGACCCCTGGCAACGTCGGAGAGCTGATCGCCCTCGAGGCGGCGGGGCGGGAAGCCGCCAACGCGCGGGGGAGCGTAGGCCGATGACCACGCACCTCGAAACCGCGGCAGATGAACTCGTGCTGCTCGGTTCGCTGAAAAGGATGGCGATGTCACCGACCGAGTGGGCGCACGTGTTGCAGCTCTGGCTGCGCCCCTCGGTGGTGGGACTTGAGCCTGGCCATGAACAAAGACTGTTCAGCATCGCAGGGCGACGACGACTACTGCGCGTTGTCGCTTCGCCGGACGGCCAGAACGGTTCGCTGCTGATTCACCAGGACGCGCTCCTGTTCTCGACGATTCTCGATCGAGGGCAGCATGTGGTCCACGAACTCTCCGAGGGGCGATGCGCCTGGCTCCACATTGTGCAGGGAACGGCGCGCTGCGGCACGGTAACGATGGGTACAGGTGATGGGGCCGGGATCGAAGCCGAGCCTGGCGTGTCGCTGATCGCGAGCGAAGAGACCGAAGTACTGCTTCTCGACCTTGCCAAATCCGCGTTCCCTGGGTGATCGAGGTGAAGAAGCATGAAAGGGCCGCGCGGCCCGGCCCGCGCGGCAAGGAACCACCAGAACCGGCGGCCGACGAGGCACTCCGGGTCTGGGAGGACGAGGGTGGGAGCCTCGTCAACAAGCCTTCCACGCAACACGACAATGGCTCCTCCGCCCCGCAACCGATCAGCGTCGAGGCCGATCTCCCGTCCGAGAGGGCCGACCGGTTTACGAAACCGCTCGGACGTTTTCTCAAGGTCGAGGCTGCTGCTGGCGCCGCGTTGCTCGTTGCAACTTGCGCGGCCTTGCTTCTCACCGTTGTGTTCGGAACAGCGCGCGCCGGGATCCGCAGCATACCCATCTATTTTCTGCTTGGCGGGGTCGTTTGGCTGGCATTCGACGCCTCAGGAATCCATGCCACGATCGCCGGTGTTGCGCTGGGCCTGATGACACCAGCGCGAGGCTGGGTGAACGACGATCGCCTGCGTGCGATCTTCGGTCGTGTACTGGCCTATCCGCAGGGCGAGCACTGGAGCGGAGATACGGCCGATCGCGCCCACCTCCGGCAAGCCGGTCGCGCGGCGCGTGAAGTCATTTCTCCGCTGGAACAACTCGAGATGACACTGCACCCGTGGGTGGGCTTCGCGACACGGCGGCAGGCTCTGAGCTGGCCATTTTTGTGTGCCGGTGCCGTCCTCACCGGAATCGGATTCACGATGTCACTGTTCATCGCCGGGCTCGCGTATTCGCCTGCCATGCTGGACGCTGCGAAGATTGGGCTCCTTGGCGGGTCGGTCGTTTCAGCCGCAGCCGGCCTGTCCTGGCTTGGATGGCTGAGTCGCAAGAAGCAATCGGCGTGACCAAAGAACGCATCCACCACCCTGAGGGCACGCCCGCGGGGGGCGGCGCCCTCAAAGTCGAGGTCACCACGGTCCCCGCGAAGGAGTCCGTGGAGCTCCTCGACGGTGGCAATCGGGCCTACCCAGCCATGCTCTCTGCCATCGCGCACGCCCGAACGAGTGTGGACTTGGAGGTCTACACCTTCGCCCCGTTGGGCGTTGGGGCGCGCTTCGTCGAAGCACTTGGAAACGCGGCACGCCGAGGTGTGGCGGTTCGTGTGGTGATCGACGGCTGGGGCTCAGCGCGTCGTGGGCGCGTCGTCGCGAAGTCCCTGCGGGAGGTCGGCTGCGTGGTCCGAATCTATCATCGTTTGCTTGCCTTGCTGGTTGGCCGGTTCGGCCGCAACCATCGCAAGCTCCTGATCGTCGACGACGAGATTGCCTTTCTCGGTGGGATCAACATCGGTGACGAAAACGTGGACAAGGGTGCCTACCTGGGCTGGGCCGACTTGGCGCTCGCGATTCGCGGCCCCCAGTGTGCACGCCTCGGTGCGATGATTCGACGCGAGGCGCTCGGCCCAGTGAACAGCTCACTGCGTATCCATCTCTGCGGTCTCGGAGGAGGCTGGCGTCTGCGTCGGCGCTATATCAAGATGTTTGCCGACGCGCGGTCGCGTATCGATATCGCCCACGGCTACTTTCTGCCTGATCGTGGTGTCGTCCGCGCCATCACAAGCGCCGCCCGGCGTGGCGTGCAAGTCCGTCTGCTACTGGCTGGCCGCAGCGACATCCCGTTCGCGCGAGCCGCAGCGCGGAGCCTCTATCGGCGCTTGCTGGCGGCAGGAGTCGTCATCCAAGAGTGGAACGAATCGGTGCTGCACGCCAAGGTCGCCACTGTAGATGGGCACCGCCTCCTCTTGGGAAGCTTCAATCTGGATCCCTTTTCGCTCGCCAACTTGGAGACGCTGGTGGAGGTCAACGACCACGCCGTCGTCCAGCAGACCGAAGCGTGGATTCAAGAACACATGGAGCGTTCGCGCACGATCACCTCATTGGAGGCGAGCTCACGACTGCGGAGATGGCTGCTCGACCCACTGGGTCGGCTCGTGGCCCGATTGGCAGGCGCAATCAGTCGTGTGATCGTAAGCCGAAAGCGGCGGCAGGCATCGACGGATTACTCCGCGTCCGAGGCGGCTCTCGATCGCAGTCCAGCCAGCGCATCCATGGAGGAGGACCCCTGACATCGAAGGGCACTCCGAGCGACACCTCGAAGGCGAGGACGTCCTCGTACGCGCTGTGTCCGGTCTCACTCAACCCAGCTCGTGGAGGTGGTGAGCGGCAGAGCCGCGTTCGGCGAGCGTCTGCATGTCATGCGTGCGGACCCGCACCTGGCGCGACTACGGTGTTTGCGCGAGGATTCGGGTCCAGAGCTGCTCGCCGACCGCGCGTCTCGGCAACACGTTGCCAAGCTGAGCCGCCGTGCCGTTTGCCTGGCGCACGCCGCGGTCGAGATGATGCAGATCGAGATACTCCTCCCCCATGCCCACGGAAGCTGCCGCCTCGGCCGCGCGCACGACTGCAGCGTCCGCGAAGCTGAGCTGCGACAGGATCTCGTCGCGGCTCACATAGGGGGACGGTCCGTTGCGGCCAGGTGCCGCCGGGGTAGTGTTGACCAATGCCTTGCTCATGATTCCTGTCTCTCTGGGTCGCTGGCCCGCTAACGCCGATGTGCCCGGCGTGCACAGTGGACATGCAGGAGTCGCGCCATCACCGCGTTCGGAACTGAAAACGCGGGGTCGAGCTCGAGGTAGCCACGCACAGGGCGGCCAGACGAGCACCAGTTACTCGGAATGCATCTTGCGCGCGAGGGGCTGGGCCCGTCCCGCCGCGACGGAAGGGGCCGCCGAGCCGGGCTGTCAGCGGGTGAGCGGGGCCGGCGGGGGTGGAGAGTGGTGCTTCGTCAGGTCCATCAAAGCGCCGTGGAAGTCCATCAATATGATTGTGGCTCCGCCGAGTCTGGGGAGCAGTGCTCTCCAATGGTGGCCATTGGTGGGCGCGCAGTGCGAACGGCCGTGCCGGCTGCGTTGGCAACCTGTTGCCGAAGCGTGCCGTCCCGGGGGAACTCTGCCTCTGCGGGGCGCAAGGCTCGCCTGGAACACTCCTTGCTTTGTCATCGGTCGCCGCGCCCGGAGACACCTGGCGGTGCGGCGAAAGGAACGAATGATGGAGATCCAAATAAGAGAAGAGCTCGGACAGGTCGGCAACGGAAGGCTGCGCGCACTCGAGGCTGGGCTGGGTCGCTTGCTTGGGCGGTCCGTGCCCAAGACCAACGGTGCCAGCGCGCAGGCATTCGAGGGATTCCGTCCGCCGTGCAACATCAGCGAGACCGATGATGGCTACCTCGTCGAGGTCGAGCTACCAGCGACGGACAAGAAGGACATCCGCGTGACCATGGCGGGAGGGACACTGGCCATCCAGGGAGAGCGCCATCGGCGCCCTGAAGCGAACAACGTCCGAAGCCTGCTCGCGGAGTGCAAGACTGGCGTGTTTCACCGCGAGTTCGACCTTCCGACAGACGCGGCCCCGGCCTCCGCCGAGGCCAGCTTCACCAATGGCATGCTGGTCTTCATGATTTCCAAGACAGCGAGAAACGACCAGCCTCCCGAGCGAGAGATCCAGATCGCTTGAACCGCACGCACGGATCTTCGCCGCTGGCTCCTCGCGCTGGAAGCACCCTGCGGAGGCTCGCGCTAGGCGAACTTGGCCCGAACTCTGCATTGGTCGTCCAGCATGCAATCTGATGGGAACGGCGACCGGGACGAGCCCGAGTACGAACGGTTGGGTCGGAGTATCGGTCTCTTCGTCGAGCAACTCCGGAGCCGCGGCGCGACAGGCATCGTCGCCGCGGCTCTGGGTCTTGCGCTTCTGGGTGCCGTATTGTGGACGTCCTATTATACGGTGCCGAGTGACTCGGTCGCCGTGGTGCAGCGCTTCGGCAGGTACCTGAAGGAGATTCCACCCGGGCTACACCTCAAGTTCCCGCTCGGCATCGACAGAGCGACCATCGTACCGGTCAAACGCCAGCTCAAGCAGGAGTTCGGCTTCACCACCCCCGGCTCGACAGATCCCCACCAGGGCGCGGGCTCCCGTGACGGACGGCGCGAAACGCAGATGGTCACCGGGGATCTCAACGCCGCCCTGGTCGAGTGGGTCGTGCAGTACCGCATCTCCGATCCGGTGAAGTTCCTATTCGAAGTGCGCGAGCCCGCCGAGACCCTGCGCTACGTGTCTGAGTCCGTGATGCGGGAGGTCGTCGGAGACCGCACCGTGGACGAGGTCATCACCATCGGCCGCCAGGAGATCGAGGTCGAGGCGCTCACGAAGATGCAGGCGCTCTCCACCAAGTACGCCATGGGCATCAGCATCGATCAGGTACAGCTCAAGAACATCAATCCGCCGCAACCCGTGCAGGAGTCTTTCAACGAGGTGAACCAGGCCCAGCAGGAGAAGGAGAAGCTGATCAACGAGGCGCGGCGCGACTACAACAAGGTGATCCCACTTGCACAGGGCGAGAAGGACCAGCGAATCCGTGAGGCAGATGGCTACCGCATCAAGCGCCTCAACGAAGCCGAGGGCGATGCAGCCCGCTTCAGCGCCCTGCTCGCAGAATATACCAAGGCGCCGGAGGTGACCCGGCGACGTATCTACGTCGAGACGATGGAGGCCGTGCTGCCCCGGCTGCGCTCCAAGATCATCGTCGACCCACAGCTGCGGAGCATCGTTCCGCTGCTGAACCTGGACCCACGCGAACGGAGTACGCCATGAAGCGCTTCGGACGCGCGGCGCTCTACCCGATGGCGGCCATCGCGATCTATGTGCTGGCGAGCTCGGTCTACGTCGTCAACGAGGTCGAACAGATCATCGTGACGCAGTTCGGCAAGCCCGTCGGAGCGCCGGTGACGACCTCGGGACTCAAGATCAAGCTGCCGTTCATTCAGGAGGTCAACCCGATCGACAAGCGAGTATTGGAATGGGACGGCAGCCCGTCCGACATGCCCACCAAGGACAAGCTCTACATTTCGGTGGACCTGTTCGCTCGCTGGCGCATCACGGATCCGCTGCAGTACTTCCTGAGGCTGCGCGACGAACGTAGTGCGCAGTCGCGCCTCGACGACATCCTCGGAAGCGAGACCCGCAACGCGGTCGCCAAGCACGAGCTGATCGAGATCATCCGCACGACCAGGGAGCGCAAGCCGCTGCGTGAGGGCCTGCTCAGCGACGCGGCGCAGAACCTCGACGTCGGCATGCTGGTTCCGATCGAGAAGGGCCGCGTGCTGGTCGAGAAGGAGATCTTCGCAGCAGCGGCCGAGAAGGTCCTGGTGTTTGGGATCGAGCTGCTCGACATTCGCTTCAAGCGCATCAACTACAACGAAAGCGTTCGCCCCAAGATCTACGACCGAATGATCAGCGAGCGGCGTCAGATCGCCGAGCGGTTTCTGTCCGAGGGCAATGGCGAGGCTGCGCGCATCCGCGGCAACCGGGTCCGCGACCTCAACAAGATACAATCCGAAGCCTATCGCGCGGTTGAGGAGATTCGAGGCGTGGCGGACGCCCAGGCCACCGAGATCTACGCGAAGGCCTACAACCGGAGCCCGGAAGCGGTCGACCTCTACGACTTCACGCGCACGCTGGAGTCGTACAAGTCCACGCTCCAGACCAACTCCACAATCGTGCTGACGACAGACAGCGACATGTTCAAGTTCTTGCAACAAATGAAGCCGCGGCACGGCCGCGGAGCGGGCAACGCGAAGCCATGAATAGGCGAGTCCAGTGTCCGTGACCACCGGTCTCGACTCCCGCCCGAGGGTTCTGGCAGCGACCCAAAGAGAGTTGCTCCCTCTGGCGCGAGTTCATGATCCTCGTGCTTCGATTCACGGACGGCTCAAGAGCCTGGATTCCATGGCGCTGAAGAGGCGCCTGGGCCGCCTTCGCTCGCACATTCACCTCGACGCGATTGGCGTTCGCGTCCTCGTGTCGACCAGCGCACAGTGCTACGCGCTGCTCGAACAGATCCACCATCGATTCGGCCACCTGGAGAGCGAATACGACGACTACATCTCGACCCCAAAGCTCAACGGATATCGCTCCCTTCACACGGTCATCGCGCCAGCTGAAGCCCATTGCGTGGAGGTGCAGATTCGAACGCACGACATGCACGCGCTTGCCGAAGGCGGTGCAGCCGCTCACCACCTCTACAAGCAGGGTTAGCCAACCACAAACGATCGGATACGACCATGGGCAACAAGCCTGACAAGAGCGCGGGCAGTTGCCCCATCATGCACACGACCACCGGAGTCCGCTCCAACCGGGATTGGTGGCCGAAACAGCTGAACCTCGGAATTCTCCGCCGGAACAGTTCCTCGCAGACTCCGAGCGCCGCGACCTTCAAGTACGCCGAGGCGTTCAAGGAGCTCGACCTCGGGGCCGCGAAGAAGGACCTCCATGCGCTGATGACCGACTCCCAGGACTTTTGGCCCGCCGACTACGGTCACTACGGACCGCTCTTCATCCGCATGGCGTGGCACAGCGCAGGCACCTACCGGATCGGCGACGGCCGCGGCGGTGCCTCCTCGGGGTCGCAACGCTTTGCACCCCTCAATAGCTGGCCCGACAACGTCAGTCTTGACAAGGCGCGCAGGCTGCTGTGGCCGATCAAGCAGAAGTACGGCAACAGGATCTCCTGGGCCGACCTGATGATCCTTGCCGGCAACTGCGCCCTCGAGTCGATGGGTTTCAAGACCCTTGGCTTCGCGGGCGGGCGCGAGGATGCCCAAGAGTCCGAAGAGGACATCTACTGGGGCGCCGAGGACACGTGGCTTGGCGACACGCGCTACTCGGGTGACCGCGACCTGGACACCCCTCTGGCGGCCGTGCAGATGGGGCTGATCTACGTCAACCCGGAAGGGCCCAACGGCAAGCCGGATCCG
Source organism: Myxococcales bacterium (assembly GCA_029880325.1). Taxonomy (GTDB): domain Bacteria; phylum Myxococcota_A; class Polyangia; order Polyangiales; family JAFGIB01; genus JAOUOP01. Next base: position 140,668 of record JAOUOP010000001.1, on the reverse strand, counting down.
GTTGCGTCGGGCCGGGACATCCGGGAGACCTTCGCGCGGATGGCGATGAACGATGAGGAAACCGTTGCCCTCGTGGCCGGGGGGCACACCTTTGGCAAGTGCCATGGAGCTGCCGATCCGGCCAAGTACGTCGGCCCGGTGCCCGAGGCTGCAGGCATCGAGGAGCAAGGTCTGGGTTGGAAGAATGCCTTTGGCAGCGGCAAGGGCGCCGACACCATCAGCAGTGGACTGGAGGGCGCCTGGACTCCCAACCCGGTGAAGTGGGACAACGGCTACTTCGACACGCTTTTCGCCCACGAGTGGGAGCTGGTCAGAAGCCCCGCCGGGGCCTGGCAGTGGACGACCACCGATCCGGCAGCCACGAGCTCCGTGCCGGATGCGCACGACGCGTCGAAACGCCACGCCCCCATGATGACCACGGCAGACCTCGCGCTGCGGATGGACCCGGTCTACGGGCCGATCTCTCGGCGCTTTCACGAGAACCCGGATGCGCTGGCGGATGCCTTTGCACGCGCATGGTACAAGCTGACCCACCGTGACATGGGCCCACGCTCGCGCTGTCTCGGCCCCGAGGTTCCCGCGGAGGAGTTGCTGTGGCAAGACCCCGTCCCCGCGGCAGCGCGTGACCTGGTGAGTGAACGGGACATCGCGACTCTGAAGGCCGAGATCTTCAAGTCCGGGCTCTCCATCCGCCAACTGGTGACGACCGCCTGGGCGTCGGCGGCGACCTTCCGCGGCAGCGACAAGCGCGGCGGCGCGAACGGGGCGCGCATTCGCCTTGCACCGCAGAAGGCCTGGGAGGTCAACCAGCCGGCCGAGCTCACGAAGGTCCTGCGGACACTGGAACAGCTCCAGGAGGGCTTCAACAGCTCGGGACCCAGGGAGGTGAAGATCTCGCTTGCCGACCTCATCGTGTTGGGCGGCTGCGCGGCAGTGGAGGCCGCCGCAAAGAAGGCAGGACACGACGTGAAGGTGCCCTTCTTCCCAGGGCGCACAGACGCGTCGCAAGCGCAAACCGACGTGGACTCATTCGCAGTACTGGAGCCCAAAGCAGATGGGTTCCGCAACTATCTTCCGAGGCCACACCAGAGACCATCCGAGGAGCTGCTGCTGGATCAAGCACAGCTGCTGACGCTGACCGCGCTCGAGCTGACTGTGCTCGTGGGCGGCATGCGCGTGCTGAACGCGAACTTCGGGCAATCCCGTGACGGCGTCTTCACGAAGCGTCCCGAGACGCTCACCAACGACTTCTTCGTGAACCTGCTCGACATGGGCACGACGTGGACGGCTGCCGATGGCTCCGGCGAGAGGTTCGAGGGCTGCGATCGGGCGACGGGCGAACTGACCTGGACAGGCACCCGTGTGGACCTCATCTTTGGTTCGAACTCCGAGCTCCGCGCGCTCGCCGAGGTCTATGCCTATGACGATTCGCAGGACGTGTTCGTGCGTGACTTCGTGGCGGCCTGGAGCAAAGTGATGAGCGCTGATCGTTTCGACCTTGCCTGAGCCCGGTGTCGAGGTGGGAGACCCATCGCCCACCAGACGAGTCGCATTCGCTCGACCTCGAAGTGCGAGGAGCTTTGGCATGGCAAGTCGCGCGGTGACCTCAGGGACCCAAGGGGCTGCTGGTCGTCGCGGGCGTGCCCAGCAGCACGCGTGCGATTTCCTTCATCGCCCAGTACGAAATCTCGCGCCGGTCGGAGCTGTGCAGCGCGCCCTCGTCGAAGGCAGCGACGACGAGGTCACCCAGGCAGACCGGCGCGAGCGAAGGCCTCCCGACACTGCGGCGTTGGTGGCCGCGGGCCTCCGCATTGCTTCGTCTTGGCCGTTTCATCGAGGAGCCTTTGGCAGTCCGCGCTCCGGGGCGCAGGGTAATCGGTATCAAGAGCTGCTGCACTGTCCGTGCCATCGCTCGCCGTCTCCCCACACGCCCTGGCACGAAGGGATCGGGCGTACTCTCGCACCACATAGCTCGGCGGTCGCGGATGCGATCTGCGATCGCGCCATCGAAATGAAGTGAGGAGCGGGTCATTGCGACGGACCACGCTGCGGCCGAACGTGCCCCCCGCGCCGGCGTTGCGCAGGTGGGCGACGTTCGGCGAACCTGTTGGAGTGGTCAGCTGCGATTGGAGCGAAGCATCCGCCCCATAAGCAGGCCGGCGGCGATCCCGACCGCCAGGGTCGTTCCCGGGTGCCTGCCGAGCATCGACCTGAAGTCCCCGCCCAGCGTGGCGCCGCTGGACTCTTGCAAGTAGCGGCCCGCGCCACGGACCGAAGCGCCTGCCGACTTCCCCGTGCTCTCGATGGCCTGGCCTGCCCTGTCGACGCCGCGGCCCACGGACGTGGACGCGCTGTCCACGGCGCCCTCGAAGCGCGACGCCACCTCTTCGGTGTAGTTCTTGACGCGAGAGGCCGCGGCCTCGGCGTGCTCCTTGGTCGGATGCTGTTCTTGAATATTGTTCATGGGGTCCTCTTCTGTGTTGCTTGTGGTCGTGGCGAGCGCGGAAGCGCCCCCCACCTGTTCACGGGTCCGCGACGCCGGCTCCATTCGACGGCCCGGGCGCTGGAGGCACTTCGGCCGCCGTGCGGCCTGTCCAACCTTCGACCGCGGCCATCACGAATGGCGCCGCCATCCCGACCCAACCGCCAGCGCGAGCGAAGTTTTCAGCAAACTCCTCCGAGCCCTTCGAAATCTGATGCAGCGACTGCTGCAATCTCCGCATGTCGGGCTCGCCTTCCTCTACCAGCGCGCTCAGGCGCTCCATCCGTTTGGCGAGGGGCTTGAGGAGCTCAGCGAGGTCGCCCACTCGTCGGCTTGCCCGGGCAACCTCTCGGCTTTGTGCGCGGATCGCACCTACCAGCTGGACGGCCAGCGTGATGACAACCCCGAGCGCGGTGGCGCCGAGGATCGTTGCGACCAGGTGCAAGTCAGTCATATGCGACCTGATCTGTGCAGGTTGCGTGCCAATGGCGGGGCTCGCCCAACTGGCCGCGAAGCAGGCAACGCGCCCGAAGACCGCCGCTCCATCAAGCGGACGGAATCGCAGGGCCGCTTTGATGGACCTGACGGGGCTCGTTGTCACCGGGTCCGGGCACCAGACTGTCGCCGGTCGAGCCTTCGAGGCGGTCGGTTGCGGACAACAGGCGCTGGCGGCCGGTGGCCCAATACCTGCATCAGTTTAGTGGGAGAGGAGAGGGTGAACACAGTGAATGCACCAAACGATGTGGCTCTGGAGGTCTGGGAAAACGAGGGTGGCTGCATTCGGCCCGCGCACGCGACGGGATCTCGCCTTTTGTACGACCGACTGCGGGAGCTGTGGCGCGGCCGTCTCGGCCAGAGCGCTCGCGACCGCCGGCCCATGGAAGACGACATCCGAAGCGGATGCTTGGTTGTGCAAGGACCGTGAGCTTGGGCGCGGAGTGCGCTCCGATACACCCGTGTCGATTGCGTGCTGTTGACGTCTGTCCATGCGGTACGTCGCGCGCCGTTCATCAAACTGACTGGTCCGGAAGTCCATTCTGACGGGCCCTCGCATCTCGGTGAGCCCAGGGTGTCCAGCGGTGGCGCCACGCGAGTCTGGCCGGTGCAGCTGACACGGTGGCACGGACTGTGCGTGTACAGCAGGTCATCGCCGGCTGGGTGCATTCGATTTGCGCTGACTGTCGGTCGACGACCTTCGATGACAAGTCCCATCCAGAGAGCGCGTCTGCCGGCCCCCTTCAGCTGCCCAGGGGGTCGCCCGTGTTGACGTTCCGTCGCTCGCAGACGCGCCGTCACGAGTCGCCCGGTCAGGTAAAGCCTGGGTGACGTTCGATCCGCGGGATGGCGGAGACGTAATCGCGCGTGGATTCTCGGCATGGAGCTGTTTGAGGAGGGCCGCGTGCGACCCAACGCGAGCGTCCAAAAGCCACTACAGCAAGCAGAGATCATCACCTACGTCCGGGACGGAACCCTGTCCTACGAGGACTCCCTGGGCAGGCGTGGAGTCATCGGTACCGGAGAGTTCCAGCGGATGACCGCCGGTCCGGACATCCGCTACAGCCAGATGAACGCCTCGCCGGTCGAATGGGCCCACGTGTTCCAGGTAGTGCTCCGACCCGCGGCGGCGGGGCTGTCACCGGGTCATGAACAGAAGCACTTCGGAGCGGCCGAGCGTCGCGGGCGGTTGCGTCTTGTGGTCTCGCCCGACGCCGGCCACGGTTCGCTTCGCTGCCACCAGGACGCGCGGGTCTACTCTGGCCTCTTCGCCCGCGGGCAGCACGTGGTGCATGAGCTGTCGCCGGAGCGCAGCGTGTGGCTCCACATCGTCGATGGCCAGGCGAGCATCGGCGAAGTGGTTGTGAGCACGGGCGATGGCGTCGGCATTCTTGGTGAGCACGCCTGCTCGTTTACCACGCGGACACAGACCGAGGTCTTGCTCGTCGAGCTCGCCGCGCAGCCCATGCGGCCAGCCGCGCTCTCGGGATGCGAAGGGCGAGGTGTGCCCACTGGCACGCTACCTGCAGTGCCTCGCAGTCACGCATGACCGACCTTCACCCTCGCAGTTCATGGCATGCTCGAGATCCCGGGGATGGGAGAAGGTGTCATGACGACGCGAACGGAAGCTGATGCGATGGGGGAAATCCAGGTCCCCATGGACCGCTACTACGGAGCGCAAACGGCCCGCTCGCTGGTCTACTTTCGGATCGGCACCGAGCGCATGCCACGCGAGATCATCCGCGCCTTCGGTATCGTCAAGAAGGCGGCGGCGCTCGTCAATCGCCGGCTGGGCGTCCTGCCGGGCGAGGTGGCTGACCTGGTGACGCAGGCCGCCGACGAGGTCACCGAGGGAAGGCTCGACGACCACTTTCCGCTGGTGATCTGGCAGACTGGATCGGGCACGCAGTCGAACATGAACGTGAACGAGGTGATCGCGAATCGCGCCATCGAGATCGCGGGCGGCACGCTCGGCTCGAAGAGCCCTGTCCACCCCAACGACCACGTGAACTGCTCACAGTCCTCGAACGACGCGTTTCCGACCGCGATGCACATCGCCGCCGTCGAGCAGATCGAGGTGCACCTGCTGCCGCGCGTGCGCCAGTTGCACGCTACGCTCGACGCGAAGAGCAAGGCCTTCGCAACGGTCATCAAGGTCGGGCGCACGCACCTGCAGGACGCCACGCCGATCACGCTCGGGCAGGAGGTCTCCGGCTGGGCTGCCCAGCTGGAAGACGCGATCGCAAGCATCGAGGCGACGCTGCCGCAGCTGCGGCGAATCGCGCTCGGAGGCACCGCGGTCGGGACGGGGCTCAACTCGCCGCAGGGCTATGCGGACCTCGTCGCCGCTCAGATTTCCGAGCTCGCGGGGCGCGCCTTCGAGTCGGCGCCAAACAAGTTCGCCGCGCTCGCCGCGCATGATGGCTTTGTCGGCACGAGCGGCGCGCTCAAACAACTCGCGGCGGCGTGCATGAAGATCGCGAACGACGTGCGGTGGCTTGCGTCGGGGCCGCGGGCCGGCCTCGGTGAGATCAGGATTCCCGACAACGAGCCGGGTAGCTCCATCATGCCGGGCAAGGTGAACCCGACTCAGTGCGAAGCGCTCACCATGGTGTGTTGCCAGGTGATGGGCAACGACGCCGCCGTCGGCTTCGCCGCGAGCCAGGGCAACTTCGAGCTAAACGTCTTCAAGCCCGTGCTTGCGCACAATCTGCTGCAGTCGGTGCGGCTGCTCGGGGACGTATGCGAAAGTTTCGACCAGCACTGCGCCGTCGGCATCGAGCCCAACGCTGCGACCATCGAGCGCAATCTCGAGGCGTCCCTGATGCTCGTCACCGCGCTCAGCCCGAGACTCGGCTACGACACCGCCGCCAGGATCGCCAAGCATGCGCAGGAACGGGGCTGGACGCTGCGTGAGGCGGCGCTCGACCTGAAGCTCGTCAGCGCAGAGGAGTTCGACGCGCTCGTGCGCCCAGAGCAGATGCTCGGCCCCACACAACGCACGTGAGCACCGCTTTTAATCGGCGGACCCACGCTCACCAGCAGCGTGCACTGGACCAGTCCAAGATCAGTGTCCTGGAGCGCCCGTACTCCGCGAAAACCCCATCCGCGCGACCAAGGGATGGACCGAGGGCGTGCGTGGGCCACAGCGGCGCCGTGGTCGCGACCCGGTCGAGCCGCGGCGGTCGAAGCCGCCGCGGTCGCGACGAGCGCCGACCACCGGGTCGTGCTGTCGGGTGCCACGCCGGAGCAGCGATTGAGTGCCACGAGGCCATCGAGCTGGAAGGCTCAGGCTACGAGGCGATAGTCATTCTGGAGCCCGCCTAGGACCGGCAGGGCGACGAGCTCGCCTGTGGAGTTGACCCGGTTGAGTGAACACCTTCCCGTTTTCGGGAGAAGGAGTCCATATGCCCCAGAGACACCGACCCGCGTACCCGCCGGAGTTCCGGGAGCAGCTTGTTGAGCCGGTCCGCGCCGGACGCCCTCCGGAGGAGCTCGCCAAGGAGTACGAGCCGTCGGCGCAGACCATCCGCAACTGGCGGGTGAGCGGGGCCGGCGGGGGTGGAAAGTGGTGCTTCGTCCGGGCTACGCCCACGCCTTCTAAAACCGAACGGTTTTGACTGACGAGATGGACCTCGGCGCCGAGTCCGATTCACCAGCGATTTCGTAGGAACCATGAACGAGTCTCGGGGACGGTTTTGACCTTCCTCGACATCGCCTTGTCTAGCGTCTTGACTCACCCCGCACTTCCGCGTGCTGGGCGTCCAGCACTTCTGCGACGAGGCGGTCGACGCCGGCCTGGATCACGCGCTCGTGATCGCCACCGTTGAGCTTCATCGGTGAACTGGCCACGGTCGCCGTTGGAGCTGATGCACAACACCAACCGCGGCGCACATCTACACCGCGACTATCATGCACTCGTGAAATGCGCAATGGCTGCCGCGAAAGACGGCGGCTCGGGCTCTCTTGGCGCCAGAACAACACTGCGGGCGGCAGCGCATTGCCGTTGAAACGGCATGGGCCGACGCAGCCGCGGCAGAGCACCCTTGGCCCATGGCCTCGGCGCAACCTCGCGGCCTGACTGGCGCTCTGCTTGTCCGGGCGCCTTCAGCCGATGACCCAGGGCGTTTCGTCAGGCGGGATGTCGAGCACCTGGGAGACGTACGCCTCGGACCAGCACTGCTCGATGTCCGCGCCGCGGTCGCGGTAGGCGCTCCGCAAAGCCTCGACCTGGGACTTCAGGGAGCGGGCCTTCGTGCCAATTGCGATGGCCATCGCCTTCTTGCCGGCGCAGTTGCGAGCCTTACGGGTGCGCCGTGGATTCGTGCCGGGAATGCGGGGAGGGTGTTGGACCTCGGCGCGCTCGCGGGCGGCGCGCACGCTGCGGTGATCGACGGCTGAGAGGGAGAGCCGACCGCGCGTGAAGGCCGCGAGGAGCTCCGGGCGCGGGGCTTGATGCAGCTCGTGTGTTGTGCCGGCGGCGGGGTGGACGCCGTTGGCCCACATCTGCGCCACCATCCACTCCGCTTCAGAGGTGCTGAAGCCCGCGACCACAATCAGCTCGGCCATCAGCTCGAGCTTGTGCGTGACCTCGGGGTCCTTGGTGCCTTTCGGTCTGGGCATGTTCTCCTCCGTCCGCGGTACCGCTCGGGCGTCCATCTTCAGAACCGTCGAGGCGATGGTGTCTCGGCCACGTTCTTTGAGAATCACGAGGTCAAGGAGGTCTATCATGACCGACTCGAGCAAGAAGCACGATCAGCCTGTGCCGCCGCAATACGAGCTGATCGAGGAAGTCGTCACTACTCGCAAGTATCGGCCCTGCCCGGTGCCTGCAGCGCAGCCCGTGCCGGCGACAGCGCCCGAGGCGCCGGCCCCGCCGAGCGCACCGCCGGCCGAGGGCTGCGGCTGCGACATCGACGGCCACGACGAGTAGACGAGCGAAGGCGTCGAGGAGCCGCGGCCGGTGTCGGGATACGACGAACATGGAGAGCAGCTGTGGAGTGTGCGCGACGTGGCGCACTACCTGCAGCTGAAACCCAAGGGAATCTATGCGCTTGTAGAGAGGCGGGAGATCCCGTTCGTGCGTGTCTCGAACCGGCTGCGGTTCCTGCGGGCCGACGTGCTAGCTTGGGTGGAGGAAAACCGAGTGCCGGCATCGGAGTGAACCGATGACGGCAAGACGAGACAGGGGACACTGGTGGTGCGACTTCTACTACGAGCGCAAGCGCGTACGACGACGGTCGCCGGTGGACACAAAGCGCGGCGCGCAGGAGCACGAGCGGATGCTCCGGCAGCGCCTGATGAACGGAGAGCCGCTGGACCCGACGCCGGCACAGCCGGAGGTCGAGGTCGACCCCACACCGACGCTCGCGGAGTTCTCTGTGGACTTCATGGAGAACTACGCGAAGGTCGAGAACAAACCGAGCGAGGTGCGCTCGAAGACCACGGTCTTCAACAAGCACCTGATCCCGTTCTTCGGCGAGATGAAGCTCACCGAGATCGGTCGTCGCGACGTCGACGCCTTCAAGTCGGCGAAGGTCGCCCAGGGGCTGAAGCCGAAGACGATCAACAACATGCTGACCATCCTGCGGCGGTGCCTGTACATCGCGGTGGAGTGGGAGGTGATCGAGCACGTACCGAAGGTGAAGTGGCTGAAGGCCCCCGAGCCGGACTTCGACTTCCTGGACTTCGACGAGGCCGAGCGCTTGCTGCAGGCCGCGAAGGCCGAGCCGGACTGGTACGTGATGATGCTGACCGGCTTGCGCACGGGGCTCCGTATCGGGGAGCTGCGGGCGCTACGCTGGCAGGACGTGGACTTGGTGGCCGGGCGGCTGTCCGTACGCCAGGCCGTGGCGAAGAACGACGTGGGCACGCCCAAGTCGGGTCGCAAGCGGACCATCGAGCTGGGGCGCGACATTCAGGCCGCGCTCAAGAGGCACCGTCACCTGCGCGGCGAGCTGGTGTTCTGCCAGCCCGATGGACGGATGCTGACGGAGAACGAGTGCAAGCACCCGATGCGTCGTGCTTGCAAGAGGGCGGGGTTACGGCTCATCGGCTGGCACACCCTGCGTCACAGCTTCGCGTCGCACCTGGTGATGCGGAGCGCGCCGCTCAAGGCGGTGCAAGAGCTGCTTGGACACGCGGACATCCGGATGACGATGCGCTACTCGCACCTGAGTCCCGATGTCCGCCGAGACGCCGTCGCGCTGCTGGATGGGCACCATTTGGGCACCAACTCAGCAGACACGACGAATTCTCTTTAGATTTTGGTGGAGGCGGCGGGAGTCGAACCCGCGTCCGGAAATGTTCCGCTCTGGCGTCTACGTGCGTAGTCCGTATTTTGATTTGACGATGGGTTGCGCCCACGGACAGGCTCGCTCCATCGCGAGTGATCCTGAAGTTTCGCCCAGCTCCCGGATCACGCGGAGAGGGCTAGCCGATTTGATCCACGCCCCAGTTGCGGAGTATCGGCGAACTCCTGCAGTGGGACGGCTCTAGCTACAGCGGATTAGGCCGCGAGAGCGACTGCGTTATCGTTGGCAGTTGTTGGTTCCCAAAGGTTTTTTCGTCGTCTCTGGGTCGACGGTCACGCAACCAGGGCTTCTTCATCCCCGTCGAAACCGGTACGCCCCCATTGGCAGTACCTGTCATCAGTTTAGGTCGGATTTTTCCAAGCGCAAGGTGCAAAAAATCGGCGGCGAGGTGGCCAAAGGACGGGGCTTGGGCTAAGAATGGTTCCCAATGGGTGATGCCAACCGGCTCCCGAATAAACGGGACGTGGCGCAGACGCTGCTCTTGAAGGGCGGTGTGTTCCTGCATCTGGACCCGCGCCGACCCGAGGTGCGGGTGCCCGAGTGGCTGAAGGCGCAGCCCCAGGTGGTGTTGCAGATCGGCCTCGATATGCTGGTACCAATCCCGGATCTGCGCGTGGATGAGGCCGGGGTGTTCGGGACGCTGTCGTTCAATCGCACTCCCTTTACCTGCTTGGTGCCCTGGGATGCCGTCTTTGCCGTGGTCGGCGATGATGGCCGCGGCATGGTGTGGCCCGCATCAATGCCCCCTGAGATCGCCGCCGAGGTCGAGCGCGAGGCCCAGCGCGCCAAGGCCCGTGAGGCCGGCACTGGCGGTTCTTCCGGCCCCCATGATGCGTCTCGGAGTTCTCGCAAGGCCTATGGCCTGGTCGGCGACGAAGAGCGCGATGACGCGCCGGCTGCCAGGCCGTTCGCTTCGGATGAGATGGATCGCACCGTCGAGCGGCCTTCCTATGGTGCTAGCTCCGGCTCCAGGCGTCCTTCGTCGCCTCCGAAGCTCGAGGTGGTCCGCTCGCCCGAGCACGAGGGCCATGGGGGCAAGCCGGCGGTTCGGGCCGGTGCCCAGGAAGCCACCGATCGCGAAGCGACCGATCAGGAAGCCTCCAAAGAGTACGCCAATGAAGCAGCGCCAAAGCAGACGCCCCCGCCGTCGCGGCCTGGCTCGGCACCACCGGCAGCACGTCCGCCGTACTTGCGGCTGGTCAAGTAGGCGTCGAGCTTGCTCGTCCAAGGCCCGAGCAAGCTCGATCCAAGCCCACGCAAGGGCCTGAGCGCTCAGCCCTTTTTGCCCGCTGGCGGCGGCTTGAGGCCGTACTTTTCCATTTTGTAGATCAGCGCCCGCCGCGAGATGCCGAGGATCTTGGCCGCGTGCGTCTGGTTGTAGTTGTTGTCGGCCAGCGCTTTTTGAATCGCGTCGCGCTCCACCGAGCCCACGTGTTCGCGTAAGCGCCCGTCGGGATCGCCCGCCAGGTCGCCCGGCAGATGCTCGGCCAGGATTTCGCCGCCGTCTGCCAGCGCCACGGCGCGTTCCATGGCGTTGCGCAGCTCCAGTACGTTGCCCGGCCAGGAGTAGCTGCGCATGCGATCGATGGCGCCGGCCGAGAGTTTGATCGGACGGTCGCTGTCGAATTCTTTGGCGAAGTTCTGCGCCAGCGGAACGATGCTTTCTGCCCGCATGCGCAGGGCCGGCACCTGGATTTCTCGCGCGGCAAGCTTGTCGAGCAGCGCCTGTTGGAAGACATGCACCTCGGCCATGGCCGCCAAGTCGCGGTGGGTGGTGGCCACGATGTTGTAGTCGGGGGCGCCCCGATCGAGCAGCTGTAGCAGCCGGCGCTGGCCGTGGGTCGGCAGGTCGCCGATCTCTTCGAGGATCAGCGTGCCCTCCTTGGCCGTGTCTGCAGTGCACGGGTTTCGTTCGCCGTCCGCAGAGCCGTTTTCTCGCCCAAAGGCCTTGGCGATGGACTCGGAGTCGAGTAGCCCGGCGCACTGGATGACGACCAGGGGCCCGTCGCAGCGCGCGCTCTTTTCGTGGAAGAGCTGGGCGTAGTGGCGCTTGCCGCTGCTGGGCTCACCCACCAGCAGTAGCGGCTCTTCGCTGTCGGCCGCCCGCGTGATGGCGTCGACGACGGTCTGGGTCGCCGTGGTATGGATGTCGGGGGTGACCGCCGTCTCGAAATGGATGCCGCCGCTGCGGGCGATGCCGCCGCCCTGGCCGATGGCCACCGCAAGCGCGTCCCGCGCCGCCCGCATCAGGCGCTCGGTGCCGTCTCCGTCTTCCGGTGCCGCCGCCAGACCCGCCGCCGCGTTTTCGCTCTCGGAGGTCTCGATCAGCCGCTCGACCACGGCCCGGGCGACGTTGGGCGGGGTGTCGGGCAGCAAAAATTCGATTTCGTCGTGGGCGTAGGTGCCGACGATGTCGCCCTCGCGGAAGCTTTCCAGTGCCGCGCCGGCCAGCTTGGAGCCATCGCCGCTGCGGCTCTTGAGCATCACCAGGCAGGTGGTGCGCCCGCTGCGGCTGGCCCGCGCCAGCTCTTCGGCCACGCGCTCGACGAATTCGCCGTGGGTCAGCGAGCGGCGGCCGCGGCGGGTGGGTGCCAGCGCGACATTGACCACCAGCGTGGCTGGCCCGATCTTGACCTCGTCGCCCGGGAAAAGCGCGTTTGCGCCGGTCACCGCCTCGCCGTTGACCTCGACCGGCGCGCCAGCGACGGTGTCCGAGAGCGTCAGACCGGCGCCGTCCCAGGTCAGACTCGCGTGGTGTGGGGCCACGTCCGAGACGTCGACCCGGATTTCGGCGTCGGCATCGCTGCCGATTTTCAGCTCGTAGGCTGGCACCAGGTCCACGACCCAGCTGTGCCCGCCTAGGCGAGCGGCGACAAAGGCGCGCAGCTCCCCCGTTGCGCGCGACTCTCGACCCCTAGATTCAGAACGATTCGTCATGTTCCAACGTTTCACAGTATGGCCCAGAACAGTCGTTGCTCGGAAGGGCCATGTTCATTCGTTTTCGCCGTCGTGGGGCTCGCCGCCGGCCCCGCCCGCCGCTGAGCCGACGTGCGCTACCATGATCGAGCGGTCCCCAGCGCGGGCGCTCCCCGTGCCCGATGGGGTTTCGGCCGCAGGCTGTCTGCGACGGCGCTGAAATGGTCCAATGTCGGGACGCTGTCAAACAAAAAGTGATGTTGCCGAGCCCCAGCCGAGTGACCGCTCGGTTAGCTCCCGAGGGGCCTCCGAAGCCGCGGCGGCGGCATCTTGGCAGGGCTGGTTGGCTGTGGTCGCCGGGGCCGAGTTCCTGCTCGCGGCTGCGGCGAGCGTTTCCGAGGTCCTGACGCTGCCGCCGCTTTTGGCTTACTGCGTGGGATTTGCCGCCGTCTGTGGCTCGGTGCTGGCCGTGGCTGCCCACAGTCCGCCCTTTGGGCGCCGGGCCCTGGGGCTCTTGGCGGTGCCCCTGGGCGCCGTCTGGCTCGTCGGCCAGGCTCGCCCCGGGCCGCTGCCGGAGGCGGTCGTGGTGACGGCGTCGATTCTGCTGGGGGCTAGCCTGCTGGGTACGGTGATCGGCCGTGCCATCGAGCATCCGGGCTACCTGGTTTTCGTGGCCGTGGTCTCCTCCGCCGCCGACATCTTCAGCGTCTACCACCCGGCCGGCCCCTCCCAGGCGATCGCCGGTTCCGAGGCGGCTCTGTCGCTTTTGGCGCTGCCCTGGCCCATGCTCGGCACCGGGCAGATCGAGGCCTACCTGGGGGCCGGCGATGTGGTTTTCACGGCCATCTACGGCGCCGCGGCGCGGGTCCACGGGCTGTCCCTTGGGCGCACCTGGCTGGCGCTTGGGCTGGCCTATGGCATGACGCTTTTGGCGGTGATCGCGCTGGCCGCCCCGGTGCCGGCGCTGCCCCTGCTGGGGCTGTGTGTGGTGGCCGCCCACCCGATGGCCCGCCGCCCGCCGCCCGAGGAGGGGCGCCGCGGGGTACTGGCGGCGGCCCTGATCGTGGCCGCGGTGGCCGCCCTGATGCTCGTCTGAGCGCTCGCTTCGGCTTTTGCCCCGGTGGCCGGTCGTGCTATCCAAGATGACTTTTTCGGCTTGGGAAGCCGAAGTGGAGCACCTTTGAGCGAGAGCCTAAAAGATCCGGTCGTCAGCGACGACGACCCCGAAATGCAGCGCATCGTCGCCGAGGAGCAGCGCGTGCTCAGCCGCGTGCTCAAGCACCTGGCCGCCCGCAAGCTCAGGCGCACCGGTCGCATCGATTACGACGACGACCTGATCGCCCTGCGCGACGAGATCGGCGAGGCCCGCCTCGAGGACGTGCCGGCCCTGGTGGCCCAGATGGAGCGGTTGCAGCAGGTCGCCGCGCGCCGCGCCGACGTCAGCGAAGGCGATGTGGACGTGGCCTCGCCCTACTTCGGCCGCATCGTGCTGCAGGAGGGCGAGCGCAAGCGTGAGGTGCTGATCGGGCGCACCACCTACCTGGACTCCAAAACCGGCGTGCAGATCGTCGACTGGCGCGACGCGCCGGTCAGTCGCGTCTACTACCGCTACGACGAGGGCGACGACTACGACGAGCAATTCGGCGGGCGCATGGTCGAGGGCGAGGTGATCACCCGCCGCAGTCTCGCCATCGCCGACAGTCAGCTGCGGCGGGTCGGGGCCGTCCAGGGCACCTTCCTGCTGCGCCACGACGGCGGCTGGGTGCGGCTGGGCGACTCCACCGTGCTCAAGGGAGGGCAGGGCGCGGCGCCGCGACCGTCTGACTACAAGCCCGTCGGGCGTCTGGGCGTCTCCCACGACGGGGTGATCCGCGAGGACAAGCACCTGCCCGAGATCGCGGCGCTGATCGATGCGCGCCAGTTCGAGCTGATCACCAAGCCTGACTCGGGGTTGGTGGTGATCCAGGGCGGCGCCGGCAGCGGCAAGACCACCATCGGTCTGCACCGCATGGCCTATCTGGCGTTTCAGGATCGGCGGCGCTTCAAGCCCGAGCGCATGTTGGTCATCGTTTTCAACAGCGCCCTGTCGCGCTACATCGCCCACGTGCTGCCGGCGCTCGGCGTCTCGGGTGTGCCGGTGGCGACCTTCCACAGCTGGGCGCGCAAGTTGCGCACGGGGCTTTTACGCGACCTGCCCGGGCACTACACCGACGAGACGCCCGACGTGGTGGTGCGGCTCAAGAAACATCCGGCCTGGCTGGGCATCATCGACGACCACGTGGCGGCCGAGGTGAAAGCCTTCGAGGCGGCCGTGCGCAAGCTCGGCAATGGGGCGGGCGCCGAGATCGAGCGTGTACTCGCGGCGTTTGGCGAGCGTCCCGGATCGGCCCTGGCCCAGCGGGCGCGGCGGCTTCTGCAGTTTCTCGAGCAGGAAGCGGGGCTCGGGGCGTCGCTGCGGCATGGCATCGAGCGCGAGTTGCAGGCGCTGCTCTCGCGCACCGATCCGGTGGGGCTGTGGTCGGAGCTGCTAACCGACCGTGAAGCCCTGGCGCGCGGCTTTGCCAGGCATGCACCCGGGGAATTCACCGAGGGGCAGCTCGGAGCGGTCTTTCGCTGGTGCTCCAAGCGTTGCGCGGCGGCCATTACGCACGTGGAGGAGCGCGAGGAGCGTCGCGCCGAGCGAGCGGCCGGTGAGCTCGACAAGCCCGAGCATCACGTGGGCATTGATGGGGTCGAGGAGACCCACGCGGCGGCGCTCGACTGGGAGGACGACGCGCTGCTTTTGCGCATGCTCCAGCGGCTGCGCGGGCCCCTACGCCAGAAACGCGAGACCTTGCGCTACGAGCACGTCTTCGTCGACGAGGCCCAGGACTTGAGCCCGCTCGAGATCGCCGTGGTGCTCGGCGTGGTGCGCTCGGGCAGCGTGACGCTGGCGGGCGACGTGGCCCAGCGCCTCTTTATGGACAATGGCTTCACCGGCTGGGACGCGGCGCTTTCGCGCCTGGGCCTGGCGCACATCGAAGTCGAACCCCTGCGCATCACCTACCGCTCGACGCGCGAGATCATCGGCTTCGCCAACGAGGTGCTGGGGCCGCTGCAAAACGAGGAGCCGGGCCAAGCCATGCGCGGCGGCGTGCCGGTCGAGCTTTTCCGGTTTTCCCACACCGGCGATGCGGTGGGCTTTTTGGCCGAGTCATTGCGCGCGCTGTTGGCCAGCGAGCCGATGGCCTCGGTGGCCGTGATCACGCGCACGCTGGAGCAGGCGCGCGAGTACGCCGATGGTCTGACGCGCGCCGAGGTTCCCTATGTGCGCCTGATCGCCGAGCAGGACTTCCCCTTCAAGGCCGGCATCGATGTGACCGACGTGCGGCAGGTCAAGGGTCTGGAGTTCGACTACGTAATCCTGCCCGAGGTCACCGCCGAGAGTTTTCCGGACACCGAGGAGTCGCGGCATCTTTTGCACATCGCCGCCACCCGCGCAGCCCATCAGCTGTGGATCACCACCACGGACAAGCCCTCGCCGCTGTTGCCCGAGGACCTGTGCGAGCGCGGCTACTGAGTTTTTTGCTCCGGAAAGGGCACGCGCCCTTTCCCCCTTCGCGGCAAAGCCGAGCAGGCTCCCCCTCGCGACGGGCCGTGCCGCTGGGCCCTGCTCTGCTGCAGGTGCGAGCCTGCGGACTCCAACACCACCTTTTCGGAACCGAAACGATCGAGGTCAGGCGTGATTGAAGTGGGCCGAGGCGAGGTCGTTCGGGCGCTGTCGCTTGCCCTGGAGCGGCGGCGGCCGCTGATCGAGCAGCTGCGGGCAGCGCCGGCTGACGCGCGCACCGATGCCTATCGTTTGCTGCATCGCGCCGCCGATGGTCTCGACTGGCTGGCCGTCGATCGCTATGGCGACTACGGCCTCGTACATCTCTTCGTCGAACTCGAGGGACCGGCGCTGGAAAAGCTCCAGGCCCGCGTGCTCGAGGCGCTGGCGCCGCTGGAGCTTGCGGGCGTCTACCGCATCCAGCATCCGCGACAGAAGAACGAGCTGGCCAGCGCCCCCGTCGAGCAGCTGGCGCCGCCAGCGCCCATCGCCGGGCAGCGAGCACCAGCGCCGCTTTTGATCCACGAGGCGGGGCTCTGCCTCGAGACACAGCTGGGGGCGGGACTGCGCACCGGCATCTTCCTCGACCAACGCGACAACCGCGCGCGCATCTCGGCTCTTTCCAAGGACAAGCGCGTGCTCAATCTCTTCGCCTACTCCGGTGGCTTCTCGCTCGCGGCGCTTGCCGGCGGAGCGAGCGAAGCCATCAGCGTCGATGTCTCACAGCGCGCGCTCAAGCTCGCCCGCGCCAACGTCGAGCGGCTCGGCGCCAGCGATCGACATCGCGTGTGGAAGGACGACGTCTTCGAGGTGCTGGCCCGACAGCAGCGCCGGGGCGAGCGCTTCGATGTCATCGTGCTCGATCCGCCGAGCTACGCGACCACGCGCGGCAGGCGCTTTCAGGTCAGCCGTGACTATGCGGAACTCTGCGCGCAGTGCATGGCCGTGCTCAGCGCTGGCGGTCAGCTGCTGTGTTGCGTCAATCACCACGGCATGGCACAGCGCCGGCTTCGGGGCGAGATCCGCGCTGCTGCCGAGCGCGCGGGGCGTTCCATTGCCGGCATGTCCGACCTTCTCCCACCGCTGGATTTCCCGGCAGCATGCGAGGCCGAGCCCCTGGCCAAGAGCGTGCTGGTAATGCTGGATTGATCACCTGGACGCCGTCCGGAAACACAGGGGTTGCGGCAATTTCGAGAGCGTGTAATATGTCCGTTACTAGTATCCGCGAGGGGGCCGGCATCCAGGGTGTACGGGCCGGCCACACGGTAAGAGCCACGGGTTCTGCCCGCCCTCGCGGCGCCGACACACGGACCTGCAATTCGACGGTCATCGCGTCGTTGCTGAACTTATAAACCTTGCACCGCGTGCTGAGCGCGGCCGCTGCGAAAGTAGAACCCAATCGCAGCTGCCCCCAGCCAAGCCCAATCGAATCATGGCCGAGAGCCAAGCTATCGAAACCACGGCCCCGACGAGCGCCATCGCGCTGCACGTTGGAAAATTCTCCGATCGCGCCATTCAGCGACTGGTCGGAGGTAACGCTTTTCTCCGCGGGCGGATCTACGCCCGCCGCAATGCCGTCGACGAGCTGTCGGTTCAGGGCGCGCGCGTCAGCTGCAAGGTGCGGCTCAAGACCGACGCTCCGATCGACGTCTCGGCCGATCTGGTGGAGGGTGAGCTGCGCTCAACCTGTGCGTGTCCGGCTTTCCGCGGGCCGACCTCGCATTGCAAGCACGTGGCTGCCATGCTGGTGGCACTGCGCGATCGCGAGCGGCCGCCCAAGCCCAAGCCGGTGAGCGCGGGCGGCAACGGCGCTTCGGCCCAGCCACAGCCCCACGCACCTCCCGCCGAGACCCAGGTCCAGGCCCAGGTTCAGGGGCAGGTTCAGGTTCAGGCTGGCACCACTGCCGCGGGCAAGCGCCGGCGCGCGCGCCGGCGTCGGCGCGCAGGAGCCGCTGGCGAGGGGCAGGTGGCTACCACCGCGGCTGTGGGCGCCAACGGCAATGGCAGCGTCGAGGTTCTGACAGCCCGCGATCTCGGTGTGCGCGGTGGTCGCCGCGGTGGCGGCCGTGGCGGGCTCGATGCCTGGTTGTCTCCCGGTGAAGTGCCGCGGCCACGGCAGTTCGAATACCGCATGACCGTGCGCTCGGCGTCGATCACGGTGACGCCCGTGTTGGCGGGCACCCGGTCGGCGGTCCCCATCGCCGAGGCCCTCAGTGGCTTCAGCACGGTGCCGGTCTCCGAGCGCGGCTTGATGCGCGCGCTGGCGCGGCACGCTCCCCGTGGCACTCCGGCGACCGCCGAGCTGCGCGGCGAGGACGCGGCCGAGGTGCTGACGATGCTGCGCGGCCGGCGGGTCTTGATCGAGCCTGCATCCAAGGAGCTTCGCTTCGCTGACGGCTATCTGGAGCCGCGCATCGAGCTCGATTTGGC
Organism: Myxococcales bacterium; assembly: GCA_029880325.1. Taxonomy (GTDB): domain Bacteria; phylum Myxococcota_A; class Polyangia; order Polyangiales; family JAFGIB01; genus JAOUOP01. Next base: position 122,442 of record JAOUOP010000001.1, on the reverse strand, counting down.
CAACGCCAAGTCGGTGCGCATCCGCGTGGTCTTCGAGCTGCAGAAGCGGCGCTTTGCGCTGTCGAGCGGTGCCTGGTTCGAAGGTACGCCGGGATGGCATCTGGACACGACCGAGGGCGTAGCGCGCGCGGTTTCCGAAAACGTCACCCCGGCCTGGCTGCAGCGGCTCTACCGCTCGCCAGCTTTGGTGCATCCCATGGGTGACCTGCCGCGCCTGCTGGTCGACTACGTTCCGCGCGTGGCTGCCTCGCTCGGAACGGACCTGCCCGACCTGACGCAGGTTGCCGACGTGCTGGACGCGCATCCGCGCTTCGAGCTGCGCGTGACGGGCGACATCGTCGAAGCGCGCGCCAAGCTCAAGGTGCGCTACGACTCCTTCGATTATGAAGTCCCCCCCGCGGGCCTGCCGCAGCCGCTGGAATTTCATGAGCCCACCCGCAGCAATGGCCGCCCGGTGGTGGTGCGACGGGACGTCGGCGGCGAGATGGCCGCGGTGCAGATGCTGCTCAGCCAGGGGTTCGAGGCCGACGAGAACGGTCAAGAATTGGTGGTCAAGGGCGACGATGCGATCGCGTTCTGGACCGGCGGCATGGGACAGCTGCCAGAAACCTGGGATCGTTTCATCCCGGACGATCTGGTGGACGTCACCGTGCGCGACAGCTCGGTGTCGCCGCGCGCACGCGTCTCCAGCGGCGTCGACTGGTTGAGTCTCGACATGGTCTTCGAGAGCGGGGGCGTCGCGGTCGATCAGCGCGAGCTGCGCGAATGTCTCGAGTCGGGCCGTAAGCTGGTGCGTCTGGAGGACGGCACTTACGCGCCAGTCAAGCAGGACGAGGTGGGCGAGATCCTCGAGCGCATGGCCGAGATCTACGCCACCGGCGGCGATGGCAAGAAGCTCTCGCTGGCCCAGGCGGGCCGCGTGCAGGATCTGCTGTCGTTGGTCGGCAAGAGTTCGGTCACGCCCACGGCGAAGAAACTCTTCACCAAGCTGCAGAATATCGGGGAGATCGAATCGATCACCAAGCCCCGCTCGCTGAAGGCTACGCTGCGTCCCTACCAGAAGGACGGTTTGAGCTGGCTGGTCTTCCTGCACGGCCTCAACACCGGCGGCATCCTGGCCGACGACATGGGTCTGGGCAAAACGGTGCAGGCCATCGCATTGCTTCTGTGGCTGAAGTCGAAGAACAAGAAGAAGGTGCGCCACCTGGTCGTTGCGCCGACCTCGGTGGCTCCCAACTGGCTGCGCGAGATCGAGAAGTTCGCGCCAACCCTCAAGACCATTCTCTGGCACGGCCCCGACCGCGAGAAGCTCAGTGACGAGATCGAAGATTCCGACATCGTGATCACCAGCTACGCCCTGGTGCGTCGCGATGAGGAGTTTCTTCAGGGGTTGGACTTCTATTACGTCATTCTCGACGAAGCCCAGCACATCAAGAACCCGGTGAGCGCCACCGCGCGCGCTGCCAAGAAGCTCAAGAGTGAGCGCCGGCTGGCCCTGACCGGAACGCCCATCGAAAACAGCCTGAGCGAGTTCTGGTCGATCTTCGATTTCGTTTCCCCGGGCTTGCTGGGAGACCTGAAGCGCTTCGAGGAAAAGTTCGCCCGGCCCATCGACCGCGGCGACGAGGCTGCGGCCGAGAAGCTGCGGGCCGCGATCCACCGCTTCGTGCTGCGGCGCGAAAAGCAGGACGTGGCCAAGGATCTGCCGCCCAAGATCGAGCAGGACATCGTGGTGCCGATGGCCGACGAGCAGACCAAGCTCTACCAGCAGATCCTGCGCCAGGTGCGCGACAGCGTGATGAGCGAGGTGGAGAAGCAGGGCGTGGCGCGGGCCCAGATCCAGATCCTGGCGGCGTTGACGCGGCTGAGGCAGGTGGCCTGCGATCCGCGTCTGATGAAGCTCGAGGGCGAGTGGGGCGAGGACACTAGCGGCAAGCTCGGCGCTCTGCGCGAGCTGATGCAGGAGGCGGTGGCTGGCGGCCATCGCGTGTTGATTTTTAGCCAGTTCGTCGAGATGCTGAAGCTGATCCGGGAGCTGCTCGATTCCGAGGGCATCCAGTACGAATATCTCACGGGCGCGACCAAGGACCGCATCCAGCGCGTCGACCGCTTCAACGATGATTCGTCGATTTCGGCCTTCCTGATCTCGCTCAAGGCCGGTGGCACGGGTTTGAACCTGGTTGGCGCCGACACCGTGATCCACTTTGACCCCTGGTGGAATCCGGCGGTGGAGGACCAGGCCACCGACCGCGCACACCGAATCGGTCAGAGCAAGACCGTGTCGGTCTACAGGCTGGTGGCCCGGGGTTCGGTGGAGGAGAAGATCCTCCAGCTGTCGGCGAAGAAGCGCGCCCTGGTCGAGAACGTGCTCAGCCACGACGCGCCGCTGAAGGGCTTGACCAAGGCCGACGTCGACGACCTCTTCAGTTAGGATCTCTATCGGCGTGGCCCTGCATGACCGCGATCCACAACATGGTCAAGGCGTTGATTCTCCGCGGTGAGGAGATTCTCGTCGTCGAGACCCGCAGTGAACAGGGCTCGCGCTTCGCGCTACCCGGCGGACTGCAGCATCCCGGAAGCTCCCTGGCCGACGCCCTGCGCACGGCTTGTAGCGAGCAGATCGGCGCCGCGGTTGAAGTTGGTGAGTTGGCGCAGGTGCGGGACTACATGGCCTGGAGCCACGAGCCCGGTGAAGTCGATGAGGACGTGCGGGTGGTGGAGTTTTATTTTCGCTGCTCGGTGTCTGCTGATTTTGACGCCAGCAGCGAAAGCCCAGGGGCGGATGGCTCGGTCGCCACCCGCTGGATCGCGCTTTCGGAGCTGCCGGATGTGCAACACATCCCCGAAGGCCTGCTCGAACTGCTGCGCTCGCCCGGGGGCCAGAAGTTGTATCTGGGCGGCGTGAGTTAGGGGCCCGGGGGGTGGTGCCTCGGTCGGGCTACACGCAGCCGACCAAAATGGTCTCGATGCCGCAGACGGCTTCCGCGGTGCAGCAGGGGGGCTCGCCCAAGGCACCCGCCGGGCAATCGCTGGGGTTGCAGGAGCGCACCGTCATGTCGCCGCCGCTCGCGCCCCCGGAACCTCCGGCGCCCCCGGTGCTGCCGCCGCTGCCACCGCTGCCACCGCTGCCGCCGCTGCTGCCACTGCTGCCCCCGGAGCCGCCACCGCCGGCTACGTAGGGACTCGAAGTCAGCTCGTTGGGGTTGGCGCAGTAGCCGAGCATGGGATCGCAGAGCTGGCCCTGGGGCGTGCAAGTCCTGTCCGATGTGCAGGCCAGACGGCAGCGCTGCTCGGCGCAACGCTGGCCCTCGCCGCAGTCGGTGTCCCAGACGCATTCGACGCAGCGGGCCAGGGATGAGTCGCAGACCTGGCCACTGGGGCAGTCGAGGGAGTTGCCGCAGCCGACGATGGTTTCGCAGAGCCGGGCAAGGCATTGCTGCCCGGGATCGCAGTCGGCATCGCCCAGGCACTGCTCGCACTGCCCAGCGTCGCTGTCGCAGATGCCCTGATTCTGAGGCGCGTCGATGCAGTCCAGGCTCGTCTGACAGGCCACGAGTTCGACGCAGCCGGTACGCAAGCATCGCGTGCCGGTGGGACAGTCGTTGTTGGCGGTGCAGATCGGGGCCGCTGCGTCGCTGGCGACTACTTCCGTCGTTTCAGAAGAGGACGACGCCTCGGTCACTGCTGCATCACCGGCGTTTGAGGCTGCCGCCGAGTCGGCATCTTGCGAGGGCGGCGAGTCGTGTGTGCGGCCCCCCAGGCATCCACCCACGCTCAGCGCCAGCGATAGCAGCAGTGGAAAGGACCGGCGAAAGCGGCGCGAACCCGGGGGATACGAAAGCGGTCTGAAGTCGGGCATTTGGGCGTGGGCCCTTGGAATCGCGAACGTTCCGGGGTTTCCCTCGGCCGCTGAGCACCGTGAATCTAGCCTCTGGCTGCCAAAGGCGTCAACCTCACGCGTTTTGCCTGGTGGAATCGCGGCGCTATCAAGCCCATCGATGCTCCGCTGCGTCTCCGCGGAAAAAACGTGCGCATGGCGAAGTTTGCTCGCAGCCTATGGCGTCAGTAGACTCGCCACGGGCAGCGCAACGGAGGGACCCACGCTCTTGGCTACCGTGGGCATGATGCTGTGGCGACAACACGAGGCGACGCGAGCGTGAAGGACCAACACCAGCGGTTTGCCCGTTTTCAACACAAGGCGCTCGGCCCATGCGTGCTGCTTTTCGGGTTGGCGTTCTGCGCTGGCAACGTTTGTCTTCCGTACTATCGCGTCATCGATGACGCCTACATCAGCTATCGCTATTCCAGGCATGTCGCTCAAGGTGAGGGCCTGGTATGGAACCCGGGTGAAGCTCCGGTGGAGGGGTTTACGAATTTCCTGCTGGTGATGGTCGAGGTTCCTGTGATCGCCGCCGGCCTCGATCCGCTCAAGGCTGCCCAGTGGTTGTCGCTATTGTCGGTGCTGCTGATCGCATTTCTCATCTTCGACGATCGCCGCCGGGTCGTGGGTGCGAGCTGGTGGTCGCCAGGTCCCGCCCTGGCGGCAAGCGTATTTCTCTGCATTCCCATCTACGGCGTCCACGTGATGATGGGGCTTGAGACCATGGTCGCGGCGGTGCTGCTGGTGACCACCTACTGGATGCTGGCGAGGTTTTTGGAGGCCGCGCCCACGGCCGGGCGTGCCGGTTATCGCTTCTATGGCGCCGCTTGCCTCTGCGGGTGGCTGGCCGGCTTGGCACGCCCCGAAAATTTCGCCGTGGCTGCCGCCATGATCGGTCTGGCCGGCTCGATGGACGCGCTCGGTTCTGGACTGTCGGGCCAAGCGCTGCGCCGTTTGATGCGGTGGGCCTTGGTCGCCGGAGTCTTTTTCGTGATCCCGACGCTGGGCTACCACGGCTGGCGGCTGCACTACTATGGTGACCTGCGCCCCAATAGTTACTACATCAAGGTGCTCGCCGGTGGCGGCGACTCGCTGCCGGGCCTGCCCGAGCTCGTTGCCTTTCTGGGTGAACCCTCGATCGCGGTCCTGGCAGCCGCCGCCATCTTTCGACGGTCAGTGCGGGGGGCGGATGCGTTGCTGTTGCCACCACTGCTTTTCTGTTTGCTGTTTTATCTGCGCGCCGAGCACATCATGGCGTTTCAGCACAGATTCTTTATCCCGTTTGTGCCGTTTTTCGTGCTCGCCGCCGTACCCGCGCTAACTGCGGCTCTCGAAGAGACCGCGCCGAAGGTCCGTGTGGTCAATGCCCTATGCTTCCTGGTCGTTTTTGGATACGCGTTCGTTTACAGCAGCCCGCTCTACGCCCATTCGATCCGTGAAAGCTGGCCCAGGAAGCCTGTGGTTGAGGAAACCCATTTCATGTTGGGCCGACTGATGGCGCAGCTCCCCAATCATCGTGAACTCCTGGTGGTGGGCCCCGACGCCGGTGCGATGCCCTACTTCTCCGAAAGCCGCTGGATCGATCCGATTGGTCTCAACGACAACTTTCTCGCACGGAATGCCGGCTTGCCGGCGGAGCGCCTCATCGACTATCTCTTCGATCGCGACCCGGATTTGTGGATTTTGTGCAAGCGCGGAAAGAACTTCGTCAACAGCTTTCCGGGACCGCTGGGCCGACACGGTCGACGGATCTACCGAGACCCGCGCTTTCGGCGTTACGCCTACCTCGCCAGCTTCAACAAGAACAGCGGTGGCCGATACCAGTACCACTATTTCGGTAAGAAGGAACTTCCGCGACTCGACGACATCAGGCGGATACTGGCCGAGAAGTCCAACTATCGCTGGCATTGAACAGCCCGATGTCCGTCGCTCGCCCTGCCTCAAGGTGTCAACTGCAGGCAGAGTTCCTCGGGGCCTCCTTCCCAACTGCCAGTTCGCGCGATTTCGTAGCGCAGGGAGCGCTTGGCCCTGGGGTGCTGCGGGCGCACGGCCTGGGACGGGTTCAGCTGCACCGCCTGTCCGAGGTGCTCGTCACTGCGGGCATTGATGACGAAGCGTGGGCGCTGCCCTTTCTTCGCGGTCTTGGGTATGGCGACGATGGTGCCGGTCAGCAGGCCGAGCATCGGCTTGTAGTCGAGCCTCAGCTCCACGCGACCCTCCTCGGGTACTCGTACCATGACGCAGTGTCGGCGCCGGCCGTGGACCACTCCCTCGTGTTCCCGAAGCATGGAACCGAGGCCTTTGCATTGGACCTCGCCGTCGTCGTCGCGTTCGCAGGGGGTGCGCTTGTCTTCTCGCACCAAACTCACTTTGGCGTGCTCGATGAAGAGTTCGTATACGTGGTTGACGCTGATGCGTTCCTCGAGCGTCGGGGTGGCGGCGATTCGGGCGCGCGCGGCACCGGCGAAGCGCAGGGTGTCGCGGGTGTAGCGGGTCATCAGCTCGCTGGAGCGCGCACTTCGGTCCTCGAGTTCTTCGGGATCGCGCTTCAGGTCGTAGTACTCGGTGCGCTTGTTGCGCGTGTTGAGTACGAATTTTTCGTGACCGTCGATGAAGCCGAAATATTGGCCCGCGTCGGAGCCGAAGAAGATGCGGCGCGGTTTGTAGTCCGTGGCGAGCAGGCTCTGGCCCTCGTGTCTGGGATCGGAGGGCAGGCCCATGGCGTCGAGCACGGTGGGCACCAGATCTCGGTTGTCGCCCAGGCGGTGGGAGACGCGCTCGGCCGGGCGCCGTTTGGGGGCGCCGAAGAGCTGATGGTTGATCATGACCAGCGCCGTGTGCAGGTTGGGCTGGTAGAAGCGGCGTAGGCCAGGGGTTTTACGGGTGGGTTCGCCCACGTAGTGTCCGTGGTCGCCCAGCCATACGAAGAGCGTGCGATCGTAGAGCCCGCGTTTTTCGAAGCCGCGCAGGAGTTCTTCGAAGACCTGGTCCTGGAAGGCGACGGCGTTGAGGAAACGCCGTCGTCGACCCTGGGGGGCGAAAGGGCGCTTGAAGTCGCTTGGGGTCCAGTAGGGGTAGTGGGCGGTGATCGGGATCAGAAGCGCGGCGAAGCGTTCGCCCTTGGGAAGGGAGTCGACCCATTGCAGGGTGGCGTCGACCACGGCCCGGTCGTCGATGCCCCACTGGTGACTTCGACGCTTGCTGCGAAGGGCGAGTTCGGCGGCGTCGTATTCGACGGCGTAGCGCCGATGGCCGAGCAGCGCGAGTTTGTTGTAGAAGTTGAAATAGCCACCGTGGAAGAGCCCCGCCTTGACGCCGCGGGCATCCATGACCTCCGAGAGTTCGCCGCAATCGATTCGCGGCTTGATGCGCACGATGTCTCCCTGCGGAGGCGGGAAGCGCGAGCAGACCAGGGAGAAGATTGCCTGGATGCTGGCGTGCCAGTTGGTGTGGAAGCGGTCGAAGAGCAGGCCATCTCGCTGCTGGCGCTCGTGGAGATGCGGTGTGGCGTCGTACTGGCGGCGCTCCAGGGGCGCCGATTTGCCGCCTTTTTGGCGGTTCGTTTTGCGCTTTTTCTTCGCTTCGCGCGTCACCGCTCGCTTCAGGTTCAGCACATCTTCTGTGGAAAATCCCGTGTGCTCGAAGGCGATGCCCTCGGCCAGGAAGATTACGACGTTGTCGATGGGGCCGGGGCGATGGGCGGGCGTGCGGTGATCGCCTGCCGGCGTCGGTAGTGCACTCTGGGAGCGCTGCAGCGCCTGCCACTCGGTTTCGGCGATGGTCAGCGATGCGATCGGGCCGCCGTCGAAGAGACTCGTGGCAAGGTAGAAGGCGGGCTGGGTCGCGAGCTCGTCGGCCCTGGGTAGCAGCAGCTGTTGGGCGCTGGTCGAAAGAAAGCCGATGAGAAGAGTGACGAGCAGCGCCTTGGGAGCGGCCCAGACCCGCAGGGCGCGCAGCCGGGAGCCGAAGCGAAGGGCCGGGTAGATCGAAAGCAGGCCGAGCGCGATGGCTGCGGTGCCGCCAACCAGGTCGACCGGGTCGAGCAGGCCCAGGTCGAAGACCGTGGCGCCCTCATCGCCGCGCAGGCGGCTGAAGGAAATTGGAATCCCGGTCAGGCGGTGGGAGACCACGTCGGCAGGCAGCAGGAGGCAAAGGCCAAGCAGCGGCAAAACGCGCAGGGCCAACACAGCCCATGGCCGGCGCAGCGCAGCGACGGCGTGGGCCCACAGCCCGATACTGGCGATGAGCATCAGGTCGGCGCCGAAGACGGCTGGCAGCATCAACCAGGTGTCAGCCCGATCGGCCCGGACGGCCAGCTCGGCGGTGCGCGCAAGCCGCGCCAAAAGGACCACAGTCGCCGCGTGACAGAGCACGGCCGCGACCGCCTTTTGGGCACCCGTCGAAAATGGCAGGCGGCGTGGCCAGGGCATTGCGCGGCATCGTCGTCAGCCCGCCGCCGGCGGTCAAGCGGGACTGATCACAGGGAGAAGAAGCGCCGGATCCGGTCCAGCAGTTGGTTTTGATCCTCGTGGATCGACTTGCGTTCGTTTTCGTCCAGCGACTCCGCGAAGGCCATCAGCGTGGCCTGGCGTTCGGCCAGGCGCTCGCTGATGCGCTCGGCGAGCTGGGGGTTTTTGGCGAGGATTTCGGAGAAGGCCGTCTTGCCCAGGGTCAGAAGCCGGCAGGGGGTCACTGCCTTGACCGTGGCTGTACGCTGCTGGCCGGTCATCAGTGCCACCTCGCCGAAAATGCCGCCGGGACCCAACCGCGCCACCTCACGCCGCGGGCCGCCGCCCGTGCTGTGCAGCACCGACAGCTCGCCCTCCAGGCAGACGTAGAACTCGCCGCCGTGTTCGCCCTGGCGCACCACGATTTCGTCGGGTTCGTACAGCGCGGTCGACGACTGGTGCGCCAGCGTCTGGATCGCCTCGTCGGGCAAGTCGCGGAGAAAGTCGAGCTTGCGTACCGCCCGCGCCCGCGCCCGCTCTTCTTCGCGCGCGTCGTCGGCGTCGGTCTGGCGGGTGTGCTCGCGCAGCTCCATGCGCTGCACCGGCGTGGCGATGGGGATCTGCACGCGGCTGAGGGCGTACCAGACGCGGTCGCGGACGTGGGCGTCGATCAGCTCGCGCTCGGCGAAGTTTTCGATGAAGAAGCGGGCGCAGTACTCGATGCCGCGTTCGACGATCTCGTGGGTGATCACCGAGGGGGGCGGCTGTGACCGCATTCCCGGCACTTCCGTCAAGGCGCGCTCGATGACCTGCTTGACCCGCAGCGGCGCGAAGTCGTGGGGGATGGTGAAGACGATTTGACGCCGTGACAGGGCGCTGGGCTTGGTGAAGTTGACGATCGAGGCGCGCGCCAACTGGCCGTTGGGGATGGTGATCTCGACCAGGTCGAGGTTTATCATCTTGGTGGCGCGCCAGTTGATCTCCTTGACCTGGCCGATATGTCCGGCCTCGCGGTCGTATTGGATCCAGTCGCCTACCCGAAAGGGCTCCTCGGCCTGCAGCGACAGGCCGGCGAAGAGGTTACCCAGGGTGTCCTGTAGGGACAGGCCGATGATGGCCGTCAGCAGCGCCGAGGTGGTCAGCAGCGAAGTGGCGTCCACGCCGGCGGCGCGGAGCGTCAGCAGCACCGCGCCCATGACGATCATGCCCTCGACGATGTCGCGGATGATCTTCGGTGTCGGACGGTGCAGCCTGCGGGTGATGAGCCAGTCGATGACGAAAATGGTCACCAGCCGGCCGCAGCCCAGCAGCAGCAGCAGCAGCGCCACGGTGCCCACGTACTTGTAGGAGGGGGCCTGGGAGGGCAGCGCCGTTTTGGCCACGGCGATGACCACGTAGCTCAGCAACAACAGCGCCGGCACGATCAGCTTGGCGCGGTGTTCGCGTGGGAGGCTGAAGCGCAGGAAGATCCAGACGCCAGCGGCCACCGATAGCTCGACGCCGCCGAATGCCAGGGCGTCGTGGGCGAGTTGCTGGAATTGTGAGCTTTCTTCGGGCATGGCCGCGGGCGATGGGCGGGGGCGACAGCTGTGCGCTCACCCGGAGCGCCGGTAGGCGCCGCCTGCGCGTTCCAGCGTGTGGGTGATGTCGCCGAGGCTGGCGCACGTGACCGTCTGCATCAGCTCGGCGAAGAGATTTTCTCCCTGGTGGGCTGCGCGTGCCAGCCTCTCGAGGGCGGCCGGGCGCTTTTCAGCCCAACGCGCGCGAAACGCCTCGAGGCCTTGGAGCTGGCCGCGCTTGTCGGTGTCGCTGGAGCGTCGAACTTCCGACGGCCGCGTCGAGGCGGCCTCGGTGTCGGGGTTTTCGAAGGTGTTGACGCCGATGACAGGCAGCGTGCCCGCGTGCTTGAGCGACTCGTAGTAGAGGCTTTCTTCCTGAATTTTGCCGCGCTGGTAGAGCGTCTCCATGGCGCCCAGCACGCCGCCGCGCTCAGAGATGCGCTCGAGTTCTTCGAGTACGGCGGCCTCGACCAAGTCGGTGAGCTCGTCGATCACGTAGGCGCCCTGGATCGGGTTTTCGTTTTGTCCCAGGCCCAGCTCGCGCTGGATGATCAGCTGGATCGCCTGGGCGCGCCGCACCGATTCCTCGGTGGGGGTGGTGACCGCTTCGTCGTAGGCGTTGGTGTGCAGGCTGTTGCAATGGTCCGACAGGGCGCTGAGGGCCTGGAGCGTGGTGCGGATGTCGTTGAAGGCCATCTCCTGGGCGTGCAGCGAGCGGCCCGAGGTTTGCACGTGGTACTTCAACTTTTGGCTGCGTTCGGAGGCACCGTAGCGGTCGCGCAGGGCGATGGCCCAGATGCGGCGGGCCACGCGGCCGATGACGTTGTATTCGGCGTCCAGGCCGTTGCTGAAGAAGAAGCTGAAGTTGGGCGCGAAGTCGTCGACCTTCATACCGCGCGAGAGGTAGTACTCCAGGTAGGTCAGGCCGTTGGCGAGGGTGAAGGCCAGCTGGGTGATGGGATTGGCTCCGGCTTCAGCGATGTGGTAGCCGGAGATCGAGACCGAGTAGAAGTTCTTGATGCCCTCGTCGATGAAGAAGCGCTGGATGTCGCCCATCATTTTCAGCGCGAAGAGGGTCGAGAAGATGCAGGTATTTTGCGCCTGATCTTCCTTGAGGATGTCGGCCTGTACGGTTCCGCGCACGCGCCCGAGGGTTTCTTTGCGGATGCGCGCGTAGACCTCGGGCTCGACCGTTTCGACGCCGGGGATTCCCAATAGCCCCAGACCCAGGCCGTCATGGCCGTCGGGCAGGGCGCCGCGGTACTCGGGTAGCGGCGCAAAGCGCGCCCGCGTGGCTTCCAGGCGGCCCTCGGCGCGCAGGTGTTTTTCGATCTGCTGGTCGATGGCGGCGTTTAGAAAGAAGGCCAGCACCGTGGGCGCCGGGCCGTTGATGGTCATCGACACCGACGTGGTCGGTGCGCATAGATCGAAACCCGAGTACAGGCGCTTGGCGTCGTCGAGGGTGCAGACGCTTACCCCGGAGTTGCCGACCTTGCCGTAGATGTCGGGGCGCTCGGCCGGGTCGCGGCCGTAGAGCGTGACGCTGTCAAAGGCGGTCGACAGCCGTACCGCTGGCTGGGCCTTGGCCAGCAGGTGAAAGCGTCGGTTGGTCTGCTCGGGCGGGCCCTCGCCAGCGAACATGCGACCCGGCTCTTCGCCGCGCTGCTTGAAGGGAAAGACGCCGGCGGTGAAGGGGAAGTGTCCGGGCAGCCCCTCGTCGCGCAGGTAGCGCGTGAGTTCGGACCAACTGTCGGTGTGGGGCAGGGCCACGCGCGGCAAGCGCGTGTGGGCCAGGGTCTCGACCTGGTTTTCGGCTTCGACCTCGCGCGTGCGGACGCGGTAGCTCTGGCGCTCGGCCCGGTAGCGCTGGCGCAGGGCCGGCCAGTCCTTGAGGCGCTGGCGCAGCTCGGGATCGAGCGCGTCGAGGGCGCTCTGGTAACGCTCGAGGACTTCGGCCAGGGCGGGGCTCTGCGTCGCTTCGCCCTCCGGCGCTCGCAGCGCCTGGGGCCAGGTGGGCGCGTCGGCACCCAGCAGGCCCGCGGTGCGCACAAGGGCCTGGGCGTCGGCGGCGCGCGTCTGTTGACTTCGGGTTTGCTCGCGATAGGTGCGCACGCCCTGGGCCACGTCGGCCAGGTAGCGCTCGCGTCCGGCCGGGATCAGGGCTTCGGAGCGGGGAAGGGTGTCGGCCGCTGGCGCCGGGCCCAGCTCGGCGTCGGCCAGGGCACGGGCGCCAGCCGCGAGCAGCCGCGCGTGCAGGTGGCGGTAGGCCCGCTCCATGCCCGGGTCGTCCCAGCGGCTGGCCACGGTGGCGAAGACGGGCAGCTCGCCCTCGTCGACCTCGAAGGCGCCGTGGTTGCGCCGCCACTGTTTGCGCACATCGCGCAGGGCGTCGAGGGCGGCCCGGCGATCGAATTTGTTCAAGATCACGGTGTCGGCCAGCTCGAGCATGTCGATCTTCTCGAGCTGCGAGGGCGCGCCGTATTCGGGGGTCATCACGTAGACCGAGTGATCGGCGAGGTCCACGATCTCGGAGTCGCTCTGGCCGATGCCTGCGGTCTCCACCAGGATCAGGTCGAAGCCCGCGGCGCGCAGGGTCAGCACCGCGTCCTGCACCACCGCCGAAAGCGCTCGGTTGGCTGCGCGTGTGGCCAGCGAGCGTGCGTAGAAGCCCGGGGCCTCGATGCTGTTGATGCGTATGCGGTCGCCGAGCAGGGCGCCGCCGCTGCGCCTGCGGCTGGGGTCGACCAGCAAGAGGCCCACCTGGAGCGAGCCGTGGTCGCGGCGCAGTCGGCGCAGAAGTTCGTCGACCACGCTGGACTTGCCAGCGCCGCCGGTGCCGGTCACGCCGAGCACGGGCACTGCGGCTCGACTCTCGGCTCGTTTCGACAGCGCCTGGCGCAGTGCGCGGTTGGTCTCGGCCTCGGGGGCGGCTTCCAGGGTGCTGATGCAGCGCGCGACCAGGCCGCTGCGGGCGGGCGACAGGCCGTCGATGGAGCCGGAGTCGGGGGGAGGGCGAGCGGTGGCGGCTGCTGCGCAGTCGTCCAGAATCGAGGCGATCATGGGCTCCAGGCCCAGGGCGCGGCCGTCCTCGGGGCTGAAGATGCGCGCGACCCCGCGGGCCTGAAGCGCCCTGGCCTCGTCGGGCAGGATGGTGCCACCGCCGCCACCGTAGACCCGGATCGAATCGGCGCCGCGCGCGGCCAAAAGGTCCACCAGATAGCCGAAGAACTCCATGTGGCCGCCCTGGTAGGACGAGACGCAGATGGCGTCGGCGTCCTCCTGGATGGCGGCGTTGACGATGACCTCGGCCGAGCGGTCGTGGCCCAGGTGGATGACCTCGGCGCCCAGCTTTTGCAGCACGCGTCGGACGATGTTGATGGCGGCATCGTGTCCGTCGAAGAGCGACGTGGCCGTCACCACGCGGACCGGCTGCGGCGCGGGGTCGGTCATCGCTTGCGGCGGGAGTTCCGATTGCGGGCCTTGGCTTGCGCCTTGGTCGGGCGCGGGGCCGGGGTGGCCGGGTCGGTCGCGGCCTCGCCAGCGCCGTGCTGGGGCTCGTCTCGGGGGCCGACCGGCAGGTAGTCGGAGCCGTCGAGCATCAGTGTGGCTGCGGGGCCCCGATGGATGCGCCACAGCACCGAAAGACCCACCACGGTGAAGAGTATCGAGGCGTATTGACCGGGGGTCAGGTCGAAGTAGCGCACATCGCCATGGTACTGGGGCGTCTCGCGCAGGTAGTCCAGGAAGAAGCGGATGGGCGCGTAGATCAGGGGCAACAGCGCCATGAAGAAGCCCGGCCGCCGCGGCGTTTTGCTGAGCCACAGAAAGAGCCCGATGGCGAAGGCGCTCCAGATCACTTCGTAGAGCCCCAGGTCGTGGCGCGGCTGACCGCCCAGGTTGTAGTTGTCGACTGCGAGGAAGAAATTCGAGACGACCCCCGGGTGGTCGTGCACCACGAAGCAGCCGCTGCGGCCGAAGACCCAGGCGAAGGGGAAGGCGAAGCAGAAGATATCGCCCAGGACGATCAGCGACATCTGGCGCCGATGGCGAAACAGGAAGGCCGCGCCGACGCCGCCGATGAAGCCGCCATAGGAAGACAGCCCCAGGTAGCGTTTGAACAGCTGGCTCGGGTCCTTGAGGATCGCGATCAGGTCCTCGGTGTTGTAGAAAACCCCGTTGAGGAAGTAGCAGGCGACCAGGCCGATCACGATGGTGTAGACCAGGAAGTCGGCCACCACCTGGGCGGGAACCCCGTTGCGTTCGCCTTGCCACTCGGCGATGCGGCTGCCGAAGAAGATGCCGATGGCGACGAGCACGCCGAAGGGCTGGATCTTCAGCTCGTCGATCAGGAAGGGGAGGGGGATGGCCCAGGCTTCCAGCTTGAACCAGGGAATGAGCAGGGCGCCATGCACGGGGCGGACTGTACCGCTAACCCGGCTCAGTTCCAGTGCACAATGCCCCTTTTGGGGGAGCTTGGGGGCGCAAGGGCGGCTTTACCTGGAGCCGGTCAGGGGCTACATCGGCCCCATGGAAGCCCCGGCGAGCGATGCGCAGGCCCAGGCGGACTCTACCGCTCTGGCGGAGGCCGCTGGCCTCGAGGCGCCGGCAAGTGAGCGTCCGCCCGCGGTGCTCGAGCCCGACACGCCCTTCAGTTACCTGAGTTCGGGCGTCTTGTGGGGGCTCGGGCTGGCTTGGCTTGTGCCGATGATGGGCCTGCAGATGGTCATGCACCGGCTGGTGGGGCCGCCGCGCATGCAGTGGCTGGAGCGGATCTACACCCGCGGACAGGTAGCCGCGGCCCTGTGCCGCTGGCGCGCCGAGGTGCACCCCGACATCGCCCCCGACCGCCCCTATCTGTTCTTCCAAAACCACGTCAACCACCTCGATCACTGCACGATGTACCCGGCCACGCCCCACTTCAAACAGGGCGTGGAGCTCGACGAGCACTTCAGCTACCCCATCTACGGCGCTTTCATGCGCAGCCGCGGCACCATCCCGGTCAGTCGCGGCAGCCGCAAGGGCCTGGGCCTGATGATGCGGCGCATGCGCGAGGAGGTGGCCGCCGGTCACTCGCTGCTGGTCTTTCCCGAGGGCACCCGCACCCTGACCGGGCACCTGGGCGAGCTGCAACCGGGGGTCTTTCGCATCGCCGTGCAGCTGGGCGTGCCAATCGTGCCGGTGACCGTCACCGGCATGTACCGGGTGATGCGCAAGGGCTCCTACCTGATCCGCCCCGGCCATCGGGTGACGGTGTATTGCGACGCGCCCATCGAGACCGCGGGCCTCAGCCGTGACGATGTGCCGCGCCTGATGGAGCAGGTCCGCGACGTGATGCAGGGCCGCCTCGACGCCTACTGGCGCGAAAACGGCGCGCAATCCTGAAAATACAGGTTTTTTACGTTTTCCGGGCGCGCGTGCGCACGGTGAAGACGCTGTCGCCGCTGAGGATGGCACCGCGGCCGAAGAGCCGGCCCGACTGCCAGTTCGACAGCCCCAGCTCGGGCTTGCTCAGGGCCTTCTGGCCGTCGACCCAGCGCGTCTGGCCGTCGCCGACGAAGGGGGCGTCGACGCTGTCGTAGAAGCGGGCGTGTTCGTCGGGGTCGTCGCTGACCAGGCTGGCAACGAAGTGGGGGCTGTGGCGGTTGAAAAGGGCGACGGCATGGGCGAGGTCCTCGACCACGTGCAGCGTGACCTCCGGGGTCTGCTCCCACTCCCACTCGAGGCCCAGTTCGGACTCGGCCAGGGGCTCGGCCAGGGGCTCGCGCACGACACCCTCGGCTCGCATCACCTCGACGCTCTGCTCGAAAAGTTCCGCTGGCACGTGGCTCCGAGAGGCTTCGACCACGTGCAGCTTGTAGCTCTGCCCGAGCCGCTGGCCAGCCTCTTCCAGGGCGGCGAGCGCGATCGGGATCAGCTCGGCGGCCTGGGGCTCGGGAATGCAGAGGGTGTTGAGCGTGTTGCAGACCTTGCGGTCCAGGGAGTCCACGATGGCCTCGTATAGGGCCGGGGGCCGCACCTTGCGCTCGCTGGCGACGATCCAGGCGCCGCCGGTTCCGTGCAGGCTCACGGGAGTGCCGGCCTGTTGGGCGATGGCCCCCAGGGTCGCCACCGCAGGCCCGGAACCGCGCGCCACCGCCAGCGACAGCCGACTGTCCGAAAACAGCGCCCAGCCGGCGGCGTGCTCCGGGCTTTCCACCAGCACCACCGCATCGCGGGGCAGCCCCACCTCAACCAGCGCCGGGATCAGCGCCTGCTCCATGATGCAGGCGGCGGTGGCCAGGGCGTCGCGGCCGATGCGAAAGACCACCGCGTTGCCGCCGCGCAGCACGCCGGTCGCGTCGGCCAGCACGTTGGGGCGCCCTTCGAAGACGAAGGCCACCACGCCCAGGGCGGCGCCGACCAGCTCGGCCTGCCAGCCCTCGTGCTCGATACGCTCGATCACCTGGCCACGGCGGCTGGGGGCCCCGATCCAGCCACGCAGGCCCGCCACCATGCCGCTGCGCATCTTGGCGTCGGCCACGAGGCGCGTGGTGGAGCGGCCGCGGGCCCTGGCGTCGGCCACGTCACGGCGGTTGGTCTCTTCTACCCGAGCCCAGATCTCGGGGTCCTCCAGGCGCTGGGCAAAGGCCTCGAAGAAGCCCGAGATGGCCGCGTCGCTGGCGCTACCCAGGGCCGTGAAGGCCTGGGTTGCCCGTGCCACCGCGTCGCGGGCGATGGCCTGTTGGGCCGCCGGGATCAGCAGCACCTCCTCGGTCGCCTCGACCACGCATAGCGAGTCGCCCGCTTGGAAGCGCGCTGCGATGTCGTCGGGCACGCGGATCAGCCGGTCGCCGCCGAGCAGCAGCTCGGTGCCGGCGCTGAGGGATTGCAGTTTTCGGATATCGGCCATGGTGGTCGCCACTGGCGGCAGGCCTGGCAGCCTAGAGCACCGACCGGTTTGAAACCACCACAACTTCGCGAGGGAAAGCGGGCCCCGCGCACCGCTACGGCGCCTCGAAGTAGCTCGGGCTACGACTTCGGGACCGCAACGGCACGCTGAACCCGCTTTCCCTCGCGAAGTTGCGGCGTTTTCAAACCGGTCGGTGCTCTCGCGATTGGCCGCCGGAGCGTAACCGGAGCCGACTTGCCGTCAGGACTCGCGGTCGCGATCGCGGGCGCTGCTCGGGGAGTGCCCGGTCCAGCGGCGGTAGGCGCGTCGGAAACTGC
Organism: Myxococcales bacterium; assembly: GCA_029880325.1. Classification (GTDB taxonomy): domain Bacteria; phylum Myxococcota_A; class Polyangia; order Polyangiales; family JAFGIB01; genus JAOUOP01. The sequence goes on along the minus strand of JAOUOP010000001.1, from coordinate 105,349 downwards.
GACTGCTGCCAAAACCCACTGCGCGCGCGATCTCCTCCACCGGCAGCGACGTCGAGGCCAGGTACTCCGATGCCAGCTTCAGGCGCGTTTCGTCAAGCAGCTGCTGGTAGTGGGTGCCGTGCTCGCTCAGGGCGCGCCGCAGGGAGCGTTCGCTGGTGCGCAGCTCGCGGGCCAGTTCGCGCATATCGGGGTAGTCGCCAGGGCGCGCGCGCAGGGCCGAGCGCACCCGGCGCACCACACTCTGCTGGCCGAGAAGTGGTGCCAGCTCGTTTTCGCATTGCTCCTCGGCCATGCGCGCGCTGGCCTCGCAGGCGTATTGCACAGGCATGGGCAGTGCCGCGGCATCGAAGTGCAGGCCGCTGTGTTGGCGACCGAAATGGCAGCGGGCGCCTAGGGCGTCTTCGTAGCGGTCGCCGTGGGCCGGGCGCGGGTAGCGGAAGTGGCACTCCAGGCCCGGCAGCTCGCGCCCCAGCAAGAAGCGTCCGATGCCCAGCAGCGACGTCAGCACCGCTTCGATGATAAAGGCCTCGTAGCGGCCCAGGGGGATTTCGGGATCGATGCGCAGCTGCGCGCGGCCACCGTGAACGTGCAGGGCCAGCCCGATGTGTCCCACGATGGCCCGGTGGTAGCGCTCGCCCACGCGAATCGCGTCCCGGAGGTTCGCCTGGGACATCACCGCGTAGCCGACGATGCCGAGGTTTGAGACCTTCACGCGCTCGCCGAAGGCCAGACCCAGGCCAGGGTCGGCGCTCAGGCGCAGGGCGTTTGCGATCAGGCGTTCGGCCTGATCAAAGGAAAGGCGCTCGTGCGGGTTGTCGAGACCGGCCGGCACAACCGCGGTGCCCTCGAGTGTGGCCTCGGCCGGGATGCCGCGCTCCTGTAACAAATGCACGAGCTCAGCGATGTAGCTGGCTGGCAAGATGGGGTCGGTAAAGACGCTGTACGGACGCACCTCGAACCCTGCACCACGCTGGGTCGACCCGCGCACGGACGACGCGGGCCGAGACCTGAAGAACACACCGTTAGCAGGCGTACCATTGTTGCACGGTGCGATCTAGCCGACGCGTACGATGGCGCGATCGGTCCTGCGCCGTGTTCGGTGCAGCGCCTCGGCGCTCGGGCGCCCGCCCGAACTGCTTTCCGAGTGTGCTTTCCGAGTGTGCCAAGCACGTTTGGTCCTGCTTTCCGAGTGTGCCAAGCACGTTTGGTCCTGTGATTTCTGCTTTCCGAGTGTGCCAAGCACGTTTGGTCCTGTGATTTCCGAGTGTGCTTCCCGAGCGTGCTTCCCGAGTGCGTGCTTTCCGAGTGTGCCAAGCACGTTTGGTCCCATGCGTTTGGACCTGTGGCACGTCCAGCGGAACGCCGCGGGACGTGCCGCAGAGCGGAGCGCGCCAAGCACGTGTCGTCCCGCGAATGGTCCCGAGTCGGGCGCGTGGCTGCTCGGCTGGTAGATGTTCGTGGTCGCTGCCGGTCGGCGGCGAGTGGCGCCCTGGGTGACAGGGCTTTACGGCGCAATCGATGGCGGTGGTGCAGCTCGAACGATCGGCGGCGGGTAGGTGCCCTCTGGGAACTTCACGTCCGGGTCGCCCGCGAGATAGCGCTCGGAGCGGTCATCGTAGACGCCGTAGAGGTTGCTCATGTCCTCGAAGTGCTGCTTTCGATTTTCCGGGCTGCCGAAACAGTGGGGACGGCGCTTGTACGCGGGGTTTCTTGGCCGGTACTCGAAGTTGGCGTTGAGGATCGCTTCGAGGCCCACGATGGCGCTGCGATTGGACGACCGTCGCGATGCTTCCTTGGGCTTCTTGTCGGCAGCCGCTTCTTCTTCGTGCAAGACCGCTTCGATCCAGGAACGTACGTCGCGCGCGTAGTCCTGTGGATCGAGGTCCTCGCATCCGGGTAGCGGCGACAGCACGAGTGTGGCGGTGGTGAAAAAGTCGTCGAAGCGGTCTTTCTTCGGACCGTCTTCGCGCCAGGCTTCGTAGTCGAAGTATTCGAACTCGAGCTCCTGGCTTTCTTGCAGTCCGAAGCAGAGGTTGAGTCCGGGCCACTCTTCGGGGTCCTGCAGCAGCTTGGCCTTCCTGGGGTTGCCCACGGTGTAGCCCACGCGGCCCTTGGCAGCGGCGTCATCGAGAATGGGCTGGGCGTCGTAGCGCCGGCCCCATAAAGGACCTCTGCGGCCGGTGAGGAAGTTGATGCCCCTGGCGGTGGTGGACTTGAAGTCGCGCATGAAGAGCGAGAGGTTTTTTCTCGGCGTCGAGAGGACGATGTGAATGTGGTTGCTCATCGAGATGAAGGCGTAGATTTTGACGCCGTATTCGCGCTGGGCGCGGGCCAGAGCTGAGCCGACGAGCCCCTTGGCAAAACGCTGCAGCTGGGCGCCGGTGAACTTGGGGGAGTTGAGGCCGGAGCGGGCGTTGACGCGTTGGGCCAGGCGATCGAAGCGCTTGAGGTTCCGTCGGTCCAGGGCCTTGAGCACGCGGCGGGCTTTGCCGTTGAGCGGCTGGGCGGCACAGCTGAGCAGGGGGTGCAGCCAGAAGCGCTCCTCGACGCTGCGGTTGGTGACGAAGATGGGGACGTCGTCGCGCTCGACGCGCAGGGGGCGCGAGCGGCGCTTGGGCCTGGTGGTGGGGGCGGTGGCGGGGGGCTCATTCGTGGCGCTCATGAACCTGCTATCGGCCAGCGGCCGCGTCGGTTTCGCGAATTCGTCGCCAGGCGCGAAAGAAATGTCCCTGGCACGTTACAGCCGAAAGAAATGTCCCTGGCACGTTACAGCTGCGCGTTACAGCTGCGGGCGCGAAAGAAATGTCCCTGGCACGTTACAGCTGCGTTACAGCTGGCCGCGTTGCGGCCGCGTTGCAGCCGGGTGCGGGTGTAAGAAATGTCCGTGGCACGTTGCAGCCGCGTTGCAGCCGGCAGCACGTTGCAGCCGGCACGGCTGTAAGAAATGTCCGTGGCACGTTGCAGCCGCGTTGCAGCCGGCACGTTGCAGCCGGCACGGCACGCCGCAGCCGCGCTGCAGCCGGGCGCGTTGCAGCCGCGGGGGCGATTGGGCCGGCGATGGCGCTGTGTTCGGGCAGGGCCTCGCTGGCCGCGATCGCTCCCACTCCCGCGCCCGGCGCGTGATGGGCTTCCCTAGCGTCGGGGCGCCAGCTCGAACTCCGGCGGGGGAACCGTCTCCGCATCCGGCCCCGGGCCGAGGAAGATTTCTTTGGCCGGGCGCTCGGTGATGAGGCTGTAGGCGGCGAAGACCAACGCCACGACCAGGCTGGCCGCGACGAATACCGCCAGGCCTTTCACGGCGCGTTTGACGCGGCGCAACTTCAGCAGTTCGGGGTCGACCGCCGTGATGTCTTGGGTCGCGGACACAGTGCGCTAGGTATAGCCGTCCAGGGATTCAAGTAAAGGCGGACGGCGTCGTCTTGAAAGGCTCCCCACGTGGGGGCAAAGTATAAGGATGCGGCCGCGGGCTTTCCAGGGCGTCCTGGCACGGGTCGGATAGGGTCTCATCATGCCGGAACCGGATTACATCGAAGAGGATCTCGAACGACTCAGCGAGGCCGCCGCAGCCCCGAACGTGCTCAGCAGCGAGAGTTTTTGGCGGCCCTTGCACAAGCTCTTCTCCAAGGCGGCCGTTACCGTCGACGTGAATCAGACGGTGGGCGAGGCGCTGGAGTTGATCCGCGAGACCGAGTACGGCGCCATCGTCGTAACCCGCAAGGGCAAGTTGGCCGGGCTGCTGACCGAGCGCGAGCTGCTGGTGCACGTGGTCGGCGTCATCGAGAATTTCGAGCAGCACAAGGTTTCCGAGGTGATGCAGGCCGATCCGGTTTCGCTGCGCCGGGACGATCCCATCGTCTATGCCCTCCACAATATGCAGGTCGGTGGCTGCCGGCACATTCCGATCGTGGATGCCGAGGATCGGCCGATTTCGGTGGTGTCGATCAAGGATGTGGTGCGCTTTATTTTGAGCCATTTTCCCGAAGATGTGCTGAACGTGACCACCGAGCCCTACCGCGGTCCGGTCTCGCGCGAAGGCGCCTGACGGGCGTGCTTGTCGAAGTGGGGTCCGGCGCGTAATTGAGCCCGATGGGCATCCGTGTCGACCGCGACCGCTTCGAGGCTTCGGAGTTCGAGGCCTTCCGCGCGCGCCTGTGCGACTCGCTGACGGCCCTCGAAGGGCTGCTCGAGCGCGAGGGCTTTGGTCTCGGGGACGCCAGCCTGGGCGCCGAGGTGGAGCTGTCGCTGGTCGATGACAGCGCCCGGGCCCTGCCGGTCAATCGCGCGGTGCTGGGCCAGAGCCTCGACGAGCACGTGCAGCTCGAGCTCGATCGCTTCAATCTGGAATACAATCTCAGCCCGGTGCCGGCCCGCGGTAGGCCCTTCGGTACGCTAGAGGCCGAGCTAACCCGCGCCATCGAGGAACTGGACCGCATCGCTGCCGATTTCGGCGGCCGCACCATCACCGTGGGCATCCTGCCGACGCTGGAGCCCTCCGATCTCGACCGCCACTCGATGACCGATCTGGCCCGCTATCGGGCCCTGTCCCACGCCATCCGCACCCTGCGCGGAGGGCCGGCCGAGCTTCATATCCACGGCGCCGAGCCCCTGCGCATGGCGATCGACGATGTCACCATGGAGGGAGCGGCCACCTCCCTGCAGGTGCATCTGCGCGTGGCGCCCGGGGACTTCGCCAACGTCTACAACGCGGCCCAGCTGGCCGCCGCGCCTGCGGTGGCGATCGCAGAAAACTCGCCCTTCTTCCTGGGCTACCGGCTGTGGCGCGAGACCCGCGTGGCGCTGTTCAAGCAAGCGGTCGATGCCCGCGGCCGCGACGCCCGTCGGGCGCGGCAGCCGGCGCGGGTCTGCTTCGGGCACGGCTGGGTGCAGCGCAGTGCCTTCGAACTCTTCGCTGAGACCGTGGGGCTCTTTGCGCCCCTGATCCCGATCTGCGATCCGGAGCAGCCGCTTGCGGTTCTGGGGGCCGGCCACACGCCGCGGCTGCGCGAGCTGTCTTTGCACATGGGCACGGTCTGGCGCTGGAATCGCCCCGTCTACGATCCGGTGGACGGCGGGCACTTGCGCATCGAGTTCAGGGCGCTGCCCTCGGGGCCGACGCCGGTCGATGCGATGGCCAACGCCGCGTTTTGTGTCGGGTTGACTCTGGGTTTGGCGGAGCGCATGTCGCGCACGGTGCAGAACTTTCCCTTCGAGTACGCCCATCACAACTTCTACCGCGCCGCCCAGTACGGGCTCGAGGCGAGCCTGCTGTGGCCCAGCGAGCAGGCGGCGCCGTCCTACCGGCAGCTGTCGGCTTCAGAGTTGCTCCCCGAGTTGCTGCCCCTGGCGCGCGAGGGCTTGCAGGCGCTGGGCGTCGAGCAGGCGGAAAGCGCGCGTCTTTTGGGCATCATCGATGCCCGCGCCGAGAGCGGTCGTACCGGGGCGCGCTTTCAGCTGGAGCAGGTCGAGGCCCTGGAGAAGAGCGCGGGGCGCTGGGAGGCGCTTGCGGAGATGACTCGGCGATACATCGAGCACAGCAAGGGGGGGCGCCCCGTCCACGAGTGGAGTTTGGATAAGTGAAGCAACCATCGTCGCCGCTGCGCGTGCTTTCGCGCCCGCGGTCCTCCGAGATCGGCCACGATGCGGTCGAAATGCTGGAGCTGCTTGGAGGGCCGGTGTGCATCGTCGTACCGGGGCGCACCGCCGGTCGCCCACGCGCGATCACGACGCTCTTGCACGGCAACGAGCCCTCCGGCGCCATCGCGATTCACCGCTTCCTACGCGAAGGCATCGAGCCCCTGTGCGAGCTGCACCTGCTAGTTCTTTCGGTGGAGGCCGCGCTCACGCCGCCGCGCTTTTCCCATCGCATGCGCACAGGCGGCGCCGATCTCAACCGCTGCTTCGGTGAGGAGCCCGCGGGCGCAGCGCTGCCGGAGCGGGCGCTTGCGGCCGCGGTGATCGAGTACCTGGGCGCGCTCGAGCCCGAGGCCATGGTCGACCTCCACAACACCTCCGGCAGGGGGCCAGCCTACAGCGTCAGCACATCGAGGGGACCCGAGCAGCTCGCCCTCACGCGGCTTTTCGCCCAGCGCATGATCCACACGGGCCTGCGGCTCGGCACCATCATGGAGGCCACCGAGCGCCGCTTTCCCACGGTGACCGTGGAGTGCGGCGGCGCCGGCGACCCCGCTTCCCATGAGCTGGCCTTCGAGGGGCTGTGCCGCTTCGCCCGGGTCGAGGAGCTTTTTGCCGAGACCACGGGGAGCAGTGTCGTGCAGGTGATCGGCGATCCCGTGCGCATCGAGTTGGTCGACGGTGCAGCTGTGGTCTACGCGACGCAGCCGGTGGCACGCGCCGCACTGACGCTGCCCCCCGATCTCGACCGCCATAACTTCGGCGTCATGCGAGCCGGTCGAGCCATCGGCTGGCTCGGTTCCCAGGGCCTGAGCGTGCTGCGGGCGGTGGGCACCGAGGGCAATCCGGCCCTCGGCGACTATTTCGAGGCCCGCGGCGGAGAGCTGGTGCCCACGCGCGATTTGGAGCCCCTGATGGTCACGACCGATCCGGAGATCGCAAAGAGCGATTGCCTCTTCTATTTGGTGCCCTATTCGCCGATGTGAATGCGGGTCGGGTCGCGCAGGGCGCGCAGGCGGGCGCTTTGCTCGGGATCGGGGCGCTCGATCGCTGTTGGGGGGAGGGGCGCCAGGGCCGCCTGCAGCGCGCGCAGGCGCTGGGGGCGCGCATCGGTGGCGGTCAGGTCCGTGAGCTTCGGGGCGATCTTCGGTCGATGTCGCGACAGCAGCCCCTGCAGGGAACGCCAGGCGATCGTGCGCACCGCCGGGTAGTCGTCGTTTTCGATGGTGTCGGCGAGTAGGCCCAGGCGGGGGGCCAACGCCGCTCCGGTGCTGTCGGCTCCGCGCCCGCCCAGCGCCGCCGCCGCGATCGAGCGTTCGATGGGGTCGCCCGCGAGCAAAAGGCGCGTCAGCTCCGGAGTGTTGTCGTCGGCTTCGGTGGCAGCGGCGGCAATGCCGGGGCGTGGCCACATGCGCGCTGTCGCCGCCGCCGCCCAGCCGCGACTGCGGTCGGCGTGGCAGAGTGTGCACGCGTCGGGGCGTTCCGGATCGCTGGGATTGGGCGCGTCGACGCGATGGCTGCGGTGGGCGCCCACGAGGCCGTAGACAATCTTGGGCATGTGGCAGCCCAGGCAGCGGTTGCCCTCGCTGTTCTGCGCGTGGCCCCCGTGTTCGACCGCGGCGGCGCTTTCGGCCAGCTCTGTGTGGCATTGGGTGCACAGGGCGTCGTCCGGGAGTTCGGGGCGCAGCTGGCCGCGTGGGTCGCCATCGTGCATGGCGTGGCAGCTTTGGCATTGCATCGGTCCGTCACTGTGGCAGCGGGACTGCAAAAGACCCTGGTATTCGTAGGCGGTCAGGCGAGCGGTGCCGTCACCCCAGAAGCGTGGCTCGAAGATGCCGGGTTCACCGTTGAGGGTGGTGTGACGCGCGAGCGGGCGGCTGAAGCGGCTGAGCTGCTGGCCCGGCACGAAAAGATCGCCCTCGCGGTGAACGCGGTCGATGTCGGCGGTGATGCGCTGGCCGTGGCAGCGGCCGCAGACCTCGGCGCTGCGCGCCTTGTCGAGGCGGGCGGGGTTGGCGATGGAGGGGTCGGGGCCGTGCCCCAGGTGCAGCGAAAAGCGCCGCAGGGGGTTGTGGTTGAGGGCGACGTGTTCGGATGCGGGGCCGTGGCAGGCTTCGCAGGCAATGCCGAGTTCGGCGGTCGCGCTCTCGAAGCGCTCGGCGATGGGGTCAAACCCTGGGTTGGGCGCCACGTTATGGCAGAAGATGCAGTTGTCGTTCCAGCGCGTGACGTGGCGGTCGTAGTCGGCCCGCGCGATGGCGAGACCCGGTGCTCCGGGTTCGGGATCGGGCGTGAGAAAGGCGCCGTTCATGTGCATCCAGCGGCCTTCTTCCACGTTCCAGGCCAGCGGCAGGCGGTAGAAGGTGTCGCCCACCCGCGTCAGGTACTGCTGGTAGCGGCGCGAGCCCACGGTGCGATCGACCGGGGCCCACCAGCGTTCGGCGCCGCCGTCGGCGCTGAACTCCATGCGATAGCCGCCCTGGGCGTCGCGGCGCATGGTGGCTTCGATGGCCATGTAGACGAAGCGGGCGCCCTCGAAGTCGCCGAGCACCGAGGCTTCGCCAGCGACCTGGGTCATGCGCCGGTGGAAGGTGCGGTGCCAGCTTTCGTACTGCTCGGCGTGGCAGTGGCGGCAGGACTCGGAGCGGACGTAGTGGGAGCCGGCCACCGACAGCGGCCGGCCCAGGTCCGCTTGCAGCTCGCGTGTCGACCAGGCGCCACCGGCAATGCAGAGGGTGAGCGCAATGGGAGCTGCCAGCAGTAGCGAACGGCGGCGGTGCACAGCCGCATTGGTATACCCCCGCGATGGCCGGACTGCCCCCACCACGGGGCCCAAAAAATAACGGGGTCAGACCTCGGGACGGTGAGGTCTGACCCCGTGGAGAGTCGTTTGCGATTTTCTGGAGGGTTAGGTCCGGAGCGCGATCATCGCTTGGGAAACGGGGTGCGCCCGCAGTCCAGGCCCAATCGCAACCAACTCTTTGTACAGCTCGCCTCCAGGGACCATCCCCAGAGAGGAACAACACCCGCGGCACGCGGTGGGTGGGGACGTGCCGCGAGAGCGTTCCTGTCTCCCTTAATGCGGCGCGGGTGAGAATCTGTGAGCACAACGGTGAAAAAAACGACAATGACCGTGACTGCGGCGACTTTTTTTCGGCAACGGCCTTTCTCGGGTTCGAGCCCTATTGAACTTCACCCTGCTGGCCCTCGAAGGGGGGGAGTTCGAGCCGGTAGCGATTGGTTTCGTCGGCACCGGCTGGGCCCGAAGGGGTGCAATACAGCTCGGCGTGCTGCGAGAGGTGCGCCCGCAGGTCGTCTTCCCGTTCCCGGCGCACCCTGAACTTCAGCCCAAAGGGGGCTGCGCCGCTGGCGCCGGGCTGGTAGCTGGCGACCAGCGCAATGGAGTCGCTCTCCCGGTCGCCTTCGCGTTCGGCCACTTCCAGCGACAGCAGGGTGCAGCGGCTGGCCGCCGCTGGCGTCGTGGCCGGTGGGCTGGCCGACGGGCGCGGGGCCGGCGGCGCCGAGCTGGCGCAGGCACCCACCAGGAAAGTCCCAAGCAGCAGCCAGGGCGGCGACGGCGGCCTCTGGAGGTCGCAGGTGGGCTTGCTCACGCTCCGCTTTCCTCCGCGGGGCTGCGCGTGATCAGTACCGGACAGCTGGCCAGGCGCACCACGCGCTCGGCCACGCTGCCGGTCAGGGCGTGGGAGAGGCCCGTGCGCCCGTGGGTCCCCATCACGATCAGGTCGGCGCCCCACTCGTGGGCGCGATCGACGATGCTCTTGTAGGGGATGCCCTCGATGATCTCGGTCTCCACGGTCAAGCCGTCCTTGCGTAGCTTCTCGGCCAGCGCTTCGAGCTCATCGGTCAACTGTTGACGCATGCGGCCAATCATGTCGGCGGTGGGTCCGACATAGCCGGACATGGGCAGCACGTAGGCGGGATTCTGGTATGCGTGCAGCAACATGAGCGTCGAGCCCATGCCCTTGGCCAGGGCGGCGGCTTCGACCAACGCGACTTCGGCGAAACGGGAAAAATCGACGGGGCAGAGGATCTTGTCGTAGCTCTTCATGATCGGCCTCGGTTCGGGGGCGCTTCGCAGACGGCGGCTTGCGCGGTCGCTCGCTTTGAACTCCGTTCGCAACATATGCGCCTGGGGACGGGCGGCAAGCGGTCCCGTCGGTCGACACCTGGGGGCGCGTGTGTACGTCAGGGTCAAGCCCCACAGGAGTGTAGCCCATGCGCATCGGAGAACTCTGCAATCGCAGCGTGGTCGTCGGCGACCGCATGGAGTCGGCGGCCCAGGTGGGCCGCCTGATGCGCGACCACCACGTCGGCAGCGTCGTGCTGGTCGAAAAGCACCAGGGCCGGCGCAAGCCGGTGGGCATCATCACCGACCGCGATTTGATGCGCTCCATCGTCGCCGGCAACCTGCCGGCCGAGGCGACGCCCGTGGGCAAGGTGATGAGCCGCGAGCCCTACTGCGCGCGCGAGGATCGCGACGTTCATGAGGTGCTGGAGCAAATGCGGGCGCGGGGCATTCGGCGCGTGCCCGTGGTCGATGCTGAGGGCTTTTTGCTCGGCATCTTCACGTTCGACGACATGGTCGAGTGGACCGGCACCCAGCTGATGGAGCTGACGCGGCTTCTGCAACGGGAGCAGCGCCGCGAGCGCGGTAACTGAGAGTTAGTTCTCGCGGCACCGACCCGTGCCCGGCAGTGCGTCGAGGTTGCCGGTGAGTAGCTGAAAGATGTCGCTGAGGTGCTTGACGTCCGATAGCCGCTCGCTGCCGGGGCCGCGCGCGAAGATCGGGACCGCCGATGGGGTGTGGTTGGGCGAGGAGGGAAAGCTGGCGCCCGCGAGGTCTTCGGGGTTGCTGGCCGCCAGGGTGTAACCGCCGGTCTCGTGGTCGGCGCAGACCACCACCAGCGTATCGTCGAAGCTCGAGTGACTTTCGACCCAGGCCAGCACCTCGGCCACAGCCGCGTCGAGTTCGAGTACCAGTGACGGCATCCAGACGGCTGCCTGCGCCACGTCGAGGTAGGCCAGGTGGCCCACGGTGTCGGCGTGCTCGCTCTCGACCATGAGCACGAAGCCGCTGTCGTCGCTTGCGAGGCGCTCGAGGGCAAAGCGTGTCATCTCGGCCAGCGTGGGCTCGTCGCTGCCCGCGTCGCGCAAGATTTCCGGTGTCAGGCCCTGATCCCACGCGGTCCAAAGCGGCGAGGAGGGGCCCTCGCCGAAGAGGCCCAGGACAGGGGCATCGGGCTCGGCGTCAGCTGCTGCCGCGCGCAGGGCCGACAGCTCGAAGCCGACGCTGTAGCCCGCGGCCCGGGCGCGCTCGTCGAGGCCGGGGCCGGCAAAGGCGCTGTCGGGGATGAAGCCGCCCAGCACCACGTCGGGGCGCGCGACGTCGATGAGCTGCGCGGCCAGCGATTCGGAGCAATAGCGGCTGCCGCTGTGGCCGACGAAGGCCATGGGGGTGGCATCGACGATCACCGTGTTGGTGACAATGCCCGTGCCCATGGCCGCGGCGCGGGCGTATTCCATGAGATTTCGGTGCGGCAGGCCGGAGCCGTCGACGCCGATGCGACCGTTGAAGGTGCATTGTCCGGTGGCGATCGCGGTGGCTGCGGCGGCGGAGTCGGTGGTGGTGCCGGCGGGTAGGGCGTCGGTGGCGTAGAGGGAGGGGCCTTCGAGCGCGTCCACCGCCAGGGTGCCTCCGGCCGCCACGCGCGCCGCTTCCCAGTGCGCGGCACCGGTGCCGTCGCCGATCAGGACGATGACCTGCCTGGCCATGCCCGGCGGGACCTGTACTCCGGCGTCGCTCGCGGGGGCCGCCGGGGCGCAGGGATCGGGGGGCGGTTCACTGGAGTTTGCGTCCCCGGAGAGATCGGTGGTCACGCCCACACAGCCGGCCGCCGAGCACAGCGGCAGCGCCAGGCCCAGGGCGAAGACGATCGAAGTGGCTGGAGCTGTGTGCACGCGGGGCTTGTCCGTCGGGGGGGGCTACCGCCCTTGTACCCCAAAGCCGGGCGATTTCGAGGGGTCGGCGGGCACGCCCAGCGTTGACGATCGGCCTTGGCAGCGCCGATGCTTGCGTCCGCGTGCTCCATACCTCCATCGCCATCGCCAGCTTTCTGGGAGCGAGCCTGGTCTTTGTGGTGCAGCCGATGGTCGGACGCATGCTGCTGCCGCAGCTCGGCGGCGCGCCCTTCGTGTGGATCGTCTGCCTGGCGTTTTTTCAGGCCATGCTGTGTCTGGCCTATCTGTGGGTGCATCTTTCGGCGCGCATCTTTTCGCTGCGCATTCAGCTGGCGTTGCAGCTGGCGCTGGTCGCCCTCGCGCTTTGGGCCACGCCGCTTTCAGGCTTCGAGCGTGTCCTCGCCGTCGGCGGCGAACGACCCTCGCTTTCGCTGACGCTCTTTTTGCTGCAGGCGGTCGGGCTCGCCTATTTTGCGCTGGCGACGACGACGCCGCTCTTGCAGTGGGTCTACGGGCGTCTTCGTGGACTGCGCCCCTACCGGCTGTTTGCGTTCTCCAACGCCGGCTCCTTCGCGGGCCTTTTGCTGTATCCCTTCGGCTTCGAGCGCCTCTGGGATCTTCCGGGGCAGGCCCGGGTGTGGCAGTGGGGCTTTGCGCTCTACGGCGCGGCCCTCTTGGCCACCGTCGCCACGGCCTTTCGCATCAGTCGCGGGGCTCCGGCGTCGGGCCTTGGGGTGGCTGCCAACCCCGCGGCGGCTGCGACACCGGGCGCGCGCGCTGCGGTCTTCTTTCTGGCCGCCGCTCCCTCGGCATTGCTGTCGGCGATCAGTGACCAACTTACAGTGGATGTGGCGGCGACCGCTTTTCTGTGGGTGCTCGGGCTTGCCATCTACCTGCTGACCTACGTGCTGGCCTTCGCCAGCGAGCGCTGGCACCTGCCGCGCTTTCACCGGGGGCTGTGGATCGCCTGCAGTGTGGCACTGCCGGTGATGCTATTGCCCGGCAATCAGGTGCCGTTGCCGCTGATGCTCGGCGTGCCGGCGCTGACGCTCTACAGCGGCGCCATGCTCTGCCATTCGGCGCTGGCCGAGCGTGGGCCCGAGCCCAGCGCCCTGACCGGCTATTACTTCTTGCTTTCGGCCGGCGGTGCGGCTGGTGGCGCGTTCGTGGCGTTTGCAGCGCCGGCACTCTTCGATGGGCGCTACGAGCTGCCACTGACGATGCTGGCGATTCACCTTTTGCTCGCGCTTACCAGTCGTCGCGCGGACCCGCGGCAGCCGCCCACCGGCGCCCAGCGCCTGAGCTGGATCGGCAGCGGTCTGGCCACGCCGCTGCTGCTGGGCACGCTCTATGCGCAGATCGTGGGCCTGGGGCAGCCGGGGCGCGTGCTGGAGCGCCATCGCGACTTCTTCGGCCCGCTCGAGGTCAGCCAGACTGCCCGCAGCCGCGTCTTGACCCACGGACGCACCCACCACGGGCGCCAGCTGCGCGATCCGGCGCTCGCGGCCCTGCCCGTGGCCTATTTCGGCAGCCAGTCGGGGGCCGGGCGGGCCCTGAGGCTGCACCGGCAGGGGCGCCCGCGCAGCATCGGTGTGCTGGGGCTTGGCGTGGGTACGGTGGCGGCCTACGCCAAGGCCGACGATCGCATCGCATTTTTTGAGATCAACCCAGAGGTAACACGTCTGGCGCGTCGCCATTTCAGCTACCTCGAGACCAGCGCCGCGGTGGTTCGCGTCGAGCATGGCGACGGCCGTCTGCTTTTGTCCTCAGAACCCGAAGCGGGCTTCGACCTGCTCTTGCTCGACGCCTTTTCCAGCGACTCGGTTCCCATCCATCTGCTCACGGTGGAGGCCTTTGGCGTCTACCTCCGGGCGCTTGCCCCCGACGGCATCCTGCTGGCCAACGTCTCCAATCGGCACCTGGCGGTGCACCGGGCGGTGGCCGGTGCTGCGCGCCATCACGGCCTGGCCATGCGCATCGTCGAGAGCCGGGGCGATCGCGAGCGGGGCATAATGCGGGCGCGCTGGGCGCTGCTGGCTCGCGACGGCGCGCTGCTGGAGCCGCTGCTGGGAGCCGACGCCACCGCTGCCCACGCGATCGAGGCCGAAACGCCCGTGGTCTTCCGTGACCGCCGGGCGAGCCTGCTGTCGCTTTCGGATTGACGGGACCCTTTGCGGACCTCTGCATCGCCTGTAGGGTCAGCCCCGCGACGTTGGCATTGCCATGGAGCTACCCGACCTCAGCGGCAAGACGGTTCTGATCACCGGCGCCAACAGTGGCATCGGCTTCGAGGCCGCGCGCGCCTTTGCGGGCAAGTCGGCCGAGGTGGTGTTGGCCTGTCGCAGTCTCGAACGCGCACAGCGGGCGCGCGAGCGCATCGTCGCCGAACATCCCAGCGCGCGCCTCGAACTGCTCGAGCTCGACCTGGCCAGCCTGGGCTCGGTGCGCGCGGCGGCCGAGCGTTTTGTGCAGCAAGAAAAGCCGCTGCATGTGCTGTGCAACAACGCCGGCGTGATGGCCATCCCGCGTCAGCTGACCGAAGACGGCTTTGAAATGCAGCTGGGCGTCAATCACTTTGGGCACTTCGCACTGACGGGCCTGTTGCTCGACGCCCTGAAGGCGGCCGACTCTGCCCGCGTCGTGACGGTGACCAGCTTGATGCACCGCGGGGGGCGCTTGCGCCTGGACGACCTGGCCGCCGAGCGTGGCTATCACAAGTGGAGCGCCTACGGGGCAAGCAAGCTCGCGAACCTGCTCTTCGCCTTCGAGCTTGAGCGTCGGCTCGAGCGCGCAGGCCTGGCCATCGCGAGTCTCGCCTGCCATCCGGGCTACGCCGACACCGACCTGCAGCAGGTTGGGCCGCGCCAGAGCGGCTCCAAGCTCCAGCAGGCCTTTTACCGTACCGGCAACCTTCTTTTCGCCCAGAGCCCAGAGCGTGGAGCCTGGCCCACGCTTGCGGCGGCCACCGATCCGGCGCTGCGCGGGGGCGAGCTGATCGGTCCCGGGGGCCTGGGTGCGCTCTACGGAGCGCCGCGGCCCGGGCGCGCGGCACGTCGGGCCTACGACGCCGAGCTCGCGCGCAGGCTGTGGGAGGTTTCGGAGCAGCGCACCGGTGTCGAGTATCGATTCGGCTGATGGCGTGCGGCCGCACCCTTTCCTTTGGGTGATCTTGGTGGCAGCGTCGGGCGGTCCATGAAATTCGGGATTCTGCCGCTCGCGATGATGGGGCGCCGTACGGCGGTCCCGCGGCTGGCTGCGGCCTGGCTGCTCATGCTCGGGTTCGGGTTCGGCTGCGAGGGCGGCCTTCGCGAGCGCGTGCCGAAGAAGACAAAAGGCAGCGGAGCGCTGCTCAGCGGTCGGGTGGTGCTGGCCCCGGAGGCGAGTTTGCCGCGCTACCACGGGTCCGACCTTTCGCGCCCGCAGCTGCTGGACCGGGCGGCGCAGGCGCGCCCAACGGGCTGTGTGCAGGCCGATCGTCAGGCGCTGCAGCCGGTGACGCAGGGAGCGGAGCGCGGGCTCTCCGGTGTGGTCGTGGGCGCGAGCGAGTTTTCCGGCTACCGCGATCGCCCGCGGGCGATTCATCGCGTGGTGATCGAGGACTGCCGCCTGCAGCCGGGGTTGGTCGCGGCCATGGCCGGCGACACCATCACGGTCGAAAACCGGGACGACTACCCCTTCGCGCCGGCCTTTGGCGCCGCCTTCGAGGGGCGCCCCCTGCCGCGCCATCGTCCGGTGGCGCTGCCGCCGTTGCTGGGCGGCTGGGTCGAATCGATCCAGTGCCCGCCTTCGGCCCCCTGCGGTCGCACCGACGTGGTCACCTTTCACCATCCGGTCTTCGCGGTAACCGGGGCCGATGGTCGCTTTCAGATCGCGGACTTTCCGATCCGCAAGAACGTCAAGCTCAGCGCCTGGCACCCGCTGTTCAAGGTGGCCGAGAGTTTCGTCTGGCTCGAGCACGGCGAAACGCGGGCGCTGCAGCTCGTGCTGGAGCCGAAGAAGCGCTTTGCAGCGGCCGCTGGAGAAGCGCACGCGCCTTGAGGCTGGACCGCCCCATCAGCCCGCGCGGACACCAGCCAATACCGCCTCGACGTTGTGTCCATCGGGGTCGATCACGAACGCGGCAAAGTAGCTACCCGAGCGGTGCTCTATTTGCGCTCCACTACGAAGCCACTGTCGCCGGGCGCCTCGTGATCCAAGCCCTCCAGCTCTCCGGGCAGGTCGATTTCGATCTCCACCCGATCCTGCAGTTTGAGTGCGCCCGCCATCGCCCGATAGGGCGGAATGCCCCAGCGCGAGGGGCGCAGCTCGACCTTCCCCCGCAGGCGTTCGCCGAGCTCGAGGTGGCAGCTGATGTCGGCGGTGACGCCGTGCAGTTCCAGTGCCCCGTCGACGCGCAGTCGGGTCGCCGAGCCCTCGGCCAGCGCGCCGCGGAAGTGGGCCCGGGGCCAGCGCGAGAGGTGCAGGATCTCCTCGGCCATGTTGCGCTCGATGGTGCGCCGGTCGTCGGCGCTCAGCGCGCCGGGGGCGAGCTGGCCGCCTGCCATGGCACCCTCGACGCGCAGGCTGGTCAGGTCAAAGTGGCCCTCGATGCGCTTTGAAGTAACTTCGAGTTTGAAGCGCTCGAGCGTGAGTCTGAGGTTGTGGGCCACGCGGGCCAAAAAGCCTGCCTTGAAGGTGAAGACCCGGATCGTCGGCGCAGGGCTCATGACTGGCTGTCACCGGCACTCGAGGTATGAGCGGCGCTGGAGCCCTGGCCTCGTGCATCGGCCGCCGGCTCGCGCTCGACCGTGGTCATGCCGACCAGCAGAATCGCAAGCCACAGGGCGAGCGCGCCGATGGGCACCAACAGTACGCCGACGCCGGGGTCGCCCCCGTAGGTGACGATGCCGCCGATGAAGAAGCCGCCCGGCAACAGCACCGTCGCTACCGTCAGAAGTCGCGAAGCCATGGCCATGCGGTCGCTGGCTTCGACGCGCGCGCCCAGGAGCTGCAGGGTGGCGGCAAACGCAATGTGCAATAGGCCCAGGCCGATGCCGTGGGCGTGGGCCAGGGTCCACATCAGGCGGCGTATTTCGTTGCCGACACCCAGGTACTGCGCGCTTTTGAAGGCGTGCAGGGCTTCGAGCACGGTTCCCAGCGTGACGAAGATGAGCAGCGCGATCCAGCCGGCGCGCAGGTGCTGGCGCACGCGGCCCTCGGCAGTTTTCGTCGGCTGGGGCGCGGGACTTTGCGTGTCGCTTGCGGGCTCGGTCATGGCGGGCACTCACTCGAGCAGGTTGATGGGTCGCAGGTCGCGGGCGGAAAGCAGGCGCTCGAGGGTCTCATGGTCGAGTTGACCACTGGTTGATAGCGGCACGCCCGGGGGCAATGCGCGCGGCGGGCCCGCGTGACCGGCGACGCGCGGGGCGACCCTGTCGCGATCGCCGGGGGGGACGACGAAATCATAGTCGAAGTGGGCAAAGCCCGGCAGCTGTCGCAGGGAGTCGGAGGCGACGTAGCGCACGGCGTCGTAGGGGTCGTCCATCAGCAGGCCCAGAAAGGCTGGGATCCAGTCCTCGCCCGAGGCCGCGCGCGCCGGTTGCCAGCCGAGGGCAAAGGCGATCAGGGCGCGTTGGCTGGCGTCGCCCTTGAGCGCCATGGTCACCGCGGCCGATAGTGTTTCGTCGTCTTCGCTGAGTTTGGGACGCGGCATTCCGTAGCGCCTGGCCAGGGCGTCGGCAGTCCAGCCCAGGCTCTTGTCCAGGTGGCAGAGGTTACAGGCGTTGGGGCGGCCGTGCTCCAGGGTTTCGCTCACGCTGGGGCTTGCCACCCGATGGCTGCGGATGGCCTTGAGCAGGCCGTAGCTGGTGTAGGGCATGTGGCAGTTGTAACAGCGGCTGCCCTCCGACGAAGCGGGGTGGAAGGTGTGTTGTTCGAGGCTTTGACCCAGCTCTCGATGACAGCTGAGGCACGCCCCGTCGCCGTCCATGCCGGCGCCGAGCTGGTCGTCGGCCCAGTGCTCGAAGCTGCGATCGTCGTCTTGCGCCTTGTGCATGGTGTGACACGAGAGGCAGGACAGCTCGCCCGCCTGGTAGCAGGCGCTGTCGACCAGGCCGTTGAACTCGCGGCCCGAGACGCGCGCCTGGCCGTCGCCCCAGTACTGTCCTTTGGTGTAGCTCGGGTTGGCTTTGACCACTTTGGCGATGCGCCCGTCGTCGTCCGCGCGCGAGGGTTGAAAGAGGTACATGTGGCGGTTGGGGTCCGTGCCCGGCCGGTAAGCACTTCCCGACTTCATCCAGCGGTTGTAGTCCTGGCCGCTGTTGAACTGCCACATGGCATGGCACTGGCTGCAAATCTCGGAGCTTCGCTTATGGCTCAGGCGGCGCGGGTCGACGATGCTGCGGTCGGGCTCGTCGGCGTCGGCGCTCAGGTGGCGGGCGTAGCGCGACAGCGGCGAAGTGTGCTTGGCCACGTGCTCTCGGCCGGGGCCGTGGCAGGCTTCGCAGGCGATGCCCAGCTCGGTGACGCGGGTGTCGTCGCCTTCCTTGGCGTCGAGACGCGGGCGGGGGTTGGTGGCGTGGCAGTTGACGCAGGTGTTGTTCCAGCGACCGGTCTCGTGGGGGCGCGGTCGCTCCGGCGGGCGCAGAAAGACCGAGCGCCGCGGCACCCAGCGGTCTTCGCGCTTCAGGTAGGCGAAGGGAAGCTGTCCCATGCTGCGGCCGCGGTCGGTTTCGTACCAGTAGACCTGCATGTGGTGGGAGCCGGTGACCATGGCGATGCGGTGCTCGCCAGGTTCGAGTCCGGGCACCGGCGGCCGGCCGCCCAGCTTGGGCTCTTCGCCGGCATTGCGGACGTTCATGAAGAAGTCGTCGCCGCGCTGGCTCAGGGCGTAGTGCTGGCCGCCGTAGTGCAGGCGCGTGCCCGAGAAGTCACCGAGCACGCTGCCAGGGCTGGCGACCTGGGTCATCGTGCGGTGGTAGGAGTGGGACCAACTCCGATAGTGCTCGAGGTGACAGGCGCGGCACTGTCGCGAGGTGACGTAGTCGTCGCCGCTCCGCAGCTCGGGTTGATGGCGCCCACGCGCGGCGCCCTCGGCGGCGCGGCTCTTTTCGTGCAGGTGGGTGACCAGCAGCGCGCCGGCCATGGTGGCCAGCAGCAGCCCGTGGCCGCCGTACTTTCCGAGTCCTTTCACCGCCGATGCCTCACACCACCTCGACCCGGCAACCAGATCTACGCGGCGGGGCCCCTAAGGGCAATGCAGACGTCGCCGGGAACGACCCGGCGCGGCGGTGCTCTGGGATCGGCGAAGGCTGCGCGAAAGCCCTGGCGCCACTGCTCGAAGAACTCGTCTTGTCGCGCCAGGCTGCGGTTGCGGGCCAGGGTTTCGCGCGGCGAGGACCGCCGTCAGTCGTCCAGGGCGCCGCCAGCGATCCAGTCGCGGATCAGCTGGAGGTCTTCGTCGCTCAACATGCCGCCGGTGGGCATGCGGTTTCCGCAGGGGGGATCCATGTCGGTGCGCACCTTGGCGTAGAGCAGGCTGGCGTCGGGGTCGCCAGCGACCACGCGGATCATGCCCGTGTCTTTGCAGCTGGTGGGGTTGCTCTCGCCGACCAGGTTGCTGGCCATGGCTTCGACGCCGACCAGGGCAGAGTAGGCCATGGCCTTGTCGCCGAGGCTGAGTTCGCCGGCGCCGCCGCTGTGGCAGAGGGGCCCCGAGCAACGGTTGAGCAGGATGGCGTGGACGTTGGTCCAGGTGGGCTCGAGGGGGGCATCGCCAGCGCCGCCACTGCCACCGGCGCCGCCGCTGCCACCGGCGCCGCCGCTGCCACCGGCGCCGCCGCTGCCACCGGCGCCGCCGCTACCTCCGGTCGAAGGGCCCACGGCTCCGGTGCCGCCGGTGCTGTCGCTGCTTCCGTCATCACCGCAGGCCGCCGTGGCGATCGCGAACAGGACAAGAAGAGGGAGGTTCCAAGCTTTCATCATCGTCTTCCGTTGTTTGGGCCACCGCGGTCGGGGTGGGGTGCCTTTGGGGCGCGTCTTTGGCTGGCGTCTCGGCCTGCGCGGCCGCGATGATGCCCGCGATGGCGCGCGCACTTCAAGTGCGTGATTTATACCCCATCGGGCTCGATCAGCACGGCCGGTGCGGCCGGATCGGTGGGGGCTGCGGGAAAGCCCACCGGCAGGCCGCCGCCGGGCAAGGGGTCGGGTTCGATGGCCTCCAGCAGCTCCGGGTGCAGCGAGGCCGGGTGCTTGCCGCGCAGCTCGGAGACGAACGCTTCGATGTGCTCCGCAGCGCGAGCCTCAGCCAGTTGCTCGCGTACGGCTCCTTCCACCTGGGCCAGCTGCTGGCCGTGACCGGCCGTGCGCGCCGTCAACCGCATCACGACGAAGGCGTCGCCGTGGGCGATGGGCGCCGAGACCTCGCCCACGGCCTCGAGCCCGTGGGCGGCCTTCACCAGCACCGGGTCGAGGGCTTCGGCGTTTGCGTTGCTTCCGGGTTTGCCGTCGGCGTCCACGTAGGGCAGCTCGCCCCCGCGCTTGCGCGGATCGAGGCGCGCTGCGAGCTTGCGGAACTCGTCGAGCTTCATGCCCTGGGCGCGCTCGCGCATGCGCTCGGCTTCCTCCAGGCTCGGCAGCGTCACATAGGAGGCCCTGCGCATGGGCTTTCGCGTCAACTGCTCGCGTCTTTCGGCGTAGTAGGCGGCGACTTCTTCGGCGCCCAGGCTCTCGGGCGTGATGGCGGCGATCTCGCCGATCTTCATCCAGCGGATCGCCTCACGCAGGGTGCCGTCGCGCACCATCAGGTGCTCGCCGTAGCCGCGGCGCTCGGCCTCCAGCACCAGCAGGCGGTAATCGATCAGCTCCTGCAACAGGCCCGCGCGCCCCTCGGGGCTCTGCAGCGTGGCGCGCACCCAGGGCTCCTTGTTGGCGATGGCGTCCTCGAGTTCACCGACGGTGATGTTGCCGCCCTTGAAGCTCGCCAGTACGCGCTCGCGGCGGGCGCGCTCTTCGGCGCTCGCTCCGGTCTCGGCCGCCTGGGCGTGGGCTCGCTGGCTGAAGCCCGCGGCCCCGCACAGAAGTCCGAGCGAAAGCAGCAACTGGACACCAACACCGACGCCGACGCCGCGACGGTTGGCAAACAGGCCTGAGAACAACAACCGCATCGATCAGGGCAGGCCGTAGCAGATGACCTGGTTGTTATCCAGGGTGTCGGTGGCCAGCGGGTAGGCCAGTCCGCTGCCGACGCAGACGTAGCCGTCGACGATGGCCGGGGCGCCAGCGGCGATGGTTCCGCCGGTGTTGAAGCTGTTGAGCTCGGCGCCGCTGGACGCGTCGAGCAGGTAGAGGGTTTCGTTGATCGGCACCGCCAGGACGCCGTTGGCCAACGATGGCGCGCCCCAGGCGTACTTGCCGGGGAAGGTCTTGGGGGGGAAGGCGTCGTTGCCCGTGGCGCCGTCGAAGGCGTAGAGGACGGATCCCCGGGTCGAGGTGTCGTTGGCCACGCCGTAGAAGTTCTTGCCGTCGTAGGCGCCGTTCATCAGGAAGCCGCCGTGGGCCTGGTCGCGCGCGCCGGTCAGGCCTTCGCGGCTCCACAGGATGTCGCCGGTGGAGGTGTTCATGGCCCAGAAGCCCGAACCCTTGTCGCCCGCGGCGACCGAGGTGCCGGCGACGATGGGGTTGGCGCCGAAGTCGGTGTCGGGGCCGCCGAAGGCCGCCGGGATCGACCAGACGTCGTTGTCGCGAACCTGGGTCATCCACTTGCGCGTGCCGGCGGCCAGGTCGATGGCATGGATGGCGTCGGAGTTGGGGCCCTGGGCCGTGTAGTTATTGCCCGTGGACGCGAAGACGGTGCCGGCGCCGACGTCGATGCCCACGCTGGACCAGACCATGGCGCCGTTTTCGGTTTCAGCGGCCGTCCAGTAGGTCCAAAGCTTTGCGCCATCGCTCGTGCTGTGGGCCTCGACGCCGCCGCGGGCGCCGTTCGGGCCGCCGCCCTGGCCGACTTCCCGGAGGCCGCAGCTGTGGCCCACGACCACGGCGCCGCCGCCGAGGATGGGCGAGGAGGTGCCGTCGCAGCCGGGCTGGGCGTCGGCCTTCTGGGGGCCCCAGACCGTAGATCCGTCGGCGCTGTTCAGCTTCCACAGCTGTGACTGCGCGTCGTGCACGTAGATGAAGCCCGGCTCGTAGGCGACCGAGGCGGTGCCGGCCAGGGCGGGGATGTTCCAGATCTGCTCGCCGGTCTCGAGGCTGAGCGCGTAGGTGCCGCCACCGCTCGCCATCACGAAGACCTTGCCCTCCGCGATGATCGGCGTGCCGTTGGGGTTACCGCCGGTTGTGAAGCGCCACTTCTCGACCAGCGTGGCGGCGTTGGCCACCGACAGCGTGGTTTCGTTCGGATTGAAGTACCAGTTGCGCTCGTCGAAGCCCATCATCGGCCACACGCCGCTTGCGCCCGTGGTCGGCACCGGGGTGTCGGTGGTGCTGCCCGTGCCGGCGGCGCCCTGACCGCCGGTGTCGGTGGTCATGCCCGTGGTGCCGCCTGTGCCGGTGGTCATGGTGCCGGTGTTTTGGGTGCCGGCGGTGCCAACCGGAGCGGGGGCCAGGGAACCACCGGCGGCAGTGCCCGTGCCAGCGGTGCCGGTGGGCGGATTGCCGTCGGCCCCGTTCTTGTCACTGCAGCCCGCCAAAAGGGTCAACAAGAGGGTCGAGAGCAGCGCCCCTGCGGCGCCAGACATCAACTTCGAGATAAAGCGACCAGGTTCCATCGAGTTCCTCACGATCACCACAGCACCATCAGGTGTGCGACTCCAGTGATTCCGCTACACCCAAACCCGAGCCGCTACCTCACCGAGCGATTCGAGCGCATCCAGCGACAAGCTAGAGGGCCTTTGGAGTGTACGCAAGCGCGCCGCTGTCGGTGATTGGCACGGGCACTGGGGAGCGCGCGTCCTGGCTTTGGGACGTTTTTCCTCCCGGGTGCAATCGGCGGCAGATGCGGTAGCGTCGCGCCCACCGTGTTCACAGGTTTGTGCGCAGCTCAGGGCCCTGGAGGGCTGCTTTGGCGGCGATGTCCTTGAGCGGCGTGGGCGGCAGTGAACGCCTGCGCTTGTTGGCCCACGCACTTTCGGTCTTCGTCAGCGCCTGGTTGATCTTCCAGGTCCAGCCCATGGTGGGCAAGGCACTGCTGCCCCGCTTCGGTGGCAGCCCGGCGATCTGGAGCCTGTGCCTCTTGGCCTTCCAGAGCCTACTTTTGCTGGGCTATCTGGGGGCCTATCTGCTGGCTCGGCGCGCGGGGGCTTGGCCCCTGCTGGGTTACGCTCTGGTGCTCTTGGGGGCGCTGGCTTCGCTGCCGGTGGTGCCCCAGGGGCAGGGCGACGTCCCAGAGCTCGCCTCGCCCGTGCTGGCTGCCGCGCTGGCGATCGCCGGCAGCGCGGCGCTGCCCTTCGTGGTGCTGGCCATGACCACGCCGCTGCTTTCGGCCCTCCACGAGCGCCAGGGAGGCGCCGCGCCCTATCGGCTCTACGCCTACTCGAACGCCGGCTCGCTGCTGGGGTTGCTCAGCTATCCGGTGCTGGTCGAGCCGGCCCTGGCGCTGCCGGCCCAGGCCGGCGTCTGGGGCCTTGCCTTCGCGCTGCTTTCGGCGCTGCTGCTGTGGTGCGTTGGCTCGGGTCTGCGCAGCCCGGTGGGGCCTGCGACCGCCAAAGCCTTGCAGGCCCGGCCCGGCGCTGAGCCGGCTACGGCGACAACCATGGCGACCGCGGCGGGGCCCGGGCGCTGGCTCCTGCTGTCGTGCGTGCCGAGCGTCTCGCTGTTGGCGATCACCAACCACCTCACGGTGGACGTGGCGGCGGTGCCGCTGCTGTGGGTGGTGCCGCTGGCCCTGTACCTGCTGTCCTTCATCCTCACCTTCGGTTCCGAGCGCGCCTACCGCCGCGCCCTGTGGTTGCCGCTGTGGATGGCCTTTGCGCTTTCGGCAGCGGCGGCCCTCCTGGCCCACGGCAGCGCCAGTGTGCTGCACCAGCTGACGAGCTTTCTGGGGCTGCTCTTCTGCGGCTGCATGCTCTGCCACGGCGAGCTGTCGCGCGCGCGGCCGCCGGCCGATCGGGTGGCGACCTTCTATCTCTGGGTGTCGCTGGGTGGCGCGGCCGGGGGGCTCTTCGTGGCGCTTCTGGCGCCTCTGATCTTCGACGCCTTCCTCGAGCTGCAGCTGTCGGTGGTCGCCACCGGCTTGCTGATGTGGTGGCTGTGGCCGCGGGCGAAGACCTTCGAGGCGCGCGGTAGCGAAGGGCTGTGGCTGGGCTTCGGGCTCGCGCTGGTGGTGCCCGCGATGCTGGTGGCGGCCTATTTTCAGCTGGCCGAGCGCGGTCGCGGGGCGGAGGTGATCGAACGCAGCCGCAGCTTTCACGGCATGTTGCGGGTGACGCGTACCGAGGATGCGACGATCCTCAGCCACGGGCGCATTCGCCACGGCATGGAGTTCCGTAGCAGTGCCCGGCGCGGGCAGCCCACCATGTACTTCGGCCCCAGCTCGGCGGTGGGGCGGGTGCTCGGGGCGGCCGGCGAGCCGCGGCGCGTGGGCGTGGTGGGCCTGGGGGCTGGCACCCTGGCGAGCTATGGACGTGCCGGAGATCGCTTCGATTTCTACGAACTCGACCCCGACGTGGTGCGCCTGGCACGGCGGCACTTCAGCTATCTCGCCGGCAGCGCAGCCAAACTCCAGGTGCGCGTGGGCGACGGCCGTCGCTCGCTGTCGCAGCTGCCGCCCCAGGGCTACGACGTGCTGATTCTCGACGCCTTTGCGAGCGACAGCGTACCCACCCATCTGCTGTCGCTGGAGGCCTTCGAGATCTACCTGCAGCATTTGCAAGCAGACGGGCTTCTGCTCTGCAATGTCAGCAATCGGCACCTGGATCTGCAGCGGGTGGTGGCCGGCGCGGCCGCGCATCACGGCCTCGTGCTTCGGGTGCGCGAGACGCCCAGCAACATCGAGCGCGGCGAGGCGCGCGTGCGCTGGGCGCTGCTTTCACGGCGGGCCCTGGCGCTGCCGCCGTGGCTGCGCGCGCCTGACCCGGAGATCGCCGCCAGGGTGCAGTGGACCGACACCTACAGCGATTTGCTGAGCGTGCTACGGCGTTGAAAGGAGCCCTCCCTCGTTCCACATTGACAGCGCCGGCCCCGATGGCGCAGCTTGCGCCGGCCCGCTCGCGCAGGCGAGGAGCTTCTGGGCTTCGAGCGCATGGCACAGCTCAATCGCGCACAGTTGGAAGCCGTGGAGCACGGCGACGGCCCCCTGCTGATTCTCGCGGGTGCCGGCAGCGGCAAGACCCGCGTGATCACCCACCGCATCGCGCGCATCCTGCAAAGCGGCGTGGCCCCCGAGCGTGTGCTGGCGGTGAGCTTCACCAACAAGGCCGCCGAGGAGATGCGTGAGCGCATGGTGCCGCTCGTCGGCAAGAAGGCCGCCTCGCAACTCTGGATGAGCACTTTTCACAGCTTCGGGCTGCGCTTCGTGCGCGAGCAATCCGAAGAACTCGGCCTCGGCAAGCGCTTCGTGATCTTTGATCAGGGCGACAGCCTGGGCGTGGTCAAGCAGATCATGCGCGAGCTGCACGACAGCGGGGCCATTCGCAAGCTCGACCCGATGGCGATCCTGGCGCGCATCTCGAGCTGGAAGAACCGCAACCTCGGCCCCGAAGCGGTGCCGGAGGCGGTGGCCGAATACGACGACGTGGCGCGCGAGGTCTACCCGCAGTACGTGGCGCGGCTTTTGGCCATGCGCGCGGTGGACTTCGACGACCTGTGCACCTGGCCCGTGCACCTGCTGTCGCGCGATGGGGGACTTCGGCAGCGCTGGCAGCGGCGTTTCGAGCATGTCCTGGTCGATGAGTTTCAGGATACCAGCCGAGTGCAGCTCGAGCTTGTGAAACTCCTGGTCAATGATCGCGGAAATTGCTGCGTGGTGGGCGACGACGATCAGTCGATCTACGCCTTCCGCGGCGCCGAGGTGGGCAATATCCTGGACTTCGAGCGCCACTTCGAGGGCACCCGCGTGGTCAAACTCGAAGATAACTACCGCTCGCGTCCGGCGATCCTGGAGGTGGCCAACGCGGCCATCAAGAAGAGTGCGGGGCGGCGCCACGAAAAGACGCTCAGGGCGGCGCGGCCGCCGGGAGAACCGGTGTGGCTGTGCGTGGGGGAGGACCCGCTCGAGGAGACCAAGGTGGTGATCGCCGAGATGCGAAAGCTACTCAAGGAGGGGGTGCGCTACGAGCAGATGGCCGTTCTCTACCGCTCGAACCTGCAGGCGCGGGTGCTCGAGGAGGAGCTGCGCGCCGAGGGGCTGCCCTACCGGCTCTTTGGCGGCACGCAGTTCTTCGACCGCAAGGAGATCAAGGATGTGGCGGCCTATCTACGGCTGCTGCTCAATCGCCGTGACGAAATTTCGTTACGCCGCATTTTGAACTACCCGACCCGGGGCATCGGCACCAAGACCATCGAGCGACTCGACCTCGAAGCGGCCCAGAGTTCGCGGCCCCTGTGGCGCCTGATCGACGACGTCGGCTCGGTTTCGGGCCTGGGGGAGCCGGCGCAGCGCTCGGTGCAGGCTTTTTCCGAGCTGATCGAGCGCTACCGGAGGCGCTTTGCCGAAGAGGGGCGCCTGACCGCCGTGGCGCGCGCGCTGGTGGCGGAGCTTTCGCTGCGCGAGGAATTGACGGCGGCGGCCGGCGACAAGGGCGGCGCCCAGCGTTGGGGCAACGTGGAGCACCTGATGGGATGGCTGGAGCGCTTCGAGCGCGAGTCCGGGCCCGGGGGGCGCTCGCTGTCGGCGTTTTTGGAGAGCGTGACGCTCGGCATCGAGCGCAACGAGGTGGAGGCCGAGGACGCCATCGTGCTGTCGACGCTGCACGCGTCCAAGGGGCTGGAGTTCGATGTGGTTTTTCTGATCGGCTGCGTCGAGGGGCAGCTGCCCCACGCGCGCGTCGTCGATCCCAAGGTCACCGAGGCCAATCCCACCGATGTCGAGGAGGAGCGCAGGCTCTTCTACGTGGGCGTCACGCGCGCCCGCGACCGGCTCTACCTGTGCCGCCCGCGGCGCCGATTGGTGCGCGGCAAGCCAGAAAAGCTCACACCATCGCGCTTCCTGGAGGGCCTGCCCGAGGCGCACATGGCCGAGTACCAGTCTCCGGTCGCCGAAAAGCTCGACTTCGACGAGCTGGAAGCGCTGGGCGACGCCCTGCTGGAGCAACTCCGAAGCCGCAACAAGGAGCGCTGACGCTGGTGCGATCGGCGGCCTGTAGGGGTACTCCGGGGGGATGAGGGGTCCGCGCGAGTCCCGGCGGCTTGGCCCATCTAGGTATCTGGGGCGGGTTCGAGCAGGGGGTCACCGCGGACCCATAGGGGCCTGTCGCAGCTGCCGTCGCACTCTGCCAGGGGCATCAAAAGATTATTGATTTTCATCACATCCAATCCGCGCGCACAGGCGGCTCCGATGCCGGAGCGGCTTCGCGCCTAGTCGCCTGAGCTTGCGCGATGTGTGCAAAGCTCGTACGTTGATGGCCTAAGGCGGTAGGCCAGCGGTCGAAAAGGCGTAGCTCGATGTCCACATGCGAGTACCGATGACGGCCACGGTGGCCACCATGAGCACGCAGATGCTCAACCCTTTCCTGCGCCGCATCGCGGCCGCCGAGCCCGCGCTTCAGGACCGGGCCGTCGAGGTCGGACAGCAGATCCTGCAGGCGGCGGGCGTACCGCTTTCGGCGCTGGCCGATCCGACCACGCGCATCCCCCACGATGCGGCCATGGCCCTGCTCGAGGAGACCTCGGTTCTGCTGGGGGATCCGGCCTTTGCCCTGCGCGCCGGCGCTGGCGTCGAGCGCGACGACTACGGCCTCTTCGAATACGTCTCGCGCAGCGGTGCGACCCTGCGTCAGAGCATCTGGGCTTCCTGCCGCTTTCTGCCGCTTCTGCACGACGGAGCCGAGGCCGAGCTGATCGAACAGGGTGAGTTGGCCATCTGGCGCCATCGCCTGCGAGCGGGCGTGCGCGACTCGCCGGGGGCCCACGAGTACGTGGTGGCGGCCTTCGTCAAAGGGGGAGCCGATTCCCTGGGCCTCGACGTGCCGCCGCTGGAGGTTCATTTCATCCACCAGGCTCCCGCCTATCTGGATGTGTACCGGGAGATCTTCCGCACCGATTTGCGCTTCGGCTGCGACTACAACGCGACGGTGCTGCCGCGCGCCGCCCTGGAGCTGCCGATGGTGAATGCCGACGCGGGCCTCCATACCGAGCTCCTGCGCTGCGCCGCGGAACGGCTCGCTTCGTTGCCGCGGCATCGCCCCTTCAGCCAGCGGGTGCACGAGCTGGTGCGCGAGTACCTGGCCGACGGCGGCGCCCAGATGTCGGTCGTCGCGGCCAAGCTGGCGGTCAGTGAACGCAGCCTGCGCCGGCGCCTGCTGGAGGAGGGAACCTCCCATAGTCAGATCCAGGACGAAGTTCGGCGCGAGGCCGCCCATCGCCTGCTCGTCCAGCCCGAGCTCGATGTCTCCGAGGTGGCCTTCCGCCTCGGCTTCTCACATCCGCCGGCCTTTCATCGCGCCTTCAAGCGCTGGTATGGCATGACACCCAGCGAATACCGAACGCAGCAGCGCTCGACCGCGGTCTACGACTTCTACGGCAGGAGCTGAGCGATGCACTCGGCCACTACCGTTGTGGCTCAATCGCAGTCGTCGCCGTCGTCGGGCGCGCCGTTGTCGTCGTAGTCATTGTCGTTGTCGCCGACCTGCGCCCCCTCGTGCGCCCCCTCGCCGCGGGCCGGTGCGGGGCGGGCCTGGGCGCGCGGCATCGGTCGCCGCGAGCGCAGAAACTCCAGGAACTCGGCCGCCATGTCGAGCTCGCGCACCGGCAGCAGATCGATCAACTCCCGGCAGCGTCCGCGCGTGGCCTCGGCCGCTTCGGCGCGTCCGCGACGGGCTTTGCCGCGCTCCGGATCGCGGGTCTGAACCTTGACCTGTTCGGGTGTCGGCACCGGCCACTTGGAGCGTTCGACACCGCGGATGCCGTGGGCCTCCAGCCAGGCCTCCATGGCCGTGCGCAGGCGCTCGGAGCGGAAGGAAAACCAGCGCTCGCGATCGACCGGGTAGGCCATCAGTACGTCTTTGAAGCGGCGGAAAGCGCCTTTTCCGTCGATGGCGGTGACCAGGCGCTGGCGCAGCTCCGGCTCGGTGACGGTGGCGATGAAGTGCTCCATCCAGCGGTATTGCTCGCGCGAGGAGACGGGGTCGATGCGCATGTAGGAGGCGTCGTTGGCGATGCGCGCGTGCACCGCAGGGTCGGCGATGCCGTCGACCACGCGAATCACGTCGCCTGACACCAGGTTGATGTAGCTGTGGACCTCGGGGGCGTTGTTCTCGAAGGCGTCTTCGAGGGTCTCCCAGGCGATCGGAACTTCGCGGATTTCGCCGCTTTCGCTGTTATTGGCCTTCATGGGTTCGAGCCTGCCTTCGCTTACGCCGCCCCCTGAGCGGTCCGTGCCCTGGCCACCGCCTCGCGCCAGCGCGCGCGGTGTTCCTCGCGTGCTGCTTCGGCCATGGTCGGCTCGAAGCAGCGTTCGATACGATGAACTTTGGCCACCGTGTCCTGGCTGTCAAAAATGCCGACCGCCAGGCCGGCCAGGTAGGCTGCGCCGAGGGCGGTGGTTTCGACGCAGCTGGGGCGATCGATGGCCGCGGCCAGCAGATCGGCTTGAAACTGCATCAAGAGTGCGTTGTTCGAGGCGCCACCGTCGACCCGCAGGCGCGACAGCGGTCGTCCGGCGTCCTGCGCCATGGCCTCGACCAGATCGGTGATTTGAAAGGCGATGCCTTCCAGGGTGGCGCGGGCGATGTGGGCGGCGGAGCTGCCGCGGGTGAGGCCGCAGATCAGGCCGCGCGCATCGGGATCCCAGTGGGGGGCGCCCAGGCCCGTCAGTGCGGGCACGAAGACGACACCCTCGGAGCTGGGCACGCGCGCGGCCAGGGCTTCGACGTCGGAGGCCTTTTCGATCAAGCCCAGCTGATCGCGCAGCCACTGCACGGCGCTGCCGGCCACGAAGGCGCTGCCCTCCAGGGCGTAGGTGGTCGCGTCGCCGATGCGCCAGGCCACCGTGGTCAGAAGCCCGTGGTCGGAGGCCACCGCGCGCTCGCCGGTGTTCATCAGCAGAAATGCGCCGGTGCCATAGGTGCATTTGGCGTCGCCCACCTGAAAACACGTCTGGCCGAAGAGCGCCGCCTGCTGGTCGCCAGCGATGCCTGCGATGGGGATGCCGTCGGGCAGAACTTCGAGGTCGCGCGTGTGGCCATAGACCTCGGAACTCGGCCGCACCTCGGGCAGCAGAGCTTCCGGCACCCGCAACAGGGCCATCAGCTCGCGATCCCAGCGACCCTCGCGGATGTCGTAGAGCAGGGTGCGCGAGGCGTTGGTGGCGTCGGTCAGGTGCAGCGCCCCGCCGCTGAGCCGATGGACGAGAAAACTGTCGATGGTGCCGAAGGCAAGCTCGCCGGCCTCGGCCCGCGCCCGGGCGCCCGGCACGTGGTCGAGCAGCCATTCGATCTTGGTGCCGCTGAAGTACGGATCGAGTACGAGCCCGGTGCGTTCGCGGAAGAGCGCCTCGTGGCCGGCCTTGCGCAGCTCGGCGCAGCTTGCGGCCGTGCGCCGGTCCTGCCACACGATGGCGCGGGCGATGGCCTTGCCGCTCGCGCGCTCCCACAGCAGTGTGGTCTCACGTTGATTGGTGATGCCGATGCCGGCGCAGTCGCTCGCGGTGACGCTGGCGGCTTCCAGCGCACCGCGAATGGCGACTTCGACGCTGGCCCAGATTTCGTCGGCGTCGTGTTCGACCAGGCCGGGTTCGGGGAAGTGTTGGGGAAACTCCTGCGATGCGCGCCCGAGAACTTCCGCCGACTCGCTGACGACCATCGCCGTTGAGCCGGTCGTCCCCTGGTCGATCGCGAGAAGGAAGCGGGCCATCGCACAATGCTACCGCTGTCTCGGGTTCCCTGGCTACCGCGGCGACGCGTCGGCTGGGCTCTCCCAAGCCCGGTCAATCAGGTTCGGATTCGAGGTACTCGTGTAAGCGCAGGTACGCGTCGCCCAACGCTTCGCGCGCGCTCGCGGCGAGGGCTTCGGTGTTCAGTGGATCGGCACCGCACGCCAGGGCGCGGTCGATGCAGGCCATGGCCGCCACGTGGCGGCCACGGGCCGCGAAGGAGCGCGCCAGTTCGGGCAGGATCTCTGCCTCGTCGCCTCCCAGGGCCAGCGCCCGGCGCAGCAGGCCGATGGCTTCGCCGTAGCGGCGGGCGCTGACGCGAGTGCGCCCCAGGATGCCGAAGAGGGGGGCCGAGGCTGCGAGCTCTTGGCCGAATTGTATGCCAAGGCGCAGGACGTCCTCGGCCCAGTCGGCCTGGCCCTTGTAAACATAGGCCTCGCCCAGGGCGCCCAGGGCGCGCACCAGTTTGGAGCGCTCTGTTGGTCCCAGGGCCTGACCCTGGGGCGTGCGCAGGAACATGGACAGGGGGCCCGGCCAGGCGCCCAGCAGCGCGATGGTCTCGTCGTAGTTGCCCTCGTCGTTGGCGGCTTCGGCCAGCGGGACCTTTTTGAAGTCGATGGAAAAGGGCTGGTTGGGGCGAACCCGGGCCACCTCGGAGCGGATCGCGTTGTGCAGCAGATCGCGAAGGCCTGTCGCGCCCACCACTTCACTGCGATGTCCCAGGTCGAGGTGCAAGAGCGGCTCGCTACCGCCCAGCTCCAGCGACTCCAGGCGGATGCCGAAGATCGGCGCCAGCAGCAGGTAGCGCCGTCCGATGTACTGGCGGATCTCTTCGGTGCGCGGGTCGTTGTCCAGGGGTTCGGGGCTCTCGTCCGGTGACAGCAAGGCCGAGCCGAGGCGCTCGCGCAGGTCCGCCAGCGTCATGCGCTGCATCTCTTCGGAGTCGCCGATGCTGAAGTCCACCAGCGAGGTGTGGGGTGCCTGCGGGTCATAGGCGATGGCGCTAATGCGGACGCTGGCGATGAAGGAGAAGGCGACGAAGCGCCGGCCCATGACCTGACATAGCTGTTCGAAGTCGGCGATGTCCTCGCCGAGCTGCTCAAACCAGCCATCGGCGCGAATGTCGGCGAGGTCGATGATCTTGCGGGCGACGTCGTTCAAGGGAAGGTCCCGGCCATTGACGCGAGCATAAAGTATGGCCGGGCTCACACCCAGCGGTAAAGCGCCGACGACCGCGGCCGCGTCGAAGGCTGGGGGCTACGAGGTGGCGGGGGGGGGCGGCTCTGGGGGTGGCACTGGGGCGCTTCCCTGCTTTCCCCGGTACCAGTTCAGGGTATGTTGAAGTCCCACATCCAGGTCCACCTTGGGGTGAAAGCCCAGGGCGCGCTCGGCTTTTTTGATCTCGGGCACGCGCAGCTCCACGTCCGGGAAGTCCCACTCGACGAAGCGCAGCTCGGAGCTGCTGCCGGCCAGCTGCACGATCAGCTTGGCCAGCTGGTAGATGGTGACGGTGCTGCGGGGATTGCCGATGTTGAAGGACTCGCCGACGGCCTCGTCCTTCTCGAGGCAGAGCATGATGCCGTCCACGATGTCGTCGATGTAGCACCAGGAGCGGATCTGGTCGCCCTCGTTGTGGATCGTCAGCGCTTCGTTGCGCAGGGCGCGGACTACGAAGGCGTGGATCGCGCCCTCGCCCACCTGACCGGGCCCGTAGATGTTGAAGGGGCGGATCGAGCAGGTGGGGAGTTCAAACTCGCGGTAGTAGTTGTGGGCCAGGTGCTCGGTGGCGAGCTTGGAGACCGCGTAGGTCCAGCGCGCTTCGCCGACCGCGCCCAAGCTGGTCACGTCCGCTTCGCGCACCCGGAAGGCGTAGCTGCCGAAGACCTCGCTGGTGGAGAAGTCGATGAAACGGCGCACGCCGCCCGAGGCCCGGGCGGCACGAAGCGCGTTGAGCGTGCCCTCGAGGCTCACCTCCATGGTGGCGACCGGATGCTTGATCACGGTGTCGACGCCGGCGATGGAGGCCATGTGGACCACGTAATCGGCACCGTCGATGGCGGATTTGAGCGCGTCGAAGTCGCGCACGTCGCCGACGACGAGCTCCAGGTTGGGATCGTCGAGCAGACCGGTCCGCTGCAGTGCGTTGCGCCTGAGGTTGTCGAAGACCCGCACGCGATTGTGGGGCAAAAGGCGGGCGCATAGGGCCGTACCGATGAAACCGGCGCCGCCGGTGATCACGAAGGTCGCGTCGCGTAGCACGGCGCGAGCATAACCGACTCACCCGGGCCCACGAAGCCTGGCGGCGCTTCCTGCCAGGGGGCGTCTGCGACTCTTTACAAGGGGTCGGCGTCGTGGAACGCTCGTGTTGGCGTCACCATGGGAATCTTCAACCGCCTGACGCAGGTCGTCCGTTCGAATATGAACGCGCTCGTCGATCGGGCCGAAGATCCCGATTCCTTGATCAGCCAGACCATCCGCGAGATGGAGGGGGGTCTCAAGCAGGCCAAGCGCGAGTTGGTGGAGACCATGGCCGCCTCCAAGCGCTTGAGCACCGAGGCCGAGACCGAGGCGGCTGAGGCCGAACGCTGGGGGCAGCGCGCGGCGCTGGCGGTCAAGAGCGGCGACGACGCCCTTGCGCGCGACGCCCTCAAACAGAAGCTCGCCTCCCGGCGCAAGGCCGAGCAGAAGCGCGATCAGGCCCGCGCCAGCGAGACGGTGGCCGCGCGCATGAAGTCCACGCTGGCCGAGCTGGAGCACAAAACCGACGAGCTTCGGGCACGCAAGGCTGCCCTGGCTTCCCAGGTGCGCAGCGCTCGCGAGGCTGGCGGCGCGCAGCCTGCCAGTTCCCTCGGCGGCGGCGCTTTTGGTGAGCTGGAGCGGCTGACCGAGCGCGTCGACGCCCTGGAGTCCGAGGTGGAAGCCGCGTCGGTGCTCGATGATGTCAAGAAAGCCCAGCTGGAGGCGCGCTTTCGTGAACTCGAGCAGAGCAGCGCGCAATCCGAGGTCGAGGACGAACTCGCCGAACTCAAACGTCGGGTTGAAGAGGGTTAATAGAGGCGTAGCCGACAGGGCTGCTGACCGTGGCTGGGGTGCGTGAGCGATGGCGCAGGGCGGTCGGGCAGAGCAGGAGAAGCGACTTTTGCTTTGGCATCGCGCCGCCTCCGAGGCCGACTTTGCCCGGGAGGCCGCCCGCTGGGGGCAGCAGGTGGCCACGCGGGCCGTGGTGGCTGGCGGCGAGTTGGTCTTGCGGGCCGGTGCCTGCGTGTGCGCCGCTTTCGATGCTTCCGAACTCGACGACGCGGTGGAGCTGGCCATCGATCTTCTGGCCGAGGCGCGCGAGGAGGCCGAGGAGCTGGATGTGGCCATCGCCCTGGCGCTCGGGCCCATCGCTCGCAGCGGTGAGGCCCTCGAGGGCGCGGTGCTCGACCGGGCCCAGCTCTTGTCCAATCGCGCAGCGGCCGGTGAGCTGGTGCTCGATGCGGGCGCCTACGGGGAACTCGAGGAGCGGCTGCTTTTTGCACGCAGTCTGAAGGCCGGGCGTGTGCGCGGGGAGGCGGTCGACCTGGCCCAGCCCTACCGCCGCGATTGTCGCAGCGCCATTTACGGCTTGCCGGCGCCGGCGTTGCCAGCGGGGGCGGTTTTCGATCGGCGCCAGGCGCTGGCGGTGCTGCAGGCGAGCGAGCCGCGGCTTTTGCTGCGGACCTCCGATCGGGTGGCGGCCCTGGATTGCATCGAGCGCCTGCGGGCCGAGCTGTCGCCGCCGCTGCTGCTGCCGTGCGCGCCGAGGGACGGCGGTCTGCAGCCCTTTTCGGCGCTGCAGGTGGCCCTGCGCCGGGTCGATCTGGGGGGCGCGTTGGCGGTGCCGGAGGCGTGCGAACCGCTGCTGTCGCTGCGGCGCGGCGGCGGCCACGACCATCATACGGTGGGCGAGGCGCTGTCGGGGCTGGTCGAGGGCTTCCCCGGTGCCTGGATCGTGCTCGAAGCCGTCGATGGTGTCGATGCGGCCAGTCTGCTGGCGATCACCGAGGTGATCATGGACGCCGACGAAAACGGCTGCGCCCTGTTGCTGGTGCTCGATGAGGGCGCGCCGATTCCGCCGCAGCTGGCCATGCTGGGCGACTATGCCGAGCTGCCGCTCGAGCCGCTGTCCGAGGCGCAGAAGCAGCGCGTCGTCGCCGGGCTGCTCGATCGCGACGAGACCGATGACCTGGTGCGCCGCGTGGCGCAGCTGGCGGCTCCTGGCCTGCAGGATCTGCTGGTGGCGGTGCGCACCATGTTGTGCGCCGGCGACTTGATCGCCGGGCCCGAAGGCGTGCGCTTTCGCACCGCGCCCCGGTATGCGACGCGGCCGATCCCCACCGAAGCGCTGCTGCGCGAGTGCCTCGCCGGGCTGCCGCCGCCGGCGCGCCGCACGCTCGAGACCCTGTGCGTCGCGCCGCTGGGCAGTGGGCCGTCGGTGGTGCAGCGCATGGCGGAGCTGGGCGCCGTGGATGCGGGCGAGCTGCGGCAGGGGCTTGAGGGGCTGCGGCGTGAGGGATGGCTGGACGCCGACGGGCGGCTCGGAGCGCTCGAGATGCCGATCCGGAATGTCGTCCAGGACACCATGGCCCCGGCCCGGGCGGCCGAGCTGGAGGGCGTGGTGGCGAGCCATCTCACGGCCGAACTCCAATCCCTGGGGCCGCACGCATTCGGCGCCGCGGAGCGGGCGGTCTACCTGCGCGCCGCGGGACGCGGCGGTGAAGCGGCCAACGCCATCCTGGATGCGGCCGAGGCTGCCCGCCATCACGGCTTCGAGCGCAGCGCCGTGCGGCTGGCGGCGCTGGCGATGAAGCGGGATGACTCCGAACTCGTGAAGGAACGCGCGCGGGATGTGGTAGCCGGTCTCGATCCCACCGCGACCCTGGGAGGCGACAGCGAACCGCCCATGCTCAGTGAGCGGCCGCCACCGGTCTCGCTGCCGCCGTCGGCTCCGCCCGTGGCCCATGCCGTCGGCTCGGCCATCGCGGCGCTCTCGGTGGGCGACGCCCAGGCCGCCGAGGATGCCCTCGATGGTGCCGTGGTGGCCGGTTGGGGCCGCAGTGCAGCCCAGCGGTTGACGGCCATCGCGAAGCTGGCCGGTGGCGACCTGGCGGCGGCCCGGCGAGCCCTGGAGCGGGCCTACGATGGCAACGGCGGTGGGCGCCCCGATCCGCGCCACGGGTTGACCGCGGCGCTGGTGCAGTTGCAGGCCGGCGACGCCCTGGAGGCGATCCGCCTGGCCCTCGATGCCCTCTCCCAGGCGCGCCACGGGCGGCAGGCGGCCGGCGAAGCCGCGGCCCTGCACGTGCTGTCGGCTTGCTATCGGTCCCTGGGACGCACGCGCGAGGCTGAGCGCATCGCGGCTGCAGCCTCCGGGGCCTGAACGCCCCTGCGTGGTGTGCCCGTGGGCGCGGAGCTGCATCAGAGCTTGAACCCGGGGGCCGCGATCTGCGCTGTGGTTGCCGGTCTTGGGGCACTTTGATAGAGCGCCGGTCGGTTTGAACCGACCCCGGCAGCTCGAGGCTTCGCGGGTCGGAAAGGCAAGGCAAGGCAAGATGGTTCAAAAGACCGACCCCGGGAATTTCTTTGAAGACTTCGAGCCGGGAGCGCGGCTGGTTCACGCCGTTCCGCGCACCATTACCGAAGGCGATTGCTCGCTCTACGTCGGGCTCACCGGCGACCGCTTTCCGCTCCACTGCTCGGCCGAGTACGCCCGCTCACTGGGCTACCGACGCGAGACGGTCAACGATCTGCTGGTCTTCCACATGGTCTTTGGCAAGACGGTCAACGACGTCTCGCTCAACGCGGTTGCCAATCTCGGTTACGCGGGGCTGCGCTTTCTGGCTCCGGTCTACCCCGGCGATACCGTGCGTTCGGTTTCCGAGGTGATGGGCAAGAAGGAAAACCGCAGCGGGCAAAACGGCGTCGTCTGGGTCCGCACCACCGGCGACAACCAGCGCGGCGAGCGCGTGCTGGAGTTCTATCGCTGGGTGATGGTCAACAAGCGCGATCCGCAGACGCCGACCGGCGCCGCCGACGCGCCCGCCATGCCTTCAGAGGTGGCGGTTGGGGATCTGGTGGTGCCCGCGGGGCTCACCCTCGAGCGCTACGAAAGCTGGCCCTCCGGGGGGCGGGCTTTCTTCGAGGACTACGAGAAGGGTGAGCGCATCGACCACGTGGACGGCATGACGATCGAAGAGTCCGAGCACGCCATCGCCACGCGCCTCTACCAGAACACCGCCAAGGTGCACTTCGACGGGCATGGCGCCAAGGATACGCGTTTCGGCCGGCGCCTGATGTACGGCGGTCACGTGATCAGCGTGGCGCGGGCGCTGACCTTCAACGGCCTCTCCAATGCGCTGGGAATCCTGGCCTTCAACGGCGGCACCCACAGCAATCCGACCTTCGCCGGCGACACCATCTTCGCCTATAGCGAGGTGCTCGACCGCGCCGCGCTGCCGGGCCGCAGCGACGTGGGTGCCCTCAGACTGCGTCTGGTGGCGGTCAAGAACCTGGACCCCACGCGTGAAGAACTCTCGCTGAAGGTCGAAAAAGACGGCCGCCAGAGCTACCACTCGAACGTGGTGCTGGACTTGGACTACTGGCTGCTGATGCCCAGCAAGGGGTAGCCGCAGGAAGGGCCCCCCGGGTGGGGGCCCTGTGCGTGCGCCTATTTGCCGCCGCCGCCCAGCGGGTCGGCGAGCAGGTCACCGAGGAAGCCCTCGTCGAGCGTGGGTTTGGCCTTCTTCTTGGGCGCTGGGGCTGCGGCCGGCTCCGGCTCGGCCGCAGCGGGCGCCGCCGAAGCGGTCGCGCTCGGCGCCGGTTTGGGGGCCGGCAGGCCCGCGGCCTCGGCTTCTGCGGCGCTGGTGGGGCCGCGATCGGCGCGCTCGGTGCCGCCCGCCGTCGCCACGACCTTGGCCTTGCGCGCTTCCATCTCCTGGCGCTTGCGCTCCAGGTACTCCTCGCGCTTGCGCTTGTAGGCCGCCTTGCGCTCGGCCGCGCTCATCTGCGGCTGGCGAGGAGCCGCGGGGCGAGCCATCGGGCGCGGGGCCGGCTGCTGTGTCGGGCGGGCCATCGGGCGCGGGGCCGGCTGCTGCACGGGGGGAGGTTGGCCGTAGGCCGGGCGCGGCTGCTGCATGGGCGGGCGCTGGCCGTAGGCTGGGCGCGGCTGCTGGCCGTAGGCTGGGCGCGGCTGCTGGCCGTAGGCTGGGCGCGGCTGCTGGCCGTAGGCTGGGCGCGGCTGTTGTCCGAAGGCGGGGCGCTGTCCGAAGCCCTGCTGGGGGCGGGCTCCATAGCCGCCGGCGGCCGGTGCAGCACCGCCGCCCCTACGCTGGGCGTCGGCCAAGGTCGTGCGCCCACCGGCCGCGACCAGGGCAGCGCACTGATTCGGCGCCAGTTGCAGCGCGCGTTGGCAGCTGCCGATGGCGCCGGGCTGGGCCTTGAAGATGTTGTCGAGGGCCCAGTCGTTCAGGCCCGCATAGAGCCTGAGGCGTACCTTGGCAGCCGCCATCTGGTTGCCCGGCACCGGCGTGCCGAAGAGGGCCTGGCTGACGGCCATGCGCAGCGGGTCGTTGGTGTTTGTCATGCCGGCGGCGCGCTTCATGCGCTCGGAGACGTCATTGGCCAGACCCTTGGCGGCACCCGCCGAGAGATTGCCGTGCTTGGTCAGGCGGCGCACCGCCGATTGATCCTGGGCCTCGGCGAGGCTCCAGTGGCTGCAAATGGCGGCCAAAAGTGCGGTGAGGAAGAGGCTACGACGACCCATGGGCAGACTTCCTTGTGGCTGGGCTTCGGAACAATGTGTCCCGAAACACGGACGGCTCCAATGTGGCTTTGCTGTGTACATTACGTACAGTCCTTGGGACAAAGGATCAAGTCCCTACGGTCCCATTCCTGTCGCCGATCGGAGATTTGATGGCTCCTGCCTCCGACGCAGACCCACCCGGGCGCATTCAAGCACCTGCTGTCGGGGACTCGCCCATGGCCATCAGATAGGCCCGCGCCAGCTCCGCGGCCACGCTCAGCGGTGCCCGGCCGCCCGCGATCGCCTCGCTGGCCCGTCGTGCGACTTCGGCGCGGCCGCCGAGGCGCTCGATGGCGTACTCGCCGTGGCGGCGCTGCAGCAGGTTCAGGGACCAGTGCACTTCCCCGGCCAGCCGGCGCGCGCGTTGGGCTTCGGCCGGGGCGGCCATCCGGTGGGCGTCGAGCTGGTCGCAGAGGTCGTCGATACCGCGGTGATCGCGGGCGCTGGTGGATACCACGGGCACGCGCCAGCCTTCGCTGCCGCCCTGCACGCCCACCCCTCGCAGGGCCTCCAGGGCGCCGGCCAGGTCGGCCGCCGCGCGTTGGGCCAGGATGCCGTGGTCGGCCTTGTTGACCACCAGGATATCCGGGATTTCCATGATTCCCGCCTTGATGAATTGCAGCACGTCGCCCGAGCCGGGCTGGACCACCAGGCAGATGGTGTCGACCACATGCTCGATGTCGGTCTCGGTCTGGCCGACGCCGGTGGTCTCCACCAGCACGCAGTCGTAGGCCGCCGACAGCACCGTCACCACGGCATGGGCCGCGTAGGCGAGGCCGCCGGTGTCGCCGGCGGTGGCCAGCGAGCGCACGAATAGGCCCGTATCCTCCGGGTCGAAGGACATGCGCGCGCGGTCGCCCAAAAGCGCCCCGCCCGAGCGCGTCGAGGAGGGGTCGACCGCCAGCACGCCCACCGAGCGCTGCCGCGTGCGCAGCTCGCGGGCCAGGGCCGCCGCCAGCGTGCTCTTGCCGACGCCGGGGGGGCCGGTCAGGCCGATGCGCTGCATCTTGGGCCGCTCCGCAAGCTGGGCCAGCAGCGCCTCGATGGCCGCCTGGCGCTGGGGTCGGCGGTCCTCGATCAGGTTTAGGGCGGCGGCCACCGCACGCTTGTCGCCGGCCGCGACCCCGGCCGCGACCGAGCCGGCCCGCTGCTCAGGCGTCGGCATCGGCGGCGCTGGCGCGCGTGGCGATGAGTTCGGCGATGTCGCCCATGATGGCGTCGAGCTCGAAGTCCTTTGGCGTGTAAACGCGCGCGATGCCCTGCTGTTGCAGCCGTTCGGCGTCCGCCTCGGGAATGATGCCGCCCACCACGATGGGGACGTCGCCGATGCCGGACTGCTGCGCCAGCTCGAGCACTTCGGGGATCAACTCCATGTGAGAACCACTGAGGATCGAGATGCCGATCACGTGCACGCCCTCTTCGAGTGCCGAAGCCACCAGCTGCTTGGGGGTGACACGGATGCCTTCGTAGACGACCTCGAAGCCCACGTCGCGGGCCTTGAGCGCGATCTGTTCGGCGCCGTTGCTGTGGCCGTCGAGGCCCGGCTTGCCCACCAGCATCTTGGGGCGGCGGCCCAGGCTTTGCTCTAGCGCCGCGATGCGCTCGCGCACGCGTACGACGCCGCCGGCCGCGCTGCCGCTGACGCGCGCGGCCGCCACGCCGGTCGGGGCGCGGTACTCGCCGAAGGCGGCGCGCAACACCTGACCCCATTCGCCGGTGGTGGCTCCGGCGCGCGCTGCCGCGATCGAGGCGGGCATGGCGTTCTTGCCCGCACGCAGGGCGCTTTCGAGTTGGGTGAGGGCCTGCTGCACCGCCTGCTCGTCGCGTGCCGCGCGCGCTTCGGCGATGCCGTCGATGGCCTTTTGTTCGACCGCCGGGTCGACCTTCAGAATCGCGGAGTCCAGGTCGCGGGTCAGGGGTGATTCGGCGCCCTGTTGGTAGCGATTGACGCCGACCACCACTTGCTCGCCGGCTTCGATGGCGCGCAGGCGTTCGGCGTTGGACTCCACCAGGCGCTGCTTGAGGTAGCCGCTCTCGACGGCCTCGACCACACCACCGCGCGACAGGATCTCCTGGATCTCGGTCCAGGCGGCCTCGGCCATGTCGGAGACCTTGGCTTCGACCACGGGGCTGCCGTCGAAGAGGTCGCCGAAGGCCAGCAGGTCTGTTTCGTAGGCCAGGATTTGTTGGGCCCTTAGCGACCATTGCTGGTCCCAGGGGCGGGGCAGGCCCAGCGCTTCGTTCCAGGCAGGCAGCTGCACCGCCCGCGCCCGTGCGTCCTTGCTCAGCGTCACCGCCAGCATCTCGAGCACGATGCGGATGATGTTGTTTTCGGGCTGTGGCTCGGTCAGTCCCAGGGAGTTGACCTGGACGCCGTAGCGGAAGCGCCGGTACTTGGGATCTTCGACGCCGTAGCGCTCGGAGGTGATGCGATCCCACAGCCGCACGAAGGCTCGCATCTTGCACATCTCTTCGACGAAGCGGATGCCGGCGTTGACGAAGAACGAGATGCGCCCGACCACGCGGGGCATTTGTTCGGGGGCCACTTGACCGCCGTCGCGAACGGCGTCGAGCACGGCGATGGCCGTGGCCAACGCATAGGCCAGCTCCTGAACGGGCGTCGCCCCGGCCTCCTGCAGGTGGTAGCTGCAGATGTTGACGGGGTTCCATTTGGGCACTTCGTTGACCGTGTAGGCAACCATGTCGGCCGTCAGCCGCAGCGAGGCTGCCGGCGGCACGATGTAGGTACCCCGCGAGAGGTATTCCTTGATCAGGTCGTTTTGCGTGGTGCCCATCAGGCGCGTGCGGTCGACGCCCAGTTCTTCGGCCAGCGCGATGTAGAGCGACAGGAGCCAGGGCGCCGTCGCGTTGATCGTCATCGACGTATTCATCTGCTCGAGCGGCAGTCCGTCGAAGAGCTTGCGCATGTCGCCCAGATGGGAGACCGGCACGCCGACCTTGCCCACTTCACCGCGCGACAGCGGGTGATCGGGGTCGTAGCCGGTCTGCGTGGGCAAATCGAAGGCCACGCTCAGACCGGTTTGGCCCTTTTCCAGGTTGCTCCGGTACAGCGCATTGGAGGCCTCGGCCGTGCTGTGACCGGCGTAGGTGCGCATGATCCACGGGCGATCTCGCTCTTGCACTCCGCTGTCGCCGTTGCTGCCCACGGGCCGTTCCTTTCCGGGCCGTGAGAGGGAGCGGCCCATGCGCCCAGGCATGTAGCGCTCCACCCGGGGCTTTTCAACCGCCGCGGGCTCCTGCCTCGGCTGCTTCGGCTGGTAAATCCGTTCAGCACCGGGCGAGGCCGAAAGCGGGGCTCGCGGGCGCGCCGGTGTCGCCGCTCCGGCTGTGCACGGGGGCGCACAAGTGATGGGGATTGTGCAATGATGGCCGCTGCTTCGCCGATGCCACAAAAGCCGCCACCCAAGCTTCCTCCCGAAGTCTCGGCGCAGGCCCGAGTGCGCACGCTGGAGCGGGACCTCGCAGCCTTCGAGGAACCGCGGGCGCGCGCCGCCTTTCACTACGAGATAGGTTCGCTGCTGGAGCGGCGGATGGGGC
Source organism: Myxococcales bacterium (assembly GCA_029880325.1). Lineage (GTDB taxonomy): Bacteria > Myxococcota_A > Polyangia > Polyangiales > JAFGIB01 > JAOUOP01. The sequence goes on along the minus strand of JAOUOP010000001.1, from coordinate 63,356 downwards.
AAAGCGAGCCCGCTCTCGAGCACTATGAGAAGGCCAACGCACTGTGGCCGCGGCTCCTGCCATCGCTGTGGGCCCATGCCGCGCTGTGCCAGCGCCTGGGGCGCTCGGCGCTTGCGGAGGCGGGCTACCGGCGCTTTGCCGATCTGACGCCGGTGCCGGTCGACCGGGCGCGGGCCCTGGTGGAGGCCGGGCTTTTGGCCTGGGATGAGCTGGGCGATCGGGCCGCTGCGCAGCGCGCCTGGGAGGCGGCGCTGCGGGCTGACCCCAGCTGCCTGATGGCCGCTCATATGCTGGAGCTGGAGGCCCGCGGTCGCGGTGACTTCGGCGCCGCCGATCGGGCCCTGCGCGTGCGCACCGAGGCCACCACCGATCCCCAGCTCGAGGCCCTGCTCAGGCTCGAGCTGGGTTTGCAGCTCGAGCGCCAGGGTGAGCGCGAGGCGGCGTTCGTGGAGGTGCAAGCCGCGGCCGACGTGGGGGTCGAGTCGCTCGGTGTGCTGCAGCAGCTCGAGCGCATGGCGCGCGAGGGCGGTCGCGCCGAAGAGCAGGGCCAGGCGCTTTTGGCCCTGTGTCGGCGGGCCGAGCGGCTGGCCACGCAGACCGAGGAGCCCTGGGCGCGCAGTCGCGCCGCCGCCCTGCTTCGGCAGCTGGGGGCGCTCGAAGCCGGGCGCCTGGGCCGTCCGGCCGCGGCCATGGCCGCCTACGATCGCGCGCTTTCACTGGTGCCCGACGACCCCCTGTGCCGCGTCGAGCGGCACCAACTCCACCGCCAGCAGGGCGACCTCGAACGCGCCTGCGCCGACCTGGAGGCCTTCCTGGAACTGGAGCTGCCCGGTGGCGACCGCGCGCTCCTGCTCACCGAGATCGCGGTCCTGCGCAGGGCCCTGGGTGACTCTGATGGGGAGTTGGAGGCGCTGCGTGGGGCGGTCCTGGCCGATCGCCGCTCGGCTGCGGCCCTGGCAAGCTTCGAGGATGCGCTGCTAGAGCGGGGCCTTCTGGGGCTTTTGTGCGAGCATTTGGTGGAGCGCGCCTACGGCCACACCGGGCTGACGCGGGCGCGTCATCTTCTGCGTGCGGCGCGTCTGGCCGTGGCCGACGGCGAATTCGAGCAGGCCCATGGCTGGCTCGGAGAGGCCATCGAGCTGTGTTCCGAACTCGCGCCGGAGCAGCCCCCGCTCGGCGAGGCCGCGGCCCTCAGACGCCTCTTGTTGCACGAACGCCATGCGGTGGCGCTGCGCGCGAGTGACCCGGCCACGCCCCTCGCCGTGCTTCAGGAGATCCTCGAAGGTCCGGGTTGCGAGGCATTGCCCAGCGCGGAGCGGGCGTTGCTCGAACTACAGCGCATGTGGCTTCTGGGACGCGCCGGACGGGAACGGGCGGCGGCCCTGGAGGCGGCGCTCGCGGGGGCGGACAGCGCGCGCTGGGCGGCCGACCTGGCGTGGGTCGTCGGCGCCCGGGAACAGCGTCCAGCGCTGCTGGCGCGCGCCCATCGCGTGTTGGCCGAGCAGGCTGGTGACGGTGTGAGCGCCGGCGGCCATCTCTGTGCAGCGGCCCGGGCAGAGCTGCGCGCTGGCGACCAGGAGGCAGCCGAGCGCGACCTGCGCGCCGCCCTGGTCCACACGCCCGATCATCGCTGGGCGCTTTCGGCGCTGCAGGAACTCTTGCTCGCCCGGGGTGAGACTGCGATGGCGGCCGAGTTGCTCGAACGCGCGGCGTCGGAGCATGGCAGTGCGCGGGAGCGCGAGCGCTCGCTGTTGCAGGCGGCGGCTGCTGCGGCGGACGACCCGGGCGTGGCCCTGAAGCTGTTGCGCGAGGCCGTGGCACACGCGCCCAACTCGCTGTCGGCGCGCTGGGGCTTGCTGCGTCTGGCCGAGGATCAGGCGGATGCCGAACTGTGGCAGCAGGCGCTCGACGGCCTGGCGGATGCGACCGGGGGGGGCGCTTCGGAGCTGCCCGAGGAGTTGCGGGCGGCGGCTGCTGCGGCGCGCCTGGAGCGGGCCGAAACGCGCGCGGCCCTGGGGGCTGACCCTGGGGGCGGCTTCGAGGCCTTGCTCGCAAGCAATGGCAGCTCCGTGGCTGCGGCATTGGGCGTGTGGCTCGGTGCTGGAGCCGACGCGACTGCGGTGGAGCGGGCCCGGGCGCTGCTCGAAGCGCAGCTCGAGGGTGAACTCGCGGGGTTGCTCGCGACCGACCGCCTGCTGGCGTCGGCCGCTTCGGCCGACACGCCCGGGCTGCCGCCCACGTCGGAAGCGGCGCCAGATGATGACGATCCGTTGCCCGCCCTGGTCGGCCTACGCGCCGCGGCCGGTGGTCGCGATCGGGCCGATGCACTGCTCGGCGTCGCGGCCCACGCGGATCTGGGAGAGGGGGCCAAGGGCGCCGGCCTGGTGCTTCATGCGATTCGCTGTCAGTTGATCGAGGGCGGGCGCGGGGAGGCCGACGACGCGCTGCTGCGGGCGCTGGAGCTGGCGGCCCAGGCGCCGTCGTCTCTGGCCGCGCAGCTGGCGCTCGACGAGACCCTGTCGGCAGGAGATGACCCCGAGGTCCGCGCCCGTGCCCTCTTCGGTCGCATCGCCCACACGGGCGAGCAAAGCGCCCTGCCGCTGTCGCTGGCGCGGGCCCGCGCGCTTTTGGCCGCCGGCCGCAGCCGGGAGGCTGCCGATGCGGCACGGCGGGTGCTTTCCAAGCAGAAGGGCGAGCCTGCCGCGCTGGAGGTGCTGCGCATGGCCTCGCGGGCGCTGGGCGATTGGGAACAGCTGATGGCCACTTCGCGGCGCCTGGCCAATCTCTGCGAGGGCCCCGAAAAGGCCGCGCTGCTCGAGGAAATCGCCCAGGTGCTAGATGGTGAGCTGGGCGATTCGGTCCAAGCCGAGCAGCTGCTGCGGGAGGCGCTCGAGGCCGAACCCGGTCGTCCCAGCGCTTTTGATCATCTACACGATTTGATCGCGGCACGGGGGGACTTCGCCGGCCTCTACGAATTGCTGGAGATGCTTCCCGACGATCCGGAGCGCCGTGCGGAGCTGCGCCTGGAGCGGGCCTGGGTGCTGCGCGCCATGGGCTGGAAAGAAGAGGCGTTGGGCGAGGTCGAGGAGTACCTCGAAGACCACCGGGACGAGGTGGAAGCGCTTTCGTTGCGTGCGGAGCTGCTGGCTAATTTTGGGCGTTACCGCGAGGCTCTGCCCGAGCTAGAGCGCGTGGTGGAACTGGCACCGGAGGTCTCCCAGCGCATCGAGGCCCATCGCAATGCCGCCACATGGCTCGAACACCAGCTCGACGATGCCGAAGGCGCCTATCGGCAGCTTGCGGCCCTGGCGTGCTACGTCGACGACGATCCGGAACTGTGGCTGCACATGGCGCGTCTGGCCGCTCGTGCCGGTCTCGTCGGCGAGCGTGCGAAGGCCCTGCGCGCGGCTGCTCTGCTGGCGCGGGGGTCCGCCGCTGCGGAACTGGAACTCCAGGCGGCGCAGTTGCTCGAGAGCGAACTCGATGACCGCGAGGCCGCGGTGGCAGCCTATCGTGCCGCCCTGGAGGCCCAGCCATTGCACTACGAGGCGCTGCGCGGCTTGCACGGGCTGATCGAAGCCGACGCGCGGGAGGCTCTGCTGTTGCGCTTCGTGCAGCACCTGGGGCCGGCCCTCTCGCGCGAGCCCGATAACTCGAATCTGCTGCTGGCGAGTGTGTACCTGGGTGAGATGGGGGCGAACTCCGAACTCGCACGCCGTTCACTCTTGGTTTTGAGGTCCTTGGGCTTTGCCTCCGAGGACCAAGCCGCGAAGATCGAGCGGCTGCCTCCACCGCGAACCGAAATCGACCCGGAGGCCATCACGGCCCTGGTCGATGAACTCACCCCGGGTTGTCGCGAGCTGCTTGCGGCCAGCGCCGCCGTCTTCCCGACGCCCGAGCGTCCGGCGGCGCCCACCACCTGGGAGTGCGGCCAGGCGCTGGTCGGGCGGCTGCAGGCACTTGCCGTCGCCTTTGGACTGCAGGCGCTGGGTGCGCGTACCGTCGAGGACTTCGAGGGCATCGAGGTGGTCGAGGAAGATCCTGGGCACGTCTACTTCCGGGTGGCTTCCCAGCACGGCGCTGAGCTGTCGGTGCTCGAGCGGCATCGACTTGGCCGGCAGTTGATGGCTATCCGCATCGGCTGCGGGCGGCTTCTCGGACAGCAACCGGCCGAGCAGCGCCGGCGACTGCAGTTGCTGGTCGAGGCTTCCCAAGACGAGGAGGCTACCGATGTGGTGGGGGTGGTTCAGCGCCTCGGGCGATCGGGGCGGCGTGCGGTGCGGGAAGCCGTGGAGGCCCTGGGCGACGGTCAAAGTCTGGATGATGCTTTGGCTTCCGGGCGCGTGATCTGCGAACGGGCCGGTCTGCGCTACGCCGATGATCCAGCGGGCCTGGTACTGGACGTGCTCGGTCCCGATCCGGTGGACCCGGATGCCGTACGCGAGCATCCCACGATGCTCACCGCGCTGGGCGCCTGGTTGCTGCAGGCACTGCCGAGCGACGTGGCATCGGAGAGCGAAGGCGACGAGGAAGCTGCACCATGAGCGACGACGTCCCGGCGGAGATGTCCGAACTGCGAGAGGGTGCTGCGGCCGAGGAACAGGCCGCCGATCAACCGGAAGTCGAGCTGCTGGGCGCGGCCGAAGGCGAGGCGCCGATGGCTTCCGACATGGCCTGGATCGAGAGCCCCGACGCCGACTCGGATGTCGTCGATCGTCTGCTCGGAGCCCGCGGAGTTCCGAGCTTCTTTCCGCCGCCCACCGACGATGACATCGACAGTCTGCTGTCGGCTCTGCGGCCGGAGGCGGAGGCGGCCGAGGAGGCGAGCGATTTGCTGGTGGCCCAGGCAGCGGCCGAATCGGAGCCGCCCCCACAATCGCCGCTCGAGCGCGAGGTGGTCGCCGCCGCTGAAGCCAAGGCCGAGACCGAGGCCGTTTCGGCGTCGCGGCAGCCTCAGGCACCCTCGGAGCCGCCCGCCGGTCGCGCCCACACGCCGCTGCCACCGCCGGCGGTCGATTCCGATCCCGGGGCTACCGCCGCACGCGCTCGAATTCCCCGGCGGCGCACGGTGGTTCGGGCCATGCAGGCTCCGGAGGTGCTCGGCGAGCGCCTTTCCCTGATGGAGCACATCGCTGCGCGCGTCGACGGTCCGGCCCGCGGGCGACTGCTCTGTGGTGCGGCCGAAGTGGCGTTGCGTATAGGGGAGCGCGCCAAGGCGCGGAGGCTCTACGACCGCGCCTTGGAATACGGTTCGGGCGATCCCCTGCCTCTTCGCGAGCTGCGCAAGTTGGCCATCGCCGAAGGCGACCGGGCGCGGGCCGTGGAGTTGGTCGAGGCCGAACTCGAACTCGTGCTCGAGCCGGCGGAGCGCGCCTATACCGAGGCGTTGCTCTTCGAGCTGCTTGCGAGCAGCGGCGAGGGCAGCGCTCGGTTATCGCAGCTGCTTACGTCCATGGATGACGCGCTACCCGAGGACCTGCTGCCGGCGGCGCTGCGCGCGGGGCTCGAAGCGGCCGATGGGCTCGCGCGCGTGGCGGGTCTGTGGCCGTCGAAGGGCGCGCGTGCCCGCTTGCGGGGCGCGGCGGCCCATGGGCTTTTGGGGGCTGGGCGCGTCGACGAGGCCCGCGAGTTGCTCGATGCGGCCGAGCGTGACGAGGGCCGCGAGCTGCTCGTGGCGCTATTGCGGGTACGATTGACGGCCAGTGAACCATCTGCAGGCGCTGAATCGCTCGCGCAGCTCTGCGATGCGACCCCCGCCGGCAGTGCCGTCGCCGATGCGCTGCAGCGGCGGCGGGCTCGGCTACTGGCGCAAGCGGGCGAGCGGGAGGCGGCGCTCGAGGCCCTGGCCGGAACCACCAGCGCGCCCAGTGAAACGCTGCGCCTGAGGCTCAGTCGTGCCCTCGAACGCGATGATGAGGTCGTCGTGGTGCTGTCGGCGCTGGCCGGGACCAGTGCCGGTAGCCGGCGCGCCCTTTGGTTGCTGGACCTGGCGCAGTGGCACGCGCGCGCCGGTCGTTCGGAGCCGGCGTGGCAGGCCGTGGCGGATGCTGCCGTGGCCGCCCCGGAGCTGCCCTACCAGGCCCTGGTCCGCGAACGGCTCGTGCGTCTGGTAGGTCAGCCGAACTTCGACGGCAGCTCGCCCGCGGCCACAGGCGATGACGAGCGCACGGCCGCCGCAGCTCGACAGGCTGTGGCCCGCCCAGGCGATTCCGGGCAGGCGCAATCGGAGCTGGCCTTGCTGGAAGGCGTCGAGGATCCGCGCGTCGCGTCACTACGGCTCGATGTAGCCATCGAGGCGGGGCGCCTGCCGCTCGCGCTCGAAGCCCTCGACCGCGCGGCCCAGGCTGCCGGACCCGACCGCGATATCGGCCTGAGCCTTGCCCGTGCCGAACTCGGCGCTGGCGCCGTGGATGCACGCGACGACGGCACGGCCCTGTCCACCATGGCACGTATCGCCAGTCTTCACTTGGAGTCAAACGATCCGGCGGGCGCGGGGCTCTTGTGGTTGGAGCTCAGTCGTCGTGCCGAGGGTGACTTCGCCGCCTACGCCGCCAGCACCGCCGGTGATTTGCTCAGCGCCGCCGATCGCAGCCGCGAGGCCTACGAGCTGGCACTGGCCGCTTCCCCCGGACATCTGTCGGCGGCCTTTAGCCTTGAGGCATTGCTGGCCCGCGGCGCCGACGCATCGGCTAGCAGGCGGCTGCAGTGGGCGCTCGGCCGCGGTGCCGGCAGCGATGTTGGTGAGCGCGCGGCCCGCTCGATTCGGGCGGCACGACTTGCTGCGGCCAGCTCGCCGCATGATGCGGAAACCTTCATCAAGGACGCCATCGAACTGCTGCCGCACGACGCGGTCTTGCAGGCCGAACGCCTGCGGCGTAGCGCAGAGGCGGACGGCGCGGTTCCGGTGCTCGAGCTTTCGCCCTATCGGGGGCGTTCGTTGGGGCTTTTGGGAACCCTGCGTGCTGCGATGGAGGCAGAGGCTTCGGGGGATGTGATGCGGGCTTCGGCCCTCTACAGGGAGTTGCTCGATGCCCCCGGTGCGCTGGCGGCCCACGCCGACATGGCGCTCGAGCGCACGCTGGAGGAAACCGGCAACTCGGCGCTACTGAGCGCAGCCGACGAGGGGCGCCTGGCTCGGGCCCAGGACCTCAGGCTCAAGTCGGAGATGCTCGAGGAGCGGGCCTTCACGCAGGTCGCCAGCGGTAATTTGAGCGCTGCCATCGAGAGCTTTCGGCGCCTGCTCGAGATCGAACCCGCGTCGTTGACGGCGTTGCGCGCTGTCGAGCGCTTGGCGATGGGCCGTGGTGATCGCTACGGGCTGGTGACCTGCGCTCGAGCGCTCGGACCGCTCGTCCACGACTCGCGGCAGCGAGCGGCCTATGCGCGCATCGCCTACCGCGAAGGCGCTTCCATCACTGACGATGAAGGTCTCGAAGACGACCTGTGGTGGCAGAGCCGGCGCGAAGCGGCGGCCGTGGATGCCGGCGATATCGCCGTCGCCCTGGAGGCGGCAATGGCCCAGGCCGAGCACTTCGTCCATCCCTTCGACGCGACCGCGTTCTTGCTGCGTTCGGCCGACTGGGTGGAGGCCCAGGACAGCACCCGCGCCCTGTCGCTACTGCGAGACGGTGCGGCACGATCGCCTCGTCACCCCTTGATCCACGAGCGGCTTGGGCGCTTGTGCGTACTTGCCGGCGAATACGAAGAAGCGGCCCGTGCCTATGAAGCGGCCGCGCGGGTTGCGCCCTCCGACGAGCGAGCCCAGCGCATGTACTATCGCTCGGCTGTGCTGTGGCAGGATCAACTTGGCGATGTGGCGCGTGCCCGGCATGTGCTGGAGTTGGCCTGTGAGTTGAACCCCACCTACCGCGATGTCTTCCCGCGGCTTGCGGGGCTCTTGCGTGAGGCGGGGGAAGAGCGCGCACTGCTGGAACTGATCGCCCTGCGCCTGCGCCACGGCGTCGATAATGTCGAGGCGGCCGAGCTTCAGGCCGAACGCTTCGCCTTGCTCAGGAGCATGGGTGAAGCGGATGCGGCGCGCAGGGCCCTGGGCAAGGCGCGCCACCTCGCTCCGCAAAATGCCAGTGTGCTCCGCAGCTTGGCCGACATCGAGCTGGCGGAGGAGCGCTGGGCGAGCGCGGCCGACGCGTTGATCGAGCTGGCGCGCACCAGCCAACAGCCGAGCATGCTCCATCAGGCGCTCTCCCAGCTCGGGGAGATCTACCAGCGCCACATGCCCGATTTGCGGCGGGCTGAAATCGCCTACAGCCGCGCCGTGGGCATTCGGCCCGATGATCGGGAGGGCATCGAGCGGCTGGTAAGCGTGTACGCCGACCTTGGCAATCGCGACCGGGCGCTCAGGGCGAGTCGGCGTTTGGTGGAGCTTGCGCGGACCGAAGACGAACTGGATTTGGCGACGGTGGGTTTGGCCACCATGTTGATGCGCTTTGGCGAGCAGCGGCGCGCCGACACGTTGCTGGACATGCGTCGCAAGTCGCGTCCAGCAAGCGTTCCCCTGATCGAGGCCACAGCGGAAATGTACGAGTCCCAGCTCGACCATCCCGCGCTTGCGGTTCACCTCGATCGTTCGATTCGCGCACTCGGAGCTGCGCTCGCGGAGGCGCCGGATGACGTCCAGCGGTGGCACGCGCTTATCGATCTACTGCAACATCGCGAGCGCGAAGATGCGGCGCAAGTCGCGCTCGCCCTGGCGCGCGACCTGGGGGTCGAATTGAAGGCTCAAGCGCTGCAGCCGGCCCGGCTCGCGCTCGGAGGCAAGGCATTTGCGGACTCATCCATGCGTCGAATGTGGCCTCCGGCCTTGAGTTCATCGGCGCGAACGCTTTCCCGTTGGCTGGGCGAACGCGTGGATCGGCTCCTTCCCGAGTCGCAGCAAAGGGTGGCGTTGGACAGTGACTCGGGCCTGGTACGCACAGCGCTGGCGCGGTCGCAGGCCTGGTTGGGCGGCGAGACACCCCGCCTGGTCGGCATCGCCGGCTTCGACTGCGTTCCCCTGTCGGAGCGGCCCTTGACTCTGGGTGTGGGAGTCGAACTGTGTACGATTTGCGACGCCGACGAACTCGCCTTCCTGATGTCGAGGGCGCTTTGCGCGGCGCGGGCCGGCCTGCTCGCCCTGGCGCGCAGCACGCCCGACCAGATCGAGGCCCTGTGCGGGGCGGCGTCGGCGCTTGCCAACCCGACGCTGGGATTGAAGGACGAACACCGCGAGGCGGCCGCCCGGATCGAAGCGTTGCCGGCGGGGCAGCGGCGGTCGCTGGAGACCTTCGTTTTCGAGACCGTGACCGGGGCCGAACTCGCACCCGGCGCCTTGTCCGCGTTGGCGCTCGAGGCCGGGGCTCGCCTTGCTCTTGTGGCCGCCGGTTCGTGTGCCGTCGGCTGTCGCGCGCTCCACGCCAGCGCCATTCATGCTCGGGTTGTGGGCGACGGTGCAACCGCCGTGGTAGCTGCGGTCGACAGGCGAGGGCCGGCGCGCGAGCTGCTGCGCTTTGCTCTTGGAGACGTCTACTTCGAAGTCATTGGCGCGTAGTTGATCATCTGGAAATCGCGAGCCATGCGAATCGCCCTCATCGGTCCCGCCCAGGATGCAGTTGCAGAACTCGAGCAAGCGCTCGAGATGCTTCTGCAAGACGAGGGCTTCAGTCAGATCATCTACCTCGGCCAGGACGGCGCCGCTGCGCGCACGATCGAAGGCTGGGCGCGAGACCGGGTCGATCCGGACCGCTTTCTGGATCGGGCCGCTGAGCTCGCCTGCATCGGGAGTGGACGTGAAATCGACGATTTGCTCGAGCAGGAGCGGGCGGCAAGGCGTTGGGCGGTCGTGCGTCAGCTGCCTCCTTCGCCCGCGCGCGCCATCGAGATGCTCGACACCTGGGTAGTGGTCGCCGTTTTCGACAAGTCGGTGCTGGACGAAGACGACATTGCCAGCGCTCACATCTTCGTCTACGGCCAGGCCCAGCAGCCCGACTTCAAGCGCTTCGGTCCGCGTGCCTTCTTCACGCCGGGACCGCTCTCGGCCGGTGGTCTGGGCGTGCTCGACGCCATGGCCGACGGCAGCCTGGAGGTGCAGCTCATCGACCTCGAAGGCAAGACCTTGAGCAGGGAGACGCTGCGCGCGCGCAGCGCCAACGTCGTGGTGGCCACGTGAGTGAGGTGCTTGCGGTCTACGGGGGGAGCTTCGATCCGCCCCACGTCGCCCACACCCTGGTGGCGACCTACGTGCTTTCGGCCTACGAAGTCGACAGCCTGATCGTGGTGCCCACGGGGCGCCACCCCTTCGATAAATCACTCACGCCGTTCGAACATCGCCTGCGTATGCTCGAGATTGCCATGCGCAACCTCGCCCACGTCGAGATCAGCACCATCGAGGGGCAGCTCGAGGGCCCGAGTGTCACGCTGCGCACGCTCGAACTTCTGAAGCAAGCGCATCCAGCCTCTGACCTGCGCCTCATCATCGGATCTGATCTCCTGGCCGAGACCCCGAACTGGCACCGTTTCGATCGGGTCGCTGAGTTGGCGCCTCCGATCGTGGTGGCGCGCGCAGGCCATGAAACTCCAGGTGAAGGTGGTCCGGCATTGCCCGAGGTGAGTTCCACCGAAGTGCGCGCCAGGCTGCGCGAGGGCCGCTCCACCGAAGGGCTGCTCGACCCACGTGTGGCTGACTACGCCAAGCGCCACGGGCTCTACGTTTGACCGAATAGCGAATCCTTGGCGAGCGCGTTCCCCAGAAAAGTGGACAAGTTGGACTGTGTCAGTGCTTTGCCAGAAGCGGAAGTGATTTCGACCTCCATGGGGCTGAAGTGGTTGATGGTCGAGTGCAGCCGCTCAGGGTCGTAGAAGTCGTCGATGTACGCGCCAATCACGTGCTGGGCGTCGTCTACGCTGAAGTTCCAGAGACTCACCACCCGGAATTTGTCAGTGAACGCCCGCCGAGGTCGCCGCTGCTTCTTGTTCTTGTCAGTCCTTTTCTTCTTCGATGGCATGAGGACACTGCCTGGCGCAGAATCGCGCGTTGTTGGGTGTTCACCGAGCGAGGGGAATGCCACACGCCTCCGACCCGCTGAGGCGCGGCGCCAGGCAGGAGCGCGGCGCTCCGTGCCACGCTGTCCTGCAAGGTGTTTTCGCGTCTTTGCTACGCACCTTCATGAATCGTCCGCTCTACTCGGGTGTGCTCACGCAGGCGTAGAGTACATTGACTTCTGCACCGCGATCGCCTTCCACAATCTCACAAGCATCAGGGCATAGCCGAATGCGGTTATCGGCGATGGTGAAGGAGTGGGCGTCGCAGTCGCCGGCATCTTGCGCGCGGGCGACGCGCACCGGGGCGCCGCCGTCGCCCGGACGATACTCGACGTTGATGGTGAGCAGGTCGATGCCTTGCCCGCGGGGGGCGTCTGGGATCTCGAATACGCAGTCGGCCTTGGCGGTTTCGACCACGTTGCTGGCGAGGACCTGAAAGACGGCGTCGAAACCGCGCCCTTCGCATACCGGGTAGCGCAGGGCGTCGGTGATGATGCTCAGCGCCTGGTAGGAAGCGCCCGCCGAGGCGGCGGTGTCGCACAGGCTGCTTTGCACTTCCTGATGGGGGAACCAGGGCTGCGTTGCAGGCTCCGAGGCGGGCATGCCGACGATGCTGTAGAAGCGGTAGCGCACATCCGGCGGCATTCCGAAGTGCTCGGGTGCGCGCCGCAGGAGGGTTTCGTGGAAGAGCAGGGCGTCGCTGAAGGCATCGCTGCTCTCATCGCCGAAGAAGATTTGGTCGTCGCCGGCCGCGGTACCGCAGCGCGCGCTGTCGTCGGTGACCAGCACGAAGGCTTTCTCGGCCTCGGGCCGAAGCCACGCCCGCCAGCCGTTGGGCGCACGACCGTCGGGGTCGGCTCGGCCCAGGCTGTCGAGGATCTTGCAGAAGGGATCGTTGCTGGCGATTTCGAGGTTGTAGTGGAAGTAGCGCTCGTTATTGGTGCCGAAGATTCCGAGCTGGCAGCCGTTGCCTGCGAGCGGCGGGTCGACGCAGACCTGGGCGCCTTGCTGGCCGAAGAGGGAGAGCATGATGACGCGGTAGTCGACGCCGCTGTCCTCGATGATGCGCGCGAAGTTGTCGTTGATGTTTTGGCGAATGGCTTCGATTTCGTCGGCCATGCTGCCGGAGTTGTCGATCACCAGGATGACGTCGACGGGCTTGTCCACGCCGCGGCGCGCGCGCGTCGATTGCATCACGCAGGCTTGCTCGGCGGCTACCGGGGCAAGGGAGGCGTCTGAAAGTGGGGACTCGATATCGGCGCTGCCGCAGTCTTGGTCTTGGCAGTCCTTTTCATGGCAGCCGCTCGCCACGAGCGCGAGCAGCAAAGTCCCCGCACATAAACCGCCGTTCCGAGCCACAGGGGGTTAATAGCGCTTCGCGCAGCCGATGGCGACGCTTTGCATCGGCCGCACGAGAGAGTAGCGTCGCCGGCTCGGAGGTCTTACGAGGCATGAGGCAGCGAGCAGGGTGGATGATCTCGGGGATGTGCGCGGCGTTGGCGCTGATTTCGGCCTGTGATGGCCGTCTGCGGGGCAAGGCCGGCGAGTCGTGCGGCTCGCGAGATGACTGCGGCGCCGGGCTGCAATGCTTCGCCGGGGTTTGCGTTTCCCGTTCCGCCGCGTCGAGCGGCGCTGGTGATGCCGGCGTGGGCGGCATGGCCGGCGGCGCCTGCAGCGGGCGCGCCGACTGTATGGCAGGCCTGCGCTGCCTCGAAAATGTCTGCGGTGCGGCCGCTGTGGGCATGAATTCCGACTGGCGCTACGGCGGGCGCGGAGAGAGCTGCGCCGGCGCCAACGACTGCCAGGAGGGGCTTTCGTGCATCGCGGGCACCTGTCGGGAGGCCACCCTCGGCCTGTCCTACACGGGGCGCGAGTGCGTGCGTGTTGAATGCGAGGAGGCTGCAGATTGCTGTGAGAACTTCGCGCCCAGCCCGGATTGCGAGATCTACCAGGCCAACTGCGAGACCGATCCCATTTTTTGCAACACCTATCGAAGCCTCTGCGTCTGCAGCCAGGATTGTGTCGATGCCCTGTGCGTGGCTCGGGCGCCGGGATGTTCGAGCGACGAGGAGTGCTTGTCGCAGCAGACGCCCTTCTGTGTCGATGAGCAATGCGTTCAGTGCGGCGAGGCCAGCGACTGCCCGGGTGTCGGCACCATCTGCACCGGCGGCGCTTGCCTGGGCCCCTGCTCGGTCGACGAAAACTGCCCGCCGCTGCACGCCTGTCGGGAGGGGGAGTGCGTCGACGTTGGCTGCCAGTCGGATCGCGAGTGCGTATTCCTGCGCAGCGACGCGCTCGCGGTGTGCCGGGAGGGCGCCTGCGACGTGCCTTGCGTCCGCGACAGCGATTGCGCCGAGCAGGGGACTAGCTTTGAGGTCTGCCTCGAGGGGCGCTGCGAGTTTGTGGGCTGCGAGGGCGACGCCGAGTGCCGGGCGCTGCTGATGCTGCAGGACTCCCCTGGTGATACTCGCGCCATCTGCCGTTGAGGCGTTGCGCCCGGACCCGCTGCCGGCGGCGAGCGGTGATGGCAAGGCCGAGCACTAGCCATGGGTAGTGCGTTCGGGTAGCTGCCGTCTTTGGCGCGCCAATCGTCGCGCAGCCGCAGCCATCGGCGGCGTTGCTGTCGCCGGTAGGTCCAGCATCGAGTCCGCCATCCACAGCCGGCCGAGCGATCAACTGGGGTGGTCCCTGGGGCGGAATATTCGGCCGCGGGGTGACCACTCCGTTCGCAGCCGCTCCCATCCCTCCGTCCTCGTCGGCGTCTTCGCGCTGGCAGACGGCGCTACAGCCATCGCCATCCTCGCCGTTGCCGTCGTCGCAGCCCTCATCGCCGTCGACCCGCCCGTCCCCGCAGTAGAGGTGCAGGCCATCGCAGCGCGCGGCGCAGTGGCCGTAGGTCGCGTTCAGGGCACCGTCGTCGCACAGCTCACCGCCCTCCACGCGGCCGTCGCCGCAGAGGGGTGCGGGGTCCTGGGGCTCGGGCTGTTCGCTGCAGTCATTCAGAACGCAGCACGCGTCGAGCCCGATCTCGGCGACCACGCCCGCGAGTGCCGCGGCCAGCGCGTTTGCACTGTCGCCCTGGTCCGGGTCGACCACGATGGCCGCCGAGGTGTTGCCCCAGGTCGCGTATTGCTCGAGCTGGGCGACGTCGAGCTCTGTGTCACTGCCGAAGCCGATGACGTGGGTCTCGACGCCTTCGGTGACCAGCGCGGTCAGCGCTGCTTGCACGTCGCTCGAACCCTGCGATGTTTGACCATCAGTGATGAGGATGTTCACGTAGCGCGTGGCGCTGTCGGCATGGAAAGGGGAGGGGTTTTTGCGGTAATCGGCGATCACCTGGCGCGCGAATTCCAGCCCCTGTCCGGTGAAGGTATTGGGCGTCTGTCCCTGGCAGCCTCCGTCGGGCGATTGGTTGCAGGCCGGCATGAAACTCTGGGTCGGCCGGACGAGGGGCGTTTGCAGGTTCTCGCTCGACTGGAAGCTCCACTCGATGGGAAAGCCCGCGTAGGGATCGCTGCAGCCCGGCGCCACGCAGGAGGTGGCCGGGTCCATGGCCCAGGCGAAGTTGTCGCGCATGCAGGGGGCAAAGCCCGCGAGCAGTACCTGGGTGTCGGCGTCGCTGAAGGTCATCAGCCCCAGGTGAACCACGTCCTCGATGGCCACGGTACGCCCGTCGAGGTCGAGCTGTCGGCTGAAGATCGGTTCCACGTAGCCGGGGTCGCTTGGATTGGGTGCCTGGGGATTTCCCGTCAGCGCAAAGCGCGCCTTATCCCATTTGGTCGTGCCCGGTGCCGTGCCGTCGATCATCGAACTCGAGCCATCCATGATCAGCAAGACCCGCGGCAGTCCCGCGGTGCATTCGGGTACGATCACCGAGTTGCGGATGTCGTCGAGCACCGAGCTGAGCGCATCGATGATGCCTTCGGGGGAGGTGGCGTCGATCGAAGCGGCGGTGCCGCCTTGCAGCGCCACCTCGTCGAGCGAGGGCACCATCGCGGCGTCCCCGAAGGCCACCACATGCACGCGGATGCCGTCGGCCCGGAGTAGCGCGGCCTGGTCGGCGGGGTCCTCGTTGCAGCCCTGGCCTATCATGTCGGGGCAGGTCCAGTCACCGTCGGTCATCAGCACCACTTCGTAGCTGCGTTCGTCTTCGCCCGGCTCGTGCTGGTGGCGCACGCGGGTCTGCCGCACCACCGCATGGGCGCTGGCGAGCGCGCCGCGGGTCCAGGTCAGCATCATGCGTTCGACGTCGAACTCGTTTGTGATGAAAGGGGGCGGTGTGGTTCGCAGTACCGCCACCTCGGCTTCGACGGCCGAGCCCTTGCATTCAAGGTAGGTCCCATCGCTCCCGTCAAAGGGGAGGTCGAGGGCGAAACCGTCGGTGATGGGCGGAAACGATAGGTCGGTTGCCAGGACGGTGCCGGGCATGTCGAGGTGCGGGTCGTGGGCGAAGCGCGCCAGACCGATGCGCGCGTTGTCGCTGAAGAAGCCGCCGTCGTAGCGCAGGATCCAGGCTGTCGCGTCGAGCTGGGCGTCCCAGCGCGTGCTCAGGGTTTGCCCCGCCGGAAAATAGGCGGGCGCCTGCTCGAAGCCCCGCATGGAACTCGAGTAGTCGAGTAGCACCAGGACATTGGGCTTCTTGAAGCGGCATTGGGCGTCGGGCTGACAGCCGTCCTGAGCCGACGTCGGGGAGCTGACAGCCGAGCAGAGCAGGGCGATGGCGAGCAGGCCGCGGCGCATTCCCCATCGCTACCACAGAAATGGCGGTGGTGTGAGTCGGGGGGCGGCTCTGTCCCGGTCGCTGGTCGGTGCGTTGCCACGGGTCGCGCTGCCCGTGGCGGCGTGCATCAACGCGGCTTGCTGGAACATCTCGGGGTTGACGGTGTCTCTTGGGGGGAGATGTCAAGGCAGCGGCGTCGACCTCGCGGCCGGTGCGGTGCGTGCATCAATCCAGTCGGTGCGCGAGGTTCGCCTTCGCGTGGCGCGTTCGACTCAGCCCAAGAAAGGCGGGTCACCGGGGGCTCGGTAGCGATCGAGGGGGCTGCGCACGGCGTCGCTGCCATAGTAGTGACCGCTGCCGTCCGGCTGGCCGAAGAGCAGGAACATGGCCGCTCGCGCACCGGCGCTCGGCGGCTTCATCCCGAGCGCTGCGGGCGAAGTGCCGCTGGCGTGGGGGCGCGTGAGATCGGTCTCGATGTAGCCCGGGGTGCAGGCGTTGATGCGCAGCGTTGGGTGCTCGCGCGCCAGCAGCATGGTGTAGCTGTTGAGACAGGCTTTTGAGAGGCCGTAGGCGTCGCTGCTGCCGAGGCCAGCGGCCGCGTAGGCCTCGGGGGTTGCGCCGAGCTTCGTGCACTCGTCGATCAAGGCTTCGAGCGCCGACCACTGGAGTTCGGGGTCGACAAAGAAGCGCTGGCGCTCGGGGCTGCAGCGATTGACGAAGTTCGGTCCGGAGGCGGAACTGATGTGCACCACACGGCCCCGCTCGGGATCGAGAAGCGGCACAAAAGCTTCGCAGACTCGCCGCGGCCCCAGCAGGTTCACGTTCAGCACCGATGCGACATCGTTCGATCCAAGGCCGATACCGGCGTTGTTCACCAGGGCGTAGAGCGGCGTCGGCGAGCTTCCCAGGGCCCCACCGACGGTCGCGGCCGCTGCCGACACGGACGCGTCGCTGCCCACATCAAGTTCGACCAGCATCAGCCGCTCGCGCCAGGCGGGCCGCTCGCTGACGAGTGCCGCGACCGCGGCCTCACCGCGTCCGCGGTCCCGACAGGCGAGCAACGCCATGGTGTCGTCGTATTCATCGAGGATGGCTCGGACGATGGCCGCTCCGATGCCCTTATTCGCTCCCGTGACCAGAATTCGTCGCATCTGCGCCTCCATGTCCACTCGATAGCCAGTTGCCAATCAAATAGCAATCCGGATGCTCCGACGACGACGGTATATGACAATGGAATTCGATAGCAGAGTCACTCCAAGGAGGATTGCGGCAATGGCAAAGCTCGAACATGGAAATTTTAGCGTGGCCGACGTGGACGAGATGTTGCGCTTCGTGCAGATCGCGTTTCCCGATTTTCGGGTGCGCGGCGAAGGTCGCACGGGCGACGGCCGTCGCTGGGTGCACGTGGGCAGCGACGACTTCTATTTGGCCTTTGATCAGGCCGAACACCGGACGCCAGCTACGCGCAAACCCTACGACGGCGCGGTGGGTGTCAACCATCTGGGTTGGGTCGTGGATGACGCGGAGGCGGTGCGTGCGCGACTGACCGCAGCTGGCTACCGGGAGTCGACCGTGGGCAATCGCCATCCCCACCGCACGCGCGTGTATTTCCTCGATCCCGAGGGCAATGATTGGGAGTTCGTCGAGTATCACTCGGACAGTCCCCCGGAACGCAACGACTACGGCCTGCCCGACGGATGAGGCCTTTTCATGTGCGATCGCGGCGCCGCTCTGCACGCCCGCGGGCGTGCTCGGAGGGCATTGGGGGGGGCGCCGGGGCGCCGCGGGGACGCACGCGCCAGTACCACAGCACGCTGCACAGCGAGGCAGCGACCGCGAAGGCGAAACGCCCGCCGCCGGACTCGGAGCGTGCGACCTTTCCGAGTACCTCGCCGCTACTGGCATCGGTGATGTGCCCGGCGGGTATGCTCACCTCTCCGGCGTCGAGCTGCCACCAGCCCAGGGCCGCGAGGCCGCAGGCGATGGCCACGCTGGCGCCGACCATGCCCGCCTTCGGCCAAGCGGGTGTGACGGCGACCAGCAGCGCCGCAGCGGCGGTGGCGGCTTCGAGGCCGAAGAGCGCGCCCGATCGTACGCCGATTACGCCTGCGAGCAGCAGCTCGAGCGTGCCTACGCCCAGTGCCAACCATAGTGTCGCGGGTATGTCGCGCCGGCCATGGCTGGGGTCGACGCCGCTCCGCTCGGCGTGCCCGGCGACCAGGGCGGCGGCGGCGACGAGCAGCAGTGGTAGCACAGGTGGCAAGGTCTTCAGGATAGCACGTCGCCTCAGTGCCGGCGTCGCAACGCAAGCCAGAGCAAAAGCCCGCCCAAAAGCGCCACCACGCTCACGCCGGCGTGGCCCCACAGGAGATGCGCCCGGTTGATTAGCGCACAGTGAATCTGAAGCGAGAGGTTTCCGACCAGACCGACCGCAGCAGCCGCAAGTAGTGGGGCGAAGCGATTGCCGCGGTCGAGTACCGCAATGGCGGCGAAGACCGGCGCGCCGGTGACCAGTCCGAATAGCAGGCAGGGCAGGGCATGGCGTAGGGAGTCATGTCCGGCCGCTGCCGCGGCGTCGGTGAGCAGTGCCTCGGGGGCTGGCAGCAGCGCCAGCCCAAAGGTCGCCGCCGCGGCCACGAGCCACAGCAACCAGGCCCGACCACCGCCGAGGGCCGGCAGGTGCAGGGGGCGCAGCGCAGCGCGCAGGGTGGGCCACAGTAAGACGCCCAGCGCGCCCATCACCGGCAGCAAGCGCGCCCGCGGATAGTCGGCAAGCTCGGGCTGCGGCATCAGGAGCAGCACCAGGAGCACGATGGCCAAAGCCGAGAGCGCGGCGATCGAAAGCCGCCAGCCCGAGGGCAGCGCACGCACGCCTTCGAGCGCCGTGTCGCCTTGCGAGATGCGCGCGTGCAGCTCGCCGAGCATGGGGGAGAGGTCCGGCTCGCGATCGGTCGCGGCGCGCAGTCGCGAAAGCTCGACCTCGACCGCATCTTCGCTGGCGTTTCGTTCACTCAAGTCGCTCACTCGTCCTCCAACAACTTCGACAAGCGCGCCTTGAGTTTGGCGTAGGCGCGATGGGCGCGCACGCGCACGGCGCCTTCGCTCGAGCCCACGATCTCGGCCACCTCGGCGTAGGGGCGCTCCTGCAGCCAGTGCAGCTCGATGACTTCCCGTTGTCCCGGCGGCAGTTCGCGTAGGGCCGCGCGCAACATCTCGGCACGCCGGCCGGCGTCGAGGGGCTCGCCCTCGCTTGCGTCGGCTTCGGGCGGCGTAGGTTCCTCCTGCAGGGGGCTGACGGGTTTGCGCTTGCTGCGGCGCCAGCTGTCGCGCACCAGGTTCATGGTGATGGTCATCAGCCAGGGGTGAAGGGGCTGGCTTGGACGGTAGTCGCGGCGGGCGCCGTGTAGGCGCAGGAAGGTTTTCTGGAGCAGCTCGCGGGCGTCGTCTTCGTTGCGCAGGTGGCGGCGACCGATGCCGAGGATCACGGGCGCATAGCGCTCGAAAAGCCGATCGAAAGCCCGAACGTCGCCCCCGACGTAGGCCAGCATCAGCGCCTCGTCGCTTTGCTCTTCGTTCACCGCGCCGAGGCTAGCGCGCTGGGGTTGTGCCGGCGACCCGTGTCGGACCGCGAAATCCGCGAGCGTGACCACCCCTGCGCATACGCCGGGGCCGCCCCGACGTTACGCGAGCTTCGAGCGCTTTGAGCGCCGGCAGCGCACGAGCCACAGGGCGCCGAGGCCGAGCCAGGCGAGGTCGCCGCCGGCCGCCCGCCCCGGGACCGCGCTGCACAATCCGCTGCTGCTCATGGTGCTGGCATCCGACTCCGATGGGTTGCCCCGGGGCGCGGGCGAGCCCGAAACCGAGCCACCGCCGCTGCCACCACCACCGGCGTTGGTGTTGGCAGCGGCGACCTCGAAGTCCCCCGCCAGCTCGATCAGCATTTCGGTGACACGGCCTCGGTTGTCCGCGATGACCTCGCCCTCACCCGAGGTCGACAGCTGCATCACCCGCAGGTTGGCCGGCTGCGCTTCCAGGCTTACGGGCCAGGTCAGGGTGCTGCCCATGCCGCGCACCACATCGCCCTGGGGCAGCTCGATGCGCCAGGGGGCGGCGCTCTGATCGAACTCGGAGCTGCATTCGATGAAGCGCGTGGCCTGGTGAAGATTGTCCACGTCGGGCAGGTCGTGGTTGTCGTCGAAGACCGGGTCGACCGTCATCTCGTCGGCGCTCATGGTGGTGTAGAGGCGCGTGAGCTTGCCCTGGGAGGTCAATAGCTCGTGGGTCTGCAGGACCGGTGAGATTACCTTGTCGAAGAGCGCCTCGACGAAGGCCGCGCTGTCGACGACAAGCTCGTCGTTGACCGGGCACTGGAAGCAGTTGACCAGGGTCTCGATGGACTCCGGATCGCTTGGCGTGACCCCGGCCTGCAGCGCTAGCTCGAAACCGTCCCAGCTGCCGTAGAGCTCGATCGCCTGCCTGAGCAACTCCTGGCCATTTGTGAAGCTGCCTGACTGGAAGTCATTCCACTGGGCACGCTGCCCGGGGCCGAAGATCTGATTGCGCAGGAATTCGGTCGAGCCGGCGAACTCGGTGACGAAGCCGTGGCCTCCGGCTTGGTCGGCCGCCTGGTTGATCACGTCGTTGTAGTTCGACGAGGGATTGAACCAGTTGATCAGGGCTTCGTTCAGCTCCAGTGCGCGGTAGTTGGTGGGTACCGCCCGTCCCTGGGCCAGCATGAAGACCATTACGCCCATGTTGTCGTTGGCCGCGACGGCGGTGGGGCGGATCGGAATCGAGGGGCTGTCGGCCGGGTAGGTCAGGCGCACCGGGCGGATCGAGCCTGTCTGGTTGCCTTTGGTCAGGCGGAATGCCAGGAGGTTCAGGCCTTCGAGCAGGTAGGGGCGCAGTACCTCCGGCCCCAGCTCGCCCACGTCATAACCCTCAGTGGTGAGCCAGTCGATGGCCACCTGGGCCGGATCGTCGAGGCCGTCCATGAGCGAGATGACGGCGAAGTCGTAGGGGCCCACGGTGCCGGAGGCTTCGAGCATGACGGCCGGCTCAGAAGGCGCGGCATCCGAAGCGGTGGTGGTAGGCGTCCCGAAGGAGGCCCCGCCGCTACCACCGTTGGCGAAGGCGAAGTTCTGGCATTCCCCCTCGACCTGGACCTGCAGGGTGTAGGTGGGGGCGGTCAGACGCTGCAGCTGGTCGAAGACCTGGGAGGAGCTGACCTCGATCTTGGGCACCCCGGGCACTGGCAATAACCAGGCGAAGCGGTCGGCGGCGCCCTCGTACATGATCTCGATCACCGCCGTGACCGTGCCATCTTCGTTGTGGCTGAAGATGATGCGCTCGGCGGCCTGATTGACCGCTTGGCTCTGGGTGGAGTTGCAAAATAGACCGCCGCAGGCGTGGGCCGGTTGCGGCCACAGCAAGGGCAGCAGCAGGGTCGACAGCAGGGTGGTCCCGAGGGCTGCGGCCAGCGGGCCCGTGTGCAATCCGTGCTTGATCATCGGTCATCTCCCTTGCCCGCTGGCACACAATGGCACGTGCATCGGGGCACACTCAGAGATAAGCAATGGGTGTGCCAGGCGGCAGGGGAGAGCGACCGATCATCGCTCGAGATGGCGTCAGTACATCAGCACGGCGCGCCCGGCGACCTTGCCGTCGCGCAGATCTTGCAGGGTCCGGGTCGCATTCTCGGCCGAAGCCGGACGCTCTTCGATGGGAATCGCCGGGATCTTGCCGGCCCGTACGAGCTCCATGAGCTCGCCCATCTCCGCCAGGCTGCCCACGTAGCTGCCCTGGATGGTGCGCGCCAGGATCGGGATCATCGGCAGTGGAAATTTCAGCGAGCCGCCGAAAAGGCCAACAACCACCAGCTTGCCGCCCTTCTCCAGTGTCTTGAGGGCGAACTGGGTGGAGTTTTCGGAACCCACGAAGTCCAGGGCCGCATAGGCGCCGCCGCCGGTGAGCGTCTTGATCGCCTTGGCCGACTCCGGATCGGCGGCATTGAAGACGTGCTCGACGCCAGCGGCCTTGGCCGCCTCGAGCTTGGCCTCGTCGATATCGCAGACGATGGGATCGATATCGAATGCCGAGCGTGCGATCTGCACCGCATTCATGCCCACGCCGCCAGCGCCCACGATCACGATGCGCGCGCCGGACGGCAGCTCGCCCACCTTGCGCAGCGCCCCATAGGCCGTCAGGCCCGAGCAGGCGTAGGTGCAGGAGAGGGCATCGGCGGTCTCGCCCTTGTCGAAAAGGTAGCGGGGGTGGGGCACCAGCACGTGGTCGCCGAAGCCGCCGCTGCGCGCGATGCCGAGATTTTGGGCCCTGCCGCAGAGATTTTCTTCGCCGCGCTCGCACTGCCGGCAGCTGCCGCATCCGATCCAGGGGAAGGCCACGACCCTGTCGCCCACGGCCACGCCTTCGGCGTCAGGCCCCAGCGCCACAACCTCGCCGGTGATCTCGTGGCCCAGGGTCATGCCGGGAAAGCCGGCGGGCATGACTTTGCCCTCGCCCAGGTCGAACTTGGCCTCGTGGATGTGCACGTCGGAGTGGCAGACGCCGGCGGCGACGGTCTTGAGCAATACCTCGGTGCCCGTGGGCTCGGGGGTGGGCAGCTCTTTGTCGATCAGCGGGGCGCCCGGGGCGCCGGTCTGGAAGGCTTTCATGGCAGATCCTCGCGATGCGGCCGGCAGGCGCCGCCGGCCGGGGCGTGACCCTACAGCATCGGCCCGCACCCGCCAACGCGTGGTCGCGGCCCGGTCGAGGTCGTAACGACGCCCTACGGCGCGTATTCGAAGAGCCCGTTGGCGATGGCGACGTCTCCGGAGGCTTTCACCGTGACCGTGACCGCCGCCTGGCCGGCTGCTTCGAGCTTGTAGCCGCGCACGACCAGCGTATCGCCGGGCATCACGACCTTGTTGAAGCGCGTCTCCAGGGCTTTGAAGCGCGCCGGTTCGTCGCCCGCCAGCGCCTTGAGCGCGACGCGGCCGGCGATGCCGTAGGTGCACAGGCCGTGGAGGATCGGGCGATCGAAGCCGGCCTGGGCTGCGACTTCCGGATGCGAGTGGATGGGATTGACGTCGCCCGTCAGACGGTAGAGCAGGGCCTGATCGGCGCTGGTCTCCACCTCGACTTCGAAATCCGGCTCGGCGCCGCGCGGCGGCTTGGTACGCAGGCTGCCGGGTGGGCGCTCGCCACCGAAGCCGCCTGCACCCCGCACCAGCAGCTGCCAACTGGTGCGGCAGGCCAGCTCGGAGTCGACCTCGGTCTCGGTGTCGAGGAAGCAGATGGCGCCGATCTTCATGTCCCAGATGCCGCGGATGCGGGCGCGGGTCTTCATCTCGCCTGCGGCGGGGAAGGGGCGCACGAGCTCGGTTCGTTGGGCTGTGTGCAGCAGCTGCACCAGGTCGCCGCCGGTGGCGCGCATGGCGTCGAAGACCGGCTCGAAGGCCGGGATCACGCCCCAGGTCGGCAGCACCTGGGGGCTCGGATCCAACACGTACTTGAGGTCTCCGGTGCCGGCGCCCAGGGCCTGGGCGTAGAGGGAGACGTCGCGCCAGTCGTAGCTCTTGCTGTGGGGCTCGACGCTGTGGCCGACGGTGCTCAAATCGATCGCCATGCTGCCTCCGCGGGGCGGGCCGTGGCCTGGCTCCGCCGATACTGCGCACTCTTATCCCCAATGGGTCGCCAAATGTCACGGCCCTGTGGCCGCCGTTACCCCGACCCGACCGATGTCAATCATTGATTGTATAACTGAGTAACTATTTATGCGCAAAGCTTTTCTCGATGCGCATCGGGGCAGGTGTTTTGGCCGGAGATGTTCCCGAATTCGGGTGTTCCGACTTCGCGGACGGGTTGTAAGATGCCCGCATGAACACCCCGTCGTTCCCCACACTCCTGCGCCCCGCTGGCTGCTGGCCATTACTCGCTTTGCTGGCGGTGGCCGCTCCGGCAGCCGTGGCCGAGGCACAGCAGAGCGTGGTCATGCTCGGCCTCATCAGCGAGGACGGCGACGACGGTCTGGCAACCGAACTCAGCGACAGTGTCTACCAGGAGGCGGCTCAGGTGGCGGAATGGAACCTCAGCTCCAACCGCCCCTCCTTGAGCCAGATGACCATGGTCAACGACTGCGAGATGAGTTCGGAGTCGTGCCGGGCGACCATCGGCTCGGGCCTGGGCGCCCAGCAGGTCGTCTACGGGACTCTGGCGCGGGTCGGCGATGGCCGCGCGGTCTCGGTGCAGCTGATGATGTTCGACAGCTCCGGCGGAGCCATCGTGGCGTCGGCCCAAACCGAAATCGATCCGCAGAATCGCGCAGCCCTGCCGACGGTGGCGTCGGGTCTGCTGCGCGAGCTGCGCGGCCTGCCCCCGCTGGAGCCGATGCCGGTGCAGGCGCCGCCCGCCGGCGGTCCGCCGCAGGCCGCCCCGGCTCCGGAGCAAGCCGGCGCCGTCGACACCGACGATCACGAGTCCCCCTGGGAGCCCCGGCCCAGCGGCGGCGGTAGCAACGACTGGGCGGGCTACACCCTGCTGGGCGTGGCCGGCGTGTCCCTCGGCCTGACGGTGTACTCGTGGCTGCAGATCTCGGCCGCCAACGACGATCCCATCTACACGGACTACCGCCAGAGGATTCACGACATCGATCCGGACGTCCCCGATGTCTGCGTCGAGGCGGGCGACGGCGCGGGCTACGGGCTCAGCGCCCAACAGCTGGAGTCGGTCCGCGACATTTGCAGCAGCGGCGAGACCTTTGAGCTCCTGCAGTACGTCTTTCTCGGCACCGCCGCGCTGGCCGGTGGTCTGGGCGCCTACTTTTTGCTCGATGGCGACGGGGAGTCGGATCGGGCCGGTCACCGCCCCCGCCGGAGCTTCGCGCTGCAGCCGAGCGTTGGGCGCGACAGGGCCATGGTGCGCGCCATGGTGGCGTTTTGAAGCTGGTCAGTTGACCGAGTAGTCGGTCCGCTTCTTGCGCGCGCCGCCGAATACCGCCGCCCAGTTCTTGCGGTAGCTGTCGGTGGCGATGCGTGCCGGACCGCTGCCCTGCTTGCGCCCCTGGTTGCCCGCGGCGGGGTGCCCCTCGGGTCGTCCAGCGCCGGCGGCCTCCGTGGCGGACGCCTTGCCATCCCCGTCGCCGCCGTGCAGCACCTCCACGCGGCACAGGGGCAGTTCCTCGTGCAGCGGCTCCAGCCGTACCAGTTCTTGGCCGCCGAGCGCCTGGCCTTCCCGCGCCGGTCGAATCTCGCCAGCGTAGAGCGCGCCTTCCTTGTAGCGCAGCATGCGCGCGCCACGACCGTCCTCGGTGGGACCGGAAAGCAGGGCCACGTCCGTGAGGGGCTTCTTGCTGCGCTTGCGGGTCATCGCTGCTTGATCTTACATAGGTCACGCCTCGGCGCTTGTCCAATGCTCGCCGAGGAGGAGTTGCGCGCGCATCGCCCTTTCCTGGAGGCTTCTGCCATGACCGTCTATTCCGACCGCGAGCTCGAGCGCTTCAGGGAGGTCCAGCAGCTGGCCTACCAGTGTACCGAGGCCATCGAAGCCGAGCTGCGCGAAGGGCAAACCGAAAAAGAAGTGGCGCGCATGATGCGGCGCTGGCTGGGCGATCACGGCATCGTCGAATACTTCCACGTGCCCTTCGTGTGGTTCGGTGACCGCACCAGCTTCACCGGCTTTCGTACGCCTCTGAAGTTTCGGCCCAGCGGGCGCAGGCTCGAGCCTGGCATGCCGGTCATTCTCGACGTGGCTCCCGCGAGCGACGGATACAGCTGTGACATCGGCTACAGCTGCTGTCTCGGCGAAAACCCCACGCTCGAGAAGATGCAGGACGACCTGGAGGAGTACCGCGGCGTCATCGCCCAGATGGTCAAGCAGGGCAGGACCGCCAAGGAGGTCTACGCCGAGGTCGACCGCATCATCGAGCGGCAGGGTTACGCCAATCGCCACCAGGCCTATCCGCTGCGCGTGCTGGCCCACAAGGTCTTTCGCATGGAGCCCTCATGGCTCAGGCGCGTGGAGCTGGCGGGTTTTGGTGTGCGGGCCCTGCGCGGGCTGGGGCGCTCGACGCGCGCGGCGCGCTTTGGACGGGCCCAGGCCTGGCCCTACTGGAACGACCACAAGGCCAGTGACGTGCGCATCGATCCGGGGCTTTGGGCGGTGGAGCCGCACCTGGGACTCGGCCCCATCGGCGCCAAGTGGGAGGAGCTGCTGGTGGTCACCGAGGACGACGCCTACTGGCTCGACGACGACCTGCCGCACGTGCGCCGCTGGTCGCGAAAGAAGGTCGACGCGGCCTGAGGACTTCGTGGCAGGTCGAAGGGCGGCCTGCCGGGAGAATTTTGCGCGCAGATCGTTTGGTCACTGCATAGCGCGCTAGCCAAATCGAGGTACGTCATGGAGTTGAGGGAAGTCATCGGACGCCGGCGGTCGATTCGTTTTGTCCGGCCCTACAAAATGGTCGAACCGGAGAAGATTCAGATGATGCTCGAGGCCTCGCGCCTGGCCTCCCACTGGGGCAACGTGCAAAGCCTGCGCGCGGTGGCAGTCTTTCGAGATACTGCGCCCAAGGAAGTGCTCGACTCGATCGAGGGTTTCATCGTGGGCTGGCAGATTCGCATCGCGCCCGTGATCCTGGTCTGGTATCTGGACCCCAACGCCGTCGACGTGCAGGGCGACCGGCTGCGGGAGCTCCTGGACGCGGGGGCCCTGGGTTTCGGTCCCAAGAAAGAGCGCGTCGAGGCGCTGGAAAAAACCCTGCTTCCGATCTTCGCGGCCATCGGCGAGAGCCTGAAGGAGCCCGGCCTCAACGAGGTCGACTGCGGTCAGGGCATCGCCCAGGCGACGCTGATGGCCTATGACATGGGTCTGGGAACCTGCTGCCTTGGCACGCCCCACGGCGAGAAGATCAAGAAAGGCCTGGGCATTCCCGAGCACTGCCGCGTGTTACTGTTGCAAACTGTGGGTTATCCTGCGGAGCACTGGGAGGCGGGGGGTCAAAGGCCGCGTCTGCCCTTCGAGGAACTTTACCAGATGAACCACTTCAGCACGCCCTTCGAGCGCAAGGCCGAAGTGGTCGAGGAACTCAAGCGCGACAAGATGATCACGCGGCCGGCGCCGCTGCCCGATCGCGAGGACGAGTTGGCGTTTTTGCAGCAGGCCCTGGGCATCGAGCCGCCGGGGCTGTTGTAGGGCCATCGCGCCGGGCGCAGTGGCTCAGAGCGCGTCGATCATCGACCAGTTGCTCTGCTTCTGCTCGGCCATCGTGTTGGTGGGCGTGCGGCCGTAGTTGTGTCCCGGGCAGATGGTGACCGTATCGGGTAGCTTGGCCAGCGTGCGCAAGCTTTCGCGCAGGGCGCCAGCGTCGCCACCGGGCAGGTCCACGCGGCCGCAGCCGTCGACGAAGAGGGTGTCGCCGGTCACCAGTCGTTCGCGCACCAAAAAGCACTGACTGCCCGGGGTATGACCGGGGGTGTGGATCAACTCGATGCTGACATCGCCCAGGGTGATCACGTCGCCGCTGTCGTGGCGCACCAGATCGCTCTCGCTCAGGCCCGTGATCTTGATCAGCCCGTCGGCCTCGTGCTTGCTCACATGGGCGATGGCGTCGGTTTGCCCTGCCAACTCCGCCACACCGCCGGGCACGCCGAAGAAGCCCATGCGCCCGCCCACGTGGTCGGGATGGTAGTGGGTGACCAGGGAGCCGACGATGCGCATGTCGGCCTCGCCGGCGAACTCCATGATGCCCTCGGTGCTCCAGGCCGGATCCACCACCAGGCACTCGCGGGTGCGGCGGCTGCCGATGAAGTAGATGAAGTTCTGCATCGGCCCGATGGCCACCTGCTCGAAGTAGAGATCGTTTGACTCGTCCACGGCGATTACGTGGCAAGAACGCGGCGGCGGGTCAAGTCAGCCCGTGGCGAAGTGGGCGCGCACCCGGGCGACGTTTTCGGCGATGCGGCGGCGCAGGGCCGGCAGATCGGGCAGGGTGACCTCGTCGGCCACGCGGGCCAGGGGCTCCACCGTCAGCCTGCGCCCGTAGAGGTCGCCGCTGAAATCGAGCAGGTGCACCTCAAGCTGCAGCCTGGCGTCCGCCGCGGCGTCCAGGGTGGGGCGCTTGCCCAGATAGGCCATGGCCGGCCAGGGCGGCTCGGACTCGTCGGTGAGCTGCACCTGGGCGGCGTAGATCCCGCGCAGGGGTGGGTCCAGCTGCAGCGCCAGGTTGGCGGTGGGGGCGCCCAGCTTGCGGCCCAGCTGTCGGCCGTGGATCACGCGCCCGCGCAGGGTGAAACGGCGTCCGAGCATGGCTGCTGCGGCCTCGAAGTTCGCGCGCTCGAGCCGCTCCGCGATACGCGCGACCGTGATGGCGGCGCCGTTCCAGGTCACGCGGGCAACCTCGATGGTCGCGGGTGGTGGCGGCGAGACTGCGGCTGGCGTGCGTGGGGAGCGGCAGGCGCCGCGCACTTCGACGGCGAACCCATGGGCGGGGGCGGTGCCCTCCGAGGCGGCGTAGATCGTCTCGACTCCGGCGGAAAGCAGGGCCTCGATGCGTTCGTCGGGGGCCAGCAGTCTCGGCGCCGTGTCGGTGCGCAACACCACACAGGCGGCAGCGTCGCGACGGCGGGCCTGCTCGCGAAGCGCTGAGAGCAGCGCCCGGTGGCCGCGGTGCAGCCCGTCGAAGGTCCCGCGTGCGAGGGCGCGGGGGCGGTCTCCGGGGTCGTCGCCGGCGAGCAGGTGGGCCATCGGTTGCGAGCATAGTGTAGTCTCTGCCCGTGTATTCCCACCTCACCTTGGCCGAGATCGAGCAGCGCTACGTGCGCGACGGCCTGCCCATGCCACGGGAGCTGGCTGCGGCCCTCGAGAGCGACCCGCGCGCGGGGGCGGCCCGCATCCTGCAGGCCGTGGAACGGCGGCGGCAGCGCAATCGGATCGAGGGGCAGCGCCTGCGCCAGCTCTCGCGTTTCGAGCGGGAACTGTGGGACGCGGGGCACATGCACGTGGCCGGTGTCGATGAAGCTGGCATGAGCCCGCTCGCCGGACCGGTCGTGGCCGGCGCTGCGATCCTGCCCCGGGGCTACCGGTTGGCGGGCCTGGACGACTCCAAGAAGCTCAGCGCGGCCCGCCGTGAGCAGCTGGCCGCCGAACTCAGGCGGGAGGCTGTGGCCTGGGGCATCGGCCGCGTCGAGCCGGCTGAAATCGACGCCATCAACATTTACCGCGCCGGCCTGCTCGCCATGCGGCGGGCGGTCGAAGCGCTCGGGGTTGTGCCCAGCCACCTGCTAATCGACGCCCGTCCCCTCAAAGAACTCGACATCCCGCAGCAATCCATCATCAAAGGCGACGCCAAGAGCATCTCCATCGCGGCCGCTTCGATCCTGGCCAAGACCCGGCGCGACGCCATCATGGTCGAATACGACCAGACCTACCCCGGCTACGGCTTCGCCCAGCACAAGGGCTACCCGGTAGCCGCCCACGTGCGCGCCATCGAAAAGCTCGGGGTCAGCCCCATCCATCGCAAGAGCTTCGGCCCCGTGCGCCGGCTGCTGACTCCCGCACCGCATCAGACCGAGCTGTTCTGAGCCGCCGCTGCGGCGCACAGGCCGTGCGACCGCTTCCGCCCACATGTGGCTGTGAACGCGCCACCTGTCGCAAACGTGTCGCAAACGTGCCCGGGACATTGCAGCTGCGAGCGTGCCCTTACCCGAGAAGGTCCGTGATGAGCTGGCCGTCGGCGCAGGGCCAAATTTTGTGGGTGCCAGGGTCTTTGCCCACGTAGGCGCCGAGGCCGAGCCCCTCGACTACCGTTTCAAGGACCATCAGGTTGTTGCCGCCCTGCGTCACGGTGCCGTGCTTGAAGCCCGGCAGACGTGTCGCCACCATGCTGGGGCCGGCTTCGCCACTGTGGTCGCGACCGTCTCCCATGTCGCTTACCTGCACCACCACGGTGTTGTCGATCATCTTGCTACCCGGAACCGCCGGGTCGTCGGTGTCGAGCAGGCGGCGCACGAGATAGGCCACGCAGCGGCTCAAATAGTTGGTCATCTCCGCGTTTTCTCCCCCCTGGGCTGCATGGGCGGAACTGTGATGGTCTCCCTGGTAGGCGGTGTCGTGTCCGTACCAGAGCTGTTGATGCCAGCCCAATTGCAAGGTCATGACGTGGGTCAAGCCGCATTGGAGGGCCGCTACGATGATGTCGGATTGCAGCTCTGCGGTGTGCTGAAATGGAACCGAGGTGTCGCCAGAGGTGGCGTGTCCGGCGGCGTTCCAGCTCGGCGAGTCGCAGCCCTCGGCGCGTGGCATCGTCGCGGTGTCGACGATGCGGCGCTCCAGCTCTTCGAGGGCCGCGGCGTGTTCATCGAAGGCTCGCCCGAGGCTACCTGCGCGCTCCTTCAGCTCGGCCAATGCGGCACGGTTGATGTCCATGACGCTGCGCTGCCGTGCGAGGAAGCCGGCGCTGTCGCCGCCACTGGCAGCGCCGCCAAAAAGCTGCTGATACGCCGCGGCGGGGCTGTTTTCGGCCGGCACTGCTGCACCCGACCTGCGCACCACGTAGTCCTCGGTGCTGGTCTGCACCCCCAGCACGTAGGACTGGTACGGCGTGGATGTGCTCAGCACGCTGGCGATCTGTTGGTCGATGGTGTCGCCGGTCCAATCCGAGTCCCAGCGCAGCTGGCCGAGGCACTTGCGTGCCAATCCGTGACCACTTTCAAGCACCTCGACTTCTCGGAAGTTGCAGAGTTGCTGCAGACCTTCGAAGGCCTGGGTGGCCGTGTTCAGCGTACGGCCCTTGGGCAGCCAGAGTCCTCGGGGCGCTCCGCCGGGCGTGTACACGAAGACCGCGCGCTTGACGCCGCTTCCCTGGGCTCGCGCAGCACGGTTGGAGAGCAGGCCGCCGATTATCGGGGCCGCGCCGAGCATCGCGGCGCCCGCACTTGCACGGCCCGCAAGTCGCAGGAATTCGCGACGGTTTGTAACGACTGATTGTCTGCGTTTCTGCATGGCGTTGTCCGGGTCAACGTCGGAAAAGGAGCATGCTGTCGGTGGCGAGTTCGATAAAGAGCGCGCGCGGGCTCTGCCCACCCGCCTCGTAGGCCTGAAGCGCCCTGGCGGCCACGCAGCTGTAGGCGTTGCGCTGGGCGGCCGTGAGAACTTCTTGATGGGTCGCGTCCAGGTCCCGATCGACGTAGGTCAAGTCGGTCAGAAAACGAAAAGCCTTCCGCGCCAGGCAGTGGCCGATGGCGTCGGTGTCTGCGAGTTGATTGGAGAGATCCTTGGCGCCGGCGTACTCGAGGGTGGTGGGATCGCTTGTCGAAGTTACACCGTGAAGCGTGCCCTCTGTGGAGACGAGGGTCTCGGCACCATGAACCATCTCGATGACAGTGGTGGCACCGGCACTCTGGCGCAGCCGGCCCACGTTGTCGAAGTCCTCCATGCCGAACATGGGATTGATGATGCGCTCGTGGCAGCCCGCACAGGCATCGATGCCGTCGGTGTAGAGAAAGTAGAACTCGCGGCTGCTGAGCGTTCCTTCCGTCTGCTCGCGTTCGGTCACGCGCTGCTGCGCTGCGGCGCGCTGGGCGTCGATGTCATCGCCCGCGATGGGTGAGTTCGGGGGATCGATGTAGTGGCAGAGCGCCGTCTGGCGCGCGCGCACGGCCCGTAGGATCGGCGCCGTACGGTCGGCGTGGGCGTTGACGGTCATGAAAGCGCCGCTCGCCAGTGGTCCGCCGCGACCCTCCACTTGCGTCTGCTGAAAGCTGTCTCCGAACTGTCCGGGGATGCCGTAGAACTGAGCCAGCGTGGCGTTGAGGAAGGTGTAGTCGCCCCCGAAGAACTCGGAGTAGGCCACCGACTCGTCGTAGAAGACATGCAGGAAGTGGGTGGCGACCTCTTCCAGCATTGCGGCCTTCACCTCCGCCGTCAGTTCCGGAACCTCGGGGCGGGAGACCTGTTGCAGTTCATCCAGGCGAAACCAGCGGGTCACGAAGCGGGCCATCTGCGCGCGTCCGCGCGGGCTGTCGATGAGGCGCTCGACCTGGGCTCGAATGTTCGCGCGCGAGGCCAGCCTTCCGGTGCGTGCTGCCTCCAGCAGCTGCTGGTCAGGGGTCGATCCGGTGACGCGAAATGCCAGGGCGGAGGCGAGTTCGAAGGGCGTCAGCACGAAGGCGTCGCTGTCGGCCTCGTCGAGCAGGCCGCCAGCGGCGTCGGAGCTGGGTGTGGGGGCGGGCGCGGGCTCTGGGGTCGGCGTCGGGCCGCCTGCCTCGGTGAACAGTCGCACCTCTTCGATCAGCAGGTTGGCGTCCTCGCCCGAACCATAGGGGGGTACCCCGGAGTCGTTTTCGAATGCGATCTCGACACGGGCGGCGCCTTCGATGCCCGTGATATCGAAGCGATGGGAACGCAGTTCCAGGCTGTCGACGCGCTGTCGGCCGAACTCGCTGCCGTTGACCCGAAAGATCATCTCGGGCCAAGTTTCGCCGTGGTTTTCGCCACGGGCCATGACCTCGACGCTGGAGGGATCGGAAAACGGGGTGTTGAACGCCACCACGATGCGACCGTTCTGGTCGAGCATCCAGGCCTCGCCGTTGAGGTAGCCATTGCTTTCGGCGGCGAACTGCGAGGGCGAGTGAATTTCCGAGGCCGCTTCTGCCGGGGCGATGCCTGTGTCCTTGGTTGCGCCCGGGTCGTAGTAGCCGGCGGCGCGGGCCTGCTCGAGTTCGACTCCCACCTCGATGCGATACAGGAACATGGGAGAGGTCAGCGCGGCCCTCAGCGACAGCTCGAGCGCTTCGTCGGGGTAGTCGGCAAAGAGCTTTCGGTAGGCGTCCTTTTGCGCGTCGGACACGGGTCCGCGAAAGGCCCGGGGCAGGAACTCGTCGACGAAGCGGTTTGCGCAGGCGCTGGCGTCGTCGCAGGCGAAGGGTCGGCCGTTTTGTAAGGCCCATGCCGCGACCGCCTCGGCGTTTCGGCGGTAGCTGTCGAGCAGCGTGCTCGAGACAAGCTGCCCTGTCATGTCGACGAAGCCGCCCCGCCTGCCATCGTGATTGGCGACCCCTTCGCCGTAGTCCGTCGGCACGTCGAGCAGGTCCTCGAGTGCATTCTGGTACTCCCGACTCGACAGCAGCACGACCTGGCGCGCGCCCATCGCCGGGCCGCTTTCACCACTGCACGAGAGCGCCCCGGGCGGGTTCAGCGAACGCAAATAGGCGCCGAGGAGTTCCGCGCAGGTGCCGGTGCAAAGCTCGGGTGAGCCCATGGGCATCGCGGCCTCGATGTAGCCCTCGAGCCCATCGCCGTGGCGCTCGATGGCCGCGCTCGCGTCGAGCCGAAAATCGCCGTTCATGTTGCCCGAACTCAGGGTGGAGCCCGGCGCGAAGTCCCCGTGGCAGCTCGCGCACAGCTGCTTCCAGGTCGCAAGTCCCAACTCGCCGTCGAAGTCGCCCGGCGCGTCCGAGGCGGAACCCGCACCCGCCGTGGGCCCGTCCGCGCCGGCTAGCCGAGCGCCCTCGCCGCTTGCGCTCGGGCTGCAGCCACTCCCCAAGAGCGCAGCGGCTGCCATGCCGGCGAGTGCCGCCCCACGGCGGCGCTGCTCTCGAGCCAGCATCCCGACACACCTGCGTTGCTGCCACATCCGAAGTCTCCAGGTATCTGACCGCGCCGGGGCGCGTCATCTGCTTCGGGGGTACAGTGACGGCTGCCACGGCTTTCGGGTCACGGGGTAGAGTGTCTCGGGGAGATTCCAGATCGCGGAGATCGCCAGGGCGGCCCGGTGGGCTGGCGAGGCCCGTGCCGGGCTCGGAGCGGGCCGCGTGGCGGACGAACGGCGAGCTGGAACGCGGGCGGCTGGAACGCGGCTGGAACGCGGCTGGAACGTGCCAGGGACGTTTGGCCGGGCGGCTGGAACGCGGGCGGCTGGAACGCGGCGGCTGGAACGCGGCGGCTGGAACGCGGCGGCTGGAACGTGCCAGGGACGTTTGGCTGGGGACGTTTGGCTGGCTCGAGTTCGTCGGGGCCGAAGCGGCGCCCCGGGGCTGACCCCGCTACGGCCGTCTCTACCCGCTGCCCGCAGCTTCTGCGCGCAGGGCGCGCACCAGCCCGAATGCGACCAGCAGCAGCACGATGGCCAACGGCAGGCCGGCGCTGATGGCGGCCGACTGCAGGGCCTGGAGTCCACCGAAGACCAGCAACGCCGCGGCTACGGCTCCTTCGGTCAAGGCCCAGAAGATGCGCTGCCAGATTGGGGGATCGGGGTGCCCGCCGGAGGTCAGCATGTCGACCACCAAAGACCCCGAGTCGGAGGAGGTCACGAAGAAGAGCGCGACCAAGACGACCGTCAGCGGCGCGGTGGCAGCGGAGGCCGGAAGCTCGGCCAGCATCGCGTAGATGGCGGTGGCCGAGTTCGCTTCGACCGCGCCGGCGATCGGTTTGCCGTCGAGAAGCTGCATGTGCAACGCGGTGTTGCCGAAGACGGTCAGCCACACGAAGGTCAGTAGCGTGGGTACCAACAGGACGCCCAGCACGAATTCGCGCACCGTGCGCCCGCGCGAGATACGCGCGATGAAGGTGCCGACAAAGGGCGACCAGGCGATCCACCAGGCCCAGTAGAAGATCGTCCAGCTGGCCAGCCAGTCGTTGTTGCGATAGGCGTCGCGCATGAAGGTTCGGTGCACGACGCTGCGCAGGTAATAGCCGATGTTGTCGACGAAGGCGTCGAGCAGGAATAGCGTGGGACCGGCCAGCAATACGAAGCCTAGGAGCAGACCGGCCAGCAGCATGTTGAGTTCGCTGAGGCGACGGATGCCGGCGTGGAGACCGCTGACCACCGAGGCGGTGGCGCAGAGCGTGATCACCGCGATGATTACCAGCTGCACGTTGGCGCCGCTGGGCACCCCAAAGACGTGGCTCAGACCGGCGTTGATCTGCATCGCGCCCAGCCCCAGCGACGTGGCCAATCCGAAAATGGTCGCAAACACCGACAGCAGATCGATCAGGTCCCCGGCGCGGCCCCAGATGCGTTCGCCCAGGACCGGGTGTAGGCAGGAGCGCAGGGACATGGGCAGGTCGTGCCGGAAGTGAAAATAGGCCAGCGCCAGTCCGACGACCACGTAGACGCCCCAGGCGTGCAGGCCCCAGTGGAAGAAGGTCAGCAGCATGGCGTCGCGGGCCGCCTGCACGCTGCGCGCTTCCGCTTCAGGCGGCGCCGTGAAGTGCATGATCGGCTCGGCCACGCCAAAGAAGAGCAGGCCGATGCCCATGCCAGCGCTGAACAACATGGCCAACCAGGAGAGGGTGTGAAACTCCGGGCGCTCGTGATCCTTGCCCAGACGCACGGCGCCATGCCGGGTGCCCGCCAACCACAGGCTGAACCCGGCGAGCACACCCACGGAGACGATGTAAAACCAGCCGAAGTTGCGCGCGATCAACGACAGCAGGTCGCCGAAAAAGCTCTCGGCGCGTCGGCTGGCGGCACCCGCCGCGGCGACGAAGGCGGCCACCAACAGGATGGAACCGGCGAAGACGAAGCGGTTTGCCACGAGGTTGCCGCCGCCCGCCGTGGGCCGGGTAGGGCGCGCTGTCATGGGTGGTTCAGGTCGGGACGCGATAGCGCATCACGCCCCAGGCGAGATGACCGGCTTCGGCCGCCTGCACCCAATGGGTGAGGCCGATGAGCATGCGGTCGATGTAGGCGCGGCTCACCAGCCCCTCGAGTTCCTCGCGGCGGCGCGTCAGCTCTTCGCGGACCCGGGCGTAGTGGGTGATGAGATGGGGCGTCAGAACGGTGGTCGCTTCGGCGACCATGCCCAGCTCGCGCGCAGCTGCGTGGTAGAAGCCAAAGGAGCCCATCGAGTCCAGGTGAATTCGCTCGAGTACCGGCGCGAGCACACCATCGGGGACTTCGTCGGCCTGCATCGGGTCGGTGAAGATCATCAGGCCGCCCGGCTTGAGGACGCGACGGGCCTCGCCCATCACCCGCGTGCGGTCGGCGCTGTGCAGGATCGCGTCCTGGGACCAGACCACGTCGAAACTCGCGTCGGGTTCGAAGACTCGCTCGAAGTTTCCGTGCACGATCCGGATCCGGTGGGACAGGGCGGCGTCTTGCGTGAACTCGCGATTGCGTCGGTTTTGCGTCTCGCTGAGATTGAGGCAGGTCACGTGACAGCCGAAGCGTGTGGCCAGGTAGCGTGCGGCGCCGCCGTAGCCCGCCCCCAGATCGAGCACGCGGGTGTCAGGGCCGGCGCCGTCCAGCGATTGGGCCAGCAGTTGAACACTGCGTTCGCTCGCCTGCCGGATGCTCTCACCGGGCTGCTCGTAGATGCCGATGTGGATGTCCTGGCCACCCCAGACGTGAAAGTAGAAGCGGTCGGCGTCGTCGCTGTCGTAGTAGCGTTCGGCCAGCGCGACAACATTCTGTTCATTCGCCACCGTTGGCGTCCTTCACTGCTCCCTCGGCGTCGTTGTCTTCCTCCGCGATGAAGCGCTTCTGCGCGACGTGAACGAAGAAGTCGGGTTCTTCCTCGCGGAACGTCTCCTTGAAGTCGCCGTAGGTTTCGATGCCCTGAAAGCCGACCTGCCGCGCCAGCTTTGTGGTGTAGGCGCGTCGCAGCGGAAACATGTTGAGGTGGAAGGTGGAGCCGTCGGGGAAGGTGTAGCGGAAACGCGCGAGCCCCTCGTCTACATGCTCGGGTTCGGCGCGTATGTCCCGCCCACAGTAGTAATAGGTGTGCTTGGTGGTGAATCCGTTGTCGAGGATGTTGTCGTAGTTGCGCTGGTCCAAAATCAGCACTCCGTCGTGGCGAAGCACGGCGTAGAACTCGGCCAGTGCGCGCCGGCGGTCGCGCTCTGAAAAGAGGTGTGTGAACGAGTTGCCGAGGCAGATGATGGCGTCGTACTTCTCGTGCACGTGCCGCGTCAGCCAGCGCCAATCGGCGTGGATCGTGCGCAGGATGCGCCCCCGCGAGCGCGCGTTGTCGAAG
Source organism: Myxococcales bacterium (assembly GCA_029880325.1). Classification (GTDB taxonomy): domain Bacteria; phylum Myxococcota_A; class Polyangia; order Polyangiales; family JAFGIB01; genus JAOUOP01. Next base: position 26,627 of record JAOUOP010000001.1, on the reverse strand, counting down.
GCCCGCGCCAACATATTCGCGTTGCCGTCGGCGCTCGTGACTTCGAAGCCGGCTTCGAGCAGTCGGACCGAGTGAAAGCCGGTGCCGGTGGCGACGTCGAGCACGCGGGTGGCACCCTGGCGATGCAGTTGACGGATGAAGAAGTCACCCTCCGTTTCGGCCCGGCGATCCCAATCGATCAGCTCGTCCCATTTCTCGACGAAGCTCTTTACATACTCAGCGCGGTACTGGCCCGTGTCGCGGACTTGCAGCGGCGCCTTTCCATATTCCTGATTAATCTTGGCGAGTTCAGTGGCTTGCATAGGGATTGCCGGCGCTTGGGCCGGAGGAGTGAGTGTACGGGCATTTATTGTTTGAACTCAAATTGTATCTATCCGAATTTGTCCCCAATCCGGGGCATCGTCCGCAATCCACGGGTTCCGGGGGCTCGCTGAATGGACGCCGATACCCGGAATTCATACCTCGGATCGAAGCCTGCTGAGCCATATGGGGATGCCTCGTGCGCGCTTCCGGATGCCATTGCGACGCACGCTGCGGCAGAACCCCCCCAAAAACCTTGAGGAATGGTTTGCCTACGATCGGCAAAGTCCTTTGACTTCAAAGCACTTTGCCTCCATTCTTCGTCCCTAGTGGACGTTCGTTGAGCTGGAGCGTCTCCCGGTGCGACCGTGAATGCCCGAGTCGATACAGCGCGCATCATCACCATGGTGGCTGGACTTGCCGCCAGCCTGTTGGGGGCGAAAGCGGCCCTGGCCGTGCCTCCGATGGGTGACGTCTCCAGGGCCCCGCGCTGCGAAATCGACGAGCGTCTCGATGTGATGGCCCTGGTCTACAACGACACCCGTCCGGAGAAATCCTATGCGATGATCGCGGCCGGCCGCGGGGGCGGGCGCATGATCGGGGTGGGCAGCTACGTCGACGGACGTCCCGTGCTGGCCATCCTGCCCGGTGCGCTTTGGCTGGGCCCCGAAGAGGACATGTGCTGGATGCCCCTGTCGCATCAGGGCAGCCAGCGCGTTGATTCGCCCAGAGCGCGCGGCAAGCCCAAGCCCAAGCCCAAAAAGCCAAAGAGCAAGCGCGGGGGGCGCCGCTAGATGTGCGAGACTTCCGCCGCGCACGTCTAGTTTCCCGCCTCGACGGTTCCGTCCGGCGTCGCTCACTGTGGTGCCCGCTCGCGCGTCAGGTACACCCACGTTCCCCGAAGCTTTCGAAGCGCACTCGTCCAGGTCGACGTGGATCCACTTGTCGCGCGCCCCGACCGATTGCGTTGGGCTCCTCGGGCGCGCGATGCGAACGCGCTCGCGTTCGGCGGCCAGGCCGTCCGCTGCGACGACCATTTCACGACCGCCCCAGCGCTCCATCTTGGATACCTCGAAGCGCGCGTGGGTGTCGGCGTGGCCCGCCGTTCGCACTCCCCCTCTTGCCGGCGAAAGAGCGGTGCGCCGTCGTCGGCGTGGACAGAGGCCAGCGGCAGGCGCCGCTCCTTGTCGAGCAACTCTCCGCGCATGGCGGGCAGCGGCTTGGGGTCGACGTCCTCGACACGGACATAGCTGTCGTAGTCCTCTGACGGTGCGATGGAATGCGCGCGAGTCCTGCCGCTCGATGCGGTCGAGAGCGAGCAAGTAGATGCCGTCGAGCGGTTGGTCGACCACGTCCGGCAAGGACAGTCCCTGCTCGCGCGCGGGCTCTTCATACGTGTGGCACACGCACAGGGCCTGGATTCGCTCTACGTGCATCTGGGCGAATACACTGTGGAGACCGGGCAACGGGTGCGACGCGGGCAGCTGCTGGGGCGCGTCGGGCTGACCGGAGTCCACGCCTCGGATGCGCACTTGCACTTCGGGTTGTTCGACGGCGAAGTCGTCCTCGATCCCATGCGCTATCTAGCACCCCACATCCTGACCAACGCCCCGCCGACGCTGGATCTCACGCGCTTGCAGCAGCGTCTCACGCGGGCTTCACGGCGGCCGTGATCCCGGGTCTGGGCCCCGGTGACGAGAGAATCCGTGAAGAACGAGTTCCACGGGCGCCCACATCACCAGAGCGCAGGGGGGCTCTGGCGCGGCGAGCGGTTTGAAAGCGCCGCAAAATCGCGAGGGAGCGCGGGTTCAGCCTGCGTTGTCTGGACTCCGGGTTGACGCCACTGCCGCACTACGGAACTGTGTTGTTTCGAACAGGCGGAGAGCCAGCACCTCAGGAGCAAGAGAATGTATCGGCGCGTGTGGGCAAATCTATTCATTGCGGGGTGTTTGTGTGGTGCGCTCGCCGCTTGCGGTGATGACGACTCGAACGGTTCCGATGCCACCGGTGGCAGTGGCGCAGCGGACTCGGGAGCGACCGGCGGTAGCGGCGGCAGCGACGGCAATGTCTCCACCGCAACCGGTGGCAGCGGCGGCGCTGCGGCCAGCGGTGGCGCGGGCGATACCGGCGCCACAGGTGGCAGCGGTGGTAGCGGCGCCACCGACATGAGCAGCGGTCAGACGTGCGGGACGATGACGTGTCCCACCTGGAGCCCCGTTTGCGATACGACCACCATGCAGTGTGTCGACTGCCTGCAGGATACGGACTGCGCTGCGGGCCAGCCCATCTGTGACACCGCGGCCATGGAATGCGTGGAGTGCGTCAACGATGGTCACTGCGGCGATGGCATGGTCTGCAACACGGGCAACGGTCAGTGTCAGCAGACCTGCACCAGCAACCCCGACTGCACCGATCCCCAGGCCGCCGTGTGTGATACCGCCGCCAAACTCTGTGTGGAGTGCCTGGCCGACGATGACTGCGGCGGCGGTGCTCCCTTCTGCGTGGACAACGGCTGCCGCGAGTGCCGCGACGACAACGACTGCACCGCTCCCGACATCTGCCGTCCCTCGGGCCGCTGCGGCATGCCGCGCAATAACAACGTCGACGCCGACGCTGGCGTTTGATCGAACTGGCGCGAACGTCCTTGGCGCAGGTGGCAGCGGACGCGAGAGAAGAACCCGCATCGCCCTGACGCCGGTGCAGCCTTCGCGATGCGCGGCCGCATCGTACGACTGCGTACGCGTTCCCTTCGGAGTGTGGCTCTGGCAAGATCCGACGCGACGAAGGGAAATGAGCCATGGGTCGAACGGGAAGCTGCCAGTGCGGAACCATTCGTTACGAGGTCGAAGGCGATTCGCTCGCCCTGGTCTTCTGCCAGTGCACCGAGTGCCAGAAACTTTCGGCCGGCATCGGTAGTTATTCGATGGTTCTGCCGCGCGAGGCGCTGCGCATCGTCAGCGGCGAGCCCAGGTCATGGGAGCGTTCGTCGGAGACCGGCGCGCGCAATCGGGCCTGGATGTGCCCCGAATGCGGCAATCGTATCTTCCACGAAAACCCCGACGACCCGGCCATGATCCGGCTCAAGGCCGGCACCCTCGACGATGCTGCCGCCCTCGAGCCCGATGCCCTGGTCTGGAGGCGCAGCGCTCCGGCCTGGATGCAAGCGCCCGAAGGCGTGGCCCGCTTCGAGAGCCAGCCGACGCCGGAGGAGTTCTTTGCGGCGATGACTTTGTTTCAGGGCCGCGCCCAGCGGTGAGTCGAGCAGACCGAGGTTGGCCTGCACGAATCTGAGGAGGTCTCTGGCGCTCGTATAGAGCGGTCCACATCCCGCAAGCGTGCGGCTCTGCCAGCTGAGGACCGGTCCGCTGAGGGGTTGATGTCGGGCACACGGCGGTCTTGCAGATGCCAAGGCACCGCAAAGAGGTGCGTGCTGTCCATGCCCAGGACCGAAAGCACTCGGTCGTGGAGCACCCGCCCAAAGTCCGCTCCCGCCCGGAGCCCAAGCGCGTGCCCCAGCAATCCGATGCCCAGGTTCGAGTAGCGGGCCGCCCGCCCGAATGCATCGGAGAGAGTACAGCTGGAGAGGAACCGGTGCATTTCCCCGACGCTGTACTCAACCGCCGGTCGCAAGCCGTCGTTGGGCGTCATGTTGTCGGGCAGGTTGGGCAGTCCCGAGCTGTGCGTGGCCAGGTGCTCCAGCGTGATCGGCTGGCCGTCCCGCGTCGGCAGGGTGATGTCTCCCGGGAGCAGGCTCTGGACCGGCTGGTCCAGCTCAAGCTCACCGCGCTCGACCATGGTCGCCAGCAGCGTCGTCGTGAAGACCTTCGTGACCGAGCCGATGGCGAAGAGGCCGTCTTCGTCCATGGGCAGCTGTCGCGCAGGGTCCCGGCTGCCAGCGGCGACCACAAGCGTGTCGTCAGGGGTCGCAAGGCCCACGACGATGCCGAAGCCCTGCCGGTAGCGGCTGATTCGTTCGTCGAGGATGCTGACGATGCGGTCGCGCATGGATGCGACGGGAGTAAAGGGCGGAGGGCCCGGCAGTGGCATCCCGCCATCGCGGCTGTGCAAAATCCGACGCGCCCGGGTCCTGATGCGCTCCCACCGGCCGCGCTTGGCACGACTTCGGCGCCCCGCCGCCGCCCCGTCCCCTGCTCGATTCCCGACACCGCAGTCTGTCCCCATTTCGAGCCATCGCTCGCCTGCTTGCCGCGCTCTGGTGAGCCGTTTCTACCCTGGGTGGGCCACACGGTGTTGTTTGGACCGATCGAATCCGAATGGAATCCCAAGATGTGGCCATCTTGGACCTCGCTTCCATCGGCGCTTTGAGCTAGGTTCAAATCCATCTGGGAGAAGGTCGGATATGGTGCGTAAAAGTAGCTTGGCGGCCGCGCTCGTGTGCGTGCTGGGAATCGGTGGTTGTTCGGAAACCGGTGACGCGGGCGGAGGCGCCCGCGGCGGGATCAAGACGCCCACCACGACCGCAGGTGCGGGCGGTGGCAGCGGCACTCCCACGGACATGAGCTTCGGGCAGAAGCCGGGTGTGGCGCAGATGCTGACCGGCGACTCTGGCGTCCCGATTTACACGCCGCCCACGGTGGACATGAACGCCGGGCCGTACGTGCAGGATGACACCGGCGGTAGCGGGCTCGACCAGGGCACCATCGATGCGCTCAAGGCCGGCGGCGGCACGTGCGCGACCGACGTGGTCTACCCCTACAACGACACCATGTTCCCCGGCGCCCTGGCGCCGCCGATCATCATGTGGCAGGGCGGCGCCGACGCGGCCTACGTGCGCTTCGCCTATTCGCAGAGCGACAAGGTCAACTACGAGTACGCCACCGGCGGCACCAGTCCCGGCGAGCTGCAGATCCCGCGCGATGCCTGGAACGAGATCACGCGCCGCACCAACAATCTGCCGCTTGTGGTCACGCTTTCGGTGATGAACGGAGGCTCGGTCAGCACCTGCGAGCTGCAGTGGCGCATCGCCCCCGGCAACATGACCGGCGCCATCTACTACAACACCTACCAGGCGCCCCCGCCTGGCGTCGAAGGGCAGGGCGCTGTGATGCGCGTGACCCTCGGGTCCACCTTCGAGATCTACAAGCAGTACACGGGCCTTGTCCTGGGGCCGCTGGGTCCCTGCTACTCGTGTCACTCGGTCTCGTTCGATGGCTCGACCATGGTGGCCTCCTTCCACGACTACACGGCCAAGATCTTCGAGGTCGAGAAGTACGACGTCACCCAGAATACGCAGCCCACCGCGAGCGGCATGATTCACAACGCCAACTTCGGTGCGCTGACTCCGGATGGTTCGCGCATCCTGGCCATGGGCAATCCCGAGTGCACGCAGAACGCTGAAACCTTCCCGCGCAAGCCCAACAATTTCCCGTTGGTCGAAGGCGCCGCCGTGGCGCGCGTGCTCGATACCTCCAATGGCAACGACACCGGAGCGGTCGGGCTCACCAACGAGAACTACATGTGGATGGCCCAGTTCTCGCCTGACGGTGACAAGGTCGTCTTCAACCACGCCAAGCCCGATGGCGTTGGCGGCACCGATCGGCGCGAGCTGGCGGTGATGGACTACGACTACACCACCAATACCTTCTCGAACCTGCGTGTGGTGGTCAGCGCCGACGCACTGGGTGCTCCCCAGGGAACCAACCTCTACCAGCCCGGTCCCGCCGGCGCCGGGTTGGTTCCGCAGGGCTATGAAGGTTGCACCGCGCCGGATGACGCGCTCGATCCCGTTCGCCAGGTCGGCGGCATCCCAGGCGGTAGCTGTAGCGGTCCCTGCTACCCCGCCTGGCCCTTCTTCACGCCGGACGGCAAGGCGGTCATCTTCTCCATGATCAGCGATCCGGACTTCGCACAGGCCTTTCCGGGTCGTGATGTGCCCTCCAAGAGCGAGCTCTGGTACGTCGACATCGAAACGCAGGAGATCGTGCGCCTCGACCGGGCCAATACGGGACGGCAGCCGCTGGACTTGACGGCCAACCACTACCCGACGGTGATGCCCGTGGCCGTGGGCGGCTACTTCTGGGTGTTCTGGACGGCGGTTCGCGACTACGGCCACAAGGTCGCGGGTCAAGACCCGAACGCGCTGCCCAATGCCTACCTGGACGCCGTCAAGAAGCGCATCTGGGTGGCGGCCATCAAGCCCCGCATCCCCCAGGGCGGCGAGATCGTGGCTGAACCCGCGCCGCTCACCGACCCCAGCTTCCCGGGCTTCTACCTCGACGGCCAGAGCGCGTCGGGCAACGTGCGCGCCTTCGCCGCGCTCAACCCCTGCCTGCCGGACCTGGCCGAGTGCGCCTCGGGCCTGGACTGCTGCTGCGGCTTCTGCACCGTGCTCGATGGCGCCCCCAAGGGCCAGTGCTGCCTCGAGATCCCCGAGTGCGCCAAGACCAACGAGAAGTGCGAGACCGACGCCGATTGCTGCCCGCCGGAGAGCCCGGACGAGCCGCAAAACAAGTGCCTCGGCGGCTTCTGCGGCTTCATCGCGCTCGAGTAATCGGGGCGCACAGCAGGGCCCCGAGCCCACCGCTTGCCGCACACGGCCCGGCGCGCTGCAACCCAGCGTCGCCGGGCTGTGCAATTCGGGCCTCGGGCCACTATTGACATTGCTGTAAGTCGATGTCTGGATCGCTAGCAGGAGTCCCCATGCAGCTGCGATTTACCGAAGAAGAGCTGATGCGCGAGCACGACTACGCCGCGCCCCAGGTGGTGGCCGGCCACCGCATCCACGGCGGTTTCGACGCCGCGGGCAACTACCTGTGCCCGCGCACGGCCCTCCGGCAGCAGGCCATCGACAATTGGGCCCAAGCCCTTTTGCAGCGTGGCGGACAGCTCTTCGAGGCAGACGCGTCGCTGCTTTCGGGCGTGCGCACGCCCAATACCGCCCAGCAGAAGCTGCTGCTGCTCGAGGGGCTCGGCCAGACGTTCTGGAACTCCTTGACCATCACCGGCGTGATCGAGGCGCGCGGGCGTTTTTTGGTCCAGGCGCCGATTCCCGACTACCAGAGCGCGGTCGAGGAAGACATCTCGGAGATGGCCCTGGGGCACCTGCACCGCGGCTTGATGAAGGCCCACGGCCTCGACGAAGGGGGTGAGCCGGAGCGCGGCATCGGTGGCCATGACGTGATGTGGTTTGCCCTGCGGGACTTGGCTTTCGGTGAAACCGACTACCCCGAGCCCGTGATCCCGGCCAATATCACGCGCCCCGAAAGCTCGGAGCCGATGCCCCAGATCGGCCGTCCCCACGCGCGCATTCTCGCCTTCCTGATGAACCTCTTGATGATCGAGTTCCGGGCCGAAATCGGTTTCGCCGCCACCGAAGCGCTGCTGCGCGACCCGGAGTTATTCAGCACGCGCCAGGCCGAGGCCGAGCAGGCCGCCGACGTGGTCCAGCGCATCCGTCTGGACGAGGAGGTGCACGTCACCTCCCTGCGCGTGATGCTGGGCGAGGCCCGCGACCTTCATTTCAAGACCGGTGACGGCGGCCACGTGCTCGGGGCGGAGCTGATCGACCCTTTCTGGCAGTCGCTGGTGAACTGGGCCACCGTGGAGCAGCCGCAGCTGCTGGCCGATCGCAACCGCGAGATGCTCAGTGCGCGCATCCTCGAGCACGCCGAGGGCGAGCGTATCCTGCGGCAGTTCGACGCCCTGGCCGACGCGGCCTGAAGGCGCTGCGCCACGCGGGCTCGGCTACATCCGAGGCGGTGTATTCGACGGGTAGGCGCGGGGCTCGCGCGTGATCACGAATTTGCCCTCACGACGGGTGAGCTTGAAGCCCGTGTCGTCCAGGTGGATCTGCACCCCGCCGCCACCCGAGAGCACATCGCTCAGGAGCTTGACGACGTCGGCATCTCCCAGGGACATGCCCGTCAGCCCCATGACCCTTCCACGCAGATTCGCAATGTCCGATTCCATGACCCGTATTCCGTTAACGCGGCCTTATTCTAGCAGCATTGTTCTGGTGGCCAAAATTGCCAGAAATGTGGCTGGATATGCGGGTGTCGGTCGTTCTCAGGCCGCATCCTCCCGCTGGCCGTGGGAGACGTTGCGCAGCCGCCGGGCCAGGGTGGTCAAGAGCGCCATCGTGATCTCGCTCTCGGTCGCGAGCAGCCGGTGGAAGTCCTCGGAGCCGATCTCGAGCAGGTGCCCGGCTTCCAGGGCGTGGGCGCTGGCCGAGCGCGGGCGGCCGCTGATTAACGCCATCTCGCCGAGGCAGGCATTGCGTTCGAGCACGGCCAGCTGCCGCCCCTCGAGCGAGACGCCGATGCGGCCGGAGCAGACCAGGTAGAGCGACTCGCCGGCTTCGCCCTCGTTGAAGATCACGTCGCCCTCGTAGATGTCGATTTCCTTGGTGATGGCCGCCAGATTGGCCAGGGCCGCGGTGGTCAGGTCGCGGAAGAGTTCCACCTGCTGCAGGAAGGAAATCGTGGAGACCAGCTGCTTGAGGCCCTGGGTGTGGGCGCGCATCAGCTGGGAGTGCCTGAGCAGGGTCGGCTCGGCGCCGCGATCGCCACGGCGCAGCCCCGCCTGGGTCTCGCGGATGCGCTTGTCGAGGGTGCGCAGCATGGCGCGGCCGGCGGCGGGCTGGGCGCCGATCAGCGAGCGAAAGCGCTGGGAGGAGACGCGCAGGAGCAGGCAGTCGTCGGCGACCACGGCCGAGGCTGAACGCGGCTGACCGTCGAGCAGGGCCAGCTCCCCGAGGCATTCACCCGCAGTCAAGCACGCCAGGGTGCGGTCGAGCACGCGCACGTCGATGGCGCCCTGGCAGATGATGTAGAGGGCGTCGCCGCGGTCGTCCTGCTCGAAGAGAATCTCGCCGTGCTTCAGGCGCAGCCACTCGGCGTGCTCGGCCTGTTCCAGCAGGTAATAGGCCGGCAGCTCCTCGAAGAGCGGCACGTGCTTGAGGAAGGCCACCACGTCGAGGCTGGAGTAGAGCGTCTTGTCGCGGGCGCTCATCTTCTCGGCGCCTACGGTGGGGGTGGTGGCGCCGGCGTTGAGGTGGCGGATGGTGGAGACCCTCAGCCAAGGTTCGCCGTCCATCAGCTGCGAGCGCACGCCCAGATCGAGCCGGCTCTCGCGCTCTTCGCCGCCTTCGAGCCAGCGCTGCAGTGTCGGCACCACGCGCGGGGCCAGCCGCCGCGACAGCACCACTTCGAATAGCTCCAGGGCGCGCCCGCGTTCGGCGTCGGGCACCACCAGCAGGTTGTAGCGGATGCGGGCCAGGTTGCGCGGGTCGTGGCGCAGGGCCAGCATCGACAGCAAGAGTTCGACGTGCAGGCGCGCGTGTTCGGCGTAGATGCGGCCCACGAAGTCGTCGCCGCTGACCACCTGGCGCCGCGCCCGGTCGAGTAGCTCGATGGCCGCACAGACCTCCTCGATGCGCCCCTCGTAGCCCTCCAACAGGACCCGCGGCCAGTTGGGGCCCATGCGCAGCTCCCTGAGCCCCTCGGCCGCGGCCAGGCGTACCGAGAGCTCTTCCTGGGGCGACAGGCGCCGGTAGAGGGCCGAGACGGCGGCCGAGCCCCCGATGCGCGCGAGCACCTGGGCCAGGGCCACGCGCTGGCCGCGCGGATGCAGGGGATCCTCGAGCACCCCGGCGATGGCGCCCACGGCTTCGGGTGGCATGGCGCCCAGGGCGCGCATGGCCGCCGCGCGCAGCTCGGGTACCGCCAGGGCATCGAGCAGGGGCGAAAGCAGCTGCGGATCGCCGATGGACGCGCAGGCCTCGCAGGCCGCCAGGCGTTCGCGCGGATGGCCCTCCTGCAGGTAGTCGGCCAGCAGGTCGCTCAGCTCGCGGCGGCCGATTGCCCCGATCAGACCGATGGCTGCCAGGTGTTCGCCCAGGTCGTCGGTTTCGAGTCGCACTTCGAGGCGCGGCCGCGCCAGGGAACGCCCGCGTTCGCCGCAGTGCCTTCCGAGGGCCACCACCGCCGCATCCCTCAGCGCTCGGTCGTCGTCGGCCAGCAGCTCGCGTAGGCGTTCGGCGGCCCCGTCGCCCCGCGACTGGGCGTAGGCCAGCACCGCGGCCCGGCGCACCTGGCGGTCGTCGGCCGTGAAGGCGGCCTCGATGTCTTTCAGGAAGTCCTCTTCCTTTTGCTCGGAGAGCAGCTGCAGCGCCGCCACCGACACCTCGGCGTTTTCGGCGGCCACCAGCTCGGCCACCCGCGGCAAGAGATCGGCGACGCTGCGGCCCCGCAGCAGGTTCAGGGTGGCTTTGACTACCAGAGCGTCGGGGCTGTGCAGCAGCTCGCTGAGCACATTGGCCGCCTCGGGGCGCCCCAGTACGTGGTCGAGGTCGGTGGAGTCGAGCTGATGGCGGCGCAGGGTCTCGGCCAGGGTGCGTCGGTAGAGCGGTCGCAGGTTCAGGAGCACCACGACCAGCAGGAGGGCGGCGCTGGCGGCGATCAGCGACAGCGCCGCGGCGCCGAAGCCCAGGCTCAGGGCGCCCAGCATGATCAGGCCCGCCAGCCCCTGGGCCGCCGGTGCCAGCGCGCCGCCGAGCAGTGGCTGTACGCGCATGCGCAGGCGTGGTGGCAGCGGCAAAAAGAGCAGCTCCCGCGACGGCAGGTCCAGGGTTTCCGACAGGGTCAGGCGCAGGAAGTTCACCGCCGCCGACATGCCCAGAAGCGACAGCCCGAAGTAGTCGACGGCGGCACCGCCGTAGAGCAGGAAGCTGCCGGCGGCGATGCCGATGGGCAGGATGCTCAGGCAGGGGATGATGCCCAGGCGCTGCAGCAGACGCGGCACCACGAGGAACTGAAAGAGGATCTGGGCAGCCCCCACGGTGCCGTAGAAGCTGCCGAAAAACTGCGCCAGCTCCTGCTCGCTCTTGGTGCTCGCCGCCCACTTCATCTGGTAGTCGACGGTGACCGTGACCAGGATGCCCAGCGGGATCATCAGCGACAGCAGGCGCACGTAGGGGCGCGCGAAGATGGCCTTGAGCGCGACCCGCTCTTTGCCGTCGGCCTCGCTCGCTGCGCTGGTGACGGTGCCGATGCGGAAGATCCAGGCGGCGGTGGCTGCGTTTGCGAGCAACAGCCCGGCACCCACGTAGAGCAGGTCGGCGACATCGACGAGTCCGGCCACGAGTCGAATGGCGTACCCGGAGACCACCGTGCCGACGGCCATGCCACCGGCGATGAAGCCGTAGAGGCGGCGCGCCACGCGCGGCGTGAAGTAGTCACCCGCGAATGAGAAGAAGAGCGTGATCGACAGCAGGGCGCAGGCTTCCAGCCAGATCACCAGGCCGAAGTAGACCGCCTCCCCCCCGCCCTCCACCAGCTTGCGGGCCAGCAGCACCGTGGCGGACATCACCAGTTGGGTGCCGATGATGGCGGCGGTGCGCGAAATGCGCGCCTGCAGGGCGTCGAAGGCGAAGGTCGACGCCACGTTGGTGAAGGCGATGCCCACGTACACCCAGGGCAACATCCGGGGCACGCGGCTGCTCGGGAGGCTCGACAGAAAGAGCGTGTCGCCCACCGTCGAGCCGACGGTGTAGAACATGCCGATGCCGACGAAAAACGCGAAGAACGCAAACGCCAGCGAGCGCTCGTCGCGGCGGATCTGAAACCAGCGTTCGAGCAGGCTAGTCATCGGTGGGCGCCCCATGGACGCCCGAGGATCTCACACTTCGACGGCGCGGATCGAGCCCGCAGCGGTCGGCACCTGCGACAGCCGTTACTCCCAGCAGCGCACCTTCTTGAGCACTGCGATCTGGGAGGTGCCCTCCTGCAGCGCCACGGTGCGGCCGCAGAGGTCCTGCGGGGTTTTGATGGCGTGGGGGTTGCCCTTGGCGACCAGGATGCCGGAGCCCATCTCCAGGTAGGGGATGAAGTCGACTTCCGCGGAGCGCTCGGGGGTGATGGTCATGGCCGAGATCACGACGTCGACCTTGTCGGTCGTCAGCTGGTCGAGCAGGGTGTCGAACTTCACGTTCACGAACTCGACCTCGACCTCCAGGGCCTTGGCCAGGGCGGTGGCCAGCTCCACGTCGGCACCGGCCGGCTTGTGCAGCTCGTCCTGGAATTCCATGGGCGCGAAGTCGAGCTCGATGCCCACCTGCAGCTTGCCGTCTTGCAGCTCCGGAATCGCTTCCTTGGCGGGAACGCCGGCGGGTGCTGCCGGTGGATCGATGGCGCCGATGTGCACGGCCCAGTTGCGCAGGGCCTGGATGTAGCTCTGGTCTTCGACGATCTTGCGCAGGGCGGCGACCATGGCGGGCTTGAGGTCGATGGAGTTCTTGCGGATGCCGATGCCGAATTGGGCGGTGTCGAATTGGCTGCCCACGACTTCCAGTTGGCCCATGGACTCGCGGGCCGTGTGGGCCATCACCGGGTAGTCGCCGACGACGGCGTCGGCCTGACCGCGGTGGATCTCGCTGACCGCGCGCGGGGTCGTCGGGAAGGTGTTGACCACCATCTCGGCGGGGCCGCCACAGGCGACGGTGACGGCGGCGGTTGCCATCAGGGCGACGAAAGCCGCAATGCGCTGCGGCGAGGGTGCTGCGCCAGGGATCATCCGAATCGCGAACATGGCGCTAACGGTAGCCAAAAAGCCGAAGCAAGTCACGATTGGGGCCGTTGCGTGTCGGTCGAGGTGTGCGCGACCATGGCGCGATGCTGCGAGCGTATTTCACGTTTTGGCCGGCCCAATTGGGCTTCTTCGGCACGCGCGCCCGGCGCCCTCGAGCGTGGCCGTGCCGGGGGGGCTCCGCATGATGGGGGGCCAGGGCCGTTCCGAGGCTACGGCGGGGCGGCCGCGCATCGTGGTGCTCGACGCCCACACCCTCAATCCGGGGGACCTGAGCTGGCAGGGGCTTGCGGCGCTCGGCGACACCACCATCCACGACCGCAGCGCGCCCGAGCAGGTGCTCGAGCGGGCCGCCGGCGCCTCCGTCGTGCTGACCAACAAGACGCCGCTGAAGGGCGAGCTGCTGTCTGCGCTGTCGGCGCTGCGCTATGTGGGCGTGCTGGCGACCGGCCATGACGTGGTCGATGCGGCGGCGGCGGCCGAGGGGGGCATCGTCGTGTGCAACGTGCCGGCCTACAGCACGGCATCGGTGGCCCAGCATACCTTCGCGCTGCTGCTGGAGCTGACCAATCACGCGGCCCTGCACGGCGAAGCCGCCAGCGCCGGCCGCTGGACGGCGTCGGGTGAATTTTCGCTCTACGAGCGGCCGATGCTGGAACTGGCCGGCCTGCGCCTGGGGCTGGTCGGACTTGGCCGCATCGGCCAGGCGGTGGCGCGCCTGGGCCAGGCCTTCGGCATGGAGCTTCTGGCCCACTCGAGCAAGCTGAGCGCGCCCGGCGGGCTGCCCATCGCGCTGGTCTCGCTCGAGCAGCTCTTTGCCGAAAGCGATGTGCTGAGCCTGCACTGCCCGCTGACGGCTGCGACCGCGGGGCTGGTGAACGCCGAGCGTCTGGCTTCCATGAAGCCCACGGCGCTGCTGATCAACACCGCCCGCGGGGGGCTCGTGGACTCGGCGGCGCTGGCGCGGGCGCTCCTGGCCGGGCAGCTCGCCGGGGCGGCCCTGGATGTGCTCGAGCAGGAGCCTCCGCCGCGCGACCACCCGCTGCTGACCTCGCCGCGCTGCCTGGTCACGCCCCACATCGGCTGGGCCACGCGCGCCGCCCGCGGGCGGCTATTGCAGGTGGCGGTGGACAACGTGCGCGCTTTTCTGGCCGGGGCGCCTCAAAACGTCGTGGCCGGGGGCTGACGGGCAGCTCCCCTCCGGCGCCCCGGCTTGACGCCAGCGCCCGGCTGCGGGTACTGCTGCCGACTTCGCCCTCCACCCCCCATGTCAGCGTCCGTCCCGAAATCAAGCGATCGCCTCGGCGCCGATCCATTGCCGCCGGTGGCGTTGCGAATCCTCGAAATACATGGAGTATGCCGTCGGATTCGCAACGCCACCGGCGGGGCACCTCGACACCGATCCGAAGGCTTTTTTTCGGGCCGGACGCCAAGCAAGTAGGAGAGTTCCATGACAGTCAGCTTCGAAGGAAAAGTCGCCATCGTCACCGGTTCGGGTGCCGGTCTGGGCAAGGCCCACGCACTGGAGCTCGCGCGCCGCGGCGCCAAGGTGGTGGTCAACGATCTTGGCGGTTCGGTCGACGGCAGCGGCGGTTCCAGCGACGCGGCCAATGCCGTGGTCGAGGAGATCAAGGCGGCCGGCGGCGAGGCCATCGCCAACGGCGCGTCGGTGTCCGATCGCGTCGGTGCCGAGAGCATCGTCAAGGACGCGCTGGACGCCTTCGGTCGCGTCGACATTCTGATCAACAACGCTGGCATCCTGCGCGACAAGACCTTCGCCAAGATGGGGCTCGACGACTTCGAAGCGGTGGTCTCGGTGCACCTGATCGGAAGCGCCTATTGCACCAAGGCCGTCTGGCCCGTGATGCGCGAGCAGGGCTACGGGCGCATCGTGATGACCACGTCGTCGTCCGGCCTCTACGGCAACTTCGGCCAGTCGAACTACGGCGCCGCCAAGCTCGGCCTGGTGGGCTTGATGAACACGCTCAAGCTCGAGGGGCAGAAGAACAACGTCCGCGTCAACACCATCGCACCGGTGGCCGGCACGCGCATGACCGAGAACCTGGGCATTCCCGAGGAACTCTTCAATCGCCTCAAGCCCGAGCTGGTGACCCCGGCGGTGCTCTTCCTGTGCAGCGAGGACGCGCCCACCGGCACCATCGTCGAAGCCGGCGCCGGCTACTACTCCAAGGTGCACATCGTCGAGGGCAAGGGCGTCAAGCTCGGCGACAACGTCTCGGTCGAAGATGTGGCCGCCAACTGGGAGAAGATCAGCGACATGAGCGAAGCCACGCCCTTCAACGCGGGCGGCGAAGTGACGATGAAGATCTTCACCTGAGAACTTCGATGCAGTTCGAGAGCCCCGCCCGGCCTGTGCCGCGCGGGGCTTTTTCGTGCGGGCTTGCGCGGTCCTGGCCCGCGTGCCAGATCGCAGCGCCATGAGTTCCCACTTCGACCGGCTCACCGCCCTCGAATCCGCTGCCGAACCCGGGTGTTTCAGCGGGCATATCAGCGAGGACTACTGGGTCCAGAGTGGCCCCAACGGCGGCTATCTCGCGGCCATCGCCCTGCGCGGCGCCATGCTCTGCATCGAAGACGCCGAACGCATCCCGCGCTCCCTGCACGCGCGCTTTCTGGCGGCGCCGGTGGCCGGGCCCTTTGAGTTGTCGACCGAGGTGCTCCGGCAGGGGCGCTCCATGACCACCCTCGAGCTGCGTATGCGCCAAGAGGGGCGCGTCTTTCTGGCCGGCAGCGCCTGCTTCAGCCGTCCGTTTTCCGAGGTGGCCTATCAAGACGTGGCGATGCCCGCGGCGCTGCCGCTCGAGGAGAGCGAGGCGCTGCCCAAGCAGATCCCCATGAATCACCGCTACGACATGTACCGGGCCATCGGCGGTGAGTTTCGCAAGAGCGAGCGTGCTTTGACTGGTGGTTGGATTCGCTTTGCCGACCCACGGCCGCTCGATGCGCTGGCGGCGGCGGCGTTGTGGGATGCCTGGCCGCCGGCGCCCTTCGCGCGCGCCATGGAGCAGCGCTTCCGCGGCGCCGCGCCCACGGTGGAGGTTAGCGTTTACTTCAAGCGGCCGCTGCCCCTTTGCGACGACCGCCCGGGCGACTTCGCCCTGCTCCAGGTGGAGAGCACCATGGCCGACCAGGGCTTCACCGAGGAGAGCGCTGCGCTTTTCAGCCGCGATGGGCGCCTCTTGATGCAGGCGCGGCAGCTGGCACTGCTAATCTGAAGGGGCACCGTGCAGGGCACGGTAGCTTTCGATGCGCGCCAGGGTCTCGGCGTCGAGCACGGGCTTGCCGTCGACGCTCCGGGTGCGCAGGTGGCTCACGATTTCGTCGATGTCGACGATGGCGTGGGTTTTCATCTGGAACTCCCGGGCCAGCTCCGACAGCGCGCTCTCTGGTCCCCGGCCCTTTTCCTTGCGGTCGACGGCGACGATCAGGCCGGCCAGCTCGATGTTGGCGGCGGCGCACAGGATGGGCACGGTCTCGCGGATGGAGGTGCCGGCGGTGGTCACGTCTTCGACGATCAGCACGCGGTCGCCGTCGCGCGGGCGCTGGCCCACCAGCACGCCGCCCTCGCCGTGGTCCTTGCTTTCCTTCCTGTTGAAGGCGAAGGGTATGTCCGGCCGGCCCTGCTCGGCCAGGGCCATGGCCGTCGAGACCACCAGTGGGATGCCCTTGTAGGCGGGGCCGAAGAGCAGGTCGTAGTCCTGACCGAAGTGCTCTCCGATGGCCAGGGCGTAGATGCGCGACAGGCGCCTTAGCTGCTGGCCCGTGCGGTAGCGGCCGGCGTCAAGGAAATAGGGGGTTTTGCGCCCACTCTTGGTGGTGAAGTCGCCAAAGGTGAGTACCCCGCTTTCCATCATCAACTCGATGAGCTCGCTCTTGTGGCTTTGCATCGGGCGCGAGCATACGTCGCGGGCGCCGGCTCGCCAATCGGTGCACGCGGCGTGGTAGTCTTGCCCCATGGCCACCGCTTCCGGAATGCGCTGGGCCTCGGCCCTTTCGGAGCGGGTCGAGCTGTCGGAGGCGCTCCGGGAGGTGGGCGACGGGGTGGTCGAGGCCCTGGGCGGCGAGCCCGACCTCGTGATCGCCTTCGCCTCCGATCACTATCGGCAGGTCGAAGCGCGTTTGCCGGAGGCGTTGCAGCGGGTGCTTTCGCCGAGGGTGGTCATCGGCTCGGCCGCCAGCGGCGTGATCGGCCACGGCCGCGAGGTGGAGCGGCGCGAGGCCCTGAGCGTGCTGGCCGCGCGGCTACCCGGGGTGGGCTTGCACCCCTTTCACTTCGAGCTTGCTCCCGATTCCCGCGCCGACTGGGACACCCTGCTCGGGCTTTCGGGGCGCGTGGCGCAGGGCATGTTGCTGCTCTCCGATCCCTTCAGCATCGACATCGAAGCGGTCTTGGGCTCGCTCGATCGCGTCTACCCCGAGACGGCCAAGAGCGGCGCCCTGGTCAGCGGTGCGCGCGAGCCCGGACGCTCCACGCTCTTTCTCGACGGGCAGGCGGTGCACGAGGGTGTCGTCGGTCTGGCCTTCAGCGGTGAGCTGGAGATGCGCACGCTGGTCGCCCATGGTTGTCGACCCATCGGGGAGCCGATGATCGTAACCGATTGTCAAGACATGGTCATTCGCATGCTCAACGTGGGGCGACCGGTGGACGCGCTGCGCGAAGTGATGGCTCGTCTTGCGCCCCAGGATCAGGAGTTGGCGCGGCACTCGCTTTACCTCGGCATCGCAGCCGGATCGGTGGTTCACCAGCGGGAGGCGCCGGGCTATCTGATTCGCGACATCGCTGGCGTCGATCCCGTGGGTGGCGCGCTGGCGGTCTACGGCGGCTGTAAGCCTTACGACGTGATCCAGTTCCACGTGCGCGATTCCCGCACCTGCAGCCAGGACCTCAACGCGCGGTTACGCGCCTTTCATCGCGACGATCCGGCCGCCGCGCGGCAACGGGGCGCGCTGCTCTTCAGCTGCAGTAGCCGCGGCGAGGGCTTCTACGGCGAGCCCAACCACGAGTCCGATCTCTTCTGTCGGCGCGCCGGCCACGTGCCGCTGTCGGGCTTCTTCGGTAACGGGGAGTTGGGGCCGGTCGGTGGCGTGAGCTACCTTCATGCCAACAGCAGCGCCTTCGCGCTCTTCTGCGAGCCCGAGGGCGGCGCCGACTGATCGCCGCCTCTGTGTAACTCCAACCGATCGCAGCCACCATGACCCGCAAGATCAAAGTCGCCGCCGCCCAGCTCGCTCCCGTCTTCTTCGACCGCGACGCGACCACGCAGAAGGCCTGTGAGGCGATTGTCGAAGCCGGACGCAAGGGCGCCCAGCTGATCGCCTTTCCCGAGACCTTTCTGCCGGGCTACCCCTACTTCGCGCTCTATCTGGCTCCGACCCGCATCGGCAGCTACCAGCAGCGCCTTTACGAGCAGGCGGTCGAACTCGACTCGGAGACGACCGCGGCGTTGGCCGCGGCCGCGCGTGAAGCCGGCTGCGTCGTGGTGATGGGCATCAATGAGCGCGAGGGCGGCACCCTCTACAACAGCCAGCTCTTCATCGGAGCCGACGGAGCTATCCTGGGTTGCAGGCGCAAGCTCGTGCCCACCAGCCACGAGCGGCTGGTCTGGGGCCGTGGCGACGGCTCCGACATCCAGCTCTATGACACCGCCGTTGGCAAACTCGGTGCCCTGATCTGCTACGAGCACGTAAACCCGCTCTTTCGCTACGCTGTGCAGGCCCAGGGTGAGCAGGTGCACGTGGCCAACTGGCCCGGCGGCATGGCTTCCATCAATGACATCATGGATGCGGCCTGTCGCCACTATGCCTTCGAGGGCCAGTGCTTTGTGCTGAGCGTCACCTCGGTGTTGACCGAAGCGGCGATTGCGGGTCTTGATGAGGAGCTGAGAGTTCACTTGAGCGTGGGCGGCGGCTACTCGATGGTCATTTCGCCGCGCGGCAAGTTGCTTGTGGGGCCGCTCACGGAGGGGGAGGGCATCCTTTACGCCGACCTCGACTTTGCCGACATCGACCGCATCAAGGCCATTGTCGACGGCGCCGGCCACTACGCGCGCCCGGACGTGATGCGGCTTCAGCTCGATGCCCGCAAACGCCGCCCGCTCGAAATCGAGGAGTGAGTGCCGCCCTGCGTGCGGTTTTCTACTCACCCCCGAAGTCGATGAAGTCCGGCACCGGGTCGAAGCCCACGAAGCTGGGGTAGGGCCCCACGCGCCGCAAGTGGCGGCCCTGCTCGAGGCCGAGGAAGTTGGGCTTGCTGCCGCGGGGCAGGATGCTGTGCTCGCCCACCTTCGGCATTTCGAAGCGTTGCAGGCCGGCCGGGGTGGCGCGCAGGAAGACGTAGTGGGGGGCGTCCAGGGAGTCGCGGAACTCGAAGCGCAGGGTCACGGGGCGGCCGCCGATCCAGGCGGCGACCTCGGCGCGAAAATCGCTGACTTCGAGGCGCTGGCCCGGCATCAGGGGGTTGTCGCGGGAGCGGAAGTGCAGCTCCTCGTCGCTGCCGAGCCAGCTGCTGCCCAGCACGGTGAGCTCGAAGCCGCGGTCGTCGAGGCGCCTCAGGCGCAGGGGGTGGGGCGCCAGGGCCAGGGTGTAGAAGGCCCGCGGCAAGGGGCGGTGGGCGTCGCGCCAGGTGGCCGGGAAGTAGACGCTGGTCGCAAAGTCGATGGGGTTGAGCATCACCACGACCTGGTCGGCGACGCGGGTGGGGTCGAGCTCGGCGCGCTTGACCCACAGCTGGGAGCCACGCGCCCAATAGGTATGCCCCAGCATGTCCTGGCGGTCGCTGGAGCCCAGGTGCAGCAGACACAGGCCCAGCAACAGCAAATAACTAAAAGTGAATCTGCCAGGTCGCGCGGGTGCCGTGCGGTAGAGGGCCAGCAAAAGGCCGCGCACCACCAGCGCCAGGGCCGGCGCCACACCGAGCATGGCGACGAGCACCAGGCGGCGCGACGGAAACGAGCCGGCCACCGGGATCAGCGATAGCAGCGCCCCGAGCAGGCAGGCCCAGACCTCCTTGCGTCGCTGGGTTTCGATGCTGCTCCAGGAGGCTCGCAAGAGGCCCAGGGTGGCGAAAAGGCCCAGTACGCCCAGGCCCATGTGCCACAGTCGCCACTGGGGCATCAGCTGCCAAAGCCGCGGTGGGATCAGCTCGAGGCCGAGGATGGTGTCGCGCCAGGGCGGCAGGTGGGCCCACCACCCGGCCGGGACGTCGGCAAAGAGATCGGCGAAAAAGACCGGCAACCGTGTCCCGAGCTGCTGCAGAAATTGCAGCGGCTCGGCCACGGGATCGATGTAGACGCCCGAGCCGCGCACGCCAGCGCCGAGGATGCGCCGCGCTGCGATGAAGAGCAGGGCCGGCACCACCGCCGGCAGTAGGCCCAGGGCGCGCGCGCGAAGGCTTTGTCGCAGGCGCCCGGGTGCCAGCAGCAGTTGATGGGAGAGCACGTAGCCCAAGATGGAAAAGACCCACTCGCCGAAGAGCAGGGCCACGCCGAAGAGCAACGCGCTGAGCCAGCCGTAGCGGCGCCCGCCCCCTTCTTGCCAGCTGCGATGGGCCAACAGGGCGCCGACGCCCAGGGTCACCGATGCCAGCCCTCCGCGGTTGGCCAGCCAGATCACGGGGCTGTGGTGACTGGCGTCGGTGATGAAGAAGAGCAGGGCGAGGGCGCCCACGGCGGCGCCGAAGCTCCGCAGGTAGAAGCGGTGGCAGAGCACCACCAGCAGGCACCACCACATGAGCGAGTGGACATGGTGCAGCCAGAAGCGATCACCAAGGGCGATGCGGTCGAGCCAGATCAGCGCGCTGGCCAGGGGCCGCAGCATGATGATGCGCATCTCCTCGGCCATCCAAAAGGGGTAACCGTGCTCGCGCAGGGCGGCGCTCTCGGCGGCGGTGCCGGCGGCGAAGTTGAAGAGGTCGAGGGGGTGGCGCGGGACCGCGAAGGCGCCGTCCATCATGGCCTGGAAGATGAAGTCGTCGGAGATCAGGCCCGCGTCGAGCGAGGGCCACAGAATCCACAGCCCCCACCCCAGGCACAGGCACAGCGGCAGGATGGAACGCAGGGCAAAACGCGCGACAGACACCGCCGCCTGGGTAGCACGGCTTGCAACCGTGCAACACCCGGTGGCGTCCGAGCGCTGGCGGGCCCTATGCTTCGGGCCGATGGCTGAGCAGGTCGAGCAATCGCAGCCGCGCTGGTTCCCCGAGCGCCTTCGCTGGCCGCTCGCGCTCGGGCTCGTGGTGGTGGTGCACCTGGCCCTGGTCGTGCACTTCATCGCCCCTTCGCGTGTGCTCACGGCCGAGCCCATCATGGGTGACGACTTCGATCTGCACATCGGCCAGACCTACCGAACCATCGAGGGCCTCGACGGCTGGGGCCATACCTGGATCTACGATGTGGACATGCTGGCGGGTCAGCCCGCCGGCGTGATCGTCGACAGCGGCAACAAGGGCTGGTCGCTGTGGACCTGGGCGCTGCACCGGCTGGGGCTCGACCGCGCCATCGCTTTCAACCTCTTCGTTTTGCTGCCGCACCTGCTGTGCCCGCTGGCGATTTTCGTCTGCGCGCGAACGTTGCGGCTCTCGCGCGTTGCGGCGTTGTCGGGGGCCGCCCTGGGCAGCCTCTTCTGGTACTTCGATTCCTTCGCCCACTGGGTGTGGTGGATCGGCATGTGTTCCTTCGCTACCGCCTCGTGCAGCTCGCTGTTGGCGTTCGCCTTTTTCTATCGCTTCGTGGAGGAGCGCCACATCGGCTACGGGCTGGTCAGCGCTGTGGTCGCGGCGCTGACCTTGCTGATCCATCCCTACAGCTTCTTCGTGCTGCTGTTGCCGCTGGCGTTGACCTATTTCAGGTCGTTTCGACAGCTCGGAGCGCGCGAACATGGGGTGGTGGCCCTGGTGGTGCTCAGCCCGCTGCTGGTCAATGGCTACTGGCTGCACAACGCCCTGAGCCACTGGCACTACATCCTGGACTCCGCGTTTTACGGTCAGTCGGGGCCCCACTATGCCCTTGCGGACGTCATGGGCATCACCCTCAGCCCCACCGACACCGGGGTGATCGGTACGCGCACGGGCTTTCGCATGCTGCTGTTGGCGCTGGCCGGCTGTACGCTGCTTTTGTGGCGGCGCGAGCGCGACCGGCGCTTCGGACCCGTCGGCCTCACGCTGCTCTTTCTGGTCTTCTTCGTCTACGTGGGCGGGAGTCTGCCGGGTGCGCGCCAGGTCCAGCCCTATCGCTTCATGCTGCCGGCGGGTCTGATCGCGGCGCTGATGTCGGGGGTGTTCCTTGCGCAGCTCAAAGACAGCGCTGCGCTCGGGCGGCTTTCATTTCCGCAGCGCGCGCTTTTGCTGGTGCTTTCGCTTTCGGTCGGCCAACACCTGGCGCGCCAGGCCCTGTATTTCTTTCCCGAGCTGGTGCCCAAGTCGCCGCCGCTGATCGACGGCACGCCCTCGCCGCTTTCGAGCTGGGGTTACCTCACCCACTACGAGTGGCCCGAGCACGTGACCTACCGCATCCCGCGCGACGAGGGGGCCGGCAAGGATGCCCGGGACGTGGTGCGCTGGGTGCGCGAGAACATCGGGCACGGCGAGCGCGTGCTGGTGGATATGGGCGTACTCGGCGAACGCCTGGCCTGGGCCACCGATGTCGAGGTGATGGGCGGCTTTCGTATGCGCAATATCCAGCACGCGCGGGCAAATTTCTTCCGTCGCTTTGGCAACCACCCGGTGCCACTCGAAACCCTGCGGCAGTACTTTCGCACCTTCGCCATCGGCTGGGTGATCCTGCATCAGGAGCGCGAAGACTTCGAGGCGGCGACCGCCTTGCTGCATCCCCTGGAGAGCTTCGGCAACTTCCAGATCTACCGCGTCAAGCTCAGGGCAAGCCGCGTGCTCGAGGGCCCCGGTGAGGTCACAGCCGGCAGCAATCGCATCGCCGTGCGCGGCACTCGACCCGAACAGCCGGTGTTGCTCTCTTACCATTTCCATGAAGCACTGCGCTGCGCGCCCGACTGCCGCATCGAGCGTCTCGAGGTGGAACTCGATGACGTGGGCTTGATCCGTGTGCCGGCGCCCCATCCGAGCAACTTCGTGATCGAAAACGGCTATTGAGCGGGCTGCGGTTCGTCCGAGAGCCAGGGCCACATCACGCGGCGCTCGATGAGCCGGGCCCGCGCCCAGGCCTCGAGCTGCGGTCCTTTCAGCAGCTCGCGAGCCTTGCGGTCGGTAACACCCAGTTGATCATTCCAGGCCTTGGTCACGCGGGCGGGATCGCTGTGGGCGTCGGGCTGACGCATGATTTCGACCAGGCCGTCAGCCTCTTCTTCGAGGATCTGCATGATCGCCTGCTTGTCTTCGTCGCCGATGCCCTGTTGCTTGGCGAAGGCGTCCAGGGTCCGATGGCGCCAGCGCATCCACTGTTCGCGCTGGAACTCCAGGTGGCGATCGCGGATGCGCGCCTGCTCCTGGTTGACGATGCCGAGAATGCGTTCTTCGTCCACGGCGGTGTCCAGGTCCTCCAGGGTGGCGGTTTCGCCGGTGGCCCGTTCGAGGCTTTCGAGCTCGCCGCGCAGCTGCGCGAGCTGGGCCTCGATGTCGTGCAGTGGGTCGGGGGCGCCGGCGTCGGGGGCCATGGCGCCCGGCCTTGGGCCGCTTGCATCGCCGGCAGCCGCAGCGACCGGCGTGTCATCGGAGCCGCTGCCGGCCGCGTGCAGGCGTGCGAGCTGGCCCTGGAGCTCGGCCAGAGCGGCTTCCAGCGCAAATTGCCGGTAGCCGAGAAAGAGGCAGGCTGCGAGCAGCAGTCCAGGGACCAGGTACTTCATTCTTCTTCGCTGCCCGGAAGCCATGGCCATAGCTGTCGCCGTTCGGTTTTGCGCAGCTGTTGCCACTGCTCTAGTTGGTCGACGTCGAGGGCGGCCTCGGCGCCACGGTCGGTCTCGCGCAGGATGTCGTTCCAGCGCCTGGCGCCATTTTTGGGATCTTCCATGGTTTCGGGTAGCGCGAGCAGGGTCGTCATCGCCGACACTTCTTCCTCGATCAAGCGCCGCAGCTGGGCGCGCTGCTGCGCGGAAAGCTGCGCATGATCGGCGAAGCGCTCGGCCCCCTCGACGCGCTTTCGGGTCCACTTTTTGCGAAAAAAAGCGAAGCGCTTTTCGAGCATTTGTCGGTCCTGCTCGCGCAGGACCGTGAGAATGCTCTCGGGGCTGGCGGCGCCTGAAAGCGCGTCGGGCGACAGGGGTTTGCCGAGACCGCGGCGCAGGCTGACGAGTTCTTCCTGCAGGCGCTCCAGCTCTCTCGACAGCGCCTGCAGGCGCTGCTGGTCGACCGCGCTCGGCGCGGGCTGGGGCTTGAGTCCGGGGGCTGCTGCTGGGGCGGAAACCTCGGCGCCAGCAGCGGCCCTGGCGCGCTCGGTCCCACTGACCTCCAGGGAAAGCGCAGCGACATTGGCCTCCAGCGAGAACATGCGAGAGCCGATGATCAGCAGTAGCAGCGGGGCGGCCGCGTGCAGCGCGCGGTGCATGGCGCGCAGTGTAGCACCACTGGGCGGTGGCGATGCGGCGGGGCTGTGGATGTCCCTGCCCGTCCCGATCGCTTCTGTCCCGGTCGGAGGCTCGGTCCGCAGGTCAGCGCGCAAGCGGGTCGCTTCGGGCGCGCGCGGCCGGTATATGCTCCAGCGGTGGAAGAACCAAAGCCGCCCGGCGCCCTCACCTGCGAGGATTGTGGTTTGGAGCACGCGCCGTCCTTGCTCAGCTACCCCGGCTGTCAGCGCCTCAGCCATGGTGCGCGTCTGCGCGAGTTGGCGTCTGAAGCCGGCTCTCACGAGCGCGGAGGAGATCCACGCGCCGCCCTTTTCACCTGGCGCCAGGCGCTGTCGTTGTTACCGGCGGGTAGCGCCCAGCATCGGCAGGTCGTCGCTCGCGTGCAGACCCTCGGTGGCCAGGTTGCCGACCTGCCGGTGCCCCAGGCGGCGGCCGGCGGCCCGCAGGACAAGAAGCGCGCGGGTACGTGGGGCGCCCTTGGGGCCCTCGCGTTGCTGCTCTGGAAGGGCAAGGCGCTGATCCTCATGCTGCTCAGCAAGGCCAAGTGGCTGTTTCTTGGCCTATCGAAGGGCAAGACGCTGCCGTCGATGTTCGCCTTCGCGGGCATTTACTGGTCGCTCTTCGGTTGGTGGCTCGCCCTCGGGCTGGTGATGGGCATCTACATTCACGAGATGGGGCACGTGGCTGCGCTCAAGCGCCTCGGCATCGCCTCATCGCCGCCCATGCGGACGGCCACGCCCACCATGATGCCCACGACGATCGCCACCAAGCCCAATTCGTAGCCCGTGAGCGCGGAGATGCCGTAGTAGAGCGCGGCCCCGAGCGTGCCGGCGATGCTGCCGAGCAGCACGGCCTTGATGAAGGAGCCTTGGCGCCCGGCGTTGGCCTGCCCGAGGCAGCGAGCGCACAGCGGCTCACCGTTGAGCGTGTGGTAGGTGGTCAGCGATTCGCCACAGCTCTTGCACTGCAGCTCCGGGCTGGCGTGCTGTTCGAAGTGCGCGCGCTCAAAATCGATCTCTTGTTCTTCCACGTCGGTGCCCCGGTCGAGCCTAGAACAACTGAAATGTAGCGCTCAGGCCGTAGTGATCGGAAGCCCAATCCGCCACGCCGCGGGGCTGTTCGAGCTGTCCGAGGGGCTCGTTGAGGAAGAGGCGCATGTCCGTGCAGCCCAACTCGAAGCGCCCGCGCCCAGGGCGCCAGAAGATGTAGTCGATGCGTTGCGCAAAGGAGTTGCTGGCGAAGGCGCGGGCGAGGGCGTTGGCGCCGGGATCGGGGTCATAGGTGGCAAAATCTGCTGCCGCTCCCAGATCTTCGAAGTCCGCCAGGGTGCTCGACAGGTGTCCGTATTCGGCGCTGTCGCGCGCCGAACTCAGCCCATCGATATTGAAATCGCCACAGACGATAAAAGGGCGGAGCGGGTCCCCGGCCGCGTCGATGAAGTCCCGCAGATCCGAAAGCTGTGCTTCGCGAACGGCCACGGCAGCGGCATCGTAGCCAGCCTGCAAGTGCACTGTGATCAGGTCGATGAGGATGCGATCGGAGAGCTGCACCTGGGTGTGAATCACCCCCTTGCGGGCGAAGCGATCCCAGCCGACCCCTGCGCCGCGGAAGCTGCGGATGACGGCCTTGCTCAGGGGGGCACGTGAACCGATGCCCAGACCGCAGCCCCGCATGGTCAAGCCGTTGCTGACGCGGAAGCGATTGTCGTCGCGGAAGCGCGACGTGAAACGCTTTTTGCCCACCCCGTCGAAAAACCGCTGGGCGTCAGTCGAGAGCAGCTCCTGCAGACATAGAATGTCCGGCTCGGCGCACTGCGAGAGAACCTCGGCGTCCCGTAACCGGGCTGCGTGTGGTGCCCGCTGGGCGGTGATCGCGGCAAGGCCTTGGCCCATGCCGAAGCAATTCCAGGTGCTGATGCGGAACTTCAAGGCTGCAGTCTAGACCCTAAACAAGCGCATGTGGAGGATGAGCTGCGCAAAGATGTTGTGAATCAGGGGTTTGCGAAAAGCGCAGGCGCACCAGGAGGAGCGTTGAGCAGTTTCGCGAGCGCCTGAACGCAAGAGATTTGTGGAGATCGCCTGCAACATGCGCTTGTTTAGGGTCTAGACACCAGCCCTTTCAAGGTGCGTCATAGGCGACCTGGGTGACGTCAACATGACATCGGGTGAAATCATTCGGCCAGCAGTCGTGCGGTCGAGACGTGAGGTCTGTTTTTGAAGCGGGTTCGTTTGGGA
>JAOUOP010000070.1 GCA_029880325.1 Myxococcales bacterium | reverse complement strand
GTGGTGGTGGCGAGCAAGCGGGCTTGCGGCCTGTCGGCGGGTTTTGCCGGGCGGCTCCCGCGCAGCGCTCAGGCGCTCTTCTGCAGAGGCAGGAAGACCACCTGTTGACCGTGCCCCTCCTCGGCCAGGATCTCATCGACCGCCGGGCCGCAGCCGCCACAGCCGCCGCTGGCGCCACAGGCGCGCTCCACCTGCTCGCGGGTGGTGGCGCCGGCGCGCACGGCCGCCCGGATGTCGCGGTCGCTCAGGCGCATGCAGTGGCAGATGATCATGACTCTCCCCCAAATATGATGCGGCCGAAGTTGAATCGCAATATCAATTTCAACAATCCGCCGGGGCCTTCATCCGGACGCTGCGTTCGCCGGGGCGAAGCCGGGGCACTGCAGCATCGGCAGGCGCGGGTACTTGGGGTAGCGCCCGTCGCTGGCGGCCCGGCCACACAGCCAGAAGCGGCTGCCGCGGGCGCTGTCGATGGAGCGGCCGTGGAGGCAGCCGGCGCACAGGCCGGCGTCTGAAGAGGCCTTCATCGGGGCCGGTGTAGCGTCTGCGGCGGTGCTGCGACAGCCCCCCGTGCCGATCGGGCCGCCGTGTCGCGGTGGGTCGGCCGTATTGGTCGCCCCCGGGGCCTTGCCCGCGGTGCCGGCTTTGCGTGTAGGCTCCCCGCCCCGATGGAGTACCCGCGCCCCCGCCGCTGGCTCACGGGCTGCGCGCTCGTGCTGGTCTGCGCCTGCTTTGCGAGTGGCGCCGCGGCCCAGAAGCGCCTGATCGCCAGCCCCCTGGGCGAGGCCCAGCTCAAGCTCGACGGGCGCCTGGACGAGCCCATCTGGAGCCAAACCCAGGTTGCCGACGACTTCGTCGAACGCGCTCCGCTGCCCGGCGCCGAGCCGGCGGTCAAGACCAGCGTGCGCGTGCTCTATGATCGCGACACCGTCTACCTGGGCCTGCGCGCCGACCTTTTCGAGGGCGACGAGCCCCGCGCCGACACCCTCAGTCGCGACGTCACGCGCATCTGGAGCGACGAGAGTTTCACCGTCAAATTCGACGTGCGCCACGATCGCCGCAGCACGGTGGTCTTCGTCACCAACCCCCGCGGCGCCCAGCTCGACGCCATCGCGGTCGAAAATGGGCGCGTCTTCCGGCGCGAATTCGACGCCGTCTGGGAGGTGGCCACCCACATCGGCGAGGGCTACTGGTCGGCCGAGATGAAGATCCCGGTGGCGGCGCTGGGTTTGCCCTCGGCCGAGGGCGAGCGCGTGCTGGGCTTCAACGTGGCCCGCGACCACAATGCGCGCCTGGCCGACTACGATTGGTCGCACCTGCCGCCCGAGTTCGGGCCCTGGGCGGCCACCCACTACGGCGAGCTGCACGGCCTGCGCGACATGGCCGGCGGCCGTCCGTTCACGCTGCAGCCCTACCTGCGCTGGGGCGCGCCCGGCGATCCCGACAGTGGCCTGGCCCGGTTGCTGCGTGCAGGTGGCGACAAGCTGCGGGATGTGCCCCTGGGCGTTCCAACCGACGGCCCGCTCTATGACGGTCTGAAGATCGGTGGCGACGTGCGCCTGCGCATCGGTGACGACACCTGGACCGAGCTGACGGTGCTGACCGACTTCGCCCAGGTCGACGCCGACGATCAGGTGATCAACTTCGATCGCTTTCCGCTCTTCTTTCCCGAACGCCGGCCCTTCTTTCTGTCGGGGCTCCAGGTCTTCGAGTTCGGCGAACCGGGGCTGGCCCAGCTGCTGTTCACCCGTCGCATCGGTCTGGACACCGAGCGCCAGCCCTTGCCCATCCTGACGGGCTTCAAGCTCTACGGCAGCGAGGGCATGGTGAGCCACGGCTTTTTGCAAGTCTTCACCGACGAGACCCTGCGACTGCCCGAGCCGCCGGCTGCAGGTGGCACCGAGGCCGGGGCCGAGCCTGCCGAACGCGAGCCCGAGGGGTCGGCGGCGGCCAGCTGGTCGGTGGGGCGGGCGCGGCTGAACTTCGCCTCGCCGGGGCACGTGGGCCTCATCGTCGGTCTGCGCAACGACATCGACCTGCCCTTCTACGAGGAGGTGGCAAAGGTCTCGAGCGCACCCCATCTCTCGCTCGGCGCCGATCTGCTGACGCGGCCCTTCGGTGATCGCTTCGAGCTCACGGGCTTTGGTGCCGCCACGATCAGCGAGGGAGAGGAGCCCTCACGCGGGCACGCCTACCAGGGCAAGCTGCGCTTCTTGGGGCAAACATGGCAGCCCAATGCCTCGGTGCTGGTGGTCTCCAAGGACTTCGACCCGCAGCTCGGCTTCGTGCGCCGCAAGAACGCCATCGATAGCCGGGCGGCGGTGCCCCTGGTGCTGCGCGAGGCCGAGCTAGGGCTCGCTTCGGTGACGACCACCGCCGACACCCGCTTCGTGCACGACCACGGCGATCGCGCGCTCCTGCGCCGAGAGGCCGGCGCCGCCATCGAGTTGCGTTGGCAGAATGGCTACGAGCTGAAGTTGGGCCTGCGCGATCAACTGGATGTGGTCACCCGCGAGTTTCCTCTCTTCGACGATTTGATCATCGGAGCCGATCGCTATCGGGGCGGCCAGGCCAAGCTGGAGCTGAGCACGCCCAGCGGGCGCAATCCCAGCGGCTCGCTGACCTATCTGGCCGACGACGCCTTCTTCAGCGGCATCAGCCACGGCCTGTCGCCGTCGGCGGCCGTCAACCTCGGACCCCACCTGCGGCTGACGGCGGGGGGAACCCTGACCTTCATCGAGCTCGAGCAGTGCATCGACCGGATCGACGATGAGGGCGCCGAGAGCCGCCGCTGTGGTGGTCTCGATCTTGGCGAACCCTTGGCACAACCTGTGGGCCGCGAGCGGCGCCGGACACTGACGGTCAATTCATCGGTCGGCGTGACCCCCGACACCCGGCTTTCGGCCGATCTCACGCTGCAGCTCAACACCCAGAGCGAGCGAGGAGTGGTGCTATTGCGCATGCGCTACCGTTACTTGCCGGGCAGCGATCTCTTCCTGGTCTACCAGGAGAACCTGGACTACGCCGATCGTCTGCGCTCCGATCGCAGTCTGATCGTGAAGGCGACCTACCGCTACGATGCCATGTGGTGATGGCGCGGCTCCCGATCGTGTAAAGCGGGAGCGTAACCCAGTAACACGCCCGAAAAGGCGCACAACGTGTGTAATTTCCGGCGATTGGCGTACGCCGGTCGCAATACAAAGCGTTGTGAATCTGCTGGCTTAGTCTATACTTCAATCGCATCCCGCGCTGAGGGGCGCGTTTGGATCGTGGCCTCAGTGAGTAACCCAGCTCGAGGGGCGCAGTCAGTATGGCATCGATCACCGTGGAGCAGGGCGAAGAACGGGACGGGGAGGAGACCGGCTTTCACGCCGAACCGCCGGTGCGCCAGCGCGTCGCCGACCACGTCTTCGAGCATCTGGCCCGCGCCATCTTCCGCGGTGAGCTGAAGGCGGGAAAGCCCCTGCCCACCCAGCGCGAGCTGGCCAGGCAGTTCAAGATCTCCGCCCTGGTCGTGCGCCAGGCGATCCACCGCCTCGAAGATCTCGGACTGGTGCGCGTGCGCCAGGGCAGCACCACCATCGTTCTCGATCCGGCCGAGTCCAGCGACATTCGGCTGATCCAACTGCAGATGGAGCTGGCCGATCCGAAAGAGAATCTGGCATCGGCCGCCTTCGAAAATCAGGTGCTCTTCCTGATCCCGCTGCTTGCCCTGGCCGAGCGGCGCATCACCAAGGAAGAGCTGGCGGTGCTCAACTATTTGATCGACCAGGCCGAGGCGAAGAAGCCCGACGGCAACGCGGCGCGGGATTTCCGCATCGAGTTCTTCCGCCAGATCGCCAAGGCCACGCGCAACACCCTCTTTCAACAGCAGGTGCGCTGGTGGTCGTCGCTCCTGGCCGACCTGGAGCGCCGGGGCCGCGACTACAAGGTGCCGCCGGTGCCGGCCAACTACGAGTTCTACCGCCAGTTGACCGCTTCGCTGGCGCGCGGTCAGGGCACGGTGAAGTTCTATCTGGACATGGTCGAGCCGCTGCTGGCCTGGATGGATCGGCAGCAGGGCATCGAAGCGCGCGAGCGCGGCTGAGCCCGGGCTTTTCCGTCGCCCTCTGGCGCGTGCCCGCGCCGGACAAAAGCGCGATTGCGCAGCCGTCGCGCGGGTCTACAATGGCGCCATGACAGCGGACTCGGGCGGCTCAGACGACACGTCGCACGGCGCATCGGAGCGGCCAATTCGCATGCACGTGCACACCCGTGACGACCTGCGGGTCGACGGAATCCTGCGCCTGATCGAGCTGGCGGCCGAGCGCGGGCCGCTAACGGAAGTGCTCGGCAATATGGTCGAGCAGGTCAAGACCATCGCCCACGCCGAGGTGGTCAGCGTTTATGTGCGGGAGAACGACAATGGGCAAGACCGTCTGGTGCTGCGCGCCAACGTGGGCTTTCCGCGCGCGGCGGTCGGCGCCGTCAGCCTGGCGGTGGGCGAGGGCATCACCGGCACTGCCGCCGAGGTGATGCGGCCGATCTCGGCCTCGGTCGCCCAGGAAGACAGCCACTACAAGCACATCCCCGAGCTGGGCGAAGAGCACTTTCCGAGTCTGTTGGCGATCCCGCTGATGGTGCGCGCTCAGGTGGCGGGCGTGCTCGTGTTGCAGCGCGGCGAGCAGGCGGCTTTCACCGACGCCGAGGTGGCCCTGGGTACGGCGTTGG
This sequence comes from Myxococcales bacterium, assembly GCA_029880325.1. GTDB lineage: Bacteria > Myxococcota_A > Polyangia > Polyangiales > JAFGIB01 > JAOUOP01. The sequence goes on along the minus strand of JAOUOP010000070.1, from coordinate 31,660 downwards.
CTACTGCATTCGCCCATGCCCTGGAGCATCGCGACGTGGCCGGGCGTCTGCCGGCGCGTTCGGCGCGTTTGAGCGCCACGGTGCTCAGTCCAGGTACCGCCCTGGGCCAGGCCACCATGTTCGGCACGCTGGAGTCCTTCGGCGCCGAGCCGATCGAAACGCGCAATGCACGGGCGCGCCTGGCGGCCGCCTTCGAGGGCGTCGAGAGCATCGTGCGCAAGGGGCTTGGGCGGGTGCGCGAGGCGCTGCCCGCGGTCGCCCGCGGCGCGCTCGACTCGACCGCGCTGATGCTCGACGATCAGCGGCTGCGCACGATCGCCGAGCAGCGCACCGACGAGCAGGGCATCGCCAACGGCCTGCGCACATTGGCTCGCGAATACGCGGTCGCGACCTATTCGGCCGGCGCACCCCACCCCCTGCTCGAGCAGCGCGCCATTGAGGCTGAAAACCTCTGCCTGCTCTTGGCCGTGCGAGCGGCCGGTCTGCCGCTGCCCAGTCCCGGTCAGGTGATCGTGGTGGCCGAGCGGCTGACCGCGTTCACGGCGTTGGCGGCGGTCGGCGGTCAGGCTGAGGCGGTGGTGGCGGCCGCGGCGCTCGAACCCGACTCCCTGGGCGCGCAGATCGCCGTCGCCGCGGGGATTCCGCTCTTGAGCGATATCGCCGGGCTCTTCGCCTGGGTGATGCCCGACGACGTGCTGTTGGTCGACGGTGACGCGGGGCTGCTGCGCGTCAACCCGCCGGCCACCACGCTGGCCCGCTACCGGCACTTGAAGTAACCGTGCCGGCGCGGGGCGTGGTGTGCATGCGCGTCAGATACCGACGGTGCCTTCGATCAGGAGGGTGCCGAAGATGCCGTGTATGAAGTCGTTTTCGCCGCCGTCGTAGTCGACGCCCATCAGACCCCAACCGAATTCAGTTCCCAGTGCCAGCCCCTCGCCGATTAGACCGCGCACGCCGGCACCGAGCGATAGGCCCATGCCCGTGGCGTCGTCGTTGTGCGTGAAGCAGCCACCGCCATCGCATTCCTCGGTTGCACCGACGAAGGCGAGGTTGAAAGCGCCCAGCAGCGAGAGCGCTGCGGTGTCGTCGCTGAGAAGATCGAAGCTGGCCAGGGGGCTCAACGCAAAGTTGGTACGCGACCATTCGGCGCCGTTACGGTTTTCGTAGGTGAAGTTGTTGAAACCTAGACCCAGGCCCACAAAGAGCTTGCCGTCGACCAGGCGCGCACCGGGCGTCACCACCGGCATCATCAGGCCGCCGATGTCGTTGACGTAGTTACCGTTGAAGTCCGTCGGATCGGCTGCGCGGCCGCGGAAGTCGCCGACGAAGTTGAAGGCGTCGAGGCGTCCCTGAATGCCGATGCGAACCCCGCTGCTTCGGCCCGAGCTGCCGGCATAGGAGCCGCCCGAGCTACCCTGGTAGCTGCTGCTGGAGTAGTCGCCGCTGCCGCTGCTGGCGCTGCCCGCGCTGCTGCCTGCGCTGCTGCTGCCGGTGGCGCTGCCGCCGCTGCCAGTGGCGCTGGCGCTGCCGCCGGCGCTGCCGCCGAGGTCGACCGAGCCGGCCGTGGTTCCTCCGGCTTCGATATCGGCGCCCTCACCCTGCGCCGCCGCCGGCCAGGTCAGAACCATCAACCATGAAAACGCGCCGAGTCGAAGAGCTTTGTTCATTCCGTACCTTCCTGTGCGTGTTGGAAGCGATCATACCAGGCCATTGAGTGGCAGATCGAGTAACGCGATCCAAGCTGCGCTGAAGTGCATGTGGGAGTCGATCGTACCAGGCATTTGAGGGGCTCTCGGCTACCCCCGGCTACCCCAACGATGGGGTGGCCTACGAGCGTTTTCGACGAAATCGCTGGGCTGCCCCATAACGTTGCAGGTTGCGTGCGATGCCCTCGCGGCGCGATCATGCCCCGATGAAAGCTCGCCTGCTACTGGGACTCTACATCGCGGCGGGCCTTGCGGGTTTTGGTTTTGCTGCGGTGTCGACCTACGACTTCGTCGCGCACCTCGATCGCCAGGTCCACGGAATTCACTGTGCGTTTTTGCCCGGCCTGACGGCCAACGAGGGCAGCGGCTGTGCCGTGACCTTGATGAGCCCCTATTCGTCGGTGTTGCGTGGCTCGATCTGGGGAGGCATTCCGATCTCGCTGGCGGCCATGTCGGTCTTCGCATTTCTGATCTACTGGGGCGTGCGCTTGCTGCTCGAGGGTCGCGGGCAGGAGCGCGGCGCCACCGGCTTTGCGGCGCTCAGCGCCTGCCTGCCGGCGGCGGCCTCGGCGGTCATGGCCTACGTCTCGCTGGTGGAGCTGGGGGCGGCCTGCAAGCTCTGTATCGGTATTTACGCTTCCAGCGCCGTGGCGCTGATCTCGGGGCTGCTCCTGTACCTGGGCGCACGCGAGGACGACTCCGGGGCGGAACGGTCAAACGCGCCGTTGGCCACGGCGTCGCTGGGTCTGGCCTTTGCCGTGGGCGTCTTGTTCGTGGTGCTGCCGGTGGGCGGCTACGCCGCCATGGCCCCCGACTTTGGAAGCTATATCGGTTCCTGCGGTGAACTCAGCTACGCCCCCTCTCCGCGCATGCCGGTCTTGACTCTGGGTCATCAGGGAAGTGAGGCTGAGATGATCGAAGTCCTCGACCCCCTGTGCCCCTCGTGCCGGGCCTTCGAGGAGCGCTTCGAAGAGCTGCCGGTGGCTTCGCGACTGGGACGCAAGGCGGTGCTCTTTCCCCTCGACAACGCCTGTAACTGGATGGTCGACGACGCCATCCATCCCGGCGCCTGCGCCATCAGCGAGGCCATGATCTGCGCCGAGGACGACGCCGAATCCGTCCTGCAGTGGGCGTTCGAAAATCAGGAGGCCATCACCGAAGCCAGCAAGGCCGATCCCGGGGCAGCCGCGCGTATGGTGGTGGCCAAGTTCGGTCGGCTAGCGGGTTGCGTGGGTTCGGCAGCGGCGGCGGCCAAGCTCAATCTCTCGCTGCGCTACGCGGTCGACAACCGCCTGAGCGTGCTGACGCCCCAGGTCTTCGTCGAGGGCCTACGCCTGTGCGACGCCGACACCGACCTGGGCCTCGACTACGCGCTGCCGAGGCTGATGGAGCGGGCGCTGGCCGAACGGGGCAAGCGTCCTGCCCTGGCGCCCAAGCCCGAGCCGAAGCGTCCAGCGAACCCCCCGCCCTTGGCTCAACCGGTGGCTTCGGCGCGTCTTGTGCAACCAGGGGCCGTGGTGCCAGCCGCTGCGGCACTAACCCCGAGCGCACCGGGTGGGGCTGCCGCTGCGCCGCCGGCCGCGCCCGCAAAGCCGGCGGCTGCCGAGCGTGAGCCTGAAGCCCAGGCCGAACCGGCTGCCGCCGCACCCCCGGCCGCACCCCCGGCCGCACCCCCCGGCCCTGAAGCCGAAGCGCCCAGCGCCGGCGAGGAGCAGTAGCCATGCAACGCATCATCGCCATCGCCGCCGCCACCTTTCTGCTCCTGCTGCCCGTGGTTTTGGTCAGCGCCTGGACGCGCGCTGCCGAGGCGCGCCTGGCCCAGGCCGAGGCCGAGGAGGCCGAAGCGCCTCAAGTCGCCGTCGCCGCCCAGGCCAACGAGGCCTATTGCACGCCGGCGCTGAAGAAGATCCTGCGGCGCGTCCTGCAGAGCTGCGGTCTCTTGCAGGCCGGTGGTCGTGGCTGCCAGCCGGCCGATGCGCGCAGCGTTGCCACCATGAGCGGTGACGACTTCAACGCTCTTTTCATGCCGATGCAGAAGCGCGGGGGCATCGTGCAATACGAGAAGGCCTCGGCCGAACTCGACACCCAGGATCATGGCCTGGTCGATCGTCTCTTCGCCGATCGCCGCGGCGCCAGCTACTTCCTGGTGGTCTCACGCGCCTCGCCCGAGGGTTCGGAGCAGACCAACCGAGAGCTAAGTCGTGCGCGGGCCGAATCGGTGCTCGCCCATCTCGACGAGACCTTCGAAGACCCGGAGCTGCAACAGCAGGTGGGTCTGCTCTGGTTGGGCGAGGAATTCGCGCAGCTCGATCCCAGCTTCTGCGACTGGAAGCGCAGTGGCGGCGAGCAGAGCTGCACCCCCGAGGATCTGAACCGAAGCGCTTTCGTCACATGGATCGACTGCACTCTGTAATCGCGGCGCTGTCGTTGGCCATGGCCTGCGATGCGGGTGCCGCTGCACCGCCACCACCGGGCGCAGGCCGCGTCGAAGCCGTGACAGCGAAGAAACCCGCGGCCGATCCGCTGGCGGGTTTTTGCGACAACTACACGCCCAAAGGTGCGCAGAAGACCCTGAGTTTGCCGCCGCTGACGCCGCCGTTGAAGGAAAAGGCGTCGGCGCCCCAATGGGTCAATCTCTGGGCCACCTGGTGCAAGCCCTGCGTCGAGGAGATGCCCATGATCGCCGCATGGCAGAAGCGCCGCGCCGCCGCTGGCGCGGTGGCCGATGTGCTCTTCGTTTCGGTCGATGCCGAGGCCTCCGCGGTCGAGGAGTTCCGCAAGGCCCATCCGAACATCCCCGAGAGCCGCCGCCTGGACGATCCCGAGGCCCTGAACGGCCTGATCGAGGCCGTCGGTCTGGACCCGGGGGCCGGTGTGCCGATCCACATCTTCGCCAACGCCGGCCAGCAGGTGCGCTGCGTGCGTTCGGGGGCGGTGACCGAGGAACACCTCGACATGATCGATGGCCTGATGAATTAGCCAATGGTGGTTATTCGAGGCGCCGGTAGATGAGCTGATGTCCGCCGGGTGAGCCCGGCGCAAAGCCGGTCGCAGGGCGCGGCGCCGGGACCCGGGCGCAGGGGCTGTAGTGGGCCTCGAGCAAGGCTGCGAGTCCCGCCACCTCGACGCCGACGGCGATCGCTTTCGGTGCGTCGTCGGCGCCCAGACCCGCTGCGAGCGCCTTGCCACCGAGCTCGGCGAGGTCGGCGGAGTGACCCTTTTGCAGATCCCACAGCGCCATCGTGTGCATGAAGGGCGAGCCCGTCAGCAGTGCGTGGTCGAGGGCCACGGCGCTGCCGCCTTGGGCGCAGCGCTTCAGAGCCCGTTTCAGCCCGTGGTAGGCGCGGCTGTCCCGTGGTTGCGGCGCGTGGTGACTGGGGGCCTGCCACAGCATCAGAAACTGCAGCGTCAGTGCCATCCCGAGGCCGATGCGCGTGGCGCGTCTTGCGCTGGGCGAAAGCAGCCGCGCCAGGACCGGGGTCAGGCCCACCCAGCACAGCGCGGCCAGCGCCGGCAGCCGCACGTTGTCGTTGCCGCCGGCGTGGGCGCGCCCGAGGGCACCGGCCACCAGCGCCGCCAATACCAGCGCCGCCAGCGGCTCGGGGCGCAGCGAGTAGAGGCGCGGCCACAGCCACAGGCAGCCGCCGACGAAGAGCAGCGGCAGGTAGAGCGCCAGGTCGACGAAGAAGAAGCTTGCGAGTAACTCCCAGATGATGTCGTGGCCCGCCGGCAGCTCGAATCCGTAGCGCAGAAACCAGCCATCGCTCGACAGCGACAGCCAGGCGAGCGACGCCAGTAAGAAAAGTCCGCTGCGGAGCACCGGCACGAGGGCCTCGCGCCCGCGCTGCCACAGCGCCGCCACGGCAACCGCGCACCAAAACATCAGCCCATGCTGCTTGGTCAGTGCCGCCAGGCCGAGCAGCAGCAAGGCGGCGCCCAGACGCTGGCGCTCGAGTCGCTCGGCGGCCCAGGATACGAGGGCCAGGAAGCAGGCATCGATGCGGGCCAGGTCCAAAAATGCGCCGCCGTAGCCGAAGCCCATGGCGAAGACTCCCGCCGCCGCCACGCCCCCGGCGCGCCCGCCGCCGCTGCGAGCGGCCAGTCGGGCGATGGCGATGAGCGTAAGCAGCGTCAGCAGCAGCGAGGGCAGGCGCGCCGCCATCGGCGTTTCGCCCAGCAGCATCACGCCCAGGGCCATCGGCAGGTAGCCGAGGGGAGGATAGAGGTAGGCGATGAAGTCCGCGCTCGGCGCCGCGTACAGCGGCTGGCCGTGCAACAGGCGCAGCGCATGGTGCAGGCTCGCCCCCTCCATCCACTCGAGCGGCCACGGATGGAGGGCGCGCGTGGCGGCTGTCAACCCGAAGTTACATAGTCCCGCCGCGCCCAGCGCGTAGCAAAGGGCGCGTGCCAAGGGGGCCTGCGACTGGAGCTTCGGAAAGGGTTCAGCCATGTCAGGGTGCGAGCAATGCCTTGGCCAGGATCCGATGACCCGCTTCGTTCGGATGTTCGTCACCGCGGAAGAAGGCGGCAAGGCCGAGGCGCTTCATGGCCGGCCGCGCATCGACGCAGGGCAGCTCCAGCTTCTGGCATAGAGCCAGCATTCGCCGCGTGGGCAGTCCGAAATCGAGCTCGCTTGCGTCGACCTCGATGCCCTGCTCGCGCAGGGTCGTCAGGATTTCCGGATGGTGCAGGATCGCAAGGCGCCCGACCACGCTCGAGGGCGTGGGGATGAGCAACAGCCGCACAGAAAAGCCGTGCTGCCGGCCCAGCGCGATGAAGTCGCCGAGCACCTGCTCCATCACGTCATAGGCCTCGTCGACCAGGGCCGAAGGCTTTCGCAGGTAGAGGGCGAGCTCGCCGGCCGGGTAGCTGAGCATGTGCAGGCCGCGCGCGTCGACCCGTGACAGTGGCGCCGGTACCCAGCGCGCTCCCAGGGTCTCGGGCCCGAGCCATCGGTGGCGCGCGTTGAAGGACAGGGCGCGCAGAAAGAGCATGTGTCCCAGGGCCGAGTGCTGGCGCACCCAATGGCTCCAGGCCGGCGCCTGCAAGCGCAGCTGCTTGCGCCCGTGGGCGAGGTTGAAGTTGATGTCGTTGGCCATGAAAACGCCGACGATGACCACGTCCGGCTGCAGCGGCAGCAGCTTGTCGCGCAGTAGATGGTACTCGTCGATGGTGGTCATGCCCCAGACGCCAGCGTTGATGACGCGCACGCGGTTTTCGGGATCGCGCGCGTCCAGCAGCTGTTGAAAGCGCAGCGGATAGGAGGCCTCGATGGGCACAAAGGCCCCCTCGGTGGCCGAGTCGCCGACGAAGAGCACGCGTCGCTGTCCGGCGGGCTTTTGCAGCTCGATGTGCTGGCCGCGCAGCTCCACGGCGCGATGGCGCCTGGGGTCGATCTGAAAGTCGAAGATCCAGCTGTCCTTGCGCACGGTGCCGTAGCGGGCGTCGAAGCGGCTCTGGGCGCGTTCCTCGGCGCCGGCGTAGCCGACGATGCGCAGTCCCACTTCCAACAGGCACAGGGCCGCCAGCGACCCCAGGGTCAGCGACAGCAGCCGCAGCAGCAAAGCTCGGCGAAGGGACGGTCGCCGCGCCGGTCGGGGCTCGTTCGTCACCGCGAGCACGTGGTCGATCACGGAGCGGCCCGCGTCAGCCGCGCAGCTTGATCACCCGCGCACCGCGGGGCTTGGGATCCAGCGGCGGCAGCGACAGCAAGAGCCGTTCGATAGCCGGCAGTGCATGCAGCACCGTCGACTCCACGTGCAGCTCGCTGAAAGCGCCCTCGAAGACCACCACCAGCAAGTAGATATTGGCGAAGCTGCGAATGAAGTAGCCGAATTGCGGCTCGTGGTGGGCCCAGCGGGGCGAGCGGGCGTTGGCCTCGGCGCGCGCCCGGGCCACCGCCAGCGCTGCCAGCAGGTGGCGACGCAAGGAGCTGTCGTGCTGGGCGTCCAGGGTGCGGCCCAGGGCTCCGGCCCCGTCGGCATCGATGCCCAGGTCGCGCAGGCGCGTGCCCAGATCGCTCGGATCGAGCGACAGCAGCGTGTCCAGATCCAGGCCAGCCTCGCGCGCCGCGATCAGGACGCCGCCAAGCTCCATCAGGTGCTCGACATCGCCGGCGTGGCGCTGGGGCTCGGAGCTGCCCCAGAGTACCGGCGAGCGCAGGTCCACGACCATCGCCGCCACGCCGCCGGTGCGCGTGCGCAACGCTTCCAGGGCGGCGTCCAGACGTCGGAAGGCCGAGTCGACGACCAGATCGGAAGGGAATGGCAGACTGCCGTCGGTGGCGCTTTGGCTGAAGCCCTCCACCAGGCGCTGCAGGTGTTCCTGCTTGGCCTTGCGGTCTTCGGGGGGGGTGTCGAAGACCACCACCAGGCGCCAGCCGCCCGGCAGCTCGCTCCACAAAAGCCGCGCGTCATCGGGCCTTCGGCCGCCCACCTCCGCGCGCGCATCATCAGCCCCGAGCTCTTGCCTGAGCAGGTCCAGAAAACGCAGCAGGGCGCCCTGTGCCATGCCCATGAGTAGCATGGCTGCTCGGCCGCTGCGAGGGGCCTGGAGGATCGGATGGCGCCAGCAAAGCGGCCATGCCAGCATCGCGGTCATGCACGACATCGACCTGGAGCGCCTCGGCGAAGAGGTGCCGCTACTGGAGGGCATTCGCACCACGCGCGCGATCCGGCGCCTGCGCCCCGACCCGGTGCCCGAGGCCTTGATCCGCAAGGTCTGCGAAGCCGGCACCTTCGCGCCCAGCGGCGGCAACCGCCAGCCCTGGTACATGATCGCGGTCACCGAGCCCGAGCGCCGGGCTTTCATCGCCGAGCGCTACCGCCGGGCCTTCGAGCTCTACATCGCGCCGGCGCGCAAGGCCGCCGAGGGGCCCGACTTCCCCGAGGAGCGCCGCCGCAACATCGCCGCCGCCGTGCACCTGGCCGAGCACCTGCACGAGGCGCCGGTGTTGCTCTTTGTGGCCGGTTGGACGCGGCGTGGCCAGGAGCAGAGCCAGGCGCTCTTTCCCTGCATCATGAACATCCTGTTGGCGTGTCGGGCGGTGGGCCTGGGGGCCTCGCTGACCACCGTGCACCGTGCCTTCGGTCGCGAGATCGACCAATACCTGGGGTTGCCCGAGAAGATCCCCAGCTCGGCCATGCTGCCCATCGGCTGGCCCCGGGGGCGCTACGGGCGGCCCCGGCGCAAGTCGGTCGATGAGGTGCTCTTCTTCGAGCGCTTCGATCCCGAGGTGATCGAGCCGCGTTGAGCGTTGGAAGCCGCTCAAGCCTCCGACAGCAGTGTGCCGGCGGTTTCGAGCGCGGCGATCTCGTCGTCCGGCAGCGACAGCCAGGCGCGCAGCACCGCCCAGTTGTGCTCGCCCCGGCGCGGTGCGCCCTCGGGGTTGGCGCCGCTTTGGGCGTCTGAATAGCGGTAGGGGCTCTGCACCACGCGGCGGCTGCCGCCGGCCCTGTCGCTGACGCTTGCGATCGAGCCACGGGCCTCGAGGGTCGTGGACTGCAGGGCTTGGCTGGTCGGTTTGATCTCGCCCACCGCCAGGTTGGCGCGCGACAGGGCCTGTAGCAGCGCGCCGCGATCGTCGAAGCCGGCGAAGAAGTCGGCCACCGCCTGGTGCCGGCAGCGGGACTTGACCTCGATGCTGGCGCCCTCGGGCGTCGGGTCCTTCAGGCCGTGGGTTTCGTGCAGCTGACGCCAGATCCACCGAAAATCGCCGGCGATCAGGATCGGGCCACCCACCACGTCCCAGACCTCGTTGACCACCACGCCCGCTTCCTCGCGCACGCCGTCGAGGGCCAGGTGCACGTAGTCGTCGGTGGCGACCATGGTGTCGACCATGGCGATGTCCACGTGTTGGCCGCGGCCGGTGCGCTGGCGCATGACCACGGCGGCCAAGAGACCGACCAGGGCGTGCAGCGCCGCGTTCATGTCCGCCACCGAGACGCGCAGATCGGTGGGCTTTGCACCGTCGATGTGGGCCTGGCGGTGCACGATACCGCTTTCGGCGTGGGCCACGGCCGCGTAGGCGGGGCGCTGGGCCTCGGGGCCGTCCTGGCCGAAGCCGCTGATCGAGGCCATCACCAGGCGCGGATTGCGCGCCCGCAGCTGCTCGTAGGCCAGGCCGTAGCGGGCCAGCACTCCGGGGCGGAAGTTTTCGATCACGATGTCGGCCTGCTCGGCCAGGCGCGCGATGAGCTCCGGGCCGGCCTCGGTGTTGAGGTCGACGCAGATGCCGCGCTTGCCCACGTTTTGTTGGGTGTAGTAGCCGCTGAGGCCCGCGATGATGCGCCCCCACTTGCGCGAGACGTCGCCTTCGGGCGGCTCCACCTTGACCACCTCGGCTCCCAGGTCTGCGAGCATGCGGCCCACATAGGGGCCGGCCAGCACGCGCGTCAGGTCGAGCACGCGCAGGCCCGACAGCGGGGAATCGGTGGCGCTCACGGCGTCGGCTCGAGGGCTGCCACCGGGCAGCCGACCCCGGTGCCACCGAGGCCGCAGTAGCCATTGGGATTTTTCGCCAGGTACTGCTGGTGGTAGTCCTCGGCGAAGTAGAACTCGGGGGCTTCGAGGATCTCGGTGGTGATCGTCCCGAAGCCTGCGGCGCTCAGGCGCTGCTGGTAGCGCTCGCGCGAAGCCTCGGCCAGGCGGCGCTGGGCGGTGTCGTAGACGTAGATGCCGGAGCGGTACTGGGTGCCCACGTCGTTGCCCTGGCGCATGCCCTGGGTGGGATCGTGGGACTCCCAGAAGACCTGCAGCAGCTGGGCGTAGTTCGTGAGTTTCGGGTCGAAGACCACACGCACCACCTCGTTGTGGCCGGTCAGGCCGCTGCAGACCTCTTCATAGCTGGGGTTTGGCGTGAAGCCCGCGGCGTAGCCCACCTGGCTGCTGTAGACGCCCTCGGCCTGCCAGAACTTGCGCTCGGCACCCCAGAAGCAGCCGAGTCCGAAGAGCGCCAGCTCCATGCCGTCGAAGGGCCCGCGCATGGGCGTACCCTTGACGGCGTGTTGGGCGCTGACGGCCATCGCAGTGTCGCGACCCGGCAGGGCATCGGCCGGGTCGGGCATTTGGGTTTTCGTGCGCTGCCACATGCTGCGGCCTCCGGAGCTGGGTCGAAGGGTGTGGCGAGAGCTTGCCTGAACTCGACTTGCTTTTGGCGAAAACCGCCAAAAGCAAGCTCAAAGCTTGAATGGAAAGTTGAAGGCGAAGCTCGGCTTGCTGAATTTCGGGAAGCTCAGCGAGCGGATCTCGCGCGCGATGCAGGAGCCCACAGGGCCCTGGATGCCCGTGACCTTGACGTTGGTGACGCGGCCGCTGGGGCCGGCGACGGTGATGGCGGCGCTGGCGGTGCCCGAGGTGCCGTCGGTGGCGCAGGCTTTGACCTTGGGGCTGACGCTCTTCATCATGCGCAGCACCTCGTCTCGTGTGGGCGTCTTGGGCAGGTCGCTGCCGGCGCTTTCGCCGGCCGATGCGCTGACCGCGGTCTTCGCCTTCGATTTGTCGACGGCGCCGTCGAGCAGGTCATCGATGCTGCGGCTGCCGGCCTTGGGCTTGGTGGCCGCCGGCTCGGCGGTGGTGGCCACGGCTTCGGCGGCTTCGGCTTCCTTCTTCTTTTCCTCGCTCTTCGAGGGGCCGCCCAGGAGCACATCGTCGAGGCTGGCGGTCTTCTTCGGAGCTTCGTCCGCGGCCGGCTCGGCCAGCAGGTCGTCCTTGTCCTTGTCGGCGGCCAGTTTGGCGTTGCGCGAACCGCCGCGGGCCTTGCGCGGCGCCCTGCCGGGGGCGGGCTTGGCGGACTGGGCACCGGCTGTGGCCGGGGCTTGGGCTGCGGCCTCGGAGGGGGCTGCTTCGGCTTCGTCTGTGGCTTCGGTCGCCTCGGGGATGGGGGCTTCGTCGGGAGCCTGTGTCGGTTCCGGAGCCGCCTGGGGTTGGGCTGCGGCGGCCGGGGGGGCTGCGGCGGCTGCGGCGGCCGCCAGCGCGATCGCTGGCTGCTCCGCACCGACCTGGGCCGCCGGAGCCTCGGGCGCACGCGTGATGTAAACGGCTCCGAAGACGCCCGCGGCCACCAGGGCTGCGGCGGCCACGATCGCCAGCGGCAGACTGGCCGAGCGGCCGGCGGGCTGGGTCACCGGCCTGAAGGTGTCGATGGCACCGAAGGAGCCGGTGTGGTTGGCAAGGTGCAACAGGGCGCCTTCGCGATCCTCGTCGTCCTGGCCCCCCAGGCCGCCGCCCAGGTTTGCGCTGGCCGAGGCTGGTGGTGAACTCTGACTGCTGCTGGCCAGGGAGGCCAGGGCGCGGATGTCGATCAGGCCTGAGCCCTCGTCGTGGGCGTAGCCGGGCTTTTGCATCGGAATCGAACTCTGGGCCGCCTGCTGCAGATTGCTGGTCGAAAACAGCACCGAGTCCTCGTGGCGCTCACCGGTGAGCGTGCTGGCGCGGGGGTGTTGGTGGGGGGGGGTGCTGGCGGAGGGCTCGCCGAAGTCGGGGCTGGTCACCGCCGCGGGCGCGATGCTGTCGGTGCGCACCCGGTTGGCCGCGGCCGCCGCCGAGAATGACTCGCGGGCCGAGGGGCGAAGCCCGTCGTTGGGGGCGAAGCTGTCGCTTTGGAACATGGTGGTGGGGTTGTCGTCTTCCAGCTCCCCGAGCTTTTCGGTCACTGGAGGCAGCGACGCGCCGCGCGCGACCTCGAGGCGCGCCAGCAGCTCCTGGACCTCTGAAGCGGGCTGCCAGTCGGCCAGACCCTCGCGCCAGACGTAGACATCCCAGGCGAGCTGCCCCGACTGGAAGAGGTCGGCCAGCTGCTCGATGCCATAGGGGCCGTGCTGCTCGCCGTCGATGCTCACATGCCATTCGTCGATAGCAGCAGTGGTCGGTGGCGCCGAGCCATCGGCTTCGGCGACGCCCGCCATGTCACCCCGCACCAGGATCGAGGCCTGGCACTTGCGGCAGCGGATTTTGACCTTGCGGCCGGCTACGCGCTCGTCGGGGATCAGATACTTCGCGCGACAACTCTCACATACAACCTTCATCGCACTCCCTCGCGACACCTACGTCGTCACACATCTCGGACTTTTCCAGAGCTATCCGAGAACCTACACAAGTGTGCCTAAATTGGGACAGTGAACCATTCGTGCACATTAGACAAGAGGTCCCATCATCAAAGTACCGAATTCAGCACGATTGTACGATATTTCCCACACGAGACCACCCCCGGTCAGCGCTTGTCCTGATTTTCATAAAACCCTAGAATTACTTGTAAATCTTCGAGATCGCCGGCCCATGGACGTCCCTGCTGAAACCAGTCCGTTCGAGCCGCGGGTCCGGCTGCTCGAGCGGGAGCCGGAGTTCGACGTCGACCGCTTCGCCAACCGGCGGCTTGGAATCCTGGGGGAACAGGGACAGCTGGAGGAGGCCCGGCAGATCCTGGCGCGGCGGGCGGTGGCCGAGCGTGCTGACGCCGAGGTTTACCTCGACGCCATCCGGCTCGAGATCGGCGCGCCCAGCTCCGAGCAGGTGTGGATGGCGTGGCTGTCGCGCGGGCTGGCCCATGGCGCGCCGCTGCTGCCAGAGTTGTTTGAAGTGGTGAGTCGAAGTGACCTCATGCGCTTCGTCGCTGGCGATGAGTTCGGTTGGCGTACGCTCAGCCGCCAGCAGGACCTGGATGGCGCGCGCGATCTGCTGAGGCTGCGCCTGTTGGGTCAGCTGCAAGTTGATACGGACAAGGCGCTCGAGGCGCTCGAGGAGGCCGAGCTGGGGCGCGCGGCTGGAAGCGATCCGGAGTTGCGCGCGCTCGCGCTGGCGACCCTGCGAGTGGCGCTATTCGATCGGCCTGAACGTGTCATGGAGCTGGCGCGAGGCTTTGGAGTGGAGCCGACGAGCGCGGGGGCCGGGCCGGGCGTGCAGGCATTGGTGAGCGACCTGATGGCCGCCCATCGCACGCGGCCGATGTGGTCGCGCGTGGGAGAGCAGGTGCAGTGTCCGCGTCCGCTCGAGCGCATCGTTCGTTTTGGTTCGGTTGCCAGCTTGGAGCTTGGTGAGGCCTTGCGGCGAGAGCTGGTCGAGGATCTGCTGTCGCAACCACAAGTGTATCTGCGTGTCTTTCAGATCGCGGCCTACACATCGGCGAGCTTGGTGGTCTGGCTCGAGGCATTGCTTTTGGAGGTGGCTACGACGGGCGATTTGGTTGGGGGCCCGGAAGATGCTGAAGTCGAACAGGCCGCGGCGTTGGCGCGCGTCGAGCGTAGCGCGGCGACTGATCCGTTGACCCATCTGGTGCGTGCCGGAGCCGTGGGGGCCATCGCCGCAACCCTGGTAGGCTACGTTGCGTTGGGGCCTTGGGCGCTGGCCACGTTGCCCGCTGCGGCGCTGGGTGTCGCAGCGCTGCGTCGTGTCGTCGACCTGCTTCTCTACCGCAGGCTCGCGCGGCCCGGCTGGTCACGGGTCATGGCCGAGGGAAGCCTCGACGTCGAAGGGTTGCGGGCTGTGATCGAACGTGAGCGACCTGGAACGATTTCGCGACGCTTGCTGCGCCGGGCGGGCGAGGACCGGGCGCTGAAGCTGCTTGGAGCTGTGGCGCGCCTCGGTTCCCGGGCTGAAAGAGGTTGGCGCTTGTAACGCTTGGCTGCATGCGAGCGTATTTAATGGAGATCGCTCAGCGTTGATGTCGGGACCATGGCTGAGCTGTGGGCGAGCGTTGCGCGTGTCGAGGCCTGCTCGACCGGTGCCGGTTGGAAGTCGCACGAGTCTGGAGACAGCCCATGTCCGTCGTTTACAAGTCAATCCTTTCGGTTCTGCTCGTGGCGGCATGTGCGTGGGGGTGCTCTGTGGCGCAGGGGGGGAGTGCGCCTCCGGAGGAGACGGCCGCCGAGCCCGCAGCCGAGCTGCAGCCGACTGCGGCGGCCGCAGCGGCACCGACGGATCGGGCCCGCGCCGAGGTGGTCCTGTCGCAAGAGGCGGCGGGCCAGGGGCCGGCGACCGTCGAGGCAGCGGGCGAGGAGCCTCGGGTTTCGGCGGCGGCCTCGGCTGGGGAGCCAGCCGCCAAGCGGCACAAGCGGTCGGCTGCGAGCGGTGCGAGTGCGGCGGCCGAGTCCCTTGCGCCGCGCAGCAAGCCTGGCGTGGGTGCGAGCCGCTTTGCGATCGTGGGCAGTGGCCGCGCCAGCTTTCTGATCGACGCACCGCTCGAAAAGATCAAAGGTCGCTGGACACGGTTTGACGGAGAGTTGAAGGTCGATGCTGCCGACCTGCGCGAAACCGGCGGCCGGGTGAGCATGGACCTCGGCGACCTCCGGACCCACACCTTTGGCGATTCCGGCAAGGACGCCAAGCAGACCGAGCACGCGAAAAACTGGATGGAGATCGGCCGTGAAGTTTCGTCGGCCGTACGGGCCAAATACGCTCAGGCCGTCTTCAGCATCGAGCGCATCGAGCGTGTCGAGCCGGAGCGCCTGGATGCGAGCATGAAGGCCGTCGCCACGGTCGCAGGAACCTTGACGCTCCACGGCATCGAGGCGGCGAAGAGGGTGGAGGTCGAGCTGCGGTTCGAGGGCAGCCCCGATGCGCCGACCGGCGTCGAGATCAGCACCAAGAAGCCACTATCGGTCTCCCTGTCACGGCATCAGATCAAACCGCGCGACCTCACCGGCCGTTTTCTGGCGGGCGCCCTCGAACGGGTTGGCCAGAAAATCGCCGACCGGGCCCAGGTCAGCGTGTCGATCCAAGCGCGGCGGCGGTAGTTTTTCGCCGTGACTTCATGGGAGGTCGGGGGCTGCAAGCCGCAAGCGTGCGAGTAGCGGTGCGGCTTCGAAGCAGTAGGTGTAGTGCTCCACGGCTGTGTCGAACCCAAACTTTCGGTTGATCGCTAGCATTGGTGCATTGTCATTGCCGTTGTGGGCAACGACGCGGGCCGCGAGCGGGTAGCGCGCACGTAGGCGGTATAGAAGTTCGGCCTTGAGCCAGGTTGCGAGCCCGCGGCCGCGGCGCTCGCGGGCGACCCCCGTGATCTGCTGCCGAATCAGATCGGCGACGCCGGGGTCGTGGTAGATTTCGGTGACGGCGCTCACCTGCCCGTCGGCTTCGAGACTCAGCAGCGTGAACCACTCCAGACCCTGCGCGCGCAAGCGTTCCTCCTGGCGCCTTCGATCCTCGAGCGTGATGTCGGGCTCTGGCTGCGGGAAGGGTCGCGGCTGGTCGCGCCATGCCTGATTGTAGGTCTGCAGGTAGGCTTGCGCGAGGGCTTCGGGTAGCTGCTCGAACTCGACCAGATGGACCGCCGGCCAGCGCTCGAGGCCGGCGCTTCGAATCGAGTCGATCTGCTTCCAGTCCACGGCGTCCATGTGCAGGCTGCGCTCTGCCCCTACCAGGCTCACGCGTCCTCCGTAGTGCTCGCAGACGTGGCGGCCATCTGCGAGCATGGTGCTGGCGAAGATCTCACGCGGCCTGGGGGTGGTGGCTTCGAGGGCGCGGGTGACGAGCTGCCGCCCGATGCCGCGACGTCGTACGGAAGCGGCGACATGCAGTGCGACGATGGCGACCCCCTCGACCGCGGGGTCGGTCGCCAGGTCGAGCTTGGCCACCACCTCATCTCCTTGACGGGCCAGCCACGAGCGTCGGCGGACGCCCTTGCGCCCCGGTCCATAGCTCGCGCGATATGCCTGAAGCGGCATGGGAGCGCTCTGCATCTCCTGCTGCGCCGCCCGATACAGCGCGTGGCGACGCTCCCAATCCAGCTCGCTTGCGCCATCGAAATGAAAGCGTTCGATCCGCAGCCCAGTCATCGCAGTTCCAAGCGTAGTCCGCTCTCCGAGCCGCCGCCGAAAAAACGTCCTGGAAGTTATTTGGGAGGGTATAGCGCTTCGGGCCTTGCCGAAGTCGCGATCAGTTCGCGAAGCCGCAGGTGCCTGTGCCCGCGGGGAAGATGACGAGGATGTCCTGGCAGATCATGTCGCCAGGGCAGGATTGGTTGACCAGAAAGTCGCAGGTGATGCGGCAGCGGCCTTGGCCTCCGAAGCCCTGGCCTGCACAGACCGGTTGCGGGAAGTTCGCCGGCGCTTCGCAGTCGCTGGCTGCCGAGCAGCTTTGGGAGCAGTAGGAGATGGCTCCCGGGCCCGAGCCGCGCACGCAGGCTTCGTCGCTCCGGCAATCGCTGTCTTGACTGCAAGCTGTGCTGAAGCGAGCTGGTGGTAGTGCCGCGTCCTGGGCTCCTGGCTCGCCGTCGGTTGCTTTCGCGTCGGTCTCGCCGATCGCTGCATCCGATGCTCCGTCGCCCTTGGCATCTGCGACGGTCGCGGGCACCAGCGGGTCTGCCGTTCCCTCTTCGGTTTCGGCGTCGGGTGAATCCCAGCTCTCGACTGATGACGCGCCCGCGTCGGTCGGTTTCTGCTTTTCGTCGCCGCCGTCGAGGGCGATTTCGCCTTCCGCATCGCGATCCGCTGTGATGGCGGAATCGCCATCGGCTCCCCGAGCGCCGGCCGCGACCGGACCACGCTCAAAGGCGCACGCCGTCAACACGCAATACAGGATCCACGCCGCGAAGCGTGCACTACGGACAGTCGATTCCAAAATCACCGCCTGGCGAAATACCGCCGCCTACGATTCATCTGAGTTAATGCGCGCGCCGCCAAGATCTGTGATCGGGTTGCACCGGGGCGCAGCGTTGAATTCCGCACGGGCCCGCCGCCCTCAAGTCCGTTGCGTTCGTCTTCCCCGACCCTGCGCTCGCCGCGCTCTTGACCCGGGCATTGTCGCTCGCGGCTGGCGGCAGTGGCGCCAGTCTGGCGCAGCTGTCAGTGCACGCGAGCGCCTCGCCCGCAACGCGCTACGCCCGGTCGGCGCCCGCCGCACGGGGCCCCGCCCGCCACGCCGCACCGGAGCCCGCCATACGCTCGCCGCGCCCTGCGGCGCAGCAAGCGGCGAACCGAGGGGCTTTGCCCCGCTTTCAGGTCGAGTCCCTCGAGCTGCCCGCCCAGCAACTCCACGTCCAACGCATCGGTTTGAGCGAAGTCATCCTGGTCTACGCGTCCAGGGGCCAGCAACCGCTACCAGCCGCTGCCGAGCCCCTGCTGCCGTCAGGCGTACAGGCCTTCGATCTCGTCGGCGTACTTTTTCATGATCTCGCGCCGCTTGAGCTTGCTGGTCGGTGTCAGCTCTTCGGAGTCGGGAAGCCACTCGACGCCCAGTACGCGCACCTTCTTGACGCGCTCGGCGCTGTTGAAGCCGGCCATGGCCTCGGCCAGGCCTTCGTTGATGGCGGCCAGCACACGCTCGTCCTCGGCCAACGCCTGCAGGTTCGCCTCCACTCCGTGTTGAGCCGCCCAGGCCTTGGCCACGTCCGGGTCGAGTACGAGCAGCGCGCTGACGAAGGGTCGCCGGTCGCCGATGGCGCAGGCTTGGCCCACCAGCGGAATCATCTTGAGCTGTGACTCCAGGTTGGCAGGGCTGATGTTTTTACCGCCCGCCGTGATGATCAGCTCCTTTTTGCGGTCGACGATCTTGAAGTAGCCCTCGTCGTCGAGCTCGCCGATGTCGCCGCTGTGCAGCCAGCCGTCGGCGTCGAGCGCTTCGGCGGTCTGTTCTTCGGCTTTGAGGTAGCCCTGGAAGATGGGGCCGCCCTTGCAGATGATCTCGCCGTCGTCGGCGAGCTTGACCTCGATGCCCTCCAGGGCCCGGCCGACGGTTCCGGGTTTGACCCGCGTGGAGGCCCAGGTCATGCCCCCGGTGGTTTCGCTCATGCCGTAAATCTCGGTCAGCGGCACGCCGATGGCGCGGAACCAGCCCAGCATTTCGGGCACGATGGGCGCGGCGCCGGTGATCGCGAACTTGCACTCGTCGAGGCCGAGCAGGCCGCGGATGGTCTTGAAGGCCACTTCGTCGAGGAATGCATAGGTCGCTTTTTCCTCGTCGCTGGCCTTGCCCCAGTCGATCTTTTCCGCAATTGGGCCGCCTGCGGTGACGGCCTCCTGGATCTTCTGGGCTTTCTCCGGGTCGGCCGCCAGGGCGCTTTTGACGCCCGCGTACATCTTTTCCCAAACCCGCGGTACGCCGAAGAAAACTTGGGGTTTGACCGGCTGCAGGTAGGAGAGAATGGCGGTCGGGTCGGGGCAGGTGGTGACTTCGCAGCCGTGGTAAATCGCCGTGTAGTAGCTGACGTTGCGCTCGGCGATGTGCGCCATGGGCAGGTAAGAGACCATGCGCAGGCCGGCCAGCTGGCCGTCGAAGTCCGGCGCTTCCGAAAAGCGACGCCGAAGTGCTTCCAGCTGATGCATCACGTTGCGATGGGTGATCATCACACCCTTGGGCGGGCCGGTGGTGCCCGAGGTGTAGATCAGCGTCGCGAGGTCTTCGGGCTTGCTGTGCTCGATGCAGGTCTGCAGATCGATAGCATCGCTCTCGAGTAGCCCCTCGTAGCTGAAGCCGTCGGTCGGAGCTTGACCGCCGACGACGCCGATCTTCTTCACCCCCGGCAGTTTCCCGCGCACCTGTGCGAAGCGATTGTAGAACTCGCCGGCTTCGACGATCGCCAGCGATGCTTCGCAGTGCTCGGCCAGGTATTGGATCTGCTCGGGTGAACTCGAGTTGTAGATCGACACCGGCGTCGCGCCGCAGAAGCAAATCGCCATGTCGATGACGTGGAACTCGGCGATGTTGCGCATCATCAGGACCACGCGCTGCCCGGGCATCAGGCCCAGGGCCTTGAGGCCGGCGGTGGCGCGCGCGACCTTCTCGGCGTATTGGTCGTAATTCATGGACTGGAAGTCTTCGCCCACCTTCCAGCGCAGGGCGGTGCTGCTGCCGTGCTTGCCCACCGTCGCCAAAAAGGCCTTGGGCAAGGTGAGTCCTGCGACGGTCTGTTCGATCGAGTCCGTGGTCGTCATGCTGCTCTCCCGGATTGCGGGTGAAGATCCTGTCCTGATTTCGGGCGCAAATCCTAGCAACATTTTCCCCGCAATGGGACACAGGAAGCTCGCGTCGGGACTGCGCCCGCCGCAGGCGCTGGCGTCGCTCCCGACAATCGCCAATACTGCCCGGCCAGCTGTGCCGCCCCACCTTCAGCCGCCGCCGCCATGACCCTCTTTCGTCCGTGCATCGACCTCCACGCGGGCAAGGTCAAGCAAATCGTCGGCGGCACGCTCTCCGACCAGGGGCGCGGGCCGCGCGAGAACTTCGTCAGCGAGCACGGTCCGGCCCACTTCGCCGGCATGTACCGCGAGGACGGGCTCGTCGGCGGCCACGTGATCAAGCTCGGCCCCGGCAATGATGCAGCGGCCCGCGAAGCGCTCGGCGCCTGGCCCGCTGGCCTGCAGCTCGGCGGCGGCATCGACGCGGGCAATGCCGCCGAGTGGCTCGCCGCAGGCGCCTCCAAGGTGATCGTGACCAGCTGGCTTTTCGAAAACGGCCGTCTCAGCCAGCAACGCCTCGATGCGCTCGGCGAGGTCGCAGGGCCCGAGCAGCTCGTGATCGATCTGAGCTGTCGGCGCCGGGACGACGGCTGGCGGGTGGCGGTGGACCGCTGGCAGACGATCACCGAGGTGCCGATCGAGGCCCGCACCTTCGAGCGCCTGGCGGCCCACTGCAGCGAGTTTTTGATCCA
Source organism: Myxococcales bacterium (assembly GCA_029880325.1). Classification (GTDB taxonomy): domain Bacteria; phylum Myxococcota_A; class Polyangia; order Polyangiales; family JAFGIB01; genus JAOUOP01. The sequence continues at coordinate 11,374 of JAOUOP010000070.1, read as the reverse complement.
TGCCGCCGACGTGGAGGGCCTGTGCCGCGGCATCGACGCCGAGCTGGTCCAGGTCCTGGGCGAGCAATGCCCGCTGCCCTGCACCTACGCCGGCGGCGCCAATCGCCTCTCCGATCTGGAGCGGGTGGCCGAGTTGAGCGCCGGGCGCGTGGACCTCACCTTCGGCAGCGCCCTGGACATTTTCGGCGGCGAGCTGGTGCGCTACGCTGATTGCGTCGCCCACAATCGCGCCGCTGGCTGACGGCCCGTCGGGCCCAGCCGGCGGGGTCAGGCTCCGAGTTCGGCGAGGAAGTTGTCGGCCTCGGCCAGGTCTTCGTCCAGCGACTTGGCCTTGCGCGCCCAGTGCTGCGCCCGCCGCGGGTCGCCGCGCAGGTGGGCGATCTGGGCCTGCTTGAGGAAGGCCATGGCGCGCGTGATGGGCTTGGGGTCGTCCATCATCGTGATCGAGCGCAGCGCCTTCATGGCCGCGTCGTAGTTGGCCGATGCGATCGCCGCTTCGGCCAACTCCGAGGCGATGTAGCCGTTCTTGCGGTCGCACTCCAGGGCCTGGTTCAGGTACTTGAGGTGCTCCTCGTGCTCGCCCTCGGCGGCGGCCACGTGGCCCATGCGCAGCAACAGGCTGGCCAGCTCCGGCGAGCGCCGCCGCTTGTGGGCCTTGATGCCCTCGTCCAGCCGCTCCTTGGCTTCGCCAATGCGCCCGAGCTTGATCTGGATGTCGATCATCAGCAGCTGACTCTCGTGGTCCTCGGGCTGCAGCTTGGTGGCTTCGTCCAGCGGTCCCAGGGCCGCCGATGCGTCGTCCATCTCCAGGTAAAGCCGTGCGGCGCGCTGGAAAAGGGAAACTTTTTCGTCGACTTCTTCGGTGGCGTAGGCGTCGGTGAGCAGGATCGCCGCCAGTTCGGGCTTGGCGTCGATGGCGGCGTAGAGTTCGCGCAGCCGCCCGCGGATCAGGCCGTTGCTCGGCTCGTCCATGTGGATGCGCTCCAGGCCTTCCCGCGCACGCTCGGGCCTGCCCGCCCGGTCGCAGGCGTCGGCCAGGCCCAGGGCAGCCTCGATGCGCGCTTCGCCCGTTTCGGCCTCCAGCAGGCGCTCGCAGCTGCGCGCCACTTCTTCCCAGAGTTCTGCGTCTTCGTCGCGTCGCCGCAGGGCCCTGAGGGCCTCCACGTCTCGCGGATCCTGCTCGACCCAGCCGGCCAAGACTTCGCGCGCCGCCGTCAGCGCTCCGGCGCCATCGTGAACCTCGACCAGCCGCATCGCCGCGCGCCGCTCGGCGTCGGTATCACCGGCGGTGAACGCCACGGTCTTGCTGCGCTCGAGGGCGTCGATCAGTGCCGGTGCCACCTCTTCGGCTGCGATGGCGTGGGCCTCTTCCAGGTCTCCCACGGCATCGCCGAGCCGTTCCACCGCCAAGTAAAGCTCTGAGCGCACCTTGAGCAGGTCCACGCGCCCGGCGTCTTTTTCGGGGTGGCGATCGAGCAGGCCCGTGACGTCGCCGATGGCCGCTTCGTGCTCGCCCGCGGCGGCCAGGTTGCGCGCCAGCTCGCCCAGCAGCGACAAGTCGTCGGGCACGATCTCGATGGCCTTGCGCAGGCTGCCGGCCGCGGCGTTCAGGTCGTCGAGCTGCTCGCGGTAGAGCATGGCCGCGTTCTTCAGGCGCGCGACGGCGCCGCCGGTGGCTCCCAGGCGCGCGGCGTCGCTTTCGAGCAGCTCGGCCAGCGGTCGCCACATGCCGCGCTCGGCGTACCAACCCTCGAGCCGTGAGCGCAGCCCCTCGTGGTCGGGGCTCGCCGCAAGACCCAGCTCCAGCGCGCGCTCGACCTGTCCGTGCTCATCGAGGCCATTCCACAGCTCGACCGCGGCAAGCGCCAGCTCCGCCGCTTCGGCGCCTTGCTCGCTTTTGAGCAGGGCCTGCATCACCTCGGCGCGATCGCGTGGCGGCGCATCTTCGCCCAACCGCCCGAGCAACGCGCGCAGAAGCCCCGGGTGTGTCGGCGCAAACTCCAGGGCCGTGCGGTAGGTGTCGACGGCGGCCTCGGCGCGATCGGGACCGTAGAGCCCGCCGATGCGCAGTCCCAGCTCCACCACCGCTTCGACATTGCCCATGTCGCGCGCGCGGTCGAATTGGCCGCCCAGCAGCTCGGCCAGCTCGTCGCCCATGTCGTACTTGTTGTAGATCTCGGTCAGCATCTCGGTGGCTTCGAGCTGTCCGGGGTCTTCGTCGAGCGCGGCCCTCAGCGGCACCACCGCATCCCGCTCGTCGCCCTCGACCTCGACCAGGAACTTGGCGCGCGCCAGGTGGACCATGGCCCGTTCATCGCCGCCCAGCAGGTCCTGGGCGCATTGCTCGGCAAAGGCCTCGAAGCGGCCGCGATCACCGATGCGCCGGAAGACCGACAACAGCGGCACCCAGAGCGTACGGTCGCTCCTGTCGGCGTCGAGCAGTCGCGAATAGGTGGCGACCGCAACCTCCAGGTCGCCGCCTTCACCCGCAGCCAACTCGGCCAGCTCGCGACCGAGCACTTCGGCGTCGGAGCCCTCGGCGGTCTCCACCGCTTCTTGCAGGTGCCCGATGGCGCGCTGGATGTCGCCGGCGGCCGAGCGGCATTCGGCCAGGCCCGAGAAGATCCAGGTGGTGCCTTCGCGGTTTTCGAGGCCGCGTGCGACTTCGGCCGCGCGGATCAGCAGCTGTTCGGCGCGCCCGGTCTCGCCCATGCGCTGCGCCAATTCGATGCCCTGTCGGAGCATCCCCAGTCCGACCTCGCCAACGGCCAGGCGTTCGAAGTGCTCCAGCAGCATCAGGTCGTCGCCCGAGTCGCGCGCCACCCGCTCGAAGAGTTCCTGCACGCCAGTGTGGCCCGCGGCGCCACTGGCGGTCGCCCGCAGCACCTCCTTGGCGCGCCCGAAGTCGCTTTCGCCTTCCAGCGCCCGCTCCAGATCGGCCACGCCCTGGTCGCGCCTGTCGGCGTCGGAAAGCTCCAGCTCCGCCAGCGCGTAGAGTGCGTCGCGCCGCTGCTCGGCACTGGTCTCCTTGGTGTTGGGGTCGGCGATGCGCTGCAGCACCCGGCGCTGCTCTTCGACGTCGCCGCGCTTGCCGGCCACGCGCGCCATGGCCATCCAGGCGTCGGTCACGTAGAGCCCGGAAGCCTCCACCTTGGCGTAGACCGCGGCGGCGCGGTCGAGGTCGTTGAGTTCGGCTTCGAAGACCTCGCCCATGCGCAGGTTGAGCCTGGCGGAGAGCTTCTTCGACTTGGCGGCCTTCTTGCGCCGCGCGTCCTCGCTGAGCTGCGACAGTCGCTCCACGTAGGCGTCGAGCTGTTGCATCGAGGCGCTGAGCTTACGGGCCTGCTGATGCAGTGCGTCGGAGCCGGGATCGAGGGAAACGGCCTTGAGGATCGTCTCGAGCGCCTCGTCGTGCCTGCCGAGGGGGTCGGCCAGGGCCTGGGCGCGCACCGCCAGGATCTCGGCTTCGACCGAGGCGTCCTGGGCGAATTTCATGCGCGCGTCGAGTAGGCGCATCAGCTGATCGGTCTCGCCCCGGGTCCTGAGCACGCGCTGGAAACGGCGGGCTTCGGAGTCGCTTTGCGTGGCGGCCTCCATGGCCGACTCCATCAGCTCCTCGGCCTGCTCGTTCTGCTCGCGCGCGGTGGCGATGGCCGACAGCTCGAAGAAGACCTCGCTCGGGCCGACGTCTTCCTCGGCCTCCGGGGGATGGCGCCGCACCAGCATGAGAAGCCCGCGGTAGGCCCGCTCGGCGCGGTCGAGGTCTCCCTGCTGGTGGCTGAGCTTGCCCAACATGTGCATGGCGCGGCTGTGGGCCATGTCCATCTTGGTCGCCGTTTCCAGCTCCTTGTAGGCCCGCTCCAGGTCACCGGCGTCGCGCGCCACGCCCGCGAGCAAATAGTGCAGATCGGCCCGCTCGGCCGAGCGCTTGCGGCCGTAGCTCGCGACCATGGCCTCGAGGGCGCCCTGCGCCTCGTCCAGGCGTCCGGCCACGCGCAGACCCTCGGCGTGGCGCAGGCCGAGATCGCGGCGTTTGGGTGCCAGCTCCAGGGCCTTGGCCAGCGGCTCGACCGCCCGCGCCGGATCTTCCAGCACCCGCTCGTAGAGGTTGGCGGCTTCTTCGAGCAGCGACAGTGCGGTGTCCTTGCTCTCGCAGCGATCGGCGCTCTGCACCAAGAGGCGCGCCAGGGGTTTATAGCGTTCGTCTTCGCGATAGAGCGCGGTCAGCGTCTCGCGCGCTGCATCCAGGCCCGGGTCGACGGACAGGGCCCGCTCCAGGTTGCCGTAGGCCTGCTCCCGTTGGCCCGCCGCCAGCTGCACGTTGGCCAGCTCCGCCACGGCCGCGGGGCGGTCTTCGTCGCTGGCGGCATCCAGGCGCACTTCCATCCACTGGGCGGCCATCGCGTGTTGGCCGCGCTCCAGGTACAGCCGCGCCAGCGCCGCGCTGGCCGGCCCGCCCGGCTCCAGTTCGTGCAGCCTGCGGTAGGTGCTGATGGCGGCGTCGGTGTCGCCGAGTTCGTCGCTGTAGAGCGCGGCGGCCTGCCGCAAAAGCCCGGCTGCGCGCGCGGTCTGCTCGGCCTTTGAAAGCGCCTTGGCCTGCTGCGCCAGGAGCTCGGCGAGTTCGGCATGGCGGCGCTGACCGTTCAGGATGGCGATGATCGCCGAGACCGTTTCCTCGTGGCCAGGCTTCAACTTCAAGTTGTTTTTGAGAAGCTCCAGCCGGCCGCCCCGTGCCTCCATCTCGCCCAGCAGCTGCACGATGGCCAGCCGCAGCTCGAGGGCGCGGTCGGGATCGCGTTCGAGTTCCAGCTCCTGGCGCCGCAGCATCAGCAGCTCGGGCAGGCTGTCGCTGCTGGTGTAGAGCTGGCCTAGCGCCTGCAAGGCGCGGCGGTCTGCGCCGTCGATCTGCAGCACATCGCGGTAGAGCATGATGGCCGCTTGAGCGTCGCCGAGCACGCCCCGGGCCAGCTCCGCGGCCCGGCACAGGTAGTCGCGCCGAAGTTCACCGTCGAAGGGCAGGGAGGCCGCCTCGCGCAGCACCTCGACGGCCCGGTCGGCCTGGTCGAGCGCCGGCAGCACGGCGCTGAGTTGGTCGACGGCCCAGGAGGCGCCGTGGGCGGCGCTCGCCTCACCCGCGGTTTCCTGGCCCGAGCGTAGGGCGCGGGCGGAGCCGTCGAAGAGGCGCCGGTAGATGCGCACGCGGGCTTCTTCGTCGGCCACCGTCTCGCGCGCCACGTCGGCCGCTTCGAGCAGCGGGTCGAGATTGGCCGGGTGCAGATCGGCGAGCTTGAGCAGGCTGTCGACCAGCGCTTCGCTCGGCTCGCGCCGCTGCAGGTCGATCAGAGCCCGTAGCGTCGCACCGTCGCTGGCGTCGGCTTCGACCGCGCGCAGCAGGCAGTTTTCGGCGGCCGCGTCGTCGCCGCGCTTCTCTTTTTGCCAGCCGGCGGTGCGCGCGTAGAGCTGGCGTGCCAGGGCCGGCTTCATGGTCTCGGTCTCGAAGCCCAGGGCGCGCAACATCGACTGACACAGCGCTTCCCAGCTCTCGCCCCGCTCGGCGGCGTGCTCGAGCGTCTCGATCAACGCCTGGTCGGGCCGCTCCAGCTCGACCATGCAACCCAGGGCGTGCGCCACCGCGTCGTCGTAGTGGCCCAGTTCGGCGGCCACGCGCGCGGCCGCCAGCGCGAAGGGCACCCGGTCGCGGCAGATTGACGCCGCTTGCGCATAGGCGCCGAGCGCGGCCTGGGCATCGCCCAGACGGTTTTCCAGGGTCTGGCCTTCCTCGTAGCGCAGCTCGCCGACGCGCGGGGTGACCTGGCCGAAGCTCTCGATGGTGTCGCGGTAGGCCTGGACCACGGCGCCCCAGGCCTCGAGCTGTTCGGCCAGGCGCCGGATTTCCTTTTCGGCGGAGCGGTCGTCGGGGATCAGCGCGAAGGCGCGCGTGTAGCACGCGAGCGCGGCCTGCAGGTCCTCGCCGCGGTCCTCATGCAGCTCGGCCGCTTCGATCAGCAGCTCGGCGCGCACCGTGGGCGACTCCTCCAGCTGCAGTCGCGGCTCCAGGAGCGCGAGCGTATTTTCCCACTCGCCGGTGATGGCGTAGGCCTCCGACAGCGCCTCGATGGCCGCGCCGCGGCAGCGCTCGTCCTCGACGGTGGCGCGCAGGCCCTCGCGCGCGGCGGCGTTGACCGGGTCGACCTGCAGCGCCGAGCGATAGCGCTCGACGGCGGACTCGGGCCGATCCAGCCGCCGCAGGAAGGCATCGCCCAGGCGCGTCTGTAGATCGGTGAAGCGCGTGATCTGGCGATCGGCGGCTTGACCCAGAGTTTCGGCCAGTTCTTCCCAGCGCTCGGCGCGGGCCAGCAGCTCGGTGAGCGCGGCGACGGTCTCGGTGTCTTCGCCGAAGCCGCTCTGCACCCGCCGCCACACCTCGATGGCCGCGGGTAGATCGGCCAGGCGTTCGGCGTGCACCGCGGCCAGCCGTACCAGGTCGTCGCGGCGTCGCTCGGCGGCGGCCGGCGCCTTGATGCGCTGCTCCAGCAGCTGCACCAGCTGGGACCAGTCTTCGGCCTCGGCGGCCGTCTGGATCAGGGCGTCGAGGGCTTCGACGTCCTCGGTGTCCGAGCCGATACGCGCCTGCCACGCCGCCGCCGCGCGCTCCTGATTACCCAGGCGCTCGGCCAGGCGCGCGACCTTGCCCAGCAGCTCGCGCTTGAGGGCCTCCTCGGGCTCCAACTCGCTCATGCGGGCCAGGGCTTCGAGCGTCTCCTGTTCGCGCTCGGTCTTCTCGAGCAACGGGATCAGGCGCCGTCCCACCTCGATGGCCGCAAAGCCAGCGTCGGCGTCGGTGAAGATGCCCTGGTAGAGTTCGATCGCTCGCGCGTTGTCGCTGAGCTTGTCTTCGAAGGTGCGGGCGGCTTCGATGCGCAGCTCGGTGGCGACCGAGGCCTGCGGGCAGCCGTCGGCGGCCTGGACCAGGGTCTCGGCGAACAGGCCGTAGTCGCGCGTGCGCTCGGCCAGGTTGCGCAGGCCGTCGCGTTCGGTGGGCGTCGGCTCCAGGATGAGCAGGGAGGCCTGGTGTTGGAGCGCGGCCGGATCGTTGTTCAGATCGACCAGGCGCTCGACCAGCTCGCGCAGGGCATCGCGGCGGTCCTTGTCGCCGGCGCAGTCCAGGCCCGCCTCCAGCACGCGCACCACCTCGCGCGGCTTTTTCGTCTCGACGAAGTGGCGCTTGAGGATCTCCTGGGCCTCGCGTCGCACCTCGGCTTCGGCCGCCTGATGGCTCAGCACGCGCTCGAGCACGGCCAGGCCGGCCTTGGAGCCCGCGTTGGCGTCGAGCACTTCCTTGGCCTGCTCGAGGGCGCGGTCGTACTCGTCGGTCTTGTCCAGGAAGAGTTCGGCCATGCGCAGCCGGGTCTGGCCGGCTTGCTTGCTCGTCTGCCGCTCGAGCTGCGACTGCCAGAGCGTGACCAAGTCGGGCCAGCGCTCCTGGCGCTCGAGCAGGCGCTCGAGGGAGGAGGCCACGGTGGCGTTGTCGGGTGCCAGGTCGTAGAGCTGCAGCAGATAGCCGATGGCCCGATCGGGTTCGTTGGCGAAGTCCTTGGCGGCCTGCGCGGCCTCGTCCAGCAGCTGCATGCGGCGGGCGCCTGAATCCACCGCTGCGATGGCCCGATCGTAGGCGTCGAGCAGCTGCGCCCAGCGTTCACTGACGGTGTGGGCGACGGTCAGCCGTTCAAAGGCCCAGGTCGCCTCCGGCTGCAGCGCCAGTACGCGCTCGAGCAGCTTTGGAAGTTCGTTGCTGTCCTCACCGTACCATGTTTCGTAGAAGCGGACCCCGCGCTGGGCCACCTCGTCGATGACCTCGGCGTCCAGCCCGTCATTGCCGCCGAGTACGCTCTGGAACAGCGCGCTCACATCGTCGGGTCGCTCGATCGTGTCGAGCAGCTCTTCGACGCGATCCCAGCGTTCGGCCTCCTGGGGTTCGTCACGCACTGCTTCGATCGCAGTGCTCAGTTCGTCAGGCCCGGATTGTTGGACGTCGTCGTCGGCCATGCGCTCCTCATCGCTGGGCGAATTCGCCATTCGCAGGACAGCGGAAAAGCGATGGTATCGGCTCCGTCGCGAGCGATCGAGAGCGATTGTTCGGCGGCGCGCAATCGATGGGACGCGGCCTGCGCGCGCGGTGACTCCACATCGTTTGAGCAGTCACCAAAGTCTTCACAGCAAGTGTTGGGGGCATCCGAACGGCGTCCGCCTGTGCACCGCAGGACAGTGGCTCCGGGGCGTGCCGGTGGTTGCCTGTGGCTTTCGTGCAGGGACCCACAGCTGCGCCACGTTGCCTACCTGCGCATCGATCGAGCGCCACTGTCGGATGGCTGCTGCAGAAGCGCAGGCCACCAGAGGGCGGCGCACTCGGCCCCTGTCGGGACGCCGACCTGAAGCCACCACCAATGGCCGACGAACGGCCGGGCCCGGGACCCATCGAGCCGCCATCGATGCCGCAAATACGGGCCCCGCAGTCCGGGCCGGAACCGAAATTTTGTAAATTATTCAAAGGCTTGAAGCGAATGATTGAAAAACGTCTCGAGTCGGTTCAAGCGGGCCCTCAGTTGCGGTACGCTGATGTAAGTATGACTCGGCATTCTCGTACCCATCAGCTGACCGCCAACGCCAAGCTTCTGTGGCCGATGCTCGAGATCGTCCGTGGCCACGGCCACCGCGTGCGCGACTTCCTCGCGGCCGCAGGTCTGTCGGGAGAGGCCGTCTACCAGGGGGAGCCGCGCATCGAGCTGTCGCAGCTCTTCGAGCTATGGCGGCGGGCGGCGCAGCTGCTGGGCGACCCGGCCCTCGGCGTGCGCGTCGCGATGTTGACCGAGCCCAACTCGCGCGTCTCGTGGCCGATGCCGCTTTCGCTCTTCGAGCACCTGGGTCTGGTCTCGGCCACGCTGGCCGACGCCATCGCCATTCAGAGCCAGTACATGCGTCTCTTGCGCGACGGCATCAGCACCGCCATCGAGATCGACGGCAACGAGGCCCTCTTCCGCATGGACTTCCTGCCCGAGGAGCCGCCCGTGCTGGTCGAATTCGACTTTGGCACCGCCCTCAATATTGCGCGGCGCGTCACCGGGCGCGAGCTGATCCCGCGCGAGGTCTGGTTCACCCATCCGGCGCCGGCCGACATCTCGGCCCACGCGCGTCTATTCCGCGCGCCGCTGCGCTTCGAGGCGCCCTTCAACGGCATCGTGGGCGTGGCCGAGGACTACACGCGGCCGCTGCTGACCGCCAACGAACGCTTCCGCTCCCAGCTGGTGCGCCAGGCCGATCGGCTTTTGTCCGAGCTGCCCAGCGTCGATCGCTTCGAGGACAAGGTCTGTGCACGGATCGAGGCCGAGTTGCCCGGCGGCAACACCAACGCCAGCGCCGTCGCCGAAAAGCTCGGCATCTCCTGCCGCACCCTTCACCGGCGCCTGCAACACGAGGGCACCAGCTATCAGGATCTGCTCGATCGCGTGCGCTTCCGGCTCTCGGTGCGCTTCCTCAGGGGTGGCAAGGCGATTGGCGAAGTTGCCACCTTGGTTGGCTTCGCCCAGGCCAGCACCTTCCATCGCGCGTTCAAGAGCTGGACGGGGGATACGCCGGCCGAGTACCAGGATCGCCATCGCAGCGCCCCGCTGTTGACCGCCCATCGGCCCGCACCTACGATCGCAGCGGAACCTTCACGGGTTCACTGACAGCGAACACATCGCGAACGCGCTCTGGGCGTCGTAAATTCGGGGGTCGAGTCGCGACATATGGGGGCATGCTGCCGACGACGCATGGGGCCGAGGGGAGTTGCCGAATCGCGAATGTGCGCTTTGGGCCTGTCGGCTTCAGCGTTGCGTCGATGGTGTTGCTGCTGTGCTTGCTGCCCGCCTGTGGTCGCACGCCGCTGCTCGGGCTCGACTCGGAGGCGACCTGCCTCGAGTTGGAGCCCGATGGCCTCTCCGTCTACACGATGCGCGCCCACGTCGACCTGCACCGCTCCGACATACTCTTCTTGATCGACAACAGCGGCTCCATGGCGGACGAGATCGACGCCATTCGCTCGCGCCTGATCGACGAGTTGATCCCGGGCATCAAGATGCGCGTCAGCGATCCGGAGGTCGGGGTCGCGAGTTTTTCCGACTTCGGCGAGCGCAAGCTGGGCGAGCGCAGCCATCCCTATCGCTTGCTGCAGCCGATCACCGACAACTTCGACGCCGTGTTGCGGGCCGTCGCCGGGCTCGAGGCCGAAGAGGGGTGGGACGCGGAGGAGAGTCAGCTCGAGGCACTCTACCAGGCCGCCACCGGTGAGGGGTTGGGGGTCTTCGTCGAGGCCAAGTCCGACTGCCCCACCGGGACACGGGCCGGGGTCTGTTTTCGGGAGGGCTCCTTCGGCGTGATCATGCTGGTGACCGACGCACCCATGCGCAACGTCACCGGCATCGGTGCCGACGGCGAGCTGTCGGAGCCGGCCGTCTTCGATGGGCTGGGGCCCGACGTCCCCTACATCCCCTACGTGCGCGAATACGACGAGACCCTCGATGCTCTGCGCGCCGAGGGCCTGCGGGTGATGGGCCTGTGGTCGGGTGCTGAAGAAGGTCTCGACGACCTGCGGCGGGTGGCGCTGGATACCGGTGCGGTCGATAGCCGGGGCAAGCCGGTCGTATTCGACATCGGTTCCGACGGCCAAAACCTGGGCGAGGGCGTGCTCCAGGGGCTGCAGGAGTTGACCGGTGGCGTCATGTTGGTCGCTGAACTCAGCGTCTTCGATGCGGATGAAAGCGACGGCTTCGATCCGGAACGGAACCTCGTCGACGTGCGTGCGCTGCGGGCCGAGCCGGCCACCCACGCCCAGCCCGTGGCCGGCGCGCCGCGCTTCGAAGCTGTGCGCGCCGGCGCCGACCTGGTCTTCGAGTTGGTCTTCGACACCGGCTCGTTGCCGCCGGAAGCGGGCCGTGGACCGTTCCCCCTGGATGTGCGCGTCGAGACCGACGACGGCGTGCGCATCGCCGACGAGCGGCTGGAGCTGATCGTTCAAGCGCCCAACGCGGGGTGCCCCTGAACAACCCTAGACCCTAAACAAGCGCATGTGGAGGATGAGCTGCGCAAAGATGTTGTGAATCAGGGGTTTGCGAAAAGCGCAGGCGCACCAGGAGGAGCGTTGAGCCGTTTCGCGAGCGCCTGAACGCAAGAGATTTGTGGAGATCGCCTCCAACATGCGCTTGTTTAGGGTCTAGATGTGCTCGGCGGGAGTCATGATCCGCTCTCGGGACCGCTACGGCGCCAGCTGCGGCGTCCGGCCCCCTTGAAATACACGGAGTATTGCGGCGGAGGCCGTCCTTGCATCTGGCATCGTATC
>JAOUOP010000012.1 GCA_029880325.1 Myxococcales bacterium | reverse complement strand
GGGGGGGGGGGGGGGGGTGTGGGGGGGGGGGGGGGGGGGGGTGGGGGGGGGGGGGGGGGGGGGGGGGGGCGAGACAGGACACAACGCTCGAGGTGAAGTCCGAACGCCGAGGAATGCCCACGCAGCCTCAGCGTGGGCCGACCTTGTAGGGGAAGCTGACCTTGAAGACCTCCTGCGAGAAGGGCCGGAGGCGTACCGCGGCGGTCGCCCGCTCCACGCAACGCCAAACCTCCATATCGTGGACGTTCGTCTGACTCCCCGCCTCCCCGGGCGGCCTGACCCCGTGGCTCTGCAGACAGCCGTTGGACGTGAAGGCGAGTCGCAGCACAACCGTGCCCTGATCTTCCGCACATGCGCGAACCGCATCCGTGGCCGCGCGCATGGCGTCAATGACGTCCATAGGGGACGGCGTAACTGGCACCTCCTCGGTCCCCGCATAGGGCCCCGGATCGCAGGCAGGCACGGGTGGCGTGGGTGCAGTGCTCGCGCGGGAAGACCTGGCAGCGCAGGCCGGCAGACACGCTGCGGCGAGGGCGGAGGTCAGAAGTACTCGCAGGGAGTTCATCTCTCACGACAGGAGGCATCCGGCCTGCGTTGCGTTTCCGTTCTTCACGCCCTCGCCCACGATACTCCCTTCACCCGCGAGAGCTCAACTACCGACGCAAGCTCAGGGCAGCGTCAGACTCGACAGATTCTCGCTCGAGGGCCAGTTGCCGATCTTGAGCTCCGTGGTCTGGCCCTCTTCGTTGGTCCACTCGACCTCGACCCAACGCGGCTCGCTGGCGTCGATGAAAACGTCGGTGCCCTGGACGAAGCCGGCCGCGAAGCTCGAGCCCAGCTCGCTCTCTCCGTTTTGGTTGGCGTCGTACATGAACAGACCCACGACCGAAGCGTTGCGACCGGCGTTGTCAGAGGTCAGCACTTCCTTGCCATCGATCTTCAGGCTGTTGCCCCAGTCGGCCCGAAATGCACCGCCGATGTAACGCCCGACCAGCACCATGTGGTCTGGACCACGCACCGCCTGCGCGGTCGAGGCCGCTGCCACAATCGGATTGCTCGACTCGATCAGGAAGCGCGCCAGGTAGTTGCTGCGCTCGAAGGGTCCGGGATAGCCGTAACCCAGCAGCGTGCCATCGGCCTTGCGCACGCGCACCTCGTAACGCACGCCCCGCCGCACCTGAATGTTGAACGCGCCGCCCGCCGCCACCGCCAGGCTGAAGGCGGGCTCGGGACGCTGCCGCGGATCTTCGAGGGTGTCGACCTCGAAGAAGTCGGCCACGGCGTCGGCGACGGGCACGTTGTCGCCGAAGGTGACGATCTTGCCCGATAGCGTGATCAGCTCCTCGCCGCACTGGATGGTGGTGTACTCGGGCTCGCTGCCCATCAGGTACTGCCACATGGCGACAAAGGCATCCCTGGAGCCGGCCAAGGCGACATGGTCTTCTTCACCGAGAGTCACCTGCTCGACGTTGTCACCGCTGGAGTGGTGGGTGGTGGCGCCGATGTCGTTGGACGAAGAGAGGCTCAGGGTCGGCACGCCGTTGCCAGCGCAGGCTCCGGAGATGTTGATGTAGTGGGCGACCTTGGCGGCGTTGTCGGGGTTGCTCAAGTAGGTGCAGGCGTGGCCCGTCCCCTGGGAATGACCCATCAGGTCCACCTGCTCGGCGCCGGTGCGCTCGAGCACCTGGTCGACCAGCGCCGCCAGGTCGGCCGCGGGCGTGCCGCCGAGGGAGTTGTACTCCACCGCCACGAAGCGGTCCTGGCAGTAGCCGTTGCTGCCAAAGAGCATCGCGGGCTTGCTGATTTCGGTCGCCGAACCGAAGGTGCCGTGAATGAAAACGATCGGCCGCAGGCTGTCGTCGCAGTCGCTGTCGGAGACCACCTGCTCGCAGTCGATCGCTTCATCGGCCACGCCGGCGGCGGGATTGCCCGTGAGTTCACCGACGGCCGCCGTTGCGACCACGCCGCTCAGGCCGCTGCCAGTGGCATCGCCGTCACTGCCGCTCGAGGCGTCTGCTTGCGTGCCACCACCCGCGTCGGCGCCGGTCTCGGCAACCTCGTCCGCTCCGTCGGAGGCCGTGCCGCCCCCTGCGCCGTCGTCACCACAGCCCGCAGCCGTGAGCGCCAGCATCTGCGCCATCGACGCAAAGAAAACCGTGTACCGCTTGCAAAGATTCACGTCACAACCTCCCGGACGGGCTTCGGCTCTCATTGGAAGCCCTTGCGTTCAACCGTCCAATCCGGATCGCTGCAGTAGTCGCAGCCATCGCCGAAAAACATCGGGGCAAGCGTGGTGTCGCCCATCAGGTAGTGGCGCAGCCAGGCCGTGGTCATGGCGTTGATGCGCTCCATGAAGGGGGAGGTGAGGATGCCCAGGTGGCCGCTTTCGAAGGTGGCGTAGAAGACCTGCGTGTCGGCGCCCTCGAAGTCTAGCTCACAGTTTGCACCTGCGATGTCGCAGCTGGCGCTCAAGAGGTCGGTGCAGGCCGGGTTCGGAATGCCGCAGATGAAGGCGGCTGGCGCATGCAGGTTTTGAACGCGCTCGGGCACCATGTTGCCGCCCGAGATGTGTACCGTGGTCGTCAGGCGCGGATCCGAGGCGATCATGAACGTGGCGAGGCTGCCCATGGAGTAGCCGGTCGAGGCGATCTTGGTCGTATCCAGCCGCCCCTCCAACATGCCGCCAGCCCGGGCGTGCTCCGCCAGGGCCCAATCGATGCCGGCGATGATCTCCTCCCCCAGCAGGGCCTCGCCGCCGATGCCCGGAATCGTGTTGGAGGTAATCACGACGAAGCCATGGGAGGCCAGGTGTGGCAGCAGCGTGTAGAACGCATGCGAAGTGCCGCCGCCGCTGGTCCAGGCCACCAGGGGATTGCCGGCGCCGTCGGGTGGGTCTTGCTGGGGTAGGTAGACGGTGTAGATGGAGCCGGGACCGACGTTGACCAGGGTGGTGCTTGTATAAGGACCGGGCTGGCTGAAGTCGCTGACTTCGGGAAATGGCCCTGGCGTCGGGAGTTCAGCGATCGGCGTGGCGGTCATCTCTCCACCGCCGGTGGACCCATCGGATCCAGCGGCCGGGACCGCAGCGCCGGAGCCGGCCGCAGATGCCTCGCTGGCTGCGCCCGCCGCGCCGTTGTCCGTGGGCGTGCCCGCAGACGCAGGGTCTTCTGTCGCGGTGCCGCTCGCCGCAGCCGGCGTCGACGTCCCGGCCGGGCCCGACGCCGCCGGGCTGCCCCCGACGACGACCGCCGACCCGTCCCCGGAAGCCCCGTCGCCACCACAGCCAAAGGCCAGCGACGTGACGAGCGACAACGAAAGTCCGATCGATCTCGTGGTATGTCCCATGACAGGAACCTAGGCCGAAGCCTCCCGCCGCCACCAAGGCCGCGGGAGCCAAAATCCCTACAGCTCGGGCCATGTCGGACCTCGTAAACTCCACGGCAAACACCTCCGGCGCAAATGCCAGGGCAGCCGACGGTTTCCCGGCGGGGCAGGCGCTGCAGCTGGTGGAGCTGGCCAAGCGCTGGGGCATCACGCCAGAGGGACTCCTGGGCCCCTTCGGTCTGAGCGAGGCGCAGCTGGCCGAGCCCGGCGTGCGCATTGCCTTCGAGACGCTGGTCGAGCTGACCGTGCGCACCCGCGACCTCACGGGAGAGCCCGGCCTCGGCATCTACCTCGGCCTGCAGAAGCACGTCTCGGCCTATGGCTTCGTGGGCTTTGCCGCCATGAGCGCCGCCACCGTGGGCGAGGCCTTGCTGCAAGCGGTCGAGCTCGGTCCCAGCCACAGCACGGCGGTCGGCCTGACGCTGCGGGTCGAGGGCGAAACCGCGGCGCTCGTCGTCGAAGAGCACCGCGACATGGCGCCCATCCGCGACGTGGCGCTTTTGAGCATGTTCGTGGGCTTTCGGCAGATGACCCGGGACCTCACCGGTCGTAATCCAGGCGGCAGCGTGGAACTGCAGATCCCCGAACCGCCCTATTTTCGCCGCTTTGCTCACGTCCTGCCGGAGGCGCGCTTCGATCAACCGCTGACGCAGCTGCTATTGCCCGCCGCGGCGCTCGAGGTGCCACTGGTGCGACCGGACAAGGCGGCGCTGAACCTGGCCCGCGAGCAGTGCCTGCGCCGGCTGGCCGAATTGGGCTTCGAAGGTTCACTGCCCGGACGCGTGCGCCGCGCGCTCTTCGACGGCGAAGACCTGCGCAACATCGAGCAGGTGGCCTCGCGCCTGGGCATGTCCACGCGCACGCTCAAACGTCGGCTCGCCGAACACGGCTCGACCTTCACCGACCTGTTGCAGGAAGAGCGCCGACTGCGCGCCCTGCACCTGCTGCGCGCCACCGAACTCACGCTCGAGGAGATCTCCGAGCAGCTCGGCTATGCGAGCGCCACCAGTCTGGCGCGGGCGTTTACCCGCTGGACGGGCAAGAGTCCGGCGGTGTATCGACGTCAGGTGCGGCGGGGGTGAGCGACCTGGCTCGACAGACGCGGCAGCTGCGCATCCCTGCAACGCCGCCCAAGCGACGAACCCAGTCGCAAGCCATTTTTGGCTAGCCAAGCAAGCCAAACACTTCATCCTCGTGCATCCGTCGAGCGACCTGTGGTATGAAGCGCGCCTTGAGCAAGCGCGCCATGTCCAACGATCCTTCGGCCCCCAACGGATGGTGGATGCACCACGGAGATGCGGCCCACACGGGCCTCGCCACCGACTCGAGCATCGACTCTTCGAATGTCCGCAATCTCGCGCTGCGGCACGAGGTTCTGCTCGGCGGTCCGATCCTCTCGACTCCCGCGGTGGTCGACGGATTCGTTTACGTCGGCATCGCCAATAACCTCGCGGTCGCCAAGCAAAACGGCGGCGGCTTCTTCAAGGTCTGTTGCAAGAGCGGCGAAGTCGTCGCCCGCTACAGCTGGGCCATCGAGGCCGACGAACGCGACACCCACGGCTTCTGCGGCATGGGCTGCACGCCGGCGGTGCGCGACGGCAAGGTGGTCTTCGCCGCCTTCAACGGCAAGGTCTACTGCCTGAGCGCCGACGACCTGTCGGAGCAATGGGTGGTCGATCTGCGCAACGCCGACCCCAAACACGGCCAGCCCGTCACCAACGTGCTCGGCGTCGACCAGGGCTACCCGCCTGCAGCAGGCTGGTCGTCGCCGGTGGTGGCAAACGGCCGCGTCTGGCTCGGCATCGGCGAAGGAGAAAACCCCTTCATGAGTTCATTCGTCGTCTGCCTCGATCTGCAGAGCGGCGATGTGAAGTGGATCTACTGCACCAACAAATTCGAGGCCCATCGCGACAACGCCGTCAACGAGCTTCCCATCAGCGCCGTACGGGACATCCCGGGCGCGCCCTTCACGGTCTTCCACGGCAAGCCGACCACCATGGGCTGCTCGGTCTGGGGCTCCATCGCCTACAGTCACGAGTTCGACCGCATCTACTGCCCCACGGGCAACCCCGTGCCCGACGGCGCCTTGCCCACCGTGCCCTACTCGAACGGCGTGCTGGCCCTGGACGCCAGCAGTGGCGAGTTCCGCGGCTTCCGCCAGTTCCCCGCCGAAAGCAGCTACCGCAGCTCCGACATCGACGTGGACGTGGGCGGCTCGCCGACGATCTTCCGCGACAAGGGCGGCCGCTTGCTTTTGAGCCTGGGCTGCAAAAACGGCGCCTTCATGACCATGTGCGCCGAATCCCTCGAGGTGATCGACTGGACGCAGCTACTGCCGCGCTACAACGACGGCGGGCAGATCCCCACCGTCGACGTGCATCCGCCGGCCTGGGTCGACCCCAACGCGATCAACCCGACGATTACCAATCGCGAATCGAACGAAACCCAGGGCGAAAACTACTGCGGCACCTACAGCACCGCCGCGTTTCACCCGGAGCTACAGCGCCTGTTCATGGGGCTCGGCGGCAACAACTACCACCCCAGCGCCCCGGGCATCGACTCGGCCTCGACCCCCTTCATCCGCGCGCTGCACGTCGACGGCCTCGCCGACGCCTGGCCCCTGGATGATGGCGATCCCCGCCGCTACGTGCACGGCCGACCGCCCCTGTACACCCTGGAAAAGGAGTCGGGCCTGGCGCTGCCGGCGGTGGCCAACGACGTCGTCTTCATGACGACCTCACGCCTGGCCCTCTATGCCTTCTCCGTGCACGACGGCCGCCTGCTGTGGCAGGACCTGCTCGGCGGCATGGAGACCGGCGGCATGAACGGGGGCTATGGCTACTGCCTGGGGCCGGCGATTTGCGGCGACTGGGTCGTCACCGGCTCGCTGATGTTCGGCGCCTCCGGGGGCAGTCTGCGCATCTACACGCTCGACAGGGAGTGCCCATGAGACGCAGTGTGCGAGATCGCGAGGCCAAGGGCACTCCCCTGGCGGGGACACAACGAGGTGGCGAACAGGCGCTATCGTTCGAGCGCGACATCAAGCCGCTCTTCGCGCCCTTCGCATCGGCGATGATGTGGCGTTTCGACCTGACGAACTACGAAGCCGTCAAGGGCAACGCCGAGATCATCTGGGGGCGGCTGTCGAATGCGGGCAACGCCATGCCACCGCCCCCCTTCCCCATGTTCACCGCAGCAGAACTCCAGCTGTACTTCGACTGGATGAAGGGCGGTTGTAAGCCATGAGCCGGCGGAACGCTCCATGAACGACACCCATCTGCGCGCAAGCCTGGAGCAAAAGCCCATCACCGAGGGTACCCTCGAGGACCTTCACGAGCTGCTGCAGGCCGCCTGCAACCTCGAGCTATGGACGCTTCCGCTGTACCTGACAGCGCTCGCCTCGATCCGCGAGGACCGCTCTTCGGTCCCGTTGCCCGCACCCCTGCGCGACAAGCTCCAGGGTCGTCAGCACGACTCGACGGTCACGCGCCTGGTCCTATCGGTCGCGCTTCAGGAGATGTATCACCTGCAGCTCGCAGGTAACCTCACGCGCATCTTCGGCCAGGTACCGCGCCTGGATTGGCCCCGCTACGACGGCGGCATCCCCTACATCCATCCGCAGCCGTCTGGACTCACAGTGAAACTCGGCAAGGTCACCGACCCGGACGTGGTCGCTGTGATGGTCGCCGTCGAGACCCCCGACGACTACGCCTCCGGCAACTTGGCCCCCGAGGCGCCGGATGTGCCGGCCTACGGCACCATCGACACCCTGAACGGCCAACCGGCCTATCCCTCCATCGGCGCGCTCTACTCGGTCATCGTGCAGCTGGCCGATCGCTTCCGCGGCGCCATGAACGCTGGCGCGCCCCAGCTCGCCAATGGCCTGTTCAGCCTCTGGTATGACCATACCGGGCTCATCAATCCGAGCAGCTTCGACGACGCGGCCAACATCATCGTCGACCAGGGTGAAGGCGCCATCGGATCCCAATTCGCCCCGGTGAACGCATCCGACGCCCTGCCGGACCAGCGCGCCCTGAAAGACCCCTTCTTCGCCGAAAACCACTGGAGCCACCTGGAGCGCTTCGAGCGGGTCCAGAGCAACGCCGCGCGGAATGTGCTCACCTGGCCGACCAATGCGGCGTCGGACGCGAGCCCGCAGCAGGTTCTGAGCGTGCTCTTTTCGGCACTGCTGCAGGGCATGCGCGAGGGCTGGGCCGGCGGCAAACCCGATCTGCGACCCATGTTTCTGCTGCGCGCGGCCCTGGCCCAAGTCTATCGCAGCGGTCAGATCCCGCACTTCGCCAGCGTCGATGGCAGCGTCGGCTTCGAAGACGCGGTCGAAGCGCTCGCGCCCGCGCAGGGCGCCTGTTGGTCCGAGCACGTGCAGTGGTTTTTCGCGCTCACCGACATCGCCGCAATGAAAGCCAACGCCGTGCGCGAGCCCGACCTCGGCGATCACGCCTCGGTTCGACAGCACCAGGACGCCGTGCTGCAAACCGTGCAGGGCGAGCAGATGCCGCCCGGCGAGCTCAACCGCTGGCTGATGGCGCAGGTCGCGAGCTTCCGGAGCTGGGACGGGAGCTGAAGCGCCCCTGTCGCCACTCTGGCTTTCGCGCCGCCCCGCCAATCACTATCCTTCAAGCGTCGCCGCGCGCGCCATCGGTGTCTGCGTCCCCGGCGCGACAGGATGCGACGATGGGCAAAACGGCGAGTGGCAAATGGCAGTTCTGGATCGACCGCGGCGGCACCTTCACCGACGTGGTCGGGCGGCGCCCGGATGGCCAGCTGCTGGCCCACAAGCTGCTCTCGGAAAACCCTGAGCAGTACCGGGACGCAGCCGTGGCCGGCATCCGCCGGCTGCTGGGCCTGCAGCCGGGCGCGCCCATCCCGGCCGAGCGGGTCGAGTGCGTGAAGATGGGCACCACGGTGGCGACCAATGCGCTCTTGGAGCGCAAGGGGGAACACACGCTCTTGGTGACCACCGCCGGCTTCCGGGACGCCCTGCGCATCGGCTACCAGGAGCGCCCACGCCTCTTTGCGCGCGAGATCGTGCTGCCCGAGCTGCTCTACGCTCGCGTAATCGAGGCCCGCGAACGCCTGGATGCCGAGGGCGCCGTGGTCGAGCCCCTCGAAGAGCAGGAGCTGGCTGAGGCTCTGCGGGTCGCGCGCGCCGACGGCTTCGCCAGCGTGGCCATCGTCTTCATGCACGCCTACCGCAACGGCGTCCACGAACGCCGGGCTGCCGCCCTGGCGCGCGCCGCGGGTTTTTCGCAGGTCAGCACCTCCCACCAGACCAGCCCCCTGATCAAGCTCGTGGGCCGAGGCGACACCACCGTCGTCGACGCCTATCTGTCGCCCATCCTGCGGCGCTACGTCAAGCAGGTGGCCGCCGAGATGCCGGGCGTGGCGCTCTACTTCATGCAATCCACTGGCGGTTTGTGCGACGCCCACGCCTTCCAGGGCAAGGACGCGATCCTCTCGGGGCCGGCGGGCGGCATCGTGGGCATGGTCGGCACCGCCAAACTCGCAGGGCTTGCGCGCGTGTTGGGCTTCGACATGGGCGGCACCTCCACCGACGTCTCCCACTACGCCGGCGAACTCGAGCGTAGCTTCGAGACCCAGGTCGCCGGCGTGCGTATGCGGGTGCCGATGATGAGCATCCACACGGTGGCCGCCGGCGGCGGCTCGCTCCTGCAATTCGACGGCGCGCGCATGCGCGTGGGCCCCGAGAGCGCTGGAGCCAACCCGGGTCCCACCTGCTATCGCCGCGGCGGACCGCTGGCCCTGACCGACGCCAACGTCTTGCTGGGTAAGCTGCAGGCCGAGCACTTCCCCAGGGTCTTCGGGCCCGACGCCGATCAGCCCCTCGACGTCGCCGCGGTGGGCGAAGCCTTCGCTGCGCTCGCCGAAGGTGTGCGGGCCGCTACCGGTCTCGCGCGCAGCCCCGAGCAGCTCGCCGAGGGCTTCGTCGACATCGCGGTCACCAACATGGCCAATGCGATTCGCAAGGTCTCCATCGCCCGCGGCTACGACGTGACGCGCTACGCCCTGCAGTGCTTCGGCGGCGCCGGCGGTCAACACGCCTGCAAGGTCGCCGACGCGCTCGGCATCGAAACCGTCTTCGTTCATCCGCTGTCGGGGGTGCTGTCGGCCTATGGCATGGGCCTGGCCGACCAGAGCGTGATGCGCGAGGCCTCCACCGAGATGACTTTGAGTGAAACGAGCTGGCCCCAGCTCATCTCGCGCTGCGCATCGCTCGCGGACGCCGCCATGCAAGAGCTGAAGCAGCAGATTCGCACCCCGGGTACGTTGCGCATGGTGCGCCGGGCCCACGTGCGCTACCAGGGCACCGACTCGGCATTGATCCTTACCCTGGAGGACGGCCCTGTGGGCGATGCCGGAACCCTGCGCGCGGCCTTCGAAGCAGCCCACCGGACGCGCTTCGGTTTTCTGATGGAGCGCCGTGCGTTGATCGTGGAGGCGGTGTCCGTCGAGGCCATCGCCGAAGGCCATCCCATCGAGGAGCCGGTGAGCGAACTCTTGCCAGAGCAGCCCGCTCCGTGCGCGGACACGGTCTCCCTGTGGACCCACGATCGCCAGTGGAAGGCCCAGCTGGTCGACAGGCAGGCGCTGCAGCCAGGGCACGTGGTAGAGGGTCCGGCCCTGATCATCGAGCCGAACGCGACCATCGTGGTCGAACCCTTCTGGCAGGCGCGGGTCACCGAATACGACCACCTGCTGCTACAGCGCTTGGAACGGGAGCTGCAGCGCGCGCCGACGGACACCGGCGTCGACCCGATTCGCCTCGAGGTCTTCAACAACCTCTTCATGAACATCGCCGAGCAGATGGGCGCCCAGCTGCAGAACACCGCCTACTCGGTGAACATCAAGGAGCGCCTGGACTTCTCCTGCGCGATTTTCGACGTGCAGGGTCAACTGGTGGCCAACGCCCCGCACATGCCCGTGCATCTCGGCTCCATGAGCGAATCGATCCGCTCGGTGATGGCCGACCACGGCGGGCGCATGGGCGAAGGCGACGTCTTCGTGCTCAACGATCCCTACCACGGCGGCACCCACCTGCCCGACGTCACGGTGGTCACCCCGGTCTTCGACGACGCCGGCCGCGAGCTACTCTTCTTTGTGGGCTCGCGCGGTCACCACGCCGACATCGGCGGCGTGACACCCGGCTCGATGCCGCCCTTCTCCAGCCACATCGACGAAGAAGGCGTGCAGCTACCCGACCTGAAGCTGGTCGACGCCGGACGCTTCTGCGAAGAGGAGCTGCGCACACGCCTCACCTCCGGACCCCATCCGGCGCGTAACCCCGAGCAAAACCTGGCCGACCTGCGCGCCCAGGTGGCCGCCAACGAAAAGGGCGCGCGGGAATTGCGCAAACTCGTCGCCGACTACGGGCTCGACGTCGTGCGTGCCTACATGGGCCACGTCCAGGACAACGCCGAAGAAGCCGTACGCGCCGCCATCGCCCACCTGCACGACGGCGCCTTTACGTTGGACCTCGACAACGGCGCCCAGATCCGCGTGCAGGTCTCAGTCAACCGCATCGCGCGCAGCGCCGTCATCGACTTCGCCGGCACCTCGGCGCAGCTGCCGAGCAACTTCAACGCCCCCGCCGCCATCAGCACCGCCGCCGTGCTCTTCGTCTTTCGCAGCCTCGTCGTCGACGACCTGCCGCTGAACGCCGGCTGCCTGCGCCCGCTCGAGATCCGCATTCCCGAAGCCTCCATGCTCGACCCGAGGCCGCCCGCTTCGGTCGTGGCCGGCAACGTCGAGACCTCCATGTGCATCACCAACGCCCTCTACGGCGCGCTCGGCGTGATGGCGGCCTCCCAGTGCACCATGAACAACTTCACCTTCGGCAACGACCGCTACCAGTACTACGAAACCATCGCCGGCGGCTCCGGCGCCGGCCCCGACTTCGACGGCCAGAGCGCCGTGCAGACCCACATGACCAATTCTCGCCTGACCGACCCCGAGGTGCTCGAGCTGCGCTTCCCGGTGCGGCTCGAGGCCTTCGAGATCCGACGCGGCTCGGGCGGCACAGGCCGCCACCGCGGCGGCGACGGCACCCGGCGACGGCTTCGTTTCCTGGCAAAGATGACCGCTTCGATCCTCTCCAACGGCCGCTCGGTGCCCGCCTTCGGCATGGCGGGCGGCCAGCCGGGAGCCGTCGGGATCAACCGCGTGGAGCGGGCCGATGGGCGCCGCGAAGATCTCGCCCACATCGACACGCGCGACATGGCCCCGGGCGACGTCTTTGTCATCGAAACCCCCGGCGGCGGCGGCTACGGGGCGCTGGAGTAGCACGCATGCCGGCGTTTTAACACTACTGTGTCAGGGTAGCGGAGGAAGATCGCGCCGGGCAGGGGATTTGTAGGGTTTGGCGGACGTCGACGACAGGGTGGGCCCCTTTCGAGACGGCCGACGAAGCCTACAAATCCCCTGAACAAGCGAGGGCCGCCGCTACCCTGACACAGTAGTGTTAATCCACGATCCCGTGCAGATACCAGCGCCGCCCCGGGCGATCGTAAAAGAGCCATAGCACTTCGCCGTGCTGGGTCTCGGCGTAGTAGTAGTCGCGCTCGCGGTGGCTCACCCACCAACCGCCGGCGATACGGTTGGGTCCATGCAGGGCCTTGATCGAACCCTGACGACCGAGCCAGGCCGCCGGCTCCTGACCCGGCAGCTGCAGCAGGCGCAGGGGCCTGCGGAAGATGCGGCGCACCAGCGGCGGCAGTCCACTTGCCGCCGGGGGATGGGGCGTGCGCACCTCGGCGGTTGGCTCATAGTGAAAAGCCGCCTCGGGTAGATGCGCCTCGCGCAGACGGGCACAGACGACCGCCTGGGCGCCGAAGCTCGCGCGCAGGCGCGCCAGGGCGCGGGCCGCGGCTTCGAGGTCGCGGGGCCTTCGCACCTGCTGCGCGAGGTCCATCAGCGAGAGCTGCCGCGGATGCACGCGCAGGTATTCGAGGGTGGCCAAAAGGCGCTCGACCCTCGCCGGCAGCTCCACGTTGGCCAGGCGCAGCCGCAAAAGGTCCACGATCTGCACCACATCCAGGGTGGGCGCGGCGGTCTCGATACGCTGAGCATGGGGCTCCCCGCGCTCGAGCTCGAAGACGATGTCGAGGGCCGTGATGGCGCACTGCTTTTCGACCAGCAAAGGCACGCTGTGGTGCAACGCCCCCTTGAGGCCGAAGAGAATGCGCGCGTGATCGTCGTCGGGCGGATCGATCTCGAGCGTGACCAAAAGCGGCTCATGCTCCTTGCGCGGCGACAGCGGCGACCAGCTCTTGCCGCTCAAAAAATCGTGCAAGCGTCCCAGACCCTCGCCGTAGCGGATGCGCAGCTGCGAAACGGGGATCTCGAGCAGCTCGCCCACGCTGCCGATGCCCAACAACGAAAGTTCCGCCTGCTGACGGCTGTCGATACCCAGACGCGCAAGCGGCACACTGGCAGCCAGCTGCCGCTCCTGCTCCGGATCCTCGAGCACCCGCACCCCGCTGTACTGCCGCGCCAGGGCCAGGGCGCTACCGCGCCGAAAGCCCACCACCACACTGCTGACGTAGTGCATCGCCGCGAGTTCGCGATGCACATGCGCGGCCCAGCGCTGCACATCGCCGAAAAGCCCATCGAGCCCGCCCGGATCGACCCAAAACAGCCCCGGTTCCGCCAGCACCGGCTCGACCCGTGGCGAGCACTTGATGAGCAGCTCGAAGATGCCGTCGATGGCCGCCTCGAGACTCGATGGCGGCACGACCTCGGCATGTAACGTGGCGCTCAGCGCCCGGGCCTGGGCGACGCTCGTGCCGCGCAGGATCCGGTGACGGCGCGCCGGACGATTGGACCACAGGATCGCCGCCTGGGGTCGATCATCGGCCACCACCACCACCGGCTCATCCCGCCACTCGGGATGGGCGCGCAGGACCAGCTGCAGGGCCAGCGCCGGCACATCGACGCAGGCGATGGGCACAAAGCCCGCAAAGCCCTCGAAGAGCGAACCCTGCATCTCACAAAAGCCCCCAGGGACCGCGCCGCGGCTCGCTGCGCAAGGCGCCGAGCAGGCCCGACTTATCCTTGCGCACATGGTGCTCGACGGTGAAACGCCCCGGCGCCGTACGCTGCCTGCGGGGCTCGATGCAAACGCTGATCAGAGGGCCGAGCGAGTGCTGCCTGGACTCGGCATCGCTGAGCAGGATCACGCTGCACTCGTGCTCGCGCGAGAGCCCCAAAAGCCGCCCCTGCCAGGCAGTGTCGGCGCGCAGGCGCCCATCGCCCAGGGCCGCATCCCCCAGGTCCACGACCACCAGACCGAAGCCCGACGAGCGCAAAAGCAACTCGGCCGCCCGCGGCACCCCGAAGGGCAAGGCTCCGGGCGGCACCTGAACCACGATCAGCGCCTCCAAATCCACCCCACAGGCCGCCAAATCCGGTGGATACAGCGGCCCCCCAGCGACCTGCACCCAGGCCACCGGCTCCCCCTGCTCCTGGGCCCAGCGCACGCAGGCCACGGCCGTACTCATCTGGGCCCCGGCCCGCTGCCCGACCAGCTCGACCAAACGCCCACGGGGCAGCCGCGAAGCCAGCGCCCCCGCCTCCTGTGTCTCGACCGCGGGGCGGGCGAGCGAAACGAGCGAGTGGACCGACGCGAGCACGGCCGATCAGAATACTGATATTTTGTTCAGCGTCAAATGGCTGCATGAAGGCTGCGGCCCACCTTGTTCGGCGACGCCCCACACTGTCCTGGGCCATCTCCATGCGCAGCCAGCGAGTCCGCGCTAAACCTGCGCCATCATGGACCTGAGCCTGCACGTGATCTCTTTGCGCTACTCCTCCTGGTCGATACGGGCACTGCTGCCGCTGTGGCACGCCGGCGCAGAGCCCAAGCTCGTGACCGCCGAACTCGATCTGTCGCACCAGGGCAAGCCGGTTGCGATCGTGGACTACGACGCCCACGTACGAGAGGCTGCTGTGGAGCTTAGGGCTCGCGAAAGAATAACTTCCCCCTTTGGTGCGTGACGGCGGAGTGCGGTCGGGACGGCGCCCGGAGGAGAATCCGCAGTCGTACCCGAGGTACATCGAGGAATTCTTCGAGGACGCACGGCCCGAGCGTGCCCGCCGGTGCGTGCCAAAGGGGGAAGTTATTCTTTCGCGAGCCCTTACTCGGCGGCGTGCCCAGGGCAGCGTGACTGGCACCTTCCCCGTGCTGTGGGTCGACGGCACCCCGATCCACGAAGCGCTGGCCATCTGCGAGTGGACCGCTGAACAGTTCCCCGAGGCCGGACTGTGGCCCGACGACGGCCTGCAGCGCGCCCAGGCGCGTTCGCTGTCTGCCGAAATGGCAGCCAACTTCACCAACCTACGCACGCACATGAGCTGCCACCCCCTGGCCCGCGTGCCAGATTTCTCACCCGATGGACCAACCCGGGTGGAAATCGCGCGCGTGCACGAACTCTGGAATAACGCGCTGCGGGCTTCCGGCGGACCCTTTCTATTTGGCCGCTTCGGGATCGCCGACGCCATGTACTTCCCCGTGCTCACACGCTTTGAAACCTACGGCGTGGCGCTGCCCGACCCCCTTGTCCCCTACGCCACCGCAATGCACCGACTGCCGGCAGTGCGACGCTGGCGCGCGCTAGCAGCCGACGCCCCCCACGTGCCGGTCTACGACGCCTACATCGAAAAGCTCGGCGGCGTCGTCGAAGCTGGCTGAACTCGAATGTCCCGGCCGCGAACCCGGGGCGGCTCGAGGACACGCACCGTCCCAGCGGCAGCGCCAGACCCGCAGGCGCACAAGATTTATGACCTACCGCAGCATGTGGGCGCCCCGCTCGGTGCTGCGCGCCCACGTCATCAGCTGTCCAAACGTAGGCAGAGCCGCTTGTGGAGCTCGCCTGCGCCGACGGAAACCTCAAAACAGAACCACAACCGTCCGAGGAAAGCATGGGTCATGCGTGCGATGGGGGCTCGCATATCAAGGGGTCATGTTCCAAGCCAAAACACAGGCCCGGTGGTCGAATCCGACCACCTCGACCTGCCCCCATGCCACAATGACGAAACCTTGGCACCTACCCGCGTAAAGATCTGCTGCATGACCTCGCACGCCGAGGCCGCGCTCGCCGTTCAGATGGGCGCTGACGCGGTGGGCCTGGTCGGGCCGATGC
Source organism: Myxococcales bacterium (assembly GCA_029880325.1). Taxonomy (GTDB): domain Bacteria; phylum Myxococcota_A; class Polyangia; order Polyangiales; family JAFGIB01; genus JAOUOP01. The sequence goes on along the minus strand of JAOUOP010000012.1, from coordinate 129,560 downwards.
CATCCGGGCCGGGCCCGATCCCAGACGATCGCGCGGCCGCCATCGCCCGCAGTCTTCCGCCTCCGGTGGCCAGCTTCCTCCTCACCTCACAGACCACGGCCGAGAGCATCGCCGCCCACGTGGCCCGGGTACAGCCCAGCGCAGTCCAGATCGTAAACCACATCGACCCGACCGAAAGCGCGGCCCTGGCCGCGCGGCTCGGGCCGGTCCGAATCGTCCAGGTGATCCACGTCGAGGATGCGGGCGCGCTCGACCGGATCGACGCCTATGGGCCCCACGTGCATGCCTTCCTGCTCGACTCCGGACGCCCGACGGCGGCGGTCTCCGAACTCGGCGGCACCGGTCGGGTCCACGACTGGTCGATCAGCCGGGCCTTCGTCGAGCGCAGCCCCTTGCCGGTCTTCCTCGCCGGTGGTCTGAATCCGGAGAACGCCGCCGAGGCGATTACCTCGGTCCGGCCCTGGGGCCTCGACGTATGCAGCGGGGTGCGGACCGACGCTCGGCTCGATCCGGTGAAGCTCGCCGCCTTCATGTCGGCGGTTCGCAATGTTCCCCCGGAGCGCTGATAGACCCGGGCTTGCGCCGTCTTCTACTCGGCCTGCATGTGGCTGCTACCCCCGGAGCCAGCGCCACCTCTCCCGCGCCGTCACAAAATCACCCCCGCCCCCGGGCCGTCTGTCGGCACCAAGTTGACGTCATTGCCGAACAGCCGCCGCTGTACCTTGCAGCCTCGCTGACAACTGCACACGCGGCGCGGATTGGCACCTCACCAGGTATCGACACACGGCCGCTTCTTACCCCGACGCGGCTCTGGCGCTGGCGCCGCCAGCATGGCGGTGCGAATCCAGCGGCGCGACTCCGCCGGGTCGATCACTTCGTCAAACTCGAAATGCGAGGCCACGTTGACGCCCTTGCCGCGGTCGTAGGCGGCCTCGACCATGCGGTCGAAGACGTTTTTGCGCTCCTGGGGATCTTCGATGGCCATCAGCTCCTTGCGGAAGCCGAGCTTGACCGCGCCCTCGAGCCCCATGCCGCCGAACTCGCCGGTGGGCCAGCTGATGGTGAAAAATGGTTGCTTGAAGCTGCCGCCGGCCATCAGCTGTGCGCCCAGGCCATAACCCTTGCGCAAGACGATGGTGAAGAAGGGCACGCTGAGGCTCGCACCGGTGACGAACATGCGCGAGACGTGACGCACCAGGGCCGTCTTTTCGGCCTCCGGGCCCACCATGATGCCCGGCGTGTCGCAGAGCATGAGGATCGGCAGGTCGAAGGCGTCGCATAGCTGCATGAAGCGGGCGGCCTTGTCGGCGGCGTCGCGATCGATGGCGCCGCCGAGGTGGGCGGGGTTGTTGGCGATGACACCCAGGGGTCGCCCCTCGACGCGACACAGGGCCGTGACCATGCCGACGCCAAAGTTCTGCCGCAGCTCCAACACCGAATCGCTGTCGGAGAGCAGCTCGATCACGCGCCGGATATCGTATACACGCAGGCGGTTTTCGGGGATCACGTGGCGCAGGAGGCGCTGGTCGGCGCACTCGTAGTCGGCCAGCGATCCCTGGAAGTAGCCCAGGTAACGCTTGGCCACCGCCACCGCCTCGGCTTCATCGACGACCGGCACATCGACCACGCCGTTTTTCACCTGCACCGACATGGGTCCGACCTCTTCCGGCCGGAATACGCCGAGCCCGCCGCCCTCGATCATCGCCGGGCCGCCCATGCCGATGTTGGTGCCCTCGGTGGCGATGACCACGTCGCAGCAGCCGAGCAGGGCGGCATTGCCCGCAAAGCAGCGTCCCGTGGCGATGCCGACAAGGGGCACCAAGCCCGAGAGCTTGCCGAAGTAGGCAAAGGCCAGGCAGTCGAGCCCCGTCACGCCCAGACCGTCGGTGTCGCCGGGGCGGCCGCCTCCACCCTCGGTGAAGAAGACCACCGGCAGCCGATTGCGTTCGGCGAGCTCGAAGAGCCGATCTTTTTTGTGGTGGTTCTGCAGCCCCTGGGTGCCGGCCAGGACGGTGTAGTCGTAGCTGAGCACCGCGCACTGGCTGCGTTCGTCACCAAAGAGCCCGGCATTGATGCTACCGACGCCGGCGACCAGACCGTCGGCGGGCGTGCGCTCCCTCAAGTCTTCGATCGAGCGCCGCCGACGCTGGGCTGCCACCACCAGCGGTCCGTATTCGATGAAGCTGCCGGCGTCGACCAGGTCGTCCACGTTCTCGCGCGCCGTGCGCAGGCCGAGCTTGTGCCGCTTGGCCACCGCCTCCGGCCGGTTTTCGTCCAGGCCGTGGGCGTGGCGGTCGAAGGCCTCCTGCAGGTCGGGACGAATCCGCTCGAGGTCTTCGACGCTGGCCTGCTCCGCGCCGTCGCCCGCTACCTCGGCCGGCTCCAGCACCGCGAGCAAGGCGCCCTCCTGCACCGTATCCCCGGACGCAACGAGCAGGCGCTCGACGCGACCGCTCTCGGACGCGGCGATCACGTGCTCCATCTTCATCGCTTCCATGACCACAAGCGGCTGTCCGGCGCGCACGCTTTGGGAGGGCTCCACCTCGAGCGCCACGATGGTGCCCTGCATCGGCGCGCGCACGGCCCGAAGGCCCTCCCCCAGCGCGCCCTCCGCCCCAACCTGCCCGCCAGCGAGCGCTCCAGCATCGGCGCTCTTGCCATGTGCGAGCACCGCCAGTGGGTCGATGGCGTCGACGCGCGCGCCCGCCAGGGCCGCTCCCGCCGCCGCCTCCACCTTTGGCAAGGGCGCAGGCGCCGCCGCCTCGATGCCCGCAAGCAGCTGCTGCATCTGCGCCTCGATGAAGCCCGTGTGCACCTCGAAGCCCTCGAGCGCCGGGTGGGCGAGCAGGCTGCGCAGAAATGGCAGGTTGGTGTCGACACCGTCGATGCGAAATTCGGCGAGCGCACGGCGCGCACGGCGCAAAAGTTCGCCCAGCCCGGAGCCGGGCGTCTTGACCACGACCTTGGCCAGGAGTGAATCGTAGCGCGGACTCGTGCGATAGCCGGCATAACCAAAGGCGTCCACCCGCAGACCGGGCCCACCCGGGGCTTCGAAGGCGCGCAGGGTGCCGCTGCTGGGGCGCGGCGTGCCGTCGGCCTCGATACGCTCCATATTGACTCTGAGCTGCATGGCCATGCCACGCGGAGGCGGAGGGCTTGCTTCGAGCCCGAGCTCGCTCAACGAGGCGCCGGTGGCCAGCTGCAGCTGCAGCTGCACCAGATCGACGCCGGTGACCTCTTCGGTGACCGTATGCTCGACCTGCAGCCGCGGATTGGCCTCGATGAAGGCAACGCGCGGCACACCGCTGCCGCCCGCATCGACGAGAAATTCGAACGTCCCAAGCCCCCGGTAGCGCACGTGGCGCGCCATCCGTAGCGCCGCCTCGACGATCGCCTCGCGCAGGGCCCCGTCGAGCCCCGGACTGGGCGCAAGCTCCACCAACTTTTGGTGCCGCCGCTGTAGGCTGCACTCCCGCTCCCACAGATGCGTCACGCCGCCCTCGCCATCGCCCACGATCTGCACCTCCAGGTGCCGCGCCGGGCTGATGAAACGCTCCACGTAGACGGCGTCGTTGCCGAAGGCCGCGCCCGCTTCCGAACAGCAGCGGGTGTGTGCCGCCTCGATATCATCGACCGCGCGCACCACGCGCATGCCGCGCCCACCGCCGCCGGCCACCGCCTTGATCACCATCGCCGCGCCCGCACCGAGGCCCTCGAAGAAGGCGCCCGCGCCCTCTGCGTCCACCGCCCCGCTCGAGCCCTCCAGCGTGGAAACCCCGAGCTCGGCCGCGAGCGCCCGCGCCCGCACCTTATCGCCCAGAAGCTCCAGCGTCTCGGGCCGCGGACCGATGAAGTCGAGCGAAGCCGCCTCACAGGCGCGCGCGAAGGCGCCACTCTCACTGAGAAAACCGTAGCCCGGATGCAGCGCGTCACAGCCCTCTTCACGCGCCACTGCGATCAGGCTCTCGATGTCGAGGTAGGCGGCCGGACCGGCCTTTGGCAGCGCCACCGCGCGCCGGGCGCGCAGCACGTGCAGGGCGTCGGCCTCGTCGCTGGCATAGACCGAGACGCTCTCCATGCCCAGCTCCTCGACGGCGCGCGCGATGCGGATGGCGACCTCGCCGCGGTTGGCGATCAAAATACGGTGCTCGCCCATGGCCTCACTCTCCAGCCGCCCAGCGCAACGTCAACCCAATGACAGCGGGCGGGGGCGGGACGATACCAGCTCGAGATGGCGTCGGCGAGCGACACCGCGCAACCGCCTTGACGACCGACGCGGCAGCTTTCTAGCGTGCGCCCGTGCAGCGTCGAACTCCCAAATTCACCAACACGGCGATCGTGCTGTGGACAGCGCTCGCCAGCGCTTCGGCCACGGCTCAGCCCGCCGCCATCGAGCAACACACCGAACACGGTCTCGAAAAGGCCCCGGACCTGGACGAGACCCGCCTCGACCTCTCCCTGGGCGGCTCGCTCAACACGGGCAATACCGAGAGCTGGCAGCTCAACGCCGGCGGCACCCTGCGCCTGACGCGCGGCCCGAGCGCACTCGGTGCCGACGCGGCCTTTGCCTACGGTCAGGCCGACATCAAAGACGACAACACCGACGCCTACCAGGACACCGTTCGCAACTTCAACAGCAAGCTGCGCTACGACTTCTTCTTCACACAGATGGACGCGGTCTTCGCCGCCCTGGCCTTTCGCTGGGATCAGTTCGCGGGCCTCGACTCGCGCGTGCAGGGCCAGCTCGGTTACCTGCGCTACCTGCTGCGCGCCGACAAACACCGCCTCTGGGGCGAGGTAGGCTACGACCAGACGCGCGACAACTTCGATCCCGATCCCCTGCTCGACCCCGAGACCGGCACCGTGCTACCCGGCGAGCAGGTGGTGCACTCGGCGCGCGGCTTTCTCGGCTACGACAACCAGCTCAATGAAGCCCTCACGTACGTGGGCGGCCTCGAAGCGCTTCTCAATGTCGAGCAGAGCGAGGATCTACGCCTGAACTTCGACAACGCCCTGCGCTCGCGCATCGGCGGAGGATTTCAACTGGAAGTGAAATTCACCCTGAAGTTCGACAACGTTCCGGTGGCCGGCACGCGCTCGACCGACACCGCCACGCTGTTTACGCTGATCTACCGCGTCATCGACGAGCGCGAAGAAAAAGCCAAGGCGCCGCCGTGCCCGGCCTGTCCCGCCTGTCCCGCCTGTCCCGTGAACGCGCCTGCCCCCGAGCCCGCGCCGACTCCGCAAGCCCCGGTAACCACCCCCGCAGCCCCCTCTGGTGACGACCCGGGCGGCCCCCCCGGCGATGCAGTGGTAGCCCCATCCAGCGACGGGACCGCCCCCGCAGAGCCACCGTCCCAGGCCCCGCCGGATACCCCCGAAACACCGGCCAATTCACCCACGGAAACCGCCCCAGCGGAGCCCGCCACGGCTCCCACCGCAGCGCCGCCATGAGCGGCCCGGGGCCGCGATTTGACGCTGCCCGGGAAGGTTCGTACACCGGGATCGCCCCAGGGTCGCAGCCGCGGCCGTGGGCCCCGTGCCGTAACGACTCCCCCCATGCTCGCCCTGCGACCGATTGCACTGCTGGCAAGCTGTCTGCTGCTGCTGCTCGCCTGCGAGCGCGACGCGGCGCCCAAGCTCACCGATCTCGGCCCTGAGGTTGCCCGCCAGCTCAGCCAGCGGCTGGGTCTGCCCGTGCGCGTCAAACGCGCGGAGTTGCAGCTCGAGCGCCGCGCCATCGTCGCCGCGGGCGTGGAGGTCGACGCCCGCGACGGCAGCCCGCTGCTGCGCAACGCCGAGTTGACCCTCAGCGCCGGTGAGGGCGAGCGCCTGCTCCAGCTCGAACGCATCGAGCTGCGCGGCGGGGAGGTCACCCTGGATGGGCGCGAGCAGGCTGCAGCCTCTTTGCTCGACACGGGCGCTGACACAAAGGCCCCCATCGAGCTGACCGCACACGACACACGCTGGGCGATTGAACTCGACTCCGGCCGGCTGCAGCTGCAAGCCAAGGCGCTGAAGCTCCGGCGCTCGGACGACGCCAGCTTCGACTTCGAGATCGAAGGAGCGAAGCTGGTCTTGACCCACGGCGAATACAGCCACCGCCTGTCGGCCTTCGAGAGCCGCGGACGCCTGGACGCCGAAGCCCTGCGCTTCGAGCGCTTGCTGGCCCAGGGCGAGGAGGCCAGCGCCGAGCTTTCGCGACTTTCGCTTCCGCGACCGCTGGGCCAGGGCTTCGAGGCCGAGGGGCGCGCCAGCTTTCCGCTGTCGGAACTCCGAGCCCTATGGCCCCAGGCCAGCCACTGGCCGGCGCTCGATGGCCAGGCCGAGGCGCGCGGCAGCCTGGCGCTTGGCGCCGGAGCCGCGAGCGGCACCGACCTCCGACTCGAAGTCGAAGCCCCTCGCCTGCAGCAACGCACGCTGGGTGAGCGTCTATCGCTTCGGGCCCTGGGCACAGCAGGCGTGCAGGGCGAGCTGGAGCTGTCCGCCGAAGCCGGCAAGGTCCACTTCGAGGGCCCGCTCGGGGCGTTCGAGCAGCCACCCGCCGAAAACACCGAGGTCACGCTGCGTTTCGAGGAGGCCGACCTCGGGGCCGTCGCCGAGCTGCTGTCGTGGCCGGCCCTGCCCCTGCGCGGGCGACTCGACGGTCAGTGGCGACTGGGCCGCGACCAAGCATCGGCTGCCATGGCCGGCCCGCTCGAGATCTCGCTGACCAAGCCGACGCTCGTCACGGCCGACGGAAAAACAATCTCTGAGTTAAGCATCCCGACCCTGGAGCTCGCGGGCCGCGCAGCCCTGATGGATGCGGGCGCGACCGTCGAAGACCTGCAGTTGAGCTTCCCCGTCGGTCTGCAGCTCGGGTCCCAGCGTTTCCGGCGCGCCAGCGCCCAGCTCATCGTCGACGCCGAAGGCGGACCACAGCTATCGCAGCTCGAGGCCGAGGGTCAGGGCATCCGGCTGCGCAGCGAGCGCCCCCTCGACCTGCGCTGGCCGCAGGGCGCGCTTTCGCTGGATGCCGCCCTGAAGCTGCAACGCACCCGCCCAGCCGCACTCGTGGCCCTGCTCGGACTCGAAGACGATAGCGGTTTGGGCGCACTCGAGGCCGAGCTGGACGGCTCCGTCCAGGTCTCGCTCGACACCGAAGCCCTGCGCGCCGAACTCGACCTCAAGGGCGGCAACGCCCGGCTCGCAGCCATCGACTTCGACGCCGTGGAACTCAAAGCCAGCTTGCACAGGGGTCGCGGGCCGCGCAGCGCTGGCAAGCGCCGGGGCCCCGAGGGGCTGAAGCTCTCGGCCCTGACGCTTTCGCGGGGCGGCGGGCGGGCCTCGCTCTCGGGCACCCTGGGCCCCGGCGGTGCGCGGGCGCTTTCCGTGCGCGTCAGGCACCTGCCACTTGCGGGTGTGTACGGGCTCGAAGGCGGCAGCCTCGACGGCGATGGCGAGCTGGGGGGCGATCGCAAGCAACCCACGGGCCGATTGCGCATGAAGCTCGGCGCCGTGCGCGCGGCGGGACAATCCCTGGGCCAGGCGAACCTGCGGGCGACACTGGCCTCGCGCCAGGCCCCCCCGGGCGCGACCGAGCGCTGCCCTGTGGCGAGCGCGGCGCTGGAGCGGGCACCGTTCGAGCGGGCGTGGCTCGTCTGCGGCGAGGGCCTGGGCAAGCGCCTGGAGCTCGACCTGATGGTCGGTAGCGGCGACCGCAGCGACGTCGCCGGGCGCATCGTGGTGCGCGAGCTGGATCTCTCACCCTGGCTACCAGCACCCTTCGACGGCCGTCACGGCGGCGCCCGGGCGAGTCTGGCCCTGGCGCTGCAGGCGGGCGAACTCGGCCGCCCCGAGAGCCTGCAGGGGCAGCTGACGCTCGAGGCCCTCGAGCTGCGCTACGCGGCCGCCAGGCTGGATACGGTCGAACCCGCAAAGCTCGCCCTGCGCGACGGCCGCATCGAACTGGGCGAACTGCCGCTCCTGGGCGAGCGCGCCAAGCTGACGCTGCAGGGCACCCTGACGACCACCGACGGCCCCCAGCTTCGCGGTGAGGGCATGCTGGCGGCGAGTCTATTGGCGGGCCTGTCGCCCTTTGTCGACAGCGCCTACGGCGACATCGACGTGGCCTTCACCATGGACACCGAGCGCGGCCTGCGCGCCACGCTGCACCCGCGCGAGGCGCTGGTGACGGTCGACCCGGGCGGCCTCCCCGTGCGCAAGGTCCGCGGCGAGCTTCGCTTCGACGGCCAGGCGCTGGTGCTCGAAGCGCTGGAGGGCGAGCTCGGCGGCGGGCGCCTGGAGCTTTCGGGCCGCTTCGAGTTCGAGGGCGGCGCCATCGCGCGCTATGCCCTGAAGCTCACGGGCCGCGATCTCGTGCTCGAGCCCCAGCCGCGCTTCGAGCTGGCCCTCGACGCCGACACCACCATCGAGTGGCAGGGCCAGGGCCTGCCCCACTGGCAGGGCGAGATCGCGCTGTCGAAGCTGCTCTACGCCCGCCACATCCAGATCCCCGAAGCCCTGATCGCCATCAACGACCGCGAGGCGCGCGAGCAGGGCAGCTACGACCCCGGGCGCGACCGCTTCAGCATGGCCCTGAGGCTGCGCGACCTGCAGCCGATCCGCATCCGCAACGACGCCATCGACGCCAGCTTCAGCTCCAACGACGGCTTCGAGCTGGTGGGCACCGACCAGCGCTTCGGCCTGCTCGGCGAGCTGAAGGTGGTCGAGGGCCGCGTGCTCTTTCGCGGCGACGAGTTCACGCTGCAGCGGGGCAGCATGAGCTTCGGCGACCGCCAGCGCATCGCGCCGCGCTTCCAGGTGCTAGCCTCGGCCAAGGCGCGCAAGCGCCGCGGTGCCGACATCGTCTTTCGCGCCAAGGGTGACCGCGACCTCTTCGAGCTCAGCGTCGTCTGCGAGCCCCGGAGCGGCGACGGCGCCCCGGTGCCACCGCCCTTCCGCTGCGACTACCGCGACAACGCCGTGCACTGCGACGACTTCGATGCCCTGCTGACGCTATGGCTGTGCCGGCCCGAGGGCGAGCCGCTGGTGGAGCGCAGATAACTTTCGCTCCGCTTCACGGGCCGCAGGGCTCGATGAAGCAACGCCAGCGCAGCCGCATGGTGGGCGGGTTCGAAATCGACGACGACCATCCCGCGTCCTCGGCCTCGGGATCCGACAGGGGGTCCAACCCCGCGTCGTCGTCGGTGCTGCCCGCATCCTCGTCCGGCACCACGACCTGCTCCACCAGACATTCGCAGGCCACGCTACCGCAGCTGTCGCCGTAGCTGCACAGCCGCCCCGGCGCGGCGCACGCAAGCCCCTCGGCGCGCGCCGGATCGGCAGGACAGCCCGGCGCTTCGACGCTGATGGCCTGGCCGCACTGCCGAAAATCAAACCTGCAGTCGCCACCGCACAACAGCTGCCCCGGCGCAAGGCCCAGCGACTGGCAAGTTTCCATGAACAGCAGCCTCGGATCGCATTGCTCATTTTGCTCGAGGCGACCGTTGCCGCAGGTCAACGATGCGGCGCTGTCCTGGAAGCCGGTGTCGGCGAACAAGGATCCCGGATCGCCGAAAGCGGTGGCACCGCTGATATCGTCATCACAGCCAGCCAGCGCGAGCACGAGCATCGCGAGCAGCACGCCCTTGGCGCGCGACGGCACCCGGCCGCGGCCATCGCCACGCCTCATCTCACGCCCCCAGGCTTCACGCTCGCCCCGCAGCACCCGCTAAGCCTGTACCGATCGCACGGACCTGGCAAGCATCTTGGGCCCGCGCGCCTCAGTCGTGCTCGAGCGCCACGTGATAGCCAGCGAACTTGCGCACGTTGATCACCGTCTGGTCCACGATCAGGTACTGGCCCTTGATGCCCTGGAGCACGCCCTCGAGCAGCGGCTCCTTGTCGAAGTTGTGGCTCCGGATCTTCTGCGGATAGGCCAGCACGGGATAGTGGAGTTCGACCACCTCGCCACCCTCGAGCCCAGCACCGGACAGAACCTGACCCGGGTGGCCGGCAGCGAATTGCTCGAGCAAGCGCTCGCGTGCGGCCGGCAGGTCGACCGCCTCGGGCTCACCCTTGAGCATGGCGCGCCAGTTGGTCCTGTCGTTGACGTAACCCTTGAGCGCCACCTCGACCAGCCCCGCCTGCAGTCGGTCGTCAACCAGCCGAATCCCCAGCCCCTGGCGCGCGCCCTGGTCGATCCAGCGCCCCCGGGGGTCTTCACCCCGGGTGATGCCGACCTTCAGGCCCGAGCTATTGGCCAGGTAGACCGTGTGCGGGCGAATGCAGTGGGTGCGCCCCCACTCGGCGTCGCGGCAGGTGCCCTCGGCGAAGTGACAGGTCTCGGGGCGCACCATGCAGGCATCGGTTTCCGGCAGCGAGCGCATGCACGGAAAGCAATAGCCCTGATTGAAGCTCTTCTTGGTGGCGCGACCGCAGGCGATGCAGCTGATGCGCGCAAGAAAGCGCAGACGCAGTCGCTTGCCGAGCAGTGGGTTGAGCGGCAGCGACGCCTCCCCGACCGGCAGCTCGTAGCGCACCGGCTCGGCAAAGGTGGTCGCCATCTTGCGCAAAGGGCCTTCGATGGACACGCGCAAGGACTACCGTTCGCCATCGGGGCTGGCAAGGGAACAGGTTTTTGATCGAAACGACGCCGACCGGGGCCTGCCACGGCGCCATAGCCCCGCGCAGACCCCGGTCGACACCGGCTTCACGCACCGCCCCCATCCCCCCGGGAGGAGACTCCAGATTTCCCCTCAGGAAAACACCGGCTCCAGGTCCTGCTCGTCTTTGGTCTCCATGCGGGGCTCCAATCGAGTCTCCAAATTGGTCATTGGCTCTCTCCCGATCGCATGGGGATGCGCGGGCAAACGGCCCCAGCGTCCGGCACCCGCACGACTCGCCCCCGGCCACGGTGCCTCCGGATTCCCGAGTTCGAGCGGGAGGAGATGGGTCGTGGCCAGCAGCTTCTACACGCTTAATGCGCGGGTCCAACGCATCTGTGACCGCGGCGGGAATTTTCCGGCACAGGGCCGAAAGTGCCACCTCTCTGCCCCCCAGCGGCACCAAGGAGAAACTCGAGACTTGCCTTCGCAGCACTTAATGGTAGCAGTCGCGGATTATTCCAGCCCCGCGTGGGCGCCGTTAAGGAAGCAAGCCGCGATGAAGGACCTCTCCAAAGCCCGAAATATTGGGATTTTCGCCCACGTGGACGCCGGCAAGACGACGACCACTGAACGGATACTCAAGCTTACCGGCAAAATCCACAAAATCGGTGAGGTCCACGACGGCGACGCCACCACCGATTTCATGGAACAGGAGCAGGAGCGCGGCATCACCATCCAGTCGGCGGCCACGACCTGCTTCTGGAAGGACCACCGCTTCAACATCATCGACACCCCCGGGCACGTGGACTTCACCATCGAGGTCTACCGCTCGCTGAAGGTGCTCGACGGCGGCGTCGGCGTTTTCTGTGGCTCCGGCGGCGTCGAGCCCCAATCGGAGACCAACTGGCGCTACGCCAACGACTCCAAGGTCGCCCGCATCATCTACGTCAACAAGCTCGACCGCCTCGGCGCCGACTTCTACCGCGTCGTCGACCAGGTCAAAAACGTCCTGGGCGCCAAACCCCTGGTCATGGTGCTGCCGATCGGCACCGAGGCCGACTTCGTGGGCGTGGTCGACCTGCTCGAGCGCAAGGCCTACGTCTGGGATGACTCGGGCAAGCCGGAGAACTTCGAGGTCAAGGAAGTCCCCGAAGACATGAAGGAGAAGGTCGACAAGTACCGCGAAGAGCTGGTCGAGACCGCCATCGAGCAGGACGACGATGTCATGGAGCGCTACCTGGACGGCGAAGAGCCCGACCTGGCCACGCTCAAGCGCTGCATCCGCAAGGGCACCATCGCCCTCAGCTTCTTCCCCACCTACTGCGGCTCCTCGTTCAAGAACAAGGGCGTGCAGCAGATCCTCGACGCCGTCGTCGACTACCTGCCCAACCCCACCGAGGTTCCGCCCCAGCCCGAGGTCGACCTCGAAGGCAACGAGACCGGCAACTTCGCCATCGTCGACCCTGAAGGCCCGCTGCGCGCCCTGGCCTTCAAGATCATGGACGATCGCTTCGGCAGCCTCACCTTCACCCGCATCTACTCGGGCAAGCTGACCAAGGGCACCGCCGTGCTCAATACCTTCACCGGCAAGACCGAGCGCGTCGGCCGCATGGTGGAGATGCACGCCAACGACCGCACCATGATCGACGAGGCCGAAGCCGGCGACATCGTGGCGCTGGTGGGTCTCAAGAACGTGCAGACCGGTCATACCCTTTGCGATCCCAAAAACCCGGCCACCCTGGAGCCCATGGTCTTTCCCGACCCGGTCATCTCCGTGGCCGTGGTGCCCAAGGACAAGGCCAACGGCGAAAAGCTCGGCGTGGCCCTGGGCAAGATGATCGCCGAGGACCCCTCCTTCCACGCCAGCGTCGACGAGGAGTCGGGCGAGACCGTGCTGCAGGGCATGGGCGAGCTGCACCTGGACATCAAGATCGACATCCTGCGCCGCACCCACGGCGTCTCGGTGGAAGCCGGCAAGCCCCAGGTCGCCTACCGCGAGACCATCACCCAGATGGTCCAGGACAACTACACCCATAAGAAGCAGACCGGCGGCTCCGGTCAGTTCGCCAAGATCGAGTACACCATCGAGCCCCTCGAATCCGGCTCCGGCTTCGAGTTCGAGTCCAAGGTGGTCGGCGGCAACGTGCCCAAGGAGTTCATCCCCTCGGTCGAAAAGGGCTTCAAGGTGATGATGGACAAGGGACCGCTGGTCGGCTTCCCCCTGCTCGACGTCAAGGTCACCCTGAACGACGGCGGCTTCCACCCGGTCGACTCCTCCCAGATCGCCTTCGAGACCGCCGCCAAGGCCGCCTTCCGCCAGAGCATGCCCAAGGCCGGCCCCCAGCTGCTGGAGCCGATCATGCGCGTCGACGTCTTCGTGCCCGAAGCCAACGTGGGCGACGTCATCGGCGACCTCAACCGCCGCCGCGGCATGATCAAGAGCCAGGACAAGGGCCCGACCAACATCCACATCAAGGCCGAGGCGCCCCTGGGCGAGATGTTCGGCTACATCGGCGACCTGCGCTCGGCCACCTCGGGCCGCGGCCAGTACACCATGGAGTTCAGCCACTACGCCCCCTGCCCGCGCAACATCGTGGAGCAGGTCAAGGAAGAAGTGAAGGCCCGCGAAGAGGCCAAGCGCTAGCGGCGCTCCAAAAATTGCAGTAATTACGCGCGCTTCTCGCCGCCCGACGGTCGGCGGGTAGCGCCTGGGTGCGTCTACGCCGGGCTTGCCCAGCGCTCGCCAGGGGCGCGACTCACCCAGCACGGTCAGCTATCCTTTTGCGCAGGCGACGGCCCATGGGGCCCCGCCCGCGGGATGCCCCACGACGAACGAACACGCGACGAGCGGCTCGCACAATACCGGACGCTGCTGGAGACCAGCATCGACGGTTTCTTCATCAACCGGGGCGGCCGCTTTGACTACGTCAACCCCGCCTTCGTGCGCATGGTCGGGGCTCACTCGGCCGATCAAATCCTGGGGCGCGAGGTCTTCGACTTCATCGACGCCGATTCGCACGCCGCCGTCCGCGAACGCATCTCCCAGCTCGGGCAGAGCAACCGCCCGGTGGCACCGTTGGAGGAACGCTACGTACGCCTCGACGGCACGCGCATCGACGTGGAGATCAGCGCCGTGGCGGTGGAAGCCGAGGGCGAGCACGCCATGCTGGTCACCGTGCGCGACATCTCCGGGCGCAGGCGCACCGAGCGCGAGCGGCAGCAGCTCGAAGAACGCCTGCAGCACGCGCAGAAGCTCGAGGCCCTGGGCACGCTTGCCAGCGGCATCGCCCACGACTTCAACAACATCCTGGCGGCCCTCGGGGGCCATGCCGAGCTAGCCCAGCGGGTGACCGACGGCGATCATCCCGCGGCGCGCAATCTGCGGGAGATCCTGGTGGCGGTCGAACGCGGGCGAGGCCTGACGCAGCAGGTTTTGACCTTCGGGCGCCAGCGGCCGACCCAGCGCCGCACCATCGAGTTGCGGGCCGCGGTCGCCGCCAGCATCTCGCTGCTCAGGGCAGCGACGCCCCCGGGCGTGCACCTGCAGGTGGACCTGGGGCAAAGTGCCTGTGCGGTCGTCGCCGATCCGACCCAGGTCCACCAGGTGCTGCTCAACCTCTGCACCAACGCCTTCCAGTCCTTCGAAGACCGCAGCGGACACGTCTCGATCGGACTGCGCATCGGCACCCGACGCGGCGAGTCGTACGCGCCGGCCGACTTGCCCGACGGCCGCTACGCCGTGCTCACCGTGCTCGACGACGGCCCCGGCATCGACCCCGAGGTCGCCGAGCGCATCTTCGACCCCTTCTTCACGACCAAGGGCGAGCACTCGGGCACGGGGCTCGGGCTTTCGGTCGTCGATGGCATCGCGCGCAACCACGGCGGCGCCATCTGCTGCGAGAGCCAGCTCGGTCGCGGCTCCACCTTTCGCTTCTATCTGCCCCTGGCGCACGCGCCGGAGCTCTTGCCCAGCGACAGACCCCCGGCGAGCGAGCCGGGGGTGGGCGAGCGCATCTACTACCTCGACGACGAGAAGGCCCTGGTCAGCGTCGTCTGCGAACAGCTCAACAACCGCGGCTACCGCTGCCAGGGCGGCGCCACGCCCCACGAACTATTGGCGATGTTGCGCAAAGATCCCCAAAGCCTCGATCTACTGATCACCGACCAACGCATGCCCGAGCAGAGCGGCATCGATGTCGCCCGGAAGGTGCGCGAGCTTTCACCGGAGCTGCCCATCCTGCTGATCACGGGCTACCTCGACAGCCGCGTCGAGACCCAGGCGCGGGAGCTGGGCATCGAAGAGATCGTGGACAAACCGGCCAGCGGCGCGACCCTGAGTGCGGCTGTGGCGCGGGCGCTTGCGAGTGGCCGCACGCGGTAGCCGCTCAGGGAAAGTACAGCACCGCGTACTTGCCGCGCTCGCGCATCAGGGCTTCGATGTGCGACAGCAGGGCCTCGCGCCGATCGAAAACGCCATCGAACTGGGCCTCGCTGAGCAGCCGCCCCTCGCGGCCGGCCGGGTCCTTTCGCAGCTCACGCTCGAAGTCCTCGCGGCGCAGGGCCGCAAGCTGTGCGTAGAAGTGCGCCGAAAAACGCTCGACGCGCAACACGCGATCGAGCAAGGCCCGATGGCGCCCGGGCTCGATACGGGCGGGGAAAGCCAGGTCGTGATCGCGCATGTAGAGGCGCGTGCGCTCGGGGTTGCCGCGGGCGTTGCCGCCGCTGAAGCGATCGAAGTTGCCTATGAGATAATCGAAGGCCAGCATGGTGCTGTAGGAAGCTGCAAAGCTGCGCCGCTCGGGGGGCACTTCGCCGAAACGGCGCAGCCAGCTCTCCGCGCGCTGCCGGGTCTCAAGCGAGTCGAGCCCCACCTCGCTGAGGTCGGTGACCCAGTAGATCATGGCGCCGCGCACACTGCCGGCCTCGTCCACGTCCATGCGCGCGCGAATCGCCGACCAGTCACGCACGTCGTCGGGATGCAGGCGAGCCTCGATCAACGCGACGGGAATGCTGCGGGAGATGGCCGGCGGCACGTTGTCCAGGTGCAGGCAGCGGGCCAGACGGTAGGCGGCGACCTCGGCCGTGGGCCCCAGGGGTCGCTCCGAGGTCACGGACTTGAAGGCGCCGTCGATGGCGCTGTCGAGCTGGGCGCGAAAGACCGTCGAGGTCGAGCCCACCGCCTGAAAGCTCTGCACGCCCACCACGGCCAGGCGCGACAGCAGCCAATCCTGAGCGTAGTCGGTTCCGGCAAAAACCGGCGGCTGCGGCTCGACGGATGCCTCACCCGGGGTCGCCTGGGCTGCGGGCTCGGCCGCCGCGCTCAACGGCTCGTCCGCGCTCGCCGCCGCGCCGGGGATCCGCGGCTCGAGCTCGCGCCCGGCCGCCGCCGGCGCTGCAGCCGGCTCGCAGGCCAAAAGCCAGCAACAGAGCGCCGACAGCGTCGCAGCGCGATCCCCGGAGGCGAGCGCCATGGGGCCGAGTGTGCGGCCTTTGGGGCGACGGCGAAAGAAAGCGTCCGGTGCACCGCTCAGCGCCGGCGGCGCTTGGTGTTCTTTTCGATCTCCTCGCGGGCCGCGCGGGCGCCGAGCACGAAGCCGATGGCAATGCCCACAAGCAGAATGCCGGGAATGTAGAGGATGTGGGCGACGGTTGGCACGCGAGCTACCGATCGGCGGCGTCCCCGCCCGCCGCAAGCGTGCGTTCGAGGCGCCCGAGATCGCCGGCAAGGCGGCGCTGAAGACCCGACAGGCGCAGCACGTAGAGCACGAGTAGCGCCAGGATCACGGCATAGGCGCCCACCAGCAGCGGCCCACCGGGCACATCTTCCTCGGTGGCGCCCTCGACGGCGCGAAACTCGGTGGAGCGCCCCTCGGCGGCGTCGCCACCCTGCTGATCTTGCTGGTCCTGCTGGGCTTGGGCCAGCGTGGGCGAAAGCAGCAGGCAGGCCACCAGCAAAGACCGCTGCGTCGGGCGAAGTTCAGGCATCGGCTTCCTCCAATAGGCCGCGCTCGGCCGCTTCCATCTCGAGCGCCTCCATGCGCTGGCGCGTGCGCTCCAGGCGCGCCCGCGTCCAGATCAGCGCCACCGAAAGCAGCGCGAAAAAGAGAAAGCCGAGCAGGAGCGCGGGCCGCATGTCGGGATGGATGCCGCCGCCCTTGCTCGAGATCACCGTGGGGTGGGTGCCGCGCCAGCGCTGCACGCTGTACTTGATGACCGGGATGTCGATGAGCCCCACGATGGCCAGGCCCGCGGCAAAGCGCCGCTCCACCTCGCCGCCCCCCGACGATCGCAGCACGAGATAGGCCGCGAAGATCATGCCCGCCAGCAGGGTGCTGGTCAGCCGCGGATCCCAGGTCCAGTAGACGCCCCAGGCCTTGCGCGCCCACAGCGGTCCACTGATCAGGACCGCGACGCAAAAGAGCATGCCGACCTCGCCGGCGGCCACCGCCAGCGCGTCCCAGCGCTCGTCGCGGCGCGCCAGGTAGACCGCCGAGGCCACCGCGCAGACGATGAAGCCCAGGTACATGGCGTTGGCCGCGGGCACGTGGAAGTAGAAGATCTTCTGCACGACGCCCATCTGCTGCTCGACGGGCGCCATCACGAAGATCGCGTAGAGCGTCAGCGGGCCGAGCAGCGCCGCGATGACGATGGTCGCGGTCAGCAGCCAGGGGGTGCGGCTATCATCGGAATCGGCCATGATGGGGGCGTCGTGCTGCTCGGCGGGCGCGCCGGGGCCGGTCGCGACCCGCCTGTTGCGCCGCCCGTTCCGAGCGGTTCGGGACGTCTTGGGTCCGGTTCTAGCCCCGATGCCGCAGCCTCGCAACGCCGAAGCCGAAAGCGCCCGGCCGCTCCCGAAACCTGCGCCGCCCTCGGCTGCGCTGCTGGCCGCGGTCGATGCCATCGCCCGCGAGCGCTTCGGCGCCGCGGACCTGCAGGGCCCGGCGCTGCAGGCCGCCGTCGCCCGCGTCAGCGAGGACTACACGCGCCAGCGCGGGCGCATCGAGGCCACGCGCGGCGCCGATGGGCCCCTGTGCGCGCGCCTGCGCTTCTTTCTGCCGCGCGACCTGCCGAAGGTGCAGTGGCCGCTGTGGGAGTTGCTGCGGGCCGGAGCGCTCGTCCCCGGGGAAAAGCTGCGCATCCTCGACCTGGGCGCCGGCCTCGGCACCAGCAGCCTGGGCGCCATCGAGCTACTGGCCACGGCGGGCCTGTGCAGCCGCTTCGAGGTCGTCGCCGTCGACATCGACGCCCGCGCCCTGGAGCTCAACGCCGCCCTCAGCCGACGCTACGCCCGCGAGCGCGGCCTCGAGCTGAGCCTCGAGACCCGCACCGCCGACCTCGAGAGCTTCCTGCAGCGCCAGCGCGGCCACTACGATCTCGTGCTGCTGGGGCTTTTGCTCAACGAAAGCACGACGGGCGCTGGCGGCGAAGAGGCTTCCGCGCGAGCCCAGGCCCTGCTCGGCAGCTGCGTCTCGCGCCTCGACGAGGGCGGCGCCGTGGTGGTGCTGGAGCCGGCGCTGCGGGAGACCAGCCGCGCCCTGCAGCAGGTGGCCGAGCACCTGCGACACAGCCAGGGGCCGGCCCACGTCTTCGCCCCCTGCCTCGGCACCGGGGCCTGCCCCATGCTCGAGAGGGCCCGCGACTACTGCCACGCGCGGCTGCCGCTGGCCCTGCCCGACGCCATCGCCGAGGTGGCCCGCGGCGCCGGCCTGCGCGACAGCGATCTAACTTTTAGCTATCTCACCTTGCGATCGAGCCCGGGCGGACCGTTGGGCCCCGGGCACCAGGGGCGGGGCTACCGCGTCATCAGCGGGCCCCTGCGCAGCAAGGGCAAGCTCGAGCTGCTGCTCTGCGGTCCCGGCCCGGCGCGCCAGCTGCGCCGCCTCGATCGGCATCGGCCCCGGGGCGCCGACGGGCTCGCGGACCTGGGGCGCGGAGCCCTGGTGCGCGTGACGGCGCCCGCGGACGGCGTGCGCCTCGACGTGGGCGGCGGCGCCTCGGCGCTGGAGGTGGTCTACGACGGCGCCGGCGGGCTGCCTGCGGCAGCCTGTGATACATAGGCCGCCGATCATGGAGGACCACCCCCTGGCCCTGCGCTTCATCATCGTCGTCGGCAAGGGCGGCGTCGGCAAGTCCGCCGTCAGCGCCGCCCTGGCGCTCAGCCTGGCGCGCCGAGGCCGCCGCTCCCTGATCGCCATGTGCAACGCCAAGGAGCGCCTAAGCTACCTGCTCGAGACCCCGCCCATCGGCCCCCAGATCACGCCCATCGCCGAAGGCATCGACGCGGTGAACATGGAACCGGGCGCCGCACTCGAAGAGTACGGGCTAATGATCCTGAAGGTCCGGGCGCTCTACAAAATGGTCTTCGAAAACCGCTTCGTCTCGGCGTTCCTGCGCGGCACGCCCGGTATTGAAGCCTGGTCGATGCTGGGCAAGGCCCAGTTTCACGCCTTCGAGACGCTACCCGACGGCCGCCCCCGCTACGACACGGTCATCGTCGACGCGCCGGCCACCGGCCACGGCCTGGATCTACTGCGCGTGCCGCGGGTGATCCTCGACGTGGTGCCACCGGGGCCCCTCAGGCGCGACGCCGAACGCGCCTGGCAGCTCTTCAGCGACCCCAGCCGCGCCGGCGTGCTGCTGGTGACGATCCCCGAAGAGATGCCGACCAACGAAACCCTGGAGCTCGACCAGGCCGTGCGCGGCGAGCTGGGTCTACCGGTCTGTGGCGTGGCGGCCAACATGGTGCTGCCGCGCATCTTCGAGCCCGGCGACGGCGCGCTGCTCGAACGCGTGGCCGAGTGCGCCGGAGCGGGCAGCCCACTGGAAGCACTGGCCGAGACGGGCCTGAGACGCGTGGCGCGCGAAGAGCTACAGGCTGCATCGCTCGAGCGGCTCTATTCGAAGATCGACGCCCGGCGCTTCGAGCTGCCGATGATCTTTTCGCATGACGTGCGGCGGGCGGAGGTCGAAGTCATGTCGCGGGCGCTGGATTGAGCGCGGCGCTCGCCCCGGAGACCTCGTTCTGGTCTGTCATGGTGCGCGGTATGACCCGGAGCCTGCCACGTCGGTAGCGGCAGCCGCGGGTGCACCTCTCCCTGCGCCGCTGGGAGGATGTTTCGGATTGCCCCGCCGACACCATCTGCAGACCGATTCGGGACGGAGTCCGTCGCGGCTTGCTCGTCTGAGGCAGCGACTGGGCCTGCGCTTCGACGACTGCGCGCGGGACCAATGCCCAGACGGCAGTTCGCGCGTGGGTGTGGACAACACCGACCACCGCACCTGCGAACCGAACCCGTAGACCGACGGCCCCTGGCAGCCCGGGGACCGCCGCGCGGTCGTGCTGTCTGCCCGACCACGGCACGACCACGGCACGACCACGTCTGAAACGCGGCGTCGTGCCGGGCTCTCCTCACCTCCGCATCGCGCGCCGATGCCCTGGCGTCACGTAGGTGTTGCGCGGCCAGTGGCGGTAGTAATCGGCGCGCAGGATCGGGCCGCCGTTATCGTCGAAGTCGGGGGTGACGCGTCCGTAGACCTTGAGCAGGGAGCCTTCATAGACGCGGTCGCGGCCGCCGCGGTCTTCGGGGCGCAGGGTCAGCAGCGCGCTGAAGGGGCCGCCGCCGGTGGCCGAGACGGTGACGCGGCAGGAGGAGTCGAATTGGTCGCTGCACAGGTGGCGCGGTTGGTGGGTGCGCAGCTCCAGGGCCACGATGGCCTCGCCACTGGCCCCCTTGGACTCGATGCCCGTGACCACTCCGAACCAGGCCAGATCGCGGTCGGCGAAGCCCGCCGGGTTGCGCCGCACTTCTTCGTAGCTCAGGGCCACGCCGCGCTCGAAGTGGGGCTCCTCTTCGGAGAGCGGCGCGTACTCGGGGGCGTAGCCGTAGGGATTGCCACCGCCGCAGGCGACGGGTCCAACACCTAGGACGATGGCGCAGGCGATCGAGCGAAAGGCGAGACGGGGCATCGGCGTCCTCCCTGCCCAGCTTCTACCGCGTCCCGACAGAAGCTCCAAGTCCGCGCCGAGTGCCGCTCGGGCGCTGTTCAGGCGCTGCGGGGCTCCTGTTGGGTGCGCCCCGAGGGTAGGTCGCTGACGCGTGGGGCTTCGCCGTGCAGCAGCGACTCCGGGTTTTCCTGAAACTGCTCCAGCTCTTTGGAGACGCGCCGGAGGTAGGTGTGGCGGATGTGGAAGGGCAGGAAGGCCGACTTGAAGCCGTTGAGCACAATGCGCGCGATGTCGTCGGGCTCGAGGCCCAACTTGGCGTGGCATAGCCACAGCTCACGACTGACGCTGGTGTCGGTGATCAGGCGGTTGTCGGTGTTGATGGTCACGCGCACGCCCAGGTCGTGATAGAGCTTGAGCGGGTGGCTCTCGAGGGACTCGACGGCGCCGGTCTGGACGTTCGAGGAGGGACAGACCTCGAGCGGGACGCGGTGATCGTTGATGTAGTGCAGCAGATCTCCATCCTCGCGCAGCCTGCAGCCGTGGCCGATACGGTGGGCACCACAGACGTGCAGCGCCTGGGCGATGGACTCGGGTCCGAAGGCCTCGCCGGCGTGGATGGTGCAGTTGATGTTGTTTTTGCGTATCAGCTGAAATGCTTCGCGGTGATGTTTGGCCGGGTGGTCGTACTCGGCGCCCGCCAGATCGAAAGCCACCACGCCGCGATTCTTGTAGGCCACCGCCAGCCGTGCCATCTCCAGCGATAGCTCGGGCGAGATGTTGCGGATGCCGCAGATGATCACATTGGACTCGATGCCGTGATCTTCCTGGGCCTGGCGCAGGCCCGAGAGCACCGACTCGACCACCGCCACCAGGCGCAGGCCGCGCTGCCGGTGGAGCATGGGCGAGTACCTCACCTCCATGTAGCGCACGTTTTCCCGGGCCGCGTCCTCGGCCAGTTCGTAGGCCGCACGAAAGAGGGCTTCGCGTGTCTGCAACACCGAGAGCGTGATCTTGAAGGCCTCGAGGTAGGCCTCGAGCGAACCGACGTGCTTGCCACAGACCAGCGCGTCGGCCAGCTCGGCGGGGTCCTCGGTGGGCAGTTTCACGCCCTGCTCTTCGGCCAGCTCCAGGATCGTCTTCAAGCGCAGCGAGCCGTCCAGGTGCACGTGCAGGTCGGTCTTGGGCAGCTTCTCGAATACCGATAGGGGCAAAGGCATCCCGAAATTGTAGCGCGAATGGAAGGCGAGTGCTCGAGTCGCAGAGCACTGTCGCCATGGCTCGTTCGGCCGTTCGGGCGCGGAGCGGGGGCCTGCGCGCGGGGTCAGCCGGGCTCAGAGGCGGCCCTCGAAGGACCGGCAGGGCCCCGCCGTCACGGCGCGTCGCGGCGGTAGCCCAAACGCGAAAGCACATCCTGCAGGCGCTCGGTGCCGACGCTGACCACCGTGGGCATACCGCCCTCCAGCTCGAGCAGCTCGAGCAGGTCGACGCCGCTGTCGAAGCGCGCCGCCGCTGTGACCGTGGAGGGGTCGGCGACGACGGAGATGCGCGCCCGCTCCTGGCCCAGCAGCAAGAGCAGCGTCTTGTCGTAGGGGATACGTTCCTCGGGCACGCTGACGTAGGCCACGTCGCCGCCCACCTCGTAGCTCTCGGCAATAGCCCGGGCCGCCTCTTCGCGCGGACGCAGCTCGTCGGCGGCCTCTTCGATGCTGCGCAGGAGGCCGCGATCGCTGGCGCCGTCGCTGAGGAAACGCACGATCAGACCGCGCAGGCCGTTATCCCGCGGTCGCGCGCGCAGGGCGCGATCCAGGGTGGCCGCAAGCGGGCTGGGGGTGCCCATGCGCGTGTCGATGGCACGCGCGTCGGCGTCGGCGCCGGGATAGGGCTCGGTGCCGCCGCGGATCCACTTGGCCGCCGAACACAGGCCGTCGAAGTCGGTGTGGCAGCAGATGGTGTCGACGGGCCCGGCACGCTCGACCAGCTCGGGCACCACCAGCTCCGGACAGGCGCCGTGCTGGGCCTTGGTGCGCAGCACGAAGCGCCGATCGCCGGCGTACAGGGCGTGCATCTTGTGGTCGTGGTGGTCTATCCACATGGCCAGGCGCTCGCCCAGGGCCTCGATGAAGGGGCGCGTGGTGCGCTCGTAGCTCGCCCCCCCGGTGCCGGCGGCGAAGGCGATGTCGAGAACCACCACCCGCTGGCCCAGGTCCCGAACCCGGGGCAGCCCGCGCGGCGTGGCGAAAGCGATCTGCGGTCGAGCCATGGGAGGCGTACCCTGGGGTCAGCCCGGGCCCTGCGCAAGTCGAAACGTCAATGGCCCGCCGGCGGATGCCCGGCGGGCGCCTCCGGCGGGGTGCCACCGTGGGCAGCCGGCGGAGCACCATGGGCGGCAGGCGTCGCCCCAGGGGCGCCGTGGGCGTGGGGGTCGGCTGCGGCAGGCGTCGGGGCCGCGGCGGGCGCTGCGTCCGGCGCCACCGACTGCAGCGGCGAAACCTCCGGCTCGGCCTCGACCTCGGCCCCCACCACCAGCGCCGCGTCCTGAACCACCTGCTTGGCCACCGAGTCGTACATCGTCACCCAGCGGCCCGTGGTCTCCGAACGCGCGTAGAAAAACTCCTTGTCCTGGGCCCGCACGCGGACCAACTCCAGCTTGGCTGGAGGCTGGTCCTCCACCTCGTACTCGAGCTGCAACACGGGCTCGGCCGGCGAAGCAGCCACCTGCAGGTCCGCGCCGGGGCCGGCGTTCGGCTCCAGATAGCTGCGCACCTTGAGTTGCTCGAGCCGGCCAAACCAGTTGCCGAAGAGTTCGTTGCGGCGATCGGGCGCCGCCGCGTCCACCCACTGGGCCCGCTCTTCAACCTTGCGGTCGCGGTGCAAGAGCCGACGCGACTTGCCGTGGGCGGTGACCGTGGCGGCGTCGACGTCGGCCAGCTCGAAGCCGTGCAGGGTGGACTGCATGAACTTGAAGCGCGCCGACTGGATGTCGGTCACCAACTTGCCGTCGAGCAGGTAGGCCTGCTTGCTCTTGGGATCGCGCGCGTAGCGATGCCCGCTGCCGTAGGTGCGGCCGCCGATCTCGAGCACCACCGACTTGCCGCCACACTCGAAGCGCAGCTCGGTGTCGGGCTCGTCGAAGCCGAACTCGGCGTAGCGCGCCTCGGACACCACCCCCAGCCCGCGGAGCGCGCTGAGCGGCGTGAAGCGCTCGATGGCACTGCCGACCTTCTTCTTGTCGGCCAGGAAGGTGACCGGCGCGTCGGGATCGTGGGGGCGGGGCTGCTTGGGGGGCTCGGGCTTGTCCGCCACGGTGTCGCTCGGGGCACCGCCGTCAGCAGCTTCGGGCGCGCCGGCGTCAGGGCCGGTGAGGCCAGCCTCGTCCTTGCCGGGCGCCTTGGCTTCGCCCGCGCCAACGTTGTCTTTCTGCTCGGCCTTCTTGGAGGTGGTCACCCAGTAGGTCGGCTCCTCGGCGCCCTTCTCCGGCACCATGGAGACGATTTGGCCCTTGGTCTCCAGCTCGATCTTGGCGAGCTGGGGCTCGGCACAGGCCAGGATGTCAACCGCGCCGCTGTCTTCGTCGGCGGCCTCTTCCTCGGGCTTGGTCCAGGTCAGGTAGGCGAGCGTCAGACCCAGCAGGGCCAGCGCGCCGTGGATCCACACCGACTTCACGCCTTCTTCTCCCCGCGGCGGCGTCGGCGACGCGCGATCATGAGCCCCACCGCGACCACCGGGACCGGCACGCCGAAGGTCGTGGCGTAGAACCAAACCTTGTCCTCTTCGCTGCTGTGCTCGATGGGGATGTCCTGTTCAGAGGTCACATCGCCCCCGATCTCTTCATTGCCGACGAGCCAGGCCAGCGAGTCGACGAAGACCAAGAGATTGCCGTTGTTGCCGGCGAGCTTGTTGGTAATGAAGTCGCCGTCGCCGATCACCACGGCACGCCCTTCATCGGCGCCCTTGTCGCCCGTCTTCTGCGCGCCCGGGCCCGCCTGGAAGCTGGTGGCGACGATGAGGTTCAACAGTTCCTCTTTCTCGTCGGGCCCCTGCTTGAAGTCATGATCCAGGTCGCGCCAGAACTTGGCGCCGCTGCGCAGGGGAAAGCTCGTGGTCGGCTTGGGCCCGTCGGGAGCCGCTGCCTTCGCCGCGTCGTCCAGACGCGTGAAGGCAGCCCCCTCGACCATGATGGTGGCCACCTCGCGATGGTGGCGGCTGACGGTGCTCACGCTGGGATGGGAGCTGTAGCTATTGGCGAAGATGATGGCGCGGTCGCTCTGGGTGTGCGTCCTGCGCATGTAGAAGGTGTCGCTGGTGACCTTGCCGGGCAGCTGCTGGACCCCCAGGGCCGCCAGCAGCTTGTCGAGCCCCACGTCGACGTCGGGGTCGAGCATCAGCAAGAGGCGGCCGCCCTTCTGCACGTAGCTTACCAGGGTGTCGACCTCCTCGGGCATGAAGCGCTCGCTGGGGCCGATGATGCCCACGGCGCTGGCGCCGTCCGGGATCTTGCTGCCCAGCCCCTCGGAGACGCCGAGGCGCTCGGACTTCAGATTCAAGCGCCGGAGGATCTCAACCATCGCGCCGGTGCTGTCGGCCGACTTCAGATCGCTGGCGCGGGCGTTGCGCTCGCCATGACCCACCGTGAGATGCAGCGCGCGCTCGGGCAGCGCCAGCTTGCGAAAGGACTGCTGGAAGGTGCCGTCGAGCTTGCGCAGCACGCGGCGCGCATCGGTCAGCGTGGTGCCGACGCGGAAAAACTCGCTCTTGGCTTTCTTCTTTTTGGCGTCCTGGGTGTCCGCCTTCTTCTCGCCGGGCTTGTCGCCGGGTTTGTCATCGCTGGCCCCTGCCGCGTCTTCCTTGATGAGCAGCACGTGGCCGTTTTCGCGGATCTTGTGTTCGCGGGCCAGGTCCGGCGCCAGCGCCACATCCTCCACCTCGACCCTCAGCTTCGGATTGCCGCGCGCGAGGCGCTCGAAGTAGGGCCTGAGCTGAAGCAGCACATCGCTGGCGGGCCGAAAGAAGAGCACCACCGTCAGCGGCTCATCGAGCTTTTCGATCATCCGAAGCGAGCCCTGGCTGGGCTCGCTGGTGCGGAAATAGGAGACGTCCTTGCGCACGTCGCGCTTGGTCGCCACGTAGTTCATCGACACCAAAAAGACGATCGACAGGCCGAGGCTGAGCCCCGCATGCATCGAGGTGCGCACGCGCCTGAGCTCGACCGAGGCCGCCACCGGCATGCGCACGTAGACCAGCTCGATGAAGAGCACGCCGAAGAGCGAGACCAGCAGCAGCGCGGGCCACAGGGCCCCCAGGGCGCCACCGGTGCGCTCGGCGGCGGCAGCTGTCAGGCCCATGGCCTCGATGCCAGCATCGGTCGAAAGCACGTAGAGCAGCAACGAGGCGGCCGCCGAAAGCGAACAGGCCAAAAGCCGCAGCTCCACCCCGCGCACATCGCCCTCGGAGGTCGCGAAGGCCCGCCCGCGCAGGCCCAGGGAGACCAGGAGCAACAACCATCCGCCGTAGCCAAAAACCTGGTGCAGCCCGCTCTGGGCCAGGATGCGCTCGCCCACGAGCAGGCTCAGCAGGGAGCCGACCAGCAGGCTGGTGGCGAGCGCGTTCGAGGTTTTCACGCGTTCGCTCATTGCCACCTCTGGCTCTGCACCACGCGGGTCGCGGAAAAGAGCGCCAGGTAGACCACCGAGGCGTAGAAGACCACGTCGCTGAGCTGCACCAGTCCGCGCATGAAGGGGAAGAAGTGCTGCTCGTAGAGGGAGAAATGGGCGATCAGAGTGCCCAGCGGCGGATCGACCACGTCGGATAGCGCCCAGGCCAAGAACAGCACGAAGACCAGCACCGCCGAGATCACGCCGGCCACCAGCTGGTTGCGCCCCAGGGCCGAGCCCAGCACTCCGAGTGCGAGCGTGGCCGCGCCCAGGCACAGCAGGCCGAAGTAGCCGCCGGCGATATGCCCCAGCGAAACCTTGCCATTGATGAAGATCAGCGCCGGCAAGTACAGGCTCATCAGTGTGATGGCAGCGAGCACGGCAAAGGCCGACAGGAATTTGCCGAGTACGATTTCACTCTCGCGCACGGGCGAAGAGTAGAGCAGCGTCAGCGTGCCCGACTGCCGCTCCTCGGCGAAGAGGCGCATCGAAAGCAGCACCGCGGCCACCGTGGTGGTGCCGCTGGAGTCGCGCAGGAAGTCCGCCAGCACCTGCGCGGAGAGTTTGGCGCCGCCGCCCAGGCCACGCGTGTTGAAGAGCAGGCCCTGCACCAGCAGGATGGCGCCGGCGATCATGTAGCCGCTGGGCGTCCTCAAGTAAGCGGCCAGCTCACGGCGAACGATGATGGCGACATTGCCCATGGCGTCAGCCCTCCGCTCCGCCAGGCGCGCCCTGCGCCACCGACTCCGGCGCCGCGGCCCGGCTGAGTTCGACAAAGACCGCCTCGAGCCCACTGCTAACCGAGCGCATGCCGAGCAGATCGACGCCGGCTTCCATCACCGCGCGGCTGACCGCCGCCCTGTGCCCGTCGTCGGAGAGCACCATGCTGACCTCCAGCTCCTCGGCGCTGGCCGCAGCCGCCGCCGCGACTTTCAAGTCCGAGACGCCCTCGAGCGCCTCCAACGCCTGCCGCACACTCGCCTCAGCGCCCTTGACCTCGAGTTGCAGACGCCGACCACGGCTCATGCGCTCGGCCAGCTCCTGCTCGCTGCCCTCAGCGGCGATGCGCCCCTTGTGCATCATCAGGATGCGGTCGCAGGTCTGCTCGATCTCGGTGAGGATGTGGGTACTGAGCAGGATCGTATGCTCGCCGCGCAGCTCGCCGATCATGCTGCGCATCTCCACGATTTGCAGCGGGTCCAGGCCCTGGGTCGGCTCGTCCAGGATCAGCAGCGCCGGCCGATGGATGATCGCCTGGGCGATACCCACGCGCTGCCGATAGCCGTGGCTGAGGGTCGCGATGGGAGCGTCGGTCATATCGCCCAGGGCGCATAGCTCCAGGGCCCGCGCGCGCCCGTCGTCGAGCGCCTTGCCCTCGAGCCCGCGCAGCCTACCGGCAAAGTGCAGATATTCGTCCACCGTCATCTCGGGATAGAGCGGCGGCGAATCCGGCAGGTAGCCGATCAGCTGGCGGATCTCATGGGGATTGTCGACGACGTCGAAGTCGCGCACGCGGATGCGCCCCGAGGTGGGCAGCAGGAGACAGCTGAGCAGGCGCAGGGTGGTGCTCTTGCCGGCGCCGTTCAGCCCCAGAAAGCCCACGCACTCACCGCGGCCGATCTCGAACTGCAGATCCAACACCGCGGCCTTGGCGCCGTAATACTTCGAAACCTTGTCGACGACGATCATGGCTGCGCAAACCCTGGCTCTGTCGTGCCCGTGTCGTGCCCGCGACCGCCGCCTGTAGCAAGGAGTGGCGGATTCAGTCAACGAAGCGGAGCGGGCCCGAAAGCACCCGCCAGGCCTCGAACCCGTAGGCCGAGGCCATTATTCCACCAAGTCGAGCGTATCCCAAATATCAGTCAGCGACGGCGGCGCAGCACCAGGCCCGCCAGCAGCAGCCCGAGCCAGGGGCCGCGGCCACCGCCCGCTGGGCCACGCCCCCCGGGCACGTTACAGCCGCAGCCGTCGAGCACCGGCCCGCCATCGCCGGCGCCCCCGTCAATCCCTCCGGCACCCCGCACCACCGCGGGCCCCGAACTTCCGCCATCGGTGGCCCCCGTGGCGATGACGTCCGGCACGTCGCCGTTGTCGACCAGCACTTCCGGCAGGCCGCTGCTACCGAGCTGCTCGATGCGCCGGGCGGCCGCTTGGTCGCCATCGCCGATGTCGAGCGGCCAAACCCCCGGCTCCACGATCTCGACGACCGTACCCTGGGGCAGCGTGAGACTGACCCCACCGTCGCAGTCGATGCGGCGTTCGGCGACGTGCACATTCGACACCGCAGGCAGATCCGGATTGGTGTCGAAGATGGGGTCGAGGCTCATCTCCTCGGGGCTGAGGGTGGTGTAGAGGCGCGTGAAGTAGGAGCTTTGGTCGAGCAGATCCTGGGTCTCGAAGACCGGCGCCACCACCTCGCTCTCCAGCAACTGCCGCAGACGCTCGGAATCGACGGTCACGCCCGGGTCGGCGGCACCGAATTGAAGGTCATTCAGAAAGTCTTCGAGGCTTTGCCCCGAAGGTAGCGTCACCGCCGCGGCCAGCGCCTCGCGGAAGCCGTCCCATTCGGAAAAGAGGTTGGCACTGCGCCGCGCGAACTCCAGACCGTCGGCCCCCGCATCGCCTACGAGGTCGGCCCACTCGCCACGCTCGAAGTCCGTGACGACACGGCCCTCGAGCATCCTGGTCGCGTCGGCCATTTCTGTAACGAAGCCATGGCCGCCGGCCTCGTCGGCGGCCGCGCTGACCACCGCGTCGTAGGTCGACCCAGGATTGAACCAGTCGATCAGAGCCTCGTTGAGGACCAGGTGCTTGTAGTTCGAGGGCACGGCGCGACTGTCGCCCAGCACCCACACCAGGATGCCCATGTCGGCCGCCGCGGCCACCGCCGTGGGTCGAATCGGAATCGCGGGATGCTCGGCCGCGTAGGTCAGCCGCAGCGGGCGGATCGAACCGCTGTCGCGATCCTTGCTCAGGCGAAAGGCCAGCAAGTTCAAGCCCTCGGCCAGGTAGGGACCGAGGCGCTCGGAGGCCAGCGCGCCGACGTCGTAGCCGTTGTCCTCGAGCCAGGCGATGGCGCTGGCGGCCGGGTCATCCAGGCCCGGGGCCGGTGCGATCAACTTGTAGTCATAGGGCCCGACGACCCCGCTGGCGAGCACGGCGATGTCGAGTGCGGCGCCGGCATCCACTGCCCCGTCTACGCCATTCTTGGCCCGCGCCACGACGATATCCTGACAGCTGTCGACGGTCTGCAGTTGATACTGCGGCGCGGTCGCGCTCTGCAATCGGTCGAGGGCCAGCGTCGAAGAAACGCCGATCTCGGGCTCGCCCGCGACCGGTAGCACCCAGGAGAAGTTCTCGCTGGGGCCCTGGTAGAGGATCTCGATGATGGCGGTGACGCGCCCGTCGCCGTGGTCGGCGAAGACGATACGCTCGGCGGTCTGATTGACCGGATTGGCCTGGCTGCAAAAGAGGCCGCCGCAGGCCGCGGCCGGACGCGCCCACAGGGCGGCCCACAGGCCCAGGGCGATGCAAAGGGTGGGTTGTCGCAGCTCCATGCTCTCTCCTCCCGGGCCTCGGCGGCCCAACGGTCGTGCCGCCCACCGCCCCCCCCGGAACCGGTGGGCAAGGCGACGACAAGCCCCAGCGTGGGCCGCCAAGGCCGAGAGTTCCAGCACCAATGACAGATTTGCGTATACGGGATTCGGATACAAGTAACGTTTTTCCCGCAGGTAGTCGGTGTTTATGCAAATATTGTGGGTATACACTTTGGCAGCCCCCGTGCCCGAACCTCCCGACGCCCCCGACCTCTTCCTCTTCCTGGACTACCGGGCCTACCTGCGCGCCCACTATGAGCACCGCAAGACCCGTCCCGGGGGCTATTCCTTCCGCGCCTTCTCGCGCCGAGCCGGCCTACGCTCGCCCAACTACCTCAAGCTCGTGATCGACGGCGAGCGCAACCTCACCGCCGCCATGGCCGAGCGCTTCGCCGGCGCCTGCGGCCTCGACGCCGAGGGCCTGCGCTACTTCGCCGACCTGGTGGCCTTCAACCAGGCGCGCACGGTCGAAGCGCGCAATCGGGCCTACGCGCGGCTGCAGCGCCAACGCCGCTACCAGGAAGGCCACAGGCTGTCGCTGGCCCAGGACGTCTACCACTCGCGCTGGTACCTGCCGGCCATCCGCGAGCTGGTGCTCAGCCGGCAGTTTCGCGACGACCCCGACTGGATCGCCGCCCACCTGACGCCCCCGATCCGTCCGCGCGAGGCGGCCACGGCGGTCCAGACGCTGCTCGAGCTCGGCTTGCTCGAGCGCGACGCCGAGGGCAGGCTCAGGCAGCGCGAGGCGACCGTGACCACCGGCCCCGAGGTGCGCTCGCTGCACCTGGCCAACTTTCACCGCAACATGATCGACCAGGCCAAAAGCTCCCTCGACCGCATCCCCGCCAAGCGCAGAGACATCTCCTCGCTGACGCTGTGCCTGAGCGAGGAGGGCCTGGAGCGGGCCAAGCGCGCCATCCAGCGCTTTCGCAAGGAGCTGCTTGAGCTGGCCGAGCTGGAGCGGGCCCCGGGCGACGTGGTGCAGATCAACTTTCAGCTATTTCCCCTGACCACGGTCACCACCGGCACGGGGAGTGAACGCGACGGAGACGGCACATGAAAGCGCGTGCATGGCTGCTTGCGGGCTTGCTCTTCGCCGGCTGCGCCGGCACCGAGTCGGGCAATCCCTCCGAGCCCCATCCCAAGACCACGGCAGACGGCGGCGGCACGGCGCCCGCCGACGCCTCGGCGCCGAGTTTGGACGCCGGCAACAAGAGCCGTGGCGCCGACGCGGGCGCCTCCTCTTCGGACGCGAGTTCGGACGCGAGCATCGACCGGCCCGACGCGGGCGACGGCAGCGTGAACGATGGCGATGGCGGCGTGGACGACGTAGACGCCAGCGGCTAAAGCCCGCGCGACGCGTTGCTTTGTTCGCGCCCGAGGCTACCCTCGGCGCCAACCTGGCCCTCGCTCATCCCATGCCCGCCGACGCCCACCCCAGCCCGCTTCGCACGCAAGGAGCCCGCGCCTGATGGGTGGCATGGTGCGCGCGATGGGCGCCGTGTTGGCCCTGTGGGGCGTGGTGGTGAGCGTGCTGTGGTACCGGGGCGCACTGCCGGCGGCTACGCGGTCGGACCGCGCGGCCGAGACCCGTGCCGTCGATGGCGACTGCCCCGAGCTCTGCGCCGGCGACAGCTCGACCGCGCGGGCGCCGACGCCAACCACTGAAAACACCACCGGCAGCGCCCCGAACGCGCCCACCCTCCCCGAGCTTGCGCGCTACCCCGTGTGCGCCCGCGACGAAGGGCGACCGCGGCTGACACTGCTGTCACTGGAGCCCGAGCAGCCCCCGCTCGTCGCCGTGCACTGCGGCCACAGCCTGCACCTGCTGTCCTTCGGCGCCGGCCTCGAGCGGCCGCTGCGTCTTGTGACCCTGCGACGCCAGGAAACCACGGACGGCAAGCTGCGGCTGTCGGCTCCGGTCCACGCCAGCGACCTCGATGGCGATGGCGCCCGCGATCTGCTCGTGGCCACGCTCGACGCCGGTGCCAGCGGCGGCGCACGCCACGGCAGCCTGTGGCTTTTGGCGCGGGCAAGGGGAGGCGGCTTCGCCGAGCCGCGCGCACTGCTCGACGCCCTGCCCCTTTCGCTCCTGCGCCGCGAACTCGACGGCAAGGCGCCCCAGGAGCTGCTCGTGCTCAACCAGGGCGAGCGCACGACCGCCGGCGCCGCCGAGCTGTGGACCCTGAGCGCCGGCCCCTCCCCCCTGCGCAGCGCGCGCCGCCCCGCCCCGGTGACCAGCCTCGAGCTGGAAGCCCTCGACCTCGACGGCGACGGCCGCGACGACCCGGCCGTGCTCAGCGACGAGCCGCCGCAGCTCCACGTATGGCTCTCCAGTGCCGGCGACGATGCGGAACCCCGCAGCTGGCCCCTGCCGGGCGCCCGCGAGCTGCTGGCAGCCGACGCCGACGGCGACGGCAAGGCCGAACTCTACGCCGCGGGCGACGGCCTCAGTCGGCTGCGGGCCGGCGCCAGCGACAGCCTTGCGCCCCAGAGGCTCACCGCCACTGCCGCCCTGCGCGACCTGCAATTGACCGACGCCGACGGCGATGGCCGCGCGCAGCTGGTCGCCTACGCCCACCCGACGCTCGTCAGCCTACGCGACGCGGGCGACGGCAAGCTTTCAGCGGCGCCCCTGCTCCGCATCGAAGGCGATTCCATGTCGGTGCTCAGCGCGCGGCTCTCCGATCTCGACGGCGACGGGCGCGCCGACCTGCTGCTCCTGGGCTTCGGCGCCGGCCCCGACGGCGAGGTGGAGCTGGCCTTCGGCCGCGACACCCCCGGCAAGCCGCGCTGGGCGCTCTCGCAAAAGGTCGCGAAACTGGCCGACACCCCCTTGAGCGCCCACTTCGAGGTGCCCTGATCGCCTGCGCATCTGCGCGTCTGCGCGTCTGCGCGTCACTGAGAGCCGAAAAAGCTCTTCTCGACCTCGCGGTCGACTTCGCCACGGCGCCAGAAGGTGCGGCCGCCGATGCTCAGGCAGCGGTAGTTGTGATCGAGGGCCTTGGCTTCTTCGTTGGGCGGGCAGTCGCCCAGTTCCAGGCTGAGGCTGGCGCCGGCGGCGATCGCCTCACCGGCATCCTTGGCCTGCTCCACCGCGAGTCGCAGCGCCGAGCCCTGCTGCCCGTAGTGACCGCTGTAACTGGGACCTCTGACCGCGTCGCCGCCGGGGCCGAGCCAGGCGAAACGCCCATCGGCGAGGAAAGCGTAGCGCTGGGTCTCGGCTCTACCCCCCTCGGGTGCCCAGAACTCAGCCCACAGCCCCACGAGCGCCCGGGGGCTCTCCGCCATCTCGGCACCTGCAGTCTCGGCCGCTTGCGGTGCTGGTTCGGATCGGCCGGCCGCGGGCGGCTCCGCGGGCGTGCAGCCGCTGGCCAGCGAGAGGGCAAACGCGAGGCAAAACGCCACCGCGCGGTTCGAGGCCTGGACCGGGTCGCAACATCGGATCGACAAGGGCATGGGTCGCGCAAGCATAACGCGTCCGTGGGTCTCAACGACTCCCCAGAATCACGCCGCGCTCCAGAAAGTCGGCCAGCACGCTGCACAGCCCCTCGAGGAAAGGCTCGTCGACGGCGATGCCGCGATCGGTGGCGAGTTCGCGAATGGCCTCGCTGACCGTGCGTTCACCGGTGAGCATCCGCGTCATCAGGTCGTGGGTGATGGCGTTGAGCGTCCAGGTGCGGGCCCGGGTCTCCTCGGGACGGCGGTGGATGGCCAAAAAAACCTCGCGCGCGGCGTAGCCACCGCCCTCGAGCGCGGGCTCGTGAACGGCGTGCTCGAGGCGAAGCAGCCGCAGCGTCGGCGACATCAGCGGGCACGCATCGAAACCAAACTCAGTCACATCCTGCGGCGGGCAGTCGTCGGCATCGCCCACCGCCCACAGCGTGGCCTCGTAGGCCAGCAGATCCGGAAGATGGGCCGGCGCGTCGACTTGCTGGCGAAAGTACTCGACGGCAAAGGCCGCGAAGTCACCCACGATGCCGTGGAAGAAGCGCGAGCGCGGGGGCGCTTGTGCCATCTGCTGCTCGAAGGCACGCCCAAAGAGCCCATCACCTGCGGCCTTGCGCGTGCGATGCAAGGCCGCGCGTAACTCCGAGTGAAGACGTTTGCGGACCAGGGAGCGGTAGACGCCCCAGATGCGCTCGTCGCCGAGGGCCTCGAGTGCGCCATCCGGCACCTGGGTCTGGCAGCAGAGATCTTTCACCAGGCGCTCGGTGGCCACGAGATCGCGACTCATGGCGCCCCTCCCCCACCCGACGCTGGATGGAGCGGCTGGACGCCACCTGCAGCCTGAGTCGTGGGCTCTTGCGCCTGCTCCCAGGCGGCTGTGGCTTCGCGATAGATGGCGTCCAGGCGCCGCACCTCGGCCACCAGTTCTTCAAAAGGCGGGAAGTTCTGGTCGCGCTCGAGCAGGACCGGCACCTTGCCCAGGCGCCTCAAGGTGTAGTCGAGCAGCGAGTAGACCTCTTCACGAATGGCCTCGCCGTGGGTGTCGATGATCAGGTCGTCGTCGCGCACCAAGTGCCCGGCCACGTGGATTTGCACCACCGCCTCGGCGGGGATGCGATCGATGTAGGCACGGGCATCGAAGCCGTGATTGACGCTGTTGACGAAGACGTTGTTGACGTCCAGCAACATCTTGCAACTCGAGCGCTCCAGCACCTCGAGCAGAAATTCGGGCTCGCTCATCTCGGCGGGACCGGCGTCGGCGTAGTAGCTGACGTTTTCCAGGGCGATCGGCAGCTCGAGCCGATCGCGGGCCTCGCCGATGCGTGCCACCGCGGTCTTGACCGCTTCGCGCGTGAAGGGCAGCGGCAGCAGGTCGTGCAGCATCACGCCGTCGGTACCCGAAAAGCACAGGTGCTCGCTGTGCCAGGGCGTACCGATGGCCGCAAGGAAGTCGCGCAGCGGCCGCACATAGCTCTCCTCGGCGCGTTCGACCGCCCCGAAACCGAGGGTCAAGCCGTGTGTCACCAGAGGGAAACGCTCTGCGGCCTGCTCCAGCAGGTGCCGAAAACGGCCCCCGCGCTGCACATAGTTTTCGGGGTGGATCTCGAGCCAGCGAATCTCCGGCACCTCAGACGCCAGGGTCTGACGCGCCATCGCGTAGCGCAGGCCGATGCCGATACCCTCGATGGTGTCTTGCTTTGCCATGTCAAACGTCGCCTTCGCTCCTACCGCTCAGCACACCGCGCGAAGCAAAAAAAAACCAGCGCGCCACGCCCTCTGGGGGCAGGACGCGCTGGCTTGAATTCCGATCACGAGATCGGAGGGCGCTGTCAACAGCGGGTGTTCAGCTGCAGGAGCCTTCGCCGCACGAACCCTCGCCGCCGCCTTCAGCCTCGCCGCCGCCTTCTTCGGCCGCGCCCTCTTCGCCGCCGCCTTCTTCGGCGCCAGCGCAGGAACCCTCACCACCGGAGGACTCTTCGGCCGCACCCTCTTCAGCAGCTGGCTCCTCGGAACCGCCACAGGCAACGCCAAAGCCTGCAAGGCCGGCCGCGGTCGCCATGATCAAAAGCTTGTTCTTCAATCCCGTGTTCATTGTGTTGTCTTCTCCAGATGAGTTGTCGTCGATGTGCACAAACAACCTCTCCAACGCACGGAATCGCGGCCTGAAGTTGTTATTTGACACGAAGTCCGCTTCGTCAGGCCAACGGCACCCTCCGAAACGGTAAGAGCAGGGCGCTACTGTGCCACAGTCCGGCGCCGATTGGGAGTTCCTCGTCCAAGCCATGCCCCTCGCGCGCGCGCCGGGCACAGTCCTGGTTACGCAACGACACCCGTAAAGTTACGTGAATTCCCTCCCATGGGTGCCCCACGACAGGTGACCCAATTTGTGGATGGCCGGCGCAGAACTGGCCCACCGCCTCATGTAGGCGACTGCCTACAACTGCGCATCCGAAGGGGTCGGCTTCAGCCCCCGGGCGTGCAGCTGTCGATGTCGCCACCCTGCAAGAGACAGCGGTACTGGTCGGGGCAGTCGATCGGGAAGGGCTCGATGCGCTTGACCGTGTCAAAGCCATCCTCGTCAAGACTCCAGTGCATGACTGCTCCGTGCATGGTGAAAGTCGGCATGCGTTCGACGATGGAAGGCTCGAGATCCCCGGAGTCGACCAAATCGCTCAGCACATCCAGTCCCATCGGACGCATGCGCAGGGCGACCTCGACCCGGGCCGGCAAGGCGGGCGTGCGGTAGGTGCAGGCCACGGTATGGGGCACGTTGAAGTCGGTGCGGGTGGGAAGCTGATGGCTCTCGACCGACGCCGCATCCCAGAACATATGCACCTCTTCACCCTCTTCGTCGTAGAGCCGATCCCGAAATAGGCAGAGGTTGGGGTCGCGCTGCGGATCGCCCTCGGGCTTGTCGACAACCTCGTCGCTGGCAACGTCGCCACTGCTGTAGATCACCTGATCGTTTTCGTCGTAGGCGATAAAGCGCAGCCACATGCGCCGATCCTGGGCGGCCCCGCTGGGTTGCATGTGACCGGCATCGGTCTCGAGCAACACCTCGAATTGACCATCCGGGGTGGCCGCGATCGAGAAAATGCCGGTGCCATTGGCCAGGTCGCACTCGATGGCCGCGCGCTGGGCTTCGCGGTGCGGAAAGTCATCGAGGGCCACGTCGACGCCGACGAAGAGATGCTCGTGCACGGTGCGCGTCGGCACCATGGTGTCGGGATCGTCAGCGACGGGCAGGTCGTAGTCGGCATGCATGTGGCAGCCAACGCAGCTATCGAAGGCGCCCGGCGTGGTGGCAAACGCGCTCTCTCGGTACTCCTGAAAAGTGCGCTCCAGCTCGACCCCCGCGGGCGTGACGATGTCGTGGCAGCCACCGCAAAACTCCGAACTTCTTGGGCTGTTGCGGTCGTGTAGCTCCGAGTACTGGGCGTGGTGGGCCGACGCTGTTCGCGGGTCGGTGATGCCACCGCGCATGGTGGTGTCGTTGGCGACGATCACGTCTGCGTTGTGGTCACCCACGACGTCGACGGCGTTGTGACAGAAGTAGCAGGTGATGCCCTCGTATTCGTCGGGCACCTCGTCCAGATTCAAACCGTCGGTGGTCAACCCCGCCTGCACCGCCAGCGGCGCGTGGCACTTGATGCAAAAGTCGCCGAGGGCGCCATCGGTCTCGCGCTGACCACGCCGGTTCATGGCGAGGAAGACGGGATCCTTGGCCGCGTAGGCGTGCATGCTTCCTGACCACTCTTCGTAGTGTCGTGGATGGCATTGCTTGCAGGTCTCGGGACTGCGCAGCTCCTCGACGGTCTTGGTGGACGCTTCTTCGCCCCCGGCGTCGCAGCCGCAGGCCACGAGGCTGGCGGCCGCGGCGACGATCGCGAGCGACCTGACACTCACCGTTCCGCCCCACTCTCGATCCACTGCCGAATCGCGCATAGCTCGCCCTCGGTCAACTTATTGCCCACGGGCATCACGAACCCCGGGTCGTCGGACTCCAGGCGCTTCATCAAGGGGCTGCACTCCGGATCGCCCGGGATCACAAGCGGCTCACCGCCGGCAGCTCCGAGCAGGTTGTCGTAGGCCAGGTCGATGTGCTCCAGCACCAGCCCCCCGTGGGCGCCGGCCTCGGCATGACAGGAGCCTGCCGTGTTTTTGCCGCCGCAGGTGCTGCCCAGCTGGTTTTCGAAGAATGCCTCGAAGGTCGGTTGGAAGGTGACCCCACACTCGAGTTCCAGCGGCGGCAGGCAGGCCTCGGTGTCGCCGTCGGAGCTGCAAGCGCACAGCATGAGCCCCGCCAGCGCCACCGACGGCCAGCAGGACGCCACCGCCACGCGTGGATGCGGCTCACTCCTCAATACAAACATCAAAGACGATGCGGTCGCCCTGGCCATCGCTCAGTACCTCGATCTGGATCTCCCATGCCCCGCGCATCCAGAGGTTCAAGTCGTCGAATTGCACCACGCCCTCTCCCTGATCGGTAACCACCGGCGCCACACGGCCGTCATGCGCGTGGGCCGGCATCCAGGTGCGCGCCATGGTGATCTCGATGCCCGACAGCGCCTTGCCGTCGGCGTCGCTGAACTCGAGAGTCCAGTCATTGATGAACTTCTGCGGCGGTGCGGGCCTGGCGTTGAGCAGCTTGGCCAATACGAGGCCACTTTCCCCTTCGGCGACCATGTTCAACGCAAAGGGAGTCATTTCCGCGTCGCAGGGCACGTAGTCATGGGCCGAAGCATCGGGCGTCTCCCTCGCGCCGTCGTCTGTATCGGCCGCACATCCGGTGCTGACACAGAGCGCGGTCAGCAGCTGTGCCAGGGTGAGCGAACGGGCGATGGGTGCGATCATGACCAATGCTCCATGGACCTGCATGGGCGGCGGCGGCCTCCGCTGCTGGAAACCGGTCTCGGCCGCCGCGCCTCGGGGCCCGGGCGGTGCGCAGCCCTGCACCCAAGCGAGCAGGCGCTGCAGCTCGGCGTGACTGAGCCGGGACTCGCGGCTCGGGGGCATCGGGGCGCGCTCGTCGACCAGGCCCCGGCCGATGATTTCGTAGACCGGTTCGCTTTCGACGCTGGGCGCCAGCGCCACCACGTCCTGCCAGCTGACCAGGGGCATCGGCGCGTGGCGCGCGGTGGGGCGAGCGTGGCAGGCGCGGCAACGTGCTTCGAGGATGGCGTCGACATCGGCAGGCAGGGGGGGCTCGCCCAGCACGAGCGCGGCTTTTCCGCACTCGAGTTCCGACGGCTCGATCGCGATCGCACCGGCGGCGCCCGTCGGAGAACCGCCGATGCCCCCGCAGCCGGCCCACAGGCCCAGCAGCAGGGCAAAAGAGCGCGACCACCACGGGTGGCATTCGTGGGTGTGTGCGTCGAAAGGGGCGTATTTTTGAAAAAAGTTTGCGCCGGCCCGGTGTTCAGCGGCAGTAGGGACGCGCGGGGGTCGTTTTCTTCGCCCAGGACTCGCGCAGCTCGAGGAAATCGCGCACGCGCTTGTGCAGCTTGCCCCACTTGCGCTGCGCCCGCTGCCGCGCCTGCTCGCGCGTGGTGGTGCGGGCGGCCACCTGGGCGCGGCGGGCGCGGCGGTCTTTCCAGGTTTCCCGTACCGCCTCGAGGCCCTGGGCGGCCAGCGCCTGCTTGTGCCAGGGATAAATTGGAGCCTTGTCGAGGCAGCCCTCGGCGATGTCGTCGGGGGCGCAGAAGAAACGCAAATGCATATGATCGTCGTGGGGCGTGCCCGGCTGGCAGCTGACCAGGGCGAAGCGCTCCACGGCGGCCCGCGGCGCCCGGACTCGGCGCGCCTGCTCGAGCAGCATGGTGCGGACGTGCTCGACAATGAAGATGCGCTGCAGGTGCTCGCCGGCGACCTCGACCAGCGCCTGCATGAAACGCCAGGTGCGCGGCGCGTCGAGGGAGAGGCGCACGTCGTCGACCGGTGTGGACAAATCCTTGAAGTCCCAGCCCTTGCCCTCCGGATCGATGGGCACCCCCACCGACGGCAGGGGCCGACCGCGGGTGTCGACGGAGTAGAAGAGAATGTCGGCATCACGACCGTTTTGGTGGGAGCCGTGTTGGGCGATGGGTCCGCCCTCCGGCAGGCTCAGGTCGTTGACCACCAGGCCGCTGCCGGGCAGCTCGCGCTCCACGACGGCAGCCGCGCGCACGATCGCCTGTACCAACTCGACGGTGCCGTGGCGCGCGTCGTGGGGGCGACGCGGGTTGTGGATGAAGCCCGGGCCGCGCTCCGGTAGCGCCACCGCGCCCTGCAGCTGGCCGCTGTCGGGGCCGCCGAGCGAGCGGCTGTGGGAAGGCGGCAGCGCGAGCACTTCGGCCACGGGGTCGGTCGCCACGGAATCGGCCGCCACCTGGGCGGCGGCCGCGGCGCCTCGGGGCGGGGCCCCGGGGCCGGCATCGGCAATGGCCCCGCCATGAACGTTGGCCTCGGGGGGCGCCGCCAGGGGGGCTTCAGCGGCGGGCTTCGATGCCTCAGCCGGCGAAGGCAGCGGCTCGCTGCGCGGGGCGGCGCAGGCGGCGAGTCCGAGCGCCAGCAGTCGAACCGTGGTTGTGCGCTGCAGGCGTGCCAAGGCGACAGCAATTGTAGGGCGCTCATGCCAACTGCACCACCCGCTGCACCAGAGCTTGGCCCAGGCCACCGCGGGCGCTGAGGATCGACTCGGGGTGAAACTGCACGGCGCTCAGCGGAAGCTCGCGGTGCTCCAGGGCCATCACCACCTGCGCGTCCAGGGTCTGTGCCGTGGTCTGCAGCACGGAGGGCAGCTCGCCCGGACTGGCGTAGAGCGAGTGGTAGCGACCCACCGTGATCTCGGTGGGAATCTCGGCCAGCAGGCGGCCGCCGAGCACGCGCACCTTCGAGGGCTTGCCGTGGCAGGGCGTGGCCAGGGTACGCAGCGGGGCGCCGAAAAACTCGGCGATGGCCTGCAGCCCGAGGCAGACGCCGAATACGGAGACGCCGCGTGCGAGCAGCCCATCGAGTAGCTGGGCAATGCGAAAATCCCCGGGGCGGCCTGGCCCCGGCGAAAGTACCACCAGGTCGGGCTCGAGCGCGTCGAGGCGTCGGTGCTCGAAGCCGTGGCGCAGGGTGGTGACAGTCGCGCCGGCCTGTCTGAAGTAGTCGGCCAGCGTGTGGACGAAGGAGTCCTCGTGGTCCACCAGCAGCACGCGTTTGCTGCGGCCACCGCCGCGACCCACCCGTCGGGTAACGTCGGTCGCCGGCGTTGACGCCGGGCTGTCGGCGCCGCGTGACTGCGCGCCCAGGGCGTCGAGCAGGGCTGAAGCCTTCAGGGCGCACTCGGCATCCTCGGCCTCAGGCTCGCTGTCGTAGAGCAGCGTCGCGCCGGCCCGCACTTCGGCGACACCGTTGTCGATGCGAAGGGTGCGCAAGGTCAGGCCGGTGTTGATGTGCCCGTCGAAGCCAAAGACGCCCACCGCGCCGCCATAGAAACGCCGCGGCGAGCGCTCGTGATCCTCGATGAACTGCATGGCCGCGAGCTTGGGGGCGCCGGTCACGGTCACCGCCCACAGATGGCTCAGAAAGGCGTCGAAACCGTCGTAGCCCGCGCGCAGCTGCCCCTCCACGTGATCGACGG
The DNA here is from genome assembly GCA_029880325.1 of Myxococcales bacterium. Classification (GTDB taxonomy): domain Bacteria; phylum Myxococcota_A; class Polyangia; order Polyangiales; family JAFGIB01; genus JAOUOP01. The sequence continues at coordinate 88,719 of JAOUOP010000012.1, read as the reverse complement.
TGTGGATCAGACGCGAATAGAGTTCGATCTGACGGCGCCCGATCACGCGAACGCTGCCCGGCTCGCACACGCGCGCCTTGTCGTTGCGATCCACGTCCGTGCACATGGTCAGCTCCGCTTCTTCCTTGTCGGAGGCCAGAAGGGAGCGAATGGCCTCGGCATCGCCGAACGCGTCTTCACCGCGAGGGCACGTGCCGGCGATGGGACAGGTCTCCACGCGCCGGCCATTGACGCGGAGATACATCTCGGGCGAGGCGCCGACGAGATACTCGGATGCGCCGAGATTGATGAAGAAGCCGTAGGGCGACGGGTTGCGCTCGCGCAGCCGCTCCATCACGCGCGACGGCGGATCTTCGCAAGGATAGCCGAAGATTTGACTTGGAGTTACCTCGAAAAGATCGCCGCGGCTGAAAGCCTCCCGGGCGCGGCGCACCACATCGGCGAACTCGCCCTCGGCATGGTCGCGGGCGTGGCGAACCTCCGTGGCGGCGCGATAGGGCACCGCCGCGCCGCCGCCGGCGCGGTCCATGGTGCGCTCGCCTCGGAAAGAAAACTCGTAGCGAAGACGATGGGCCTGCCCGCGCTGGTGATCTACGGCGACGATCGAGTCGGGCAGATAGAGCACCAGGTCGCGCTGGGCTGCAGCGCGCGGGCGCTTCATGATCAAGCGGTCGAAGGCGAAGACGAGATCGTAGCCGAGGGCACCATAGAGGCCCAGGTACCGATCTTCGGGAGAGGCAAAGAACCGACACAGGGCCCGCGCCACCGAAAGCAGCGAAGGCCTGTGCGTGCGTTGCTCCTCGGTCAAGTCCACCGAAGGCGTGGCGAGTTCACCGCGCAGCGCCGGGCCCTGGCGCTCGAACGCGACCACTTCGGCGCAAGCTTCGAGAGCCTCTTGGCAAGCCGAGAGCAACACCTGGCCGCGCTGATTGAGTGCCGTGACGCAAAAACGTCGGCCTGCGCCTTCGAGCGAAAGCGGCGGGTCACAAAAGGCCAGATCCCAACGGGAATAGCGCCCCGGATACTCGAAGCCCGACGTAAACAGCGCGCCGCGCCGGCTGTCGAGCGCCAGCTGCAAGGCTTGAACGGCCTGCTGGCCATCGATCGGCTCCACTCGCCGGCGCACCTCGACACCGCCATCGGTTTCGAAACGCGCTGTATCTTCAAACATGCTCGTACCGGTCATGATCTCGCTCCCATCAGCCTCCCGGGGGCGAGCTCACGCGCATATCGAGCACGAAAAAAGCCGCCCCGGTGGGAGGCGGCTTCTTCATCGCGGTCCAGTGAAAGGATCCCGAACGCTAGCGCCTCCGCAACACGCGAAGGCCCCACCAGCGACGCAAAGTCGATGTAGTGATCGGAATCATGGATGTCGGTGTGACATGCAATCCACGGCTGGTCAAGGCCGTGCTTCGCGGTGGCGAAGACGCCTGGCAGCCGACTGGGGTCATGGATCGGGACCGCCGTCCGGCGCCGCGATCGGAGCTGCGACGGGTGCTGCGACGGGTGCTGGCCTGGGTTCGGCAATCGGGAGGGCGGCGGCGACATCGCGACATCGCGCGGCGTGCTCCAACAGCTGCAGACGACCCACTTTGTTCAGCCCGCCGTGGCTTGGTGGGCGCGCTGTAAGCGCCTGCGTGACCGTCTTCAGCCTCGCGCAATCGCCCAGCTCGGCCAGCACCCCTGCGCGCAGAAGCATCAACTCGGCATTGTTCGACTGCAAACGCAGCGCCTGCTCGGAGCGTTGTAGCGCCAGCTCGCGCTCACCGTTTTTGGCTTTTCGTTGGGCCAAGAGCATCAGCGCGTAGGGCTGATGCGGCGCCACCGCGACCGCCCGCTCGAGCGCGGCGTCTTGACCCTTGGCACCATTGTCCTCGACGTCGTAGGACGTGGCCAAAAGGAGCCACGCAAGCCAGGAACGCGAGTTGGCGCGCGCCAGCTCACGAGCCTGCTCCTTGGACTCGGCGACGGACTTCGTGTACACGGCGCGCACGGCGCGGGCGTATAGATGTTGCGGATCGCGGCCCAGCGCGGCCTCGAGGTGGGCTTGTACGGCGGCGCGCGACCGCTGTTCCTCGCTGGGACAACTCACATGGAGCAGCGCTCGCAGTGCCGACACATCCGCGCTGTCCAGGGCTCGCCGCGAACTCACCTTCGCGGCCGCGGGAACCTTCAAACCGAAGTTGTCATAGGCGCCGTCCTGCGCGTACTGATGGATCAGATGATCGAGCGTCGTGTGATCGAGATCGCCGAATGCCCCACGCCAGGCCTGTGCGTGCGGCTCACCCTGGCCCAGCGCGCGCAAATAGTGGTCGAACGCCTGCCGCTGCTTCGACATCAAATAGTGGGTCAGGAGCCAGGCGGTTGGATAGAAATTCCAGGAAGCAAATGGATCGGTATCCTCGGACATCAGCGTCGCGGTGGGCATCAGCCCGACAAAGCGTAGCGACCGCCAGCGACCGCGCGGAACCCGTCCGATCACGAAGTTCCCTTCGGAATCGTAGCGAGCGCTCTCGTAGTACACGGCCATCCCCTCGGCGAGCCAGGCGGGGTGCCGCTGCATGGATTGATAGGCGATGTAGTGCGTCAGCTCATGGGCCAACGTCTCGACCCCCTCCAGCCGTGTCGGGGCAGGCATCACCACCATCGGCTCGAAGAGGGCATTGGCCACGTGATAGCCGGCAATATCGTCGCCGCCGAAGTGCTCGAAATCCTCTCGCTCGGCGAACACCACCAGGCGCAGCCGCAGGTGCATCACCCCACCGCTCGGCCAACCGGCATGCAACAGACCAGTAAACAGCCGCTCGGCCCGCTCCAGGACCGCGACGGCCTCGGGCTCCGCGAGATCGGTCTGCAGCACAAAGTTCTGGCTATGCAACTCGAGCCAGCCGGGACCGCCCTCATCGGGCAACTTCGAAAGCCCCCCGCAAGCGGCCAGCAACACCAGCACCACGCAAGCCCAAAAGCCGCCAACAATCCGCAGGATCATCCCTCTCGCCACCACCAGCCTCCTCGATGCCGGAAGCATACCACTTGTCACAAACACCTCCGGCACGTTTCGGGCCGGCACGTTCCGAGAGATGGCGGACGGGTGCTGCCGTCAATCGAGTTCGAGCGTGTCCGCAATGGCCGGTCGGCCATAGTCCGCTGCGCCGGTCATGATCGTGATGTTGGGGCGTGGGCGGTCGATGCCTTCACTGTGAGTGTGGCCACATAGTACGCGCAGCTGCTGTTGCGGATGGGCAGCCATGATCTCCAGGATGGCCTCGCCGACGCTCTGGCACACGAAGTGCGGGGCCCAGTCGTCGTCGGCGGTCTTGCCCTGATGCCAGCACGCGGTAGTCAGCGGTGGTACGTGCGTCAAGAGCAGCACCCTGGAGCAGAGAGCCAGGGCCTGCGGCAGGACCCGGTGCAGGTGCTCGGCGGCCTGCCGGCCCAGGGCCGCGAGCCGCTCACCACGCGCTTGCTTGTCGAGGCCGGCCAGGTCTTTGATGTGCACGTAGTCGTTGAGCATCACCGGAGAGCGCGCGTAGTCGCCCGCTCGACCGTCACCCCAGCCATCATGCCCAACCAGTGCCCAACCCGGAGTCAACGCCACCGGTTCGGAACCACTCAAGTAGCACAGGGACGTCGTCCGCGAACAAAGCCGATCCATGCGCTTTCGCACCGCCTCAATCGATGCACCGTAGTAGTCGTGGTTGCCGAGCACGAAGTAGAGCGGCACGTCGAGCCCGGCAGCAAGCGTTTCGAGGTGAGCCTCCACGCTGTCAGCCTCAGCGATGTCTCCCGTGATCGCGACGGCGCCGGCACCGCTGGCCCGCAGCCTCGCGATCAGGGCGTCAACCGTCTCCCGATCGACGAAATCCAGGTGTACGTCAGTCATCCAGGCGATTTTCATGGCCGGCTCTCGCCTTTCATGCGCTGCAGGTAGGGGTCCCGTGACAGTACGCCGAAGTAGAAGTGGAGTGCCTCGCGGACGTTCGAGCGGTCCCCCTGGAAGAGGTTACGCCGCTCGCCTCGATCCCGCTCGAGGTCGAATACCGCAAGCCGTTTGCCGGTCGGCCCCTGGGTCACCTTCCAGCGCTCACCGCGCACCGAAAGGATCGGTTGAAGCCCCAGGTACTCGCCCATCAACAGAGGTCGCTCCGGCTGCTGGCGCGGAAGCAGGTCGCGCCCCGCAAGGCCCGCAGGCAGCGACACGCCCGCCAGCACGAGCACGCTCGGAACCACGTCGATGTGGCTCGCATAGTCCCAGCGCTTGCCGCCGGGCAGCCCGCGGGACCAGTCGAAGACAAGGGGTACCTTCATGCGGCGGTCGTGGAAGCGCTGACCGAGTTGCTCGTCGGTCATGTCTTCAAGCGTCTCGGTCGCGTCGCCTGCCGCCGCCCCAGCAGCGGCCCCCGCGGGGGTGCAGGTCAGCACGATCAGGCTATGGGCATCCACCCCGAGCGCCACCAACCCGTCGCGAAGCCGGCGCAGTACCGCCTCGGGATCGACGGGCGCAGGCAGCGAGAGCTGCAGGTAGCCAAAGCCACGCCCCTTGTCGGACGCCAGCCTCCGCAGCAGCGCATCGGCGCCCTCCCATGGAGCAGCACTGGCCTCGAGCAACGCATCGAAGCCGGTACTCAAAGCGGGTGCGTGAAGCGCTGGATCGGCGATCGATGCGTAGGTCGCAAAGCCGGCGCGACCGAGATGAACCTGAAGGGGCACGCGCGCGGCGGCGTCGCCCACCTCCGCCGGCACCTTTTCAGGCAGGCCGGCCAATGGAGGCTCGGTCGCCGAACGCGAAAGCAGGAGGCTGGTCAGTGCCTGCGCCGGATTCGGCGAACTCGCGAAGGTACGCTCGAAGCGCAGCGCCGCAGAAACCGGCTCGGGCTTGCGCCCAGGCGCTTTCTTCGCCTGCGTCCCCTCCCCGCTCTCCGACTCCGTCGGCGTCACGACCGCGAGCAGGATCTTGTCCAACCGCGGCGGAGGCTGCTCGACCTGGGGCTCGGCCTCTGGTCGTGGGCGCGCCTCGGAGCACGCCAGCAACGGCAACAACGACAGAAGCAGCGCTGGCAGCCGCGAAGTCATGCCTCCCCGTCGGCGCGCGCCGGCCGGCCGCGCTGCACACCCGCGTTCAGTCACCGTCCGCCGTGAACCTGCCTGAGCAGCGAGAGAAAGTCCTCGGAGTCCAGCAGCACCAGCTCGACCGTACCGAAGCGCACACGGTCACCCGGCCGCACCGGGACCGGGTCACCCTGATCCTGCTCGGGCACCGCTTCCTCGTTGACGTAGGTGCCGTTGCTCGATTGCGCATCCTGCAGGAGCCAGCCCCCGGATCCGTCGTCCTGAAAATAGGCGTGAAACTTGCTGACCGTGGCGTCGCGAATCACGACGTCGTTGTTGCGCGTCTGGCCGACCGAATAGAAGCGCTCGATCAGCGAACGCTCGGTCTTGCGCAGGGGGAATATCAGGTAGCGGTCGGGCGGTAGGTCGCGAAAGGACTCTGCCGGCAGCTCCTGGATCAGGGTTTGGATGCGCCGGGCGGGACGTTTCGCGCGCTCGGCCTGCACGCGCCGCATTAGCAGGAAGGCCCGACCGTGGAGGCGCTCGAAGCGCTCTCGAGTCCAGCGCGCTTCGCCGCGATAGGCGTCGATGCGCTGGGCCTCGTCCGGTAGCTGGACCGGGTCGAAATCGTCGTCGTCCTGGGACATGCCGCATGCAAAGCATAGGCCCATCCCGGCACCCGCGCGAGTTGCCAGCAATCCAGGCAGCCCCCCTCCCTCGGGGGGTCTGGCCCTCGGTACCCGCGGCAGCACCCGGTTTCAGCGGCGCCGCGCGTAATAGGCGAGCGCCTCCTCGAGGGTGGTCTCCTCCACCCCCGCCTCCGCGGTCACCGCCTGCAGCCAGCTGGCTCGCTCGCGGGCGCAGACGGACACCGGTCGCGCCAACTGGGAAAATTGGGAGGCCAGGCGGGCGTAGAGGCTCGCGTAGTCGGGCGGCCGAATGTCGGTCGCGAGATCCGCCAGTGCGAAGGGATCGGGCGGCGCCAGCGCCGTCCGGTCGACGACGGGCACGAAGGGCGAGGTGGTGCCCGTGCCGCCGCCCGCCAACCCCGGCCCGTCGAGGATGATCGCCCCGCGCACCTGCTCGGGCCGCGCCCCGGCGAGCATCAACGCCACGTAGCCGCCGAGCCCGCGACCGACAACCGTGGCGCACCCCAGGCGACCGAGGGCCACGTCGGCGTCTGCCATCAGGATCTCGGCGGTGTAACCGCCGCCGGACGGAACCGTCGAAGCGCCGTGCCCGGTGAAGTCCAGGGCCGCCACCGGCCCCGGCCATGCGTCATAGCGCCGGTCGAGGCGCTGCGGCGAGCGCTCACCGAGGCCATGCAAGAACAAAAGCGCCGTGCCCTCACCATCCCGCAGCCGATGCAAGGCAAGCCGGACGCGCGCGTGGACCAGCTCTTCGATCACGGCCCCTCCCGCAAAAACTCGAGGCATAACTCGGCGGTGCGCTCGGGACGCTCGATGTGGATAAAGTGACCTGTGTCCTCCATCACTTCGATGCGGCTGTCGGGCGGCATGTAGGGCTCGATGTCCGCCGGATCGACGCCCCAACCCATCGGTTCCTGCACGGTACAAAAGATAGCCAACATGGGAACCGGAAGGCCGGGCAGGCGGTCGCTGGCCCAGCGCGAGCGCCAGGGGCCGATGCCGCCCATGCGCAAGGTCGGGTCGATCTTCCAACGGAAGCCATCGGCATCCTGCCGCGCCCCGTGGCGCACCAGGTAGCGCAGCCACGCCTTGCTGAGCCGCGGGTTCATGCGCGCGCGACGCTCGGCCAGGCCGTCGATGGTGCCGGGCTTGCGCGACAGTTCGGCGGCACGCCGGCGGTGGTCGAGCCAGCCGGTCAGCTCGTCGCGCATGGGCTCGACCCGCTCGCGCTCGGCCACGTCGGGCGGCGGCTTGCGGAAGGGCAGACCGTCGATGGCCACAAAGCGCGTGAAGCGGTGGGGCAAGGCCTGGATCAGGTGAACCAGCATGGAGCCGCCCTTGGAGTGGCCGATCGCAGGGCAGGGCTGGGGGCTGGTCGAGTTGACCACGGCCAAAAGATCGCGCTCGTCGGCAACCCAGCTGTAGAGCGCCGCGTGCTCCGAGTCACCGTGGCCCCGATGGTCGAAGCTGACAACGCGGTAGCCGCCGTCGGCGATCAGGGGCGCGAAGACGTCGAAGGTGCGGGCGAAGTCGAAGCCGCCGTGCACCAGGATCACCGGCGGCGCGTCGGGCGCACCCCACTCATAAACCGCAAGACGCACGCCGGAGGTGTCGACCTGGCGCTGCCGGTCCGGAGCACGCGCCCCAGGGAAGTCGATCGCGTTGGGATCTTCAGGCATTTGCAAGATGCTTTACGCAACAAAGCGCAGACGGCACCAGCTACAACCTGGGCTGCCCGCGCTCGATGCGTCGTGGACGTGAACTCAGCGGCTGCGAGGACGCGCGCCGGTCAGGTCGCTGATCTTTTCCCAGTTTTCGGCAACCGCCTCGACCGAGCAGTCGGCACCCAGGTCGACACCCTTGTTCTCCACGACAGCGGCCACGCTGAAGCGACCCCCCATGGCCTGCAGCACGACGCCGTTGGGCGCGTCCTCGCTGCACAGGTAGACCACGCCGGCGCTGACCAGTTCGGGCCCGAGGCGCTCCAGCATCTGCGCCGGCATCAGGTTCTCGGTCATGCGCGTGGCGGCGACCGGGGCGATGGCGTTGGTGCGGATGTTGTTCTTCTGGCCCTCGATCTTGAGGGTGTTCATGAAGCCGACCAGGCCGAGCTTGGCCGCGCCGTAGTTGGTCTGACCAAAGTTGCCGAACAAGCCCGAGGGCGAGGTGGTCATCACGATGCGGCCGTACTGCTGCTCGCTCATGATCGGCCACACGGCCTTGGTGCAGATCACCGAACCCATCAGGTGGACGTCGATGACGACCCGGAAGTCGTCGATCTCCATCTTCTTGAAGCTCTTGTCGCGCAAGATGCCGGCGTTGTTGATGAGAATGTCGATGCGCCCGTAGGCGTCCATGGTCTGCTTGACCAGGTTGGCAACACCGGTCTCGTCGCTGACGCTGGAACCATTGGCAATGGCTTCGCCGCCGGCTTCCTTGATCTCGGAGACGACCTTGTCGGCCGCTACGCTCGAGCCGCCGGTGCCGTCCACCGCGCCGCCGAGGTCATTGACCACGACCTTGGCACCACGCTTGGCAAGTTCCAGGGCGTGTGTGCGTCCAAGACCTCCGCCAGCGCCGGTGACGATGGCGACCTTATCCGTAAAATCGATGCTCATGATGGAGACTCCCGCGGGTCAACAGAGGGCGGGACCCTACCCCCGATTTGCACTTCTTTCAAATTGCTCCGCCGAGCGGCGTCGCCCTCCCGAAAAGCCCGCAAAAACCCGGGAAAACAGGACACAAACGCCGCCTGTGCAGAGCGCGTGCAGCCGGCCTCAAAGCGGCTTGCAGCTGGTCTTGAAGCGGGCGGCGTTGCGGATGTAATGGGCGGCCGAACCCTCGAGCATCATGCGCTGGGCGGCGCTGACCTCGCGCACCACCTTGCCCGGTGCGCCCATCACCACCGAGCCGTCGGGGATCTCTTTGCCCTCGGTGATCAGGGCGCCGGCGCCGATCAGGCAATGCTTGCCGATGCGGGCCCGGTTGAGCACCACCGCGCCGATGCCGATCAGCGAGTAGTCGCCGATGCTGCAGCCGTGCAGCATGACCTTGTGACCGACGGTGACCCCGCGACCGATGCGCACCTGCAGGCCCTCGTCGGTGTGCAGCACCGAGGCGTCCTGGATGTTGCTGCCGCTGCCGATGTGAATCAGGTCGTTGTCGGCACGGATCACCACGTTGAACCAGATGCTGGCGTCGCGCTCGGCCACCACCTGGCCGATAACGTGGGCCGAGTCTGCGACGAATACGCTTTCGTCCAGCTGCGGACGCTTGCCTTCGAGTTCGTAGAGCATGGCGGCATTTAGGCCGCAATCGCAGCCGATGCGCAAGCCCGCCCCTGACGCCGTGCGCGGAGCTACTTTCGCGCCGCTTCGAGCAACACCCTGCGTTCGGCCGCGCCCACCACCTGGCGCACCTGGTCGACGCTGTCGGGGTTGACCGAGATCGAGTCGATGCCGTAGCGGACGAGGTGCTCGGCAAAGGCCGGCCGATTACTCGGGGCCTGGCCGCAGAGCGAACTCTTGAGGCCGTGGGCGCGGGCGGCGGAGATGATGCGGGCGATGGCGTCGAGCACGGCAGCGTCAGCTTCGTCGAAGAGCTCGGCGCATAGCTCGGAGTCGCGGTCGACGCCGAGCATCAGCTGGGTCAGGTCGTTGGTGCCGATGGAGACGCCGCTGACTCCGAGCTTGGCGTAGTCCGGAATGCGGTAGACCACCGACGGCACTTCGGCCATCACCCAGCGCTCGAGCTGGCGGTCGCGGCCCAGGCGGTGGGCGTCGAGCAGGGCGAAGCAAGCTTGCAGCTCCCAGAGCGTGCGCACAAAGGGAATCATCAACTGCACGTTGGGGGATTGCTCGCGCACCCGTGCCAGCACCTCGAGTTCGAGTTGGAAGAGCGCCGGCTCCTGCACGTAGCGATAGCAGCCGCGATAGCCGATCATGGGGTTTTCCTCGCTCGGCTCGAAGCGATCACCACCGCGCAGCTTGCGGAACTCGTTGCTGCGAAAGTCGTAGCTGCGGTAGATCACCGGGCGCGGGGCGAAGGGGCGTGCGATGGCCAGGACCGAAGCGGTCATACGCTCGATGAATTCCTCGCTGCGCCCTTCTTCCATCAGCAACTTGGGGTGGGCGCCCTCGAGGGCGTCGGTGATCATGAACTCGGCGCGCAGAAGGCCCACACCGTCGACCGCCTGGGCCGCCACCTGCTCGGCGCGCTCGGCGATGGCGAGGTTGACCATGATGCGGGTGCCGAGGTTTTCGCGCACGGGCATGGCCGACAACTCGTGGCCAACGCTCACCGGCGCCTCGGCAGAGCCGCCTGCGACGTCACCCTCCAGCACCTGACCCTTCTTGCCGTCGACGGTGACCAGCTCGCCGTCGCGCAGGGTCTGGGTGGCGCTGCGGGTGCCGACCACGCAGGGGATGCGCAGCTCGCGGCTGACGATGGCGGCGTGGCAGGTCATGCCGCCGCTGTCGGTGACCAGGGCGGCGGCCCGACGCAGCACCGGTACCCAGTCCGGCGTCGTCATCTGGGCCACCAGGATCTCGCCCTTTTGCAGCAGATGCCCCTGCTCGGGGCCCTCGAGCTTGCGCACGCGGCCGACCACGCGGCCGGGCGAGGCGCCGAGGCCAGTGAGCAGCAGTGTGCCGCCGGGCGCCGCGGGCTCGACATCGGTGCCCGCCTCGGCGCCGAGTGTGGTGATCGGGCGCGTCTGCAGAATGCGAGCCTGACCGCCCTGGTAGGCCCATTCGATGTCCTGAGGACAGCCGTAGTGGCCTTCGATGCGCTCGGCGAAGTCCAAAAGCTCCATCAGCTGCGCGTCGTCGAGCACGCGCGCGGTGCGCTCTTCGCCCTGAAGCTCGACGCGGCGGGTGCCGCCCCCGGGGTCGCGCTCCAGGCGATGGGTCTTGTCGCCCAGGTGCGCCGACAAAAGTCGCTTGCCCTGCTTTGCGAGCACGTAGGTGTCGGGCTCGACCTGGCCGCCAACCACGACTTCCCCGAGACCAAAAGCCGCCTCGATCACCACGCGACCGCGGTCGCCGCTTGCAGGGTCGGCCGTGAACATCACGCCCGAGGCTTCGGCATCGACCATGGTCTGCACCACCACGGCGATGGCCGGCTCTTCATCGATGCCCTGGCTCTTGCGGTAGGCGAGCACGCGGCTGCCCCAGACACTGGTCCAGCAGCGCACGATGGCGTCGATGAGCCCGTCGTCGCCCTGCACATTGGTGAAGGTCTCGTTCATGCCAGCGAAGGAGCTGCCGGCGCTGTCCTCCAGGGTGGCCGAGGAGCGCACCGCCACGCGCAGCGCGGGCGCCCCGAGGCTCCGGTAGGCGTCGGTGACGGCCTGGCGCAGCGCCTCGGGCATGGCGGCGCGCTCGACCAGGGCCTTGAGCTCGCCGCTGAGGGCGTCGAGGGCGCGGGTGTCGTCCGTGTCATCCAGGGGCAGCTGGCGCGAGCGTTCGAGCAGCTGCCCGCGAATGCCAGCGGCGTCCATGGCGCGCAGGTAGGCCGAAGCGGTGACCACGAAGCCCGGCGGCACGGGAAAGCCGGCGGCGGCAAGCTCGCCGAGGTTACTACCCTTGCCGCCGGCCAGCTGCACGTGTTGCTTGCGGATCTCGGCGAAGGCGAGGACGTCCGGAGGGTCGGCGGCGGTCTGATGCTGGTTCACGCGTGGATCAATAAGCGCGTGCCCGGAACCGGCCAGTGGCCGGTAGCCAGCGCCCGCCGTCACTTCTTGGCGCGGAAGAGAAAGTCCCAGCGCGAGTTGGGGCTCAGCCCGTGCACATGCCGGCCCACGCGCGCGAGCCAGGCGCGTTCGTCGTCATCGAGCGGACCCTTTTCGAGCGCCTCCAGGTTCTGCGCGAGCTGGGCGCGGGTCGCCGGCGCCGTCAGCACCATGTCGACGCGCCGGTGGGAGAGCGCGTGGCGGTAGAGGTGGGTCGGCTCGGGAGTGACTTCCCCCGACGGCATGAAAGCCGGGTCGAAGAGCTGCCCCCAGCGCGTGGCGTTGTAGACGATAACCCCCGGTGGTTGTTCCATGGCGTCGATCAAAGGGAAGACCTCGCGTTCGGCACCGGGGTGGGCGCAGTTGTAGCGCACCATGATGAGGTCGTAGATGCCGCGGGCCAGGTGCCGCGCGAACATGGAGCGGTCGTGGGCGCTGACGCAGAGCGTTCGCACGAGGCCCGCATCCTTGAGCGCGAGCACCGCCTTTTCGATGCGTGAGCTGACCTCCCCGTCGCGCTTGCCCAGGATCAGCACGTCGGCGTAGTCGAGCCCCAGCTCGGAGAGGCCGCGTCGAAAGGTGCGCGGCAACAAAAGCCCCGTCGGATCGTAGCTCTGGACCGCAACCACCAGTTGTTCGCGGTGGCTCGGGCTCAAGCTGACAATGGCCTCGCGCATGCCGGGCGTACGCCGGGAGCCCCAATAGAAGTAGTTGATGCCGCGCTCGAAGGCCCAGCACAGGGAGTCCGCATCCAGGCCCTGATCGGAGCCGATGCCCATGCGGGCGCACACGAGCCCGCTTCGGCCAAGCAGCCTCGGTTCGAGGAAGTCGTTGCCCATCATTCGCGCAGCGGTTTGCCGCTTTTTTGCGACAGCTCGCGACGTTGGCGTAGATGAAATGGATGGCCTTGTCGAGCCAACGGGCAGCGTCGCGCCCGCCGCGCGCACCTGCGCTGGTGCTGTTGCTGCTGTGGTCGCTGTGCGCAGTCACTCCGGCGGTCGCTGAACGGGAGCGCAGTCGACGTGCACGCGACTCCGATTCCGATACGGATGCAGCCCAGTCGCAGGCGAGCAAGCTGCGTCCGCTCACCGAGACCCATCGCGTGGCCGCGGGCGAAACCCTCAGCGAAATCGCCGCCGACTACGGCATCTCGCTCGCCGACCTTTTGGCCCACAATCCCGACATCAACCCCGACCGCATCGCGGTGGGCCAGGAAATCGCCCTGGGCGGCGACCGCCGGCGCATCGACTACCGCGTGCGCGACGGCGAGACGCTCACCGGCATCGCCCGCCGCTACGAGGTCAGCCTGGCCGAGGTGGCGCGCTGGAATCCGGGTCTCGAGCCCGACCGCATCCGCGCCGGTCAAACACTGCTGCTCTACGCCAAGCGGCCGCGCAGCGACAGCCACTCGGTGGGCGCCCCCGACCGCGGCCACCTGGAGGCCGGTCGCCCGCTGCCGCGCCACAGGGGCTACGAAATCCGCGAGCGCGGTCGCGCCTTCGGCACCGACGAGGCCGTGCGCGGCATCGTGTCCGCCTTCGACCACCTGGCCAAACGCCACCCCCAGGCCCCCAAGCTGCGCATCCACGACCTGAGCTTGAAAAAGGGCGGCCGCATGCGCGACCACCGCAGCCACCAATCCGGGCGCGACGCCGACCTGGCCTATTTCAAGCGCTCCTGCCCCGCGGGCGTCTGCGGCTTCGGACGCTTTCTGCCGCGTGAGCTGGACGCGGCGCGCACCTGGACCCTGCTCGAGTACTGGCTCGAGCGCGACATGCTCGAAGCCGTCTTTATCGACTACCGGCTGCAGCCCGCGCTCTATCGCGAAGCCCGCTCCCGTGGCGCCAGCCGCGACGAACTGCATCGCTGGTTTCAGTATCCGAGCGGCCGCGGCCATCCGGTGGGCATCGTGCGCCACTTCCCCAAGCACGCAGACCACATGCATGTGCGCTTCGCCTGCCACCACACCGACGCCAAATGCGAAAGCTTCCGCCCCCTGCTCGATCGCCGACGCGAGGCGGCGGCCCGGGCGGAGCTGAAGCAGTAGCGCGGTGACCTGGAAGTCTTGGGCCTGGATCGCGCCGGACCGGGCGAGGTCCCGGCGCAAAACTTCCGGGTCACAGCAGTAGTAGCCCTGGGCTACACTGCCGGCCCATGTCCACACGCCTCCGCCGCCCACGACACCGCCACGCACGGGGCTTGGCCCTCGCGCTGTGCCTGGGCGCCAGCGCCTGCAGCGTCTCCGATGACGCGGCGGGCGCCGACGCCGCCGGCAGCGTCGGCGAAAGGCCCGTGCTCGAAAGCTGCGAACCCACGCCCGAGCGCTGCGATGGCCTGGGCGAGGCCCGACCGGGCCGGCTCAGCGAGCACGCCGCCGGGCACGATCCCGAGCGCGGCGAGCTGATCGTGGTCGGCGGCAGCCCCTCGATCCCCGCCATGTGCGCGCCGGGGGGTCCGGTCAAATACCTGGACGAAACCTGGATCTACGACGAGGTCTGCAACGCCTGGACGCGCGTCGAGGGCCCGGGGCCGAGCCCCAGCGGGCGCCACATGGCGGCCTTCGGCGACGGCTCGCTGTGGCTCTTCGGCGGCCGCTTTCGCGAGCCCGACGCCCAGAGCAGCCGCTTCGAACTCTACGACGATCTCTTCCGCTTCGATAACTCCGAGCGGCGCTGGCATAACGTGGAGGCGAGCGGCGAACGCCCTTCACCGCGGGTCAATGGCGCCATGGCCTGGGACGACAAGCGCAAGCGCCTGTGGCTCTTCGGCGGCAACGCCTCCGACGACGGCCTGCTCTACGAAGCCCTGGCCGACCTCTACAGCTTCGACCCCGAAGACGGCAGCTGGCGACGCCACCAGCCCAGCGAAGGGCTGCCGCCGGCCCGGCTCTTCGCCTCCGCGCTCTACGACAGAAAGCGCGACGCCCTGGTCGTCTACGGCGGCGCCGACGAGAGCGCGTTCGATTTCGCCGCAAGCTACTTCGCCGACCTCTGGTCCCTGGACCTCGAGACCCTGAGTTGGACGCGCCTGCACCGCGGCAACGGCGACGGCAACGCCCCCGAGGGTCGCTTCTGGGCGGGACTGGTACACGACGAGACGCGCGATCGCTACCTGCTCTTCGGCGGCCACGACGACCAGGCCCTGGGCAACCGCAACGACACCTGGAGCTTCGATCCCGAAAGTGAGCAGTGGCAGCTTCTATCGAGCGGCGACGAGTGGAACACGCCGGCGCTCGACGTCTGCCTGTTTCCGCCCGACTTCACCGTCGTCGATCACCAAAGCCCCGAGCGCCGCAGCAGCCACACCCTGCACTACTCCCGCAGCTGCGACCGCGCGCTTCTCTTCGGCGGCAAGACCGACTGCGGCTCCATCGACGACCTCTGGGCCCACGACGGCGACGGCTGGCAGCCGCTGCTCGAGGCCACCGAGGGCGAAGCCTGCCTGCGCTGGCGCGACGACGGCGCCGACTGCAGCGACATGTGTTTCTGAAGCGCCGCGGCCGCTACGGAGCCGCCGCGAAACAAGGTTGCCAAGTCGGCTTCGAGGCGCCCGTCCGGCAAGGCGCGACGCCGCGCGAATACTCCATGTATTTGAAGGCGGCGCAACGCAGCTGGGCGGGATGGTTCGGAGTCGAGTTGGTAACCTTATTTTGCGGCGGCTCCTAACACCGGCGGCGACGCAAACGCGCCCCCAGCACGCACGCGAAAAGCGGCAGCAGCCACGCTCCCGAGCGCGGACGAGCCCCCCCGCCCGGCACGGCGCAGGAACAAACCGTGCGCGTGGGCGGCTCCTCGGGCCCCACGCAGGGCGCACCGAAGCCGTTGTCGGGCTGAAAGTCGGCGTCGCGACAGTCGGGTTCGGGCAACGCGCCGTACATGGCGCAGATGCCCTCCACGTCGTCGGCATGCAGGTCGCGCTTCTTGGTCTCGCCGGAGGAGGCCTCGAAGGACATGGTGGCCTCGCTGTCGTTGCTATGCCCCAGGCCCAGAAAATGACCGGCCTCGTGCACGATCACGTTGCGCACGTCGATCATGCCGCGCTGGCAATCGCCGGGCGTGCAGATGGCCAGCGGCAGGCCCGAGTCGTTGATCTGGATGTCGGAGTCCAAGATCTCGCCGTCTTTGAAGTTGTAGTGAATGGAGGTCAGGCCGATGGCTTCGAGCGGTAGGTCTTGCCCCGACCAGTCCTCGACGAAGATGATCGAGTTGGAGTTGGGCGAGTAGAGGTTGTATTCGGGCTCCTCGCAGCTCGACAGCTCCGTGGTCTGGCTGATCTCCAGCGGCAGGGGGCGGCCGTCGCACTCGGCGGCAGCCCAGGCGCCGAAGGCGAAGCTGGCCTCGTCGCGGATGCGCTCGAAGTCGGGCTCGGAAGCGCTTCGTGCGACCACCGAGAAGCTCAGACACTGACGGCGCCACTCGAGCCAGGTCCCGGGCGCGGCGCAGCCGATCATGGGCTCGGGATCCTCGGTGGTCAGTCGGCAGTAGGCCCGGGCCGGCGTTGGCAGCGCAGCCGATACCAGCGCCGACAACACCACCAGGGCGGGCAGGAGGCGAAGCATGGCAAGAGAAGATGCGCCCAGCGTGGGCTGGAGTCACGCCTTTCCTGGCCTCACCTGGCCTCGACTTGGGTGGTTTTTGGCGGCCCTGGCATGTTCGGTGCGGTCATCCGCCGGCGCTCCCAAGTCAAGCGAGGCTTTTCCCCCAAGTGTCGGGGTTAACACCCAAAGCTTATTGACACTCACAGGAGAATATTACAGCATTATCGTACAAGGCTTGCTGTGTCGGGGTTGAGCTTTCTCCCCGCGGGCCAGGCGAAACCTCAGGATGAAAAGCGACACCGACATGGTGGGCATTTGGGATGCCGCCCTCGACAAAATGAGGGGACCGGCCGGTCGGCATGGCGCCGGCCGGGTGTTCCATCGGGCGGCGAAGCGGCGACGGCGTGCGTCTTTCATCCAATTGTCGGCATCCGGCGGGCTGTGCCGGCAACTCCGCCATCTCGCCCCCCCGCGCTGACCCGGCGTCCTCTCCGCGCCGGTATGCTCCCCCGACGCAGCCAAGCCTTCCCCTACCTTTGAAGCGGCATTCGCCGAAATCACGCTCCAGACAGGGCGCGTGTTTCGTGAACGCGGTCGTGGTCGCAGTCGCGTGCGCCCCGCCACGGCCGCGTCTTTGAACACAATTCAATTCCCGCTTGCGCCCGCTGCGCCGCCGGCTATCTTGCGCGCCATGTCAGAGCAGAGGGTGAGCGAAAAAGCTGTGTCCGCGACCCTGCGGCGCTTGGATGTGGAAGCCGACGGCAGCGACCACTTCATCGGCCAAACCGGCCAGCAGATGGGCCCGCCGCGACTCTTTGGCGGCCTGGTGGCGGGCCAGGCCGTGGTGGCGGCGGCGCGCACGGTGCCGGGGCTGCAGCCCCACTCGCTGCACGCCTATTTCCTGCAGCCCGGGGCGCCGGGCATACCCATCGAGTACACCGTCGAGCGCCTCAAGGAAGGCAAGAACTTCCACGCCCGCTCGGTCGTCGGCCGCCAACAGCAGCGCACCATCTTCAGCCTGCAGGCGAGCTTCCAGCGCCCCGAGCCCGGCATCGCCCACCACGACCCCATGCCCGAGGCGCCGGCACCCGACGACACCCCGGGCAGCGGCCGTGGTTTTGGCTTCGGCCGCATGGGTTCGCCGCTGCAGATGCGCGACTGCGATGGCGACCTGGAGCGTTCGGCCGAGCGCGGCGACCGCCGCATGTGGATCAAGCCCGCCGCCGCCCTGCCCGAGGATCCTGTGCTGCACCTGGGCCTTCTGGTTTTCGCCAGCGACATGTCGCTGGTGATGACCGGCACCCTGCCCCACGCCGGCCTGCGCGGTCGCCATTACGGCGGCGCCAGCCTCGACCACGCCATGTGGTTTCACCAGCTTCTGCCCTTCGACGACTGGACCCTCTATACCATGCGCACACCGGCGGCCCACGGCGGCCGTCCGCTGATCGAGGGCACCATGTACCGCCGCGACGGCACCCGCATCGTGACGGTGATGCAGGAGGGGCTGATCCGCACGCGGCGCCCGCGCAGCTGAAAGTCGGCGAGTTTGCGATCTCCGCACAGGTGCGTACATGGGCTCCTGGCGGTGAAAATGCGGTTGATGATGTCGAATGGCTCCCTCGCGCGCTGCGGGCTTTCGCTGATCGCCGGCCTGCTGCTGCAGAGTCCGGTCACGCGCGCCCAGGAGGCCCCTCCCCTGCCCATCGCGCTCGGCTTCGGCGCCGACGACGAGCCGGTGGCCATGCGGCTGCGCGACGTGGGCTTTCTGGTCAAGCGCGAGGCTGGCTGGCAAATGCTCTGTGCGGCGGCGATCGAGGTCTCGGGCGCCAGCAACTTCTACGTCGATGGTCTGCCCAGCGGCGGCCTGGTGCTCAGCCACTTCAAGGGCCTGCAGCACACCAGCGCCGACTACTGCGACCTCAGCTACCCCGACCCTCAGCTCGAGGGCGTCAACGTGGTCGACGTCGCGCGCCTGGGCGACACCTTCTACGCGCTGGTCAGCCTGCAAGACGGGGGTGCCATCTACAAGAGCGAAGACGCCGGTGCGACCTTTGCGCTGATGGCCGAGCTGCCTCCGGACCTGGTCTATTTCACGCTGGCGGCGAGCCCCAGCGACAACCAGCGCTTGTACGCGACCGCGGTCAGCGTCGATATCGACGCCGGCACCAGCCTTCGCCACCTGGTGCGCAGCAAGGACGGCGGTCAGAACTTCGAGGTGCTCTCCCTGGAGCTCGGCCAGACCACCAAGACCGAGCTGCTCGGCGTCGATCCCGAGGACCCTGACCGCCTCTTCCTGTCCTTCACCCAGGGTGTCTCCAGCCACAGCCACGGCGAGGAGTCACACCTGGTCGATGAGTTCCTCGTCAGCGAGGACGCGGGCGACACCTGGAGCTCCACCCTGAGGCCGGCGCTGTTGGGAGGCTTTGCCCAGGACGCCACCACAGGCGAAATCTGGATCGGCGACGCCGAAGGCGGCCTGCACCACTCGAGCGACCGCGGCGCCAGCTTCGAGCTGGTCGACGCGGAGTTGATCGTCACCTGCCTGGCGAGCAGGGGCTCGCGGCTGTGGGCCTGCGGCGATTCGGGGATGCAGGACTTCAGCCTCGGCTACAGCGATGACGGAGGCCAGAGCTTCAGCACGGTGGCCCGCTTCGATCGCGACGTGACCGGCCCGCTCGAATGCGGCGGCCAGCCGCTGTCGATCTGCAAGGCGCCCTGGACCAGCTTCATGTTCTGGAACGGCCAGGGCGGCCAGGGCGGCCAGGACGCGGGCGCTACCTCCTCTACGAACTCGCCAGACGCGGGCGGAAGCGGCAACGGGGGCTTCGACGCGGGCGTCGCGCCCGGGGACGCCAGCGCCACCGAAGCCATCGACCGCGGTGAAGACTCGGGCGGCTGCGACTGCCGCACGCTGGGCGAGGGCAACAGCGGCGGCGGGCTCTTGGTGGGGCTGTCGCTCAGCTGGCTGATGGTAAGACGTCGTCGCCGGCTCTGAACTCATTCGCCTCGGGGGGCAGTGATCAAGGGTTCGAAGTCGTTGCAGGGCGGCGCCGCTTCCCTACACTCCCCCCATGTCCGACAGCGACCACAGCGAACCGCGGCAGCACCGCTACGATGCGACCCGGGCCACCGAGATCGAAGCCCGCTGGCGCAGCTACTGGCAGCAGGCCCAGACCCATCGGCAACCGAACCCCGGTGACGCGGACTTCGACGGCAGCCGCCCGAAGTTCTACTGCCTGGACATGTTCCCCTACCCCAGCGGCGCGGGTCTGCACGTGGGGCATCCCGAGGGCTACACGGCCAGCGATATCATCAGCCGCTACAAGCGCATGCGCGGCTTCAACGTGCTGCATCCGATGGGCTGGGATGCCTTCGGGCTGCCGGCCGAGCAACACGCCCTGCGCACCGGCGTGCACCCGGCCAAGACCACGCGCGCGGCCATCGAGACCTTTCGCCGCCAGCTGCAGAGCTTCGGCTTCGCCTACGACTGGAGCCGCGAGTTCGCGACCATCGACACCGACTACTACCAGTTTACGCAATGGATCTTCCTGCAGCTCTACAAGAGCTACTTCGACATCGAGACACGCCGCGCCCGCCCCATCTCCGAGTTGATCGCCGAGATGCAGTCGGGACAGCGCCCCGCCCGTCTCAATCCCGACGCCGCCGAGCTCGACGCCGAGGATCGCGGGCGCGTGCTCGGCGACTACGCGGCACTGTCACCGGCCGACAGGCGGCGCATCGTCGACAGCTACCGCCTGGCCTATCTGGCCGAGCAGGTCGTCAACTGGTGCCCCGAGCTGGGCACGGTGCTGGCCAATGAAGAGGTCATCAACGGACGCAGTGAGCGCGGCGGTCATCCCGTCTCGCGCAAACCGCTCAGGCAGTGGATGTTCCGCATCACCGCCTTCGCCGAGCGCCTGCTCGAGGGCCTCGCCGACGTCGACTGGCCCGAGGCGACCAAGATCAAGCAGACCGCCTGGATCGGCCGCAGCGAAGGCGCCGAGTGCCGCTTCGAGCTTGCGCACAAGCTCGGCAACCTCGAGCGCCTGCACATCTACACCACGCGCCCCGACACGCTCTTCGGCGCCACCTACATGGTGGTGGCACCCGAACACGAGCTGGTCGACGCCCTGCTCAAAGCGCCGCTGCCGGACACCGACGTCGCCGCCGTGCGCGAATATGTCGACCGTGCCCGCGCCCGCTCCGATCTGGACCGCCAGGTCGACAAGGTAAAGACCGGCGTCTATAGCGGCGCCCGGGCCATCAATCCCGTCAACGGCCAGTCGGTTCCCATCTGGATCGCCGACTACGTGCTGATGGGCTACGGCCACGGCGCCATCATGGCCGTGCCCGCCCACGACGAGCGCGACCACGAATTCGCCGAAACCTTCGGGCTGCCCATCGTCGAGGTGGTGGTGCCCGAAGACCGCGAGAAGGTCGAGGGCTGCTTCGCGGGGGCCGGCCGCAACGTGGCCTCGAAAAACGACTCGATCTCGCTCAACGGCCTTCCCACTGCCGAAGCCAAGGCCGCCATCACCGCCTGGCTCGAGAAGCGCGGCCTGGGTTCGCGCAAAGTCAACTACAAGTTGCGCGACTGGCTGTTCAGCCGCCAGCGCTACTGGGGCGAGCCCTTCCCCGTGGTCTTCGACGAGGCCGGCGATCACCATCCGGTGAGCGAATCCGCGCTGCCGGTGGTGCTGCCCGACTTGAGCGACTACCAGCCCGAGCACAGTCAGGAGCCGCGGCCACTTTTGGCCAAGGCGGAGGACTGGGTCACGACCACTGCGGGCGCCGCCGGCGTCGAAGGTCTTGCGCCGGATGCGCCCGTGCGCCGCGAGACCAACACCATGCCCAACTGGGCCGGCTCCTGCTGGTACTACCTGCGCTTCTGCGATCCGAAGAACCAGGACTCGCTCATCGGCCGCGACGCCGAGCGCTACTGGCTGGGCGAAAACGGCGTCGACCTCTACATTGGCGGCGCCGAACATGCGGTGCTGCACCTGCTCTATGCGCGCTTTTGGCATCAGGCGCTCTACGACCTGGGGCACGTGGGCTCGCCCGAACCCTTCCGCAAGCTCTTCCACCAGGGCATGATCACCGGCTACGCCTACCAGCGCCCCGACGGCAGCCGCGTCGCCATCGACGAGGTGGACGAGGTCGAAGAGGGGGTCTTCCACGAACGCGCCGATGGCAAGCCAGTCGAGCGCGTGATCACCAAGATGAGCAAGTCGCTCAAGAACGTGATCAACCCCGACGACATCATCCGCGACTACGGCGCCGACACCTTCCGCCTCTACGAGATGTACATGGGGCCGCTCGAGGCCTCCAAGCCCTGGAATACCCGCGACATCAGCGGCCTACTGCGCTTTCTGCAGCGCACCTGGCGGCTCATCGTCGACGAGGACAGCGGCGCGCTCAAGACCGTGGAGACGGCCGATGCCGGCGTCGAAAAGCTCCTGCATCGCACCATCGCCAAGGTCGAGGGCGACATCGACAAGCTCGCCTTCAACACCGCCATCGCGGCCATGATCAAGCTGGTCAACGAGGCCACCGCCGCCGGTGGCATGAGCGCAGATCAAATCGATCGCTTCGTACGTGTGCTCGCCCCCTTCGCGCCCCACCTCGGTGAAGAGCTGTGGGCGCGCCTGGGTCGCGAGCCCTCGGTGGCGAGCCAGCCCTGGCCCGAGTACGACCCGGAGGCGCTGCACGAGGCCAGCGTTGAGATGCCAGTGGCGATCAAGGGCAAGGTGCGGGCCCGCATCCAGGTGGCCAGCGACGCCGATCAGGCCACCCTGGAGCGCCTGGCCCTGGCCGACCCGCGCATCGTGGAGCTCCTGGCCGACAAGACCGTGGCCAAGGTGATCGTGGTGCCCGGCCGCATGGTCAACATCGTCACGCGCTGACGGCTTCGGCTTCGTACGGGCCTCCAGCGTGGTAGACTGCGTCCGTGGCCCCGATCCGAAACAATCAGAACATCTGCTTCATCGACCTCGAGATGACGGGCCTGGACCCGCAGCGGGACGTGATTCTGCAGGCGGCGTTGATCATCACCAACGGCGAACTCGAGACCATCGACGAGTACAGCTGCGACATCTGGCAGCCCGAAAGCGAACTCGAGAAAATGACGCCCTTCGTGCGTGCGATGCACGAAAAGACCGGCCTACTCGAGCGCGTGCGTGCCTCCATGGTCGACACCCGCGAGGCCGAGCGCCAGATCTTGCACCGGGTCAGCTACCGCTGCCCGCATCCGGCGATCCTGGCGGGCAATAGCGTGTGGGTCGACCGCGGCTTCATCGACCGCCACATGCCCGGCCTGGGCGGCTACCTGCACTACCGACTGCTCGACGTCACCAGCGTGCGGCTGGCGGTGGAGCGTTTTTTCGGCACCGGCGCCGCCTTCGACAAGCCCACCGAGGGCGAACACGACGCCCTGGTCGACATCCGCAACTCCATCGCCGAACTCAAGCACTACCGCTCGGTGATGAAGCCGCCGAAGGCGTGAGCTTCAATTGGCCGTCAGGATCCGATGGATGCCGCGGGCCGAGTGGGCCAACAACGCATCGCGGGCCACGCCGCCACCCAGCGAAGCCAGGTAGACGTACTGGCCAAAGCACTCGATGGTGCGCACCGCCACGTCGTCCTGCTTGAGTTCCATCTGGCGCCACTCCGCCGGCCAGCCGTGGGCGACCACGGGGGCCACCGCGCCCAGTTCCTGGCAGACCGCGTCGTTGCCGGCCCAGGCCAGCAGCAATCCGGCCTGATCAGTCAGGGCCAGGGCCGAAAGCCGGCCCCGCTCCAGGGTGCTCTCGAGCTGGAAGCGCAGGGCGGTGGAGTGGTTGTCGCTGCGCTGGACGCGCCGTTCGGGAAGGGTGGCTGTTTGCACTTTGAACCTGCTGTAGGTGTAGGTGCGATATATGCTACGGATACCTCCATGCAGCGGTCAAAAAAGCGCCGGTTTCCGGCTTTTGACGGTGGAGCGACGATCGCGATGGGTCCAGACTCCCGGCCATGAAGCTGGCGGAACTCACCGACGACCACCGGGTGGTCGTATGCCTGGGCTCGGGCGGCGTCGGCAAGACGACCACCTCGGCGGCCATCGCCCTGCAGGCGGCCATGGCCGGGCGCCGCACCCTTTGCCTGACCATCGACCCGGCCAAGCGTCTGGCCAACAGCCTGGGGCTGTCGGCGCTCAACCACGAGCCCCAGCGCATCGAGCCGGCGCTGCTGACCCAGCACGGCCTGCAATGCAAGGGCGAGCTGTGGGCGATGATGCTCGACATGAAGCACACCTTCGACGAGCTGGTGGCCCGGCACGCCAGCTCCGAAGCCCAGCAAAAGCGCATCCTCGAAAACCGCATCTACCAATACGTCTCCACGTCCCTGGCCGGCACCCAGGAGTACATGGCGATGGAGAAGCTCCATGCGGTCCACCACGACCTTCGCTGGGACTTCATCGTGCTCGACACGCCGCCGACCACCAACGCCCTGGACTTCCTCGATGCTCCGCAGAAGCTGGTGGGCGCCATCGACTCACCGGTGATGCGCTGGTTCGTCGATCAACTGGAAGGTAACCGCGGCATCGGTCTGCTCGGCAAGGGTGCCGCCTTTGTGCTCAAGGGGCTTTCGCGCTTCACGGGCGTCGAGTTTCTGCATCAGGTGGGCGGCTTCGTCACCGACCTGAACGAACTCTTCGGGGGCTTTCGGGAGCGCGCCCAGGCGGTCTACGACGACCTGCGCAAGGACGACGTGGCCTTCCTGATCGTCACCAGCCCGGCGCCACTTTCGGTGGGCGAGGCCGTCTACTTCAGCCGCAAGCTCGACCAATACGGCATCAGGCCCCGCGGCATGGTCGTAAACCGCGTGCATCCAGCGCTGCCCGAAGCGGTCGGCGAAAGCGGGGCGTTGGAACAGGGACTCGAGGCATCGCTCGCGCAGTTGCTCGAAAGCAGCGTCGACGCCGAGGCACTGGCCGCGAAGCTTCGCCGGGCGGCCGAGGCCGGGCGCGCCATGGCCGAGCGCGATCGCGAGGGCCTCAGGCGCCTGCGCGAGCACGTGGCCGCGTCCATGAGCTACACCGAAATACCGGCCTTTGCCCGCGACGTGCACGACCTGCAGGCGCTGGCCATCGTGGGCGCCCACCTCACGGGCGCCGAGCCCGAGCGGGCAGGAGCAGCACAATCATGACCCAGCGAGCGAAATTTAGCGCCATCGTCATGGCCGCCGGCCAGGGCACGCGCATGCACAGCGACCTCCCCAAGGTGCTGCATCCACTCCTGGGGCGGCCGATGGTGAGCTTTCCGGTCTCGGCGGCGCTCGAAGCCGGCGCCGAGCGCGTGGTGGTGGTACTTGGCCACGGGCGCGACGCGGTCTCGAGCTCGCTCGCGGAACGTTTCGATGGGCGCGTGGTCAGCGCACTGCAAGAAGCGCAACGCGGAACCGGCGACGCCGCCCGCTGTGCCCTGCCCGCCCTCGAGGACATCGACGGTCGCGTCGTCATTCTCTGCGGCGACACGCCCCTGCTCACCTCCGGCTGTGTCGGTGCCCTGGTCGACAGGGCCAGCGCCGAGGGCGCCAAGCTCGCCATGCTCACGTCCGTGCTCGACGACGCCAGCGGCTACGGCCGCATCATCCGCGACGGAGAAGGCCACATCACGGCCATCCGCGAGCATCGCGACTGCAGCGAAGCCGAGCGCGCCATCGGCGAGTGGAACCCGGGCGTCTTCTGCGTCGAGGCGGGCTTCCTGCGCGCGACCTTGGACACGCTTTCGGCTGACAACGACCAGGGCGAACTCTACCTCACCGATCTGGTCGAGCGGGCAGCGGGCGACTCGCGCGTGGCCGCGCTGCCCTGGCCGGCCGCGGACCTTCACGGCATCAACGATCGCAACCAGCTCATCGCCTGCGAACGCATCCTGCGCCTGCGTCAGGCCGAAGCCCTGGGCCGAGCCGGCGTCACCCTGCGCGACCCGGAGGGCAGCTTCATCGACGCCGACGTGCAGCTCGGCCGCGACGTCACGCTGGAGGCGGGTGTTCAACTGCGAGGCAAGACGCGCATCGGCGACGGCGTGCACATCGACGTGGGCTGCGTACTCACCAATGTCACGGTGGCCACTGGCACGCGGCTGCTGCCCTACACTGTGGCCAGCGACAGCCAGGTCGGCGCAGGCGCCCAACTCGGCCCCTTCAGCCACCTGCGCCCGGGCAACGAACTCGGCGATGGCGTGCGCATCGGCAACTTCGTCGAACTCAAGAAGATCCGCATGGACCAGGGATCCAAGGCAAACCACCTGGCGTACCTGGGAGACGGGGACATCGGCCGCGGCGTCAACGTGGGCGCCGGCACCATCTTCTGCAACTACGACGGCGTCATGAAGCACAAGACCGTGCTCGAAGACGGCGTCTTCATCGGCAGTGACTCCCAGTTGGTCGCCCCAATCACCATCGGCAAAGACGCCTACGTCGCCACCGGCACCACCGTCACCCAGGATGTCCCCTCCGAAGCCCTGGCCATCGGCCGCGCCCGCCAACAGAACAAGGCCGGCCTGGCCACGCGGCTATGGCAGCGGCTGCGGGCGCAGGCGGCACGGGCAAAGAAGTAAAGACAGATCACGTGCGCGCGGCCTTGCGCCGCACGGTCGAGCGGTCGAGCCTCAGGATGTGCGCACGGTGCTCGAAGGGGTCGTCAGCGGTCACCGCACCGCGGGAACCATCGACGGCTTCCTGAGCCAGGCGGGCGAAGAGACCCGCGGCGGCGTGCATGCACTGACCGAACAGCTCAGCGGTCGCGAACCAGCGCGCAACGACAGCGATGTGCAGGCGCTGCGGAGCGATAGCGCAAGCTGAGGTCGAGCGCGACCACGAGCGGCGCGGCTGCCGTGTTTCACATCTTCAGAGAGGTCTACAGGGCCGGCAAGCAGGTGCCACCCACGCAGCGCGCCGCGGTGGCGGTGCAGCTGCGATGCTGGCTGGCCTGGGTTCCGCAGCTGCGCGCTTCGCACTCGGAGGCTGTGCGCTCGACCACCGCATCGACCATGTCGGTGCGGGCGGCCGTGCGAACGCCACCGGCGGCGCAGCCGCAGCAGTCATCGACAAGTACGCATTCCACGTCTCGCGAGCAAGCGCGCTCCTCGGACTGAAGTGCGCCCGCGCGCGGCAACTCCGAGCTCGTATTCGACGCAGCCGGTGCAGGGCTACCACCCCCGCAGGCCATCGATGACAAAGCCCAACTCGACAACAGCAAGGTCCATCTTCGTCGCATGGTCATGCTGCGATGGTAGAAGCGCTGCGGCGATTTTCTCCATTCCGTAATTTTGGTGAAGGTGCAGCTCCTACCGCCCAGTTGGGTCAGCCATGGAGGCCGACTTCATCGACCCACATCGCCCTGCACGGGCCGACCACGATGCTTTAGGGATGCCTTTGCCGATCGCGCTGCGATAGGATCGTAGCTTCGAAGCATCGGTCCAGGGCGCAAACCACGACGACTCGGTCGCAGATGGTGAATGCTCACGCCCGCGGACGAAGGAGACGGTAATGCGACAGCTGATGATGAAGTCGATCGTGGCGCTCGGATGCGCCCTGTGGACGCTGCCCGCCAGCGCCCAGAGCTGGTCCGACGGGCGCACTGCGCCTCCCCTGTGGCAGATCATCAGCGTCGACCCCAGCGGCGAGCCCGACTGGCCCTACGGTACCGAGGATCCGGCCGGCGACGGCGTCGGCACCCTCGAGGCCGACGAGGCCTCCATCGACTTGCGCACGCTCTACGCCGATGCCGACCCCGGGCGGCTGTGGATTCGCGCCTATGTGACGACGCGGGCTGCGCCGGTGAGTACGGCCGTGGCCTTCTTCTTCATCGACGGTGACCGCGACGTGAGCACCGGCGGTGCGGCCGACGACACCAGCATCTTCCGCGCCTTTACCGGCGATCCGACCTCCGGCGGTTACGAACACGCCATCGGCGTCGATTCCAACGGCGCCATCGTCGGCAGCTACAGCTACCGGGAACAGACCAACTCCTGGCAGGCGCTGCAGATGCCCGGCGCCGATCTCGACTCCGAGGCCGGCCGCGACCGCGACCCGATCTCGGCCGACAACGTCGACTATGGCTACTTTCAGATCGACTTGGCCCACGGTCTTTCGGGCCTGAATGCCAACTGCGACGCGCGCATCTTCGTGCGCCTGCACAACGACGATGCCGATCGCGACTTCGGAGACGACGACAACGACGGCACCGCAGCCTGCCGGGTCGCGCTCAACCCGCTGGGTGATCCGGTGGTGCTCGCCACCGACGGTTGCAATCGCGACGCCGACTGCCCGGTGGGCGGCACCTGCCAGAGCGGCATCTGCGTCATCGACTACCGCTGCGGCGCCGACGCCGACTGCCGCAGCGGCGAGGTCTGCGACGGCGGCCGCTGCATCTTCGTCGTCGACAGCAGCTGCAGTGGCGACGCCGACTGCAACGGCCTGGTCTGCGAAGGCGGCCAGTGCGTCAGCTGCACCGACAGCGGCGCGCGCGCCTGTGGAGGCGACCTGGTCTGCTCCTCGGTCGGTCGCTGCGTCGACCCCGCCAATCCCACCAGCGGCACCGCAGGAACCTCCGGCACTTCCGGCGCCTCCGGCACTTCCGGAGCTGGGGGCGCTGGTGCGGCTGGCACTGGCCAATTCGATGGTGATGTCCGCGGCGGGGCCTTCAACTGCAGCACGCGCGGTCCTGTGAACGCCGGCGACTTTTCTTGGCTGTCTGCGCTGGGCGCCCTGGCCCTGCTGCGGCGCAGAAGGTGGCGTATTTCCGCCAAAGGTCGACAGCACTACCATGGAGGCAATCGATGACCCACGCGACGAGGGGTGCTTCACTTAAAGCCGCGGTCTTGGCCGCACTCGCTGTCTTTCTTTATGCGGGCTCGCTGCAGGCCCAGGGAACAACCGAGGACCTGGACACCCAGCGCTTTCATCCACGTGCCACCACCGGCGGTTATCTGCAGACCGAGGGCAGCCACGTGCGCTACCCCATCGACCCCTTCAGCATGGGGATGTGGCTGTCCTACGGCTATAACCCGCTGGTGGTCGTCGGCGCCGATGGCGATATCAACCAGCAGATCATTTCGTCGCAGCTCGCCTTCGATCTAACCGCATCCTATGCGTTTGCAACCTTCTTCGAACTCGGCCTGCATCTACCGCTCGCCTACCTGGCCGGCGACGACGTCTCGGAAGGGGCACTGGGCGATGTGCGCCTTTTGCCCAAGTTTCGCCTGCTCAACGACGAGACCGACGGCATTGGCCTTGCCGTGATCACCGAACTGCGCGCACCGACCCACACAAGTAGTTTCTACGGTGGCGCACGCATGATCGGCTTCGCACCGCGCCTGCTGGTCGACCACAAATTCGGCCTATCGGGCTTTCGCCTCGGCCTCGACCTGGGCGTGTTGATCCAGGAAAAGACCGACTTCGCCAACGTCTCGGCCGCCAGCGAGCTGCAGGCGGGCCTGGGCATGGGCTACCGCTTCGACGGAGGACGCTCGCCGGTGGAGCTGATGGTCGACCTGCGCAGCGGCGTGGGTCTGACCGAAACCGACCCGGAGGAAATCGCCCTGGAGACCCTCGGCGGCGTCGGCATCGACCTCAACCCTGAGTGGACCTTGAACGTGGGCGGCGGCCTCGGCGTGCTCGAAGGCTTTGGCGTGCCCACCTTCCGCGTGCTCGCTGGCGTGCGCTGGGAGCCGTCTCCCAACGACCCGGACCACGACGGCGTCGCCTCGCCCACCGAAGAGCAGGCCGAAGCGGCGCGCGCCGCCTCCGAGGATCCGGAGGCCGGAGATACGGGCGAAGGCGGTGAGGACGGCGAAGGCGGCGAAGGCGGCGAAGGCGGCGAAGACGGCGAAGACGGCGCAAACGCCGACGCGGTCGACGACGCGGCCCGCGAGCGTGCGATCCGCGACGGCTACGACGCCTGCCCGGATCTGCCCGAAGACTACGACGGCATCGAAGACGAAGACGGCTGCCCCGAGGGCGACAACGACAGCGACGGCGTGCTCGACTACCTCGACCGCTGCGACGGCGAAGAGGAAACCATCAACGGCTTCGAGGACGACGACGGCTGCCCCGACGAGGGGCCCGCCCAGATCCTCGTCGAGGACGGTCGCATCACCATCCTCGAAACCATCCGCTTCGAGCCCAACTCCGACCGCATCGAGCGCGACTCGGTTCCGATCCTGGAGCAGATCGCGCTGACCCTGCGCAAGCACAAGAACATCAAAAAGGTCGAGATCGGCGGTCACACCGACAGCACCGGCTCTCGCGAATTGAACAAGCGCCTTTCGGAGAAGCGCGCGCGGGCTGTGCGGCGGCGCCTGGTGCGGCTGGGCATCGAACCCCGACGCCTCTCGGCCCAGGGCTTTGGCCCCGATAAACCCATCGCCGACAACAACACCGAAGAGGGTCGTGCCAAGAATCGGCGCGTGGAGTTCTTGACCTCGGAGTGAACTTCACTTCGGGGCAAAGCCCAGCCACAGCACGAGCACAAGCGTCGAGGCCGCGCCGAGCACCCGCAGCCCACCCCAGCGCGGCGCCTCGAGGTTCTTGGCCACGTGGTCCCAGAAGAGCGCTGCATAGATGAGGAGCACCGGCAGAAACTGCAAGCGATAGCGGGTCTTGACGTGCAATACGGCAAAGAGGAGCAGGTTGCCGATCAGAAATGCGAAAAACGGTCGTATCCGCTGTCGCAAGTGCGTTCCGGTCGGCGCCCACATGCCCATCACGGCCGCACATAGCAGCAGCCAATGCATCCCGTAGGCGAAGGCGCGCAGCAGGCGGGTCGCGGTTTCGCCAGGGCCTGCGTAGCGCGCCGAAATGCCACCGGGCAGCTGGTCGGTGAAGAAGGAGTCCTTGTCGAAGAGGCGCTGAAGTTGCCGCGGAAGCTGGCTGCCTGCGACGCGAAGCGGGCCTTCCTCCGCAAGCTTTTTGCGCACGCGAAGCCACGTTCTTCGATCCCGCTCACCCGCATCGGGCGAGGACGAAAGGTAGGCGTCCATCTCCTCGGCGACGATGGCGTCGACCAGATTTCTCGGGCTGCGTTCGTTGAGTCCAACCCAGGTGTTGAACGCAGCGCTCGAGGCGATTGCCCAGTAACCGTGCTGCAGACCATTGCTCGCAACGACCGGCGCCACGGGCACCGCCATGCCGACCAAGACCAGCGCAGCTGCCGGCCGCCAGGCGGTGGACGCTCGCGGCCAGGCGGCGGCCAGGACGAAGAGAGCGGTGAACGGCAACAACAGGGACTTGAGCAGGAGCGCGACGCCGAGCGCCACGCCCGCCGCGAACAAGAAGCGCCGGCGGCCGTCGGCGATCGCATAGGTCGCCAACAACAGCAGCGCCAGGTGGCTCACCTCCGGCCACAGGTAGTGGGAAAACGCCACCAACTCCGGATGGCAAACGAAGGCCAAAAGGCACAGCGCGCTGGCCGCTGGACTCAAGCCGATGCGCCGGGCGATGGCGAAGAGCAGCAGGCCCCCGCCCCACAGCGAAAGGATCTGCAGCAGCTGGATGGGCACCAGTGAGTCGCCGAAGAGATGAAAAGTCGCGCCGAGCAACTGCGACTGCAGCGGCGGCCATACGAAGTTGGGTTCCAGAACTTGGCCGCGCGCGATGGCCAGGGCCTCCGCGTGATAGCGCAGTTCGTCTCCCATCAGCTGTCGCGGGCCGGGATGGTAGTAGCACCACAGAAAGGCCGCTTGAACCGACAGCGCCGCGGCAACCACCCCGCGCGGATGCGGCACCTCGCGACACAGCTGCATCAAATGCCCGGGTGGGTCCGCCCTTGGCTCGCTCAACGTCAAAGCTCCAGAAGGCGGCGGATTTCTTCGACGACTTCCTCCGACGTGCGACGTTCGGTGTCCACGGGCTCTCCGAAACGGGGGTCGCCGTGGGCCGCCAGGCACCGCTCGATCTTGCGAGAGAGCCACTTGCCGTCCGGATCATCACCGCGCTTGCGCAAGCGCGCACGGATGCTCGCCCGGCTCGCGACCAGGCAAATGGAACGCATGGAAAGCCCCGCACGCTGCAGGCCCTTTGCCACCTGCTCACGGTAGGCGAGCCGATAGAACGTCATGGGCACGAGCACGGGCCCGCGAGCGAGCACCCTGGAAGCACGCACCCCGGCCACCACGGAGACTCGCCACAGCGGGAAGTCTTGAAAATCATCGGTTCCGGTACCTTTCAGCGGCACGAAGCGGCTGACCGCCCGCAACCAGGGGCCCGTCCACTCCGGGTCGTAAATGCGGCTGCCGGGTAGCTGCGCCTGTAGCAGCATGGCCACAGTCGTCTTGCCGACGCCAAAGGAACCGTTGATGAAGACGACGTCGGGAACCATGGGAAGCTGTCGGTGGGAGCCGGTTTGACCGCCGTGCGCACCGGGCCTTTCGGCGTGAGGCTACCAGAGGATGATGCGCCCCGGGTACGCCGCGTGATTACCGGAATCGGCACCACGAGCTCAGGCCCGGTGGCCCGCGCGGACGCTTGTCGTGTAGACTCCTGCGATGGGCGAGGCAGTGCTGAAAGGCCGCGCGCCGAGTGCGTCCACCGGCGGCGAAGGAGTGCAATGACAACGGGGGAACTGGCAAAGACCGCGGTCGACCTGGCTGGGCTGATGAAGGTGCTCGGCGAGTCGCTGTACTCCACCCGCACGGTCGCGATTCGCGAGTTGGTCCAGAACGCCCACGACTCGATCACGCGCCGCCAGATCGAAGACGCCGGCAGCGGCACAGCGCCGGCCATCACGCTCTCGGTGGAGCCCGAGCGCGGGCTCTTGCACATCGAGGACAATGGCGCCGGTCTGACCGACGAAGAAGTTCGGCGCTATCTGGCCACGGTCGGTGCGGGCTACACGCGCACGCTGCGCGATGCGGGCGCCGGCGATGAGCTGATCGGCTATTTTGGGCTGGGCTTTTTGTCGGCCTTTGTGGTGGCACAGAAGGTCGAGGTGTGGACCTGCTCCTATCAGACACCGGAGCAGCCATGGCTGTTTTCCTCGCGCAGCGGTGAGAGCTACAGCCTGCGACCTGCCGAGCCTCGCCCGGTGGGCTCGCGCGTGACGCTGGAGCTGCGTCGGGACTACCGTACCCTGTCTGACGCACGCGCCCTCGAACGCGTGGTCGCCCGCTACTGCCGGCTGCTTTCCCTTCCCATCCGACTCGAGGGAGCCGAGCCGGTCAACGCCGAACCTCCGCCCTGGCGACTGCCCCAGAGCGTGAGCGCGCTGTAGCGCAAGAAGCGAGCGCTCGCCTTTGCGCAGGCCTTCGAGTCCAGCTTCGAGCCGCTGTGCACGATGGTACCCGGCGGGCCTGCTGGCGCGCATCGCGGCCCAACTCGCGAGCGAGCGCGGGCAACGGGAAGTCGCCTTGCTGCACCTGGGCCAGGCGCGCCGCATGCAAGCCCAACTGCGAGTTACCAAGCGGCTGTCGGACCGGCTCGACGCCATCGAAAACGAGCTCGCAGCGCTTTCGCCTGCCACCACCAAAGCGAGCGAATACGAAAGCCCTGAGGACTTCATCGAAGCCCTCAGCGACGACCCCGGCGAGGGCCTCGATGCCCTCAAGGGTGCACGCGAGCGTTGGCCCGACTCCGAAGCGCTCGCGTGCACCAACGCGCGGGCCCTGTGGGCCCTGGGCGTCCACACCGAAGCCGATGCCCTGCTTTCGGACTTCGTGCAGGCGCGCGAAGGTGCCGACGAGGCCGCGGCCCTGCGCGCCGAACTGATGCTGCGCGCGGGCAAGCGCGCCGAGCTGCTCGAATGGCTGAGCGGGACTCGGGGCGAGCTGCCGCCTCGGCTGCGTTTCATGCGCGCCCAGGCGCTCGAGCAAAGCGGCGACCTGGATGGCTGCCTGGCGGAGCTGATGACGCTGCACGAGCAGGACCCCGAAGCGCCCCATGTACGCCGCTACCTGTCCCGCGTGCAGCGCCTGCACGGTGAGTTCGACGCCGCCCTCGCCGAGCTGGACGCGCTGGTCGCGGGCGCCGAGCCAGGACCCGACGACTGGGATCGCATGGAGGTGGCCACCGTGCTGGACCGCTGGGACGTGGTGCGCGCGTCGGCGGCTCGACTCGAAATGGAGGTGGAAGGCGAGCAGGGGCCGATCGAAGAACGCTGGGGATTGTTCCTTTTGCGTCTGGATCTGGCCGAAGGCGGCAGCGAGGACGTGCTGGCGATGCGGCTGGGCCCGGTGCACGCCGAGGTCGTACGCATCGACCCGCCCGGGGAGGTCCAGCGCTTCGAAGACCGCCACGTCTTCGAAGCCAAGCCCCTCGAAGAACCGCCCGAGGACGAAGAGGCCGACAAGACGCACCTGCACGTTTACCGCGCCGTTCACAAGCTGAGCGACGGCGGCTTCGTGGCCTATTCGCTCGACGGCGTCGATCCGGGCGAGGCCTGGGTCGAGGCGCTGCGGGAGGGCCTGGCAGAAATGGGTGGTTACTTCAGCGTGCGCAGCGACGAGAGCTATCAACTAGAAGTTGACGGAAAACACCTGCAAGGGCTGTACGGCTTCATTGCAGTACCGGGAGCCTGCGAGCCGACAACCCTGCACGCGCTGCTGACGGACGCTTGTGAGGGGCTCGAGCACCCGCTGGTGTGGCTGGAACTCGGCAACGCCCTCGACGACGACGCAGAGCGCGAGCGGCAGCGGCAGATCGTGGAGCGCTACGGCCTTTGAAGGCTGCGTTGGAGCGTGGTCCGAGGCTGGCCGTGGAAGACAACACCATCCTGAGCACAGAAAACATTGGGCACAGACCGGAGCATCAAACCACTGTATTCATTGAATTAACTCCTATCTACCAGAGAATACCTGAAGACAATCTGTCTTCGAAAAGCCTATTTCTGCGATTGCCAGCACGGCCCTGCCACCGCAGTCTAGACGCGTGGGCAAGGCCGCCGTCGACGTCTTTCGCTTCAGCGACTACCGGGAGTTCCTGGGCGCGTTCTACGAGCAGAAGAAGCGCCGCAAGTCGGGTTACTCCCTGCGTGCATTCTCCCGGCGCGTCGGTCTGGGCTCGCCCAACTACCTGCAGCTGGTCATCGACGGCAAGCGCAACCTGAGCCCGGCGCTGGACCTGCGCTTCGCTGGGGCCTGTGAGCTCGAGGGCGAGTCCGCAGCCTACTTCTGCGCGCTGGTCGCCTATCGCCAGGCCAAGGGCGCAGACGAACGCGAGCTGCAGCGGAAGCGCCTGCTGAGCTTTCAGCGCTACCGCAAGGTGCACAAGCTGGCGGTGGCGCAGCAGGAATATCACTCTCAGTGGTATGTGCCGGCGATTCGCGAGCTGGCCCTGCGCGAGGACTTTCAGGGCGACCCTGCGTGGATCGCCAGAACGCTCTTGCCCAAGATCAGCAGCCGTGCCGCCGCCCGGGCCCTGCGCGTGCTGAGCGAGCTGGGCCTTCTGGTGCGCGACGAAAGCGGCACGTGGGTGCAGGCCGAGCCCCTGCTCGACACCGAAGACCAACCCCTGGGCGATCAGATCGTGCGCTACCACCGCGAGATGATGCGGCTGGCGTCGGAGTCGATCGAGCGGGTCCCGCGCGCAGAGCGCGAGATCGCCAGCCTGACGCTCTGCCTGAGCCCCGCGCGCATGGAAGAACTCAAGGCCGAGCTCGAGCGCATCGAGCAGGATCTGCTGCAGCGCTTCGGCAGCGACGACGCGGCCGAGCGCGTGGTTCAGCTGAACTTTCAGCTCTTTCCCCTTTCGGTGGCCAAGGAGTGACTGTCATGAAGCAATTGACTTTAGGCTTACTCGTCAGCCTATGCACCTGCACCGGCACCCGCACCGGCAATCCCTTTGAAGAACCGCCCAGCTATCAAAGCGGCTCGCGCTTCGTGATCGACCCGGTCGGCGGCTCGAGCGACCTGGCGGGCAACCTCGGCGGTGGAGGAGGCCGTTTCAATACCATCGCCGCGGAGCTGTGGGCCCTGCGCGATGGACTGCTCTTCGGCTTTTACGCGGGCGGCTTCGGGGTCTTCGACGTCAGCGATCCCGAGGCGCCCGCGCTTCTGGGCGCGCTGCCCAGCTCGGGAGGCGGGCACCAGCTGCTGCTCGACGGGCGGCCCGGCGCGCAGGCCGCAACGCTCGCGATCTACGAGCGCACGATGCTGGACGCTGACGAGGGTCCCGAAGGCCCGATGCACCAGTGGAGCGAGCGTTTGGTACGCGTGGACCTCAGCGACCCGAGCGCACCGCGACGAACTTCGGAGGTCGAGCTGCCCGGCCGCTTTTGGCACTTCGAGCAGCGCGGCGACGACGTCTA
Organism: Myxococcales bacterium; assembly: GCA_029880325.1. Classification (GTDB taxonomy): domain Bacteria; phylum Myxococcota_A; class Polyangia; order Polyangiales; family JAFGIB01; genus JAOUOP01. The sequence goes on along the minus strand of JAOUOP010000012.1, from coordinate 53,470 downwards.
CGTGCTGCACGAGCGGCTGCCGGAGGACGACTCGCTGTGCGGGAGCACCGACGTCGACCTCTTGCCACAGGCTGCCGCCACATCGCTCGGCATGGTCGTCACCCGCTACCGCCTCGAGGGCGAGGCGCTCGTGGAGGCCGAAAGCGTCGAGCTGCCCGCCGAATCGAGCTACGCCTGGCAGGCCGGCGACGCCTACTTCGCCACCGAGGACAGCGAGGATCCGGGCTTTTCGGGCAAGCGGCTGTGGCGCGTGTCGTTCGATTCGCCGCTCGTCGCCGACGGGCCACTCGAGCTGGGCGGACGCCTGCTGGACGTGGCTGCAGGCAGCGATCGCCTGCTGGCGCTGACCGTCGACGGCACCGCGACGAGCCTCGAGGTCTTCAGTCTTGCAAGCGATGGCACAGCCACGGCACGCGGCACCCTCACCCTACCGCGAGGCGGTTCACGCGTGCACCTGGCGCCCAGCGGCTTGGTCTACGTCGACGGCGGTGGCTGCGCGCTACTCGACTTGAGCGACCTGGACGCACCGACCATCGCGGCCACGCTGCCAGCCGACGTCGAGCGCCTGACGCCCCTGGGTGACACCCTGCTCGGCCTCGGCCCCGATCACCCCTTCGATGACAGCGGCCATGGGAATCTCGTGGTCTCGCTGTGGAGCACGGGCAGCGACGGCGCCCCCTCACAGCTCGACCGCGTGGTCACGGCCTGGCCCTTCGACAGCGGTCCCCGCACGGCCCCCGAGCGCGTGGCGCCCGATGGCAAGCTGCTGCTCTACCCCTACGGCCTATCGGAGCAGCCCGCCCTCGGCGTCCTGCACATCGCAGGCGATGCCCTCGGAAGCGCCCAGAGCGTTCAAACGGCCGCCCTGTGGTACCGCCCGCTAACCAACAGCCAAAGTGCCTTCGGCCTCTCCCGGCTGGGACTCGAAGTCGTCGGGCTGGACAACGTCATGAGTGAGACCGAGCCGACGCTGCTCGACCTCGAAGGCACCGACCCCAACCGCGGGTACGCGCACCTCGAACTCGACGGCCTGTCACTGCAAGCCCGCTCGCGCGAGCGTGACGGAATCTTCGTGCTCGACGCCCTTTCGGACGGCGCCCCAATGCCGCAAACAGTCGAGCTGACCCATCGCGCCGACGACATCGTCGAGATCGGCAACCGCGTGCTGGTGATCGGACTCGAAGACTCGCCCGGCTGCGACCTGCCGAATCCGCCGGAGGAACTCTTCGCATCGCCAAACCCCGGATTGAGCCCCTGCGCCCCCCATCGTCGCGCGGGCGCAACGCTCTTCACGCTCGATGCCGACGGCACACCGCGGCGGCTTTCCTCGATCGCCTTGAACTTGCCGCCTGTGACGGATGGGCCAGCCGACGTCGACGTGCGCGAGCACTGGCTCGGCTTCGCGACACTCTCCGACGGTCGCGTTGCGCTCTTCAGGCAGCGTTACACCACCTGTGCATCGCGAGCGAGTTGCGATGCGCTGGGCGTTCAGGCCCACGAAAGCCTCGGCATGGGCACGGCCTCGGGCTGCGGTTCAGCGGACCCGAGCTGCGACGACGCCCCCGCCCCCACCTCCCCCGCCATCAGCATCAGCGGCTCGAAGCCGAGCCTGCGCGTCTATGTGCTCGACGTGCTCGACGGGCTCGACGAGAACTCGCTGAGCCTCGACTTCCACACCGAGCTACCCGGTCGCTACGGCTGGAGCGGAGCTTGGACCTTCAATCGCAACAATGACCTGCTGTGGCGTGACGACGGCTTCGGCATCGCGCGCGAAGAGGAACTCTACGACGCCCAGGGCAACTCTCTCCGCGACGAAAACGACCAAGCCATCTCGCGCTTCTACCTCGAGCGCATCGCCATCGACGCCGACGGCAAGCTTCAGGCGCTCGAATCGATCAACACGCCGGGACAGCCCGTGGCCTGGTCCGGCGACGACCTCTACGCGATCGAGCCGGAGTACGTCGACGGCGAGCTTTCGGCCGTGCTCCATCGCGCCCGCCTGCATGAACTGGGAGCCTACCTCGAAGACAGCCTCGACCTCGGCGGCCGCCTGCTGGCCGTGCGGGGCAGCGGCGACGAGCTATGGGGGATTCGAGCGCCCGAGATGCCGTGCGAAGCCGGCGCCCAAAGCGAGCTATTGGTCGCAACGCTGATGCCCAAGGCCATGACCACGGGCCAGCCGCTTTCGCTTCCCGGCAGCCAGTGGCATTTCCCGCGCGGCGAGACGACCTTCGATGGCGATCGACTCGTCCTGCACGGCGGGCCCGTGTGGCTCACCGGGCGCCTCTGGATCGACCGCCAAGATCCCCTGGCGCCGCGCGTCGAGCGCTATTTCACGGTGCCCTACCCGTAGACAGCGCCGCCTCGGAACCCGCCATGACGATAGAGGAGAAAAACGCGCCGATTCCTGCTTAGATTCGGCCCGTGACTTCGAGGCCGCCGCTGCCACGCCCGGCTCTTCTGGCTGCCTTGCTCGCAGCGACGGTGGCGACGACGCTGACGGCGACGACAGCGCGGGCCCAGCAGCCCAAAGCGCCCACCGCTCCGAAGCCAGCCGCGGCCGAGCCGGTGCTCAAGCCCCCGCGTGTCCTCGAGCTGCCGGCCCTCGCGCTACCGGCCGACCTGGAGCCACCGGCCGACGGCCGCGTCTACGCCGTGCTGCGGGTTGCGGTCGACGGCAGCGCCAGCATCGAGTCCTGCGATCACGGTGAAGCGCTATGCGCCCTGGTCGCCCAGGCCGTGGCCGCCGCGCGCTTCGAGCCCGGCACCCGCGACGGCACGCCGATCCCCTCGCGCGTGGGCATCACCCTGGCGCTCGCACACCCCGAAGCCCTCGAGCCCGCAAAGGCCGAAGTCGGCGAAGCGGGCCCAGACGAAGCTCAGCCCGGGCAGCCCGGGCGGCCTCCCGCCGAAGCCGAGCCACCGGTGGATCCCGCCCCCGACGGCGAGGTCTTCTCCGCCACCGGCCGCGTGGTGCCGCCACAGCCGGGCATGCGCCGCCTGGAGCTCAGCGAGATGCGCGATCTGCCCGGTGCCTTCGGCGATCCCTTTCGCGCCGTTGAAGTCTTGCCCGGGGTGGTACCGATCATCTCGGGGCTACCCTTCGTCTACGTACGCGGCTCGCCCCCCTCGGGCACGCTCTACGTCTACGACGACATCCCCGTGCCCGCCCTCTTTCACCTCGGCGTTTTGGCCTCGGTGATCCACCCGCGCATGGTGGGACCGGTGCGGCTGTATTCGGGCGTGGCGCCGGCGCGCTACGGGCGCTTGACCGGTGGTGTCGTGGTGGGTGAAGGCCCCGAGCCCCCCGACGGCCAGGTCCACGCCGAGGCCGAGCTGCGCCTGCTCGACATCGCCGGCTACGTGCAGAGCCCCGGCCTCGGTGGCAACGTAACCGGCGCCGTGCGCTTCGGCTATCCGGCGCTTTTGCTCTCGATCTTCAGTCCCGAGGTCGACCTGCAATATTGGGACTACCAGCTGCGCTACCGGGCACCGCTGTCCTATCACGATCGCGTCGAGGTGGTCGCCCTGGGCTCCCACGATGCGCTGAGCACCGAGCAGAATCCACAAGAGGGATTGACTCTGAGTTTTCACCGCCTGGAGCCGCGGTTGATCCGCAAGGTCGGGCGCACGGAGCTGGGTGCGGCACTGCTATTCGGCTGGGAGCGCTCGAAACTCGGCTCGGGCTTCGGCCTCACGGCCACGCGCCTGGGCCCGCGCGTGTGGTCGCAGACCCGCTTCGACGGGGGCCACCGGCTGCGACTGTCGGCTGACTTGGTGGGCATCATGGGCCAATTCCAAACGCCCCCCGCAGACCCCAACCGCGAGGGCCCCGACACGAGCTTCGGCGATGTACCCGCGCGCAGCATGTGGGGCGTGCAGGCCGAACTCGACCTGCGCTTGCACGAGGACTGGGAGTTGGAGTTGGGCGGACGCGGCGACGCCTGGGTACAGGCCGGCGCCGCCGAGGGCGTGCTCGACCCGCGCGGACGCCTGATCTGGCATCCTGTCGAAGACGTGGACCTGCACCTGGCCGGCGGCGTGGTGCACCAGCCGGCGGTCTTCTTCATTCCGCTGCCGGGCATCGCCGACGTGGTCGCCGGTCAGGGCCTGCAGGCGGCGATCCAGAGCGAGACCGGGGTCGGCTGGGACACGCCCCTGGGCCTGCGCGCCGAGGCCCAGCTCTTTTTGCACCGCTACCAGAACCTGGTCTTCTTCGACACGCTCTTTCTGCAGGAGTCCTTCGACATGATCTGCAGCGCCGTGGACTGCGGCGATACCGAGCTGCAGGACCGCATCGACGGCGTCTCCTACGGAGGCGAACTCTTCCTGCGAAGGCCGCCCGAGGATGACCTCTCGGGTTTTGTCTCATACACCCTGGCCTGGTCCCGGGTGGACGACGTCGCCTCCATCCCCTACACCCCTACCTGGGACGTGCGACACCTGACCAACCTCGTTTTGCAGTGGAAGATGGGCGCTGGCTTTTCCGCCGGTGGTCGCATCCACGCCCGCTCGGGCAAGGTCAACGGCGAGTTTCTGCTCGACGACACGCTGGTGCTGGGGCGCGAGGAAAACCGCCTGCCCTGGTTCGTGCGCCTGGATCTGCAGCTCGCCTACGCCTGGCAGCCGAGCTGGGGCCGCATGCGCCTCTCCCTCGAGTGGTTCAACGCAACCCTCGCCCGCGAACCGGTCAACACGGTCTGCACCGGCATGCCCCGCACCTGCCAGACCATCTACTTGCCCGCCATCTTCTTTCCAAACCTGGGGTTGCGCGGTGAAATTTAGTCGTCAACGCCCCAGGGCACCACGCCTGCTTGCGCTTGCGATCGCGCTCCTGTCCTGTAGCTCCGGCGAGGTGGACTTCGGCTGCTCGCCAACGCCCAGCTGCAGCCTCCACCCCGAACGCTTCGAGCCCAAAGAAGTCGCCGACGCCGGCCCGCCTCGCTGCGGCGAGAGCCGCCGCGGGCGACAACGCTGTCCAGCCGAGGACATCGCCGCAGGAGCCCACCACAGCTGCGGGCGAACGCCGGCTGGCGAGCTGCTGTGCTGGGGCCACAACGACAGCGGCCAACTCGGCCACCAGCGCAGCGCCGACGCCGGCGTCTCGGATGCCGGCTTCACCCCTGTGTTGGAAGGCACGGCTGAGGTCAGCGCCGGCGGCAGCCACAGCTGCGCCATCGACGCCGAGGGCGCGGTGCACTGCTTTGGCGACAACAGCGAGGGCCAGCTCGACGGCGCGCCCTCGGACGAGCGTTTCCGCAGCGATGTGCTGGACCTGGCCTCCGACATGCGAGCGACACAGGTCAGCGCCGGCGGCAACCACAGCTGCGCCCTTTTGGGCGACCGCGTCTACTGCTGGGGCGATGGGCGCCACGGACAGTGTGGACGCGAGCGGAGCGAGGGCGCCCTGGTGCCGGCGGAGGTCCCGGGTGTCGAAGACGCCGTCGAGATCAGCGCCGGCCTACGCCACAGCTGCGCCCGCCTAAAATCCGACCGCGTGCTGTGCTGGGGCGAGCTCTTCGACGGCCAGGCCCTGCGCGCCACGGCCGAACCCCAGCCGGTCGAGGGCCTCGACGACGCCCAGGAAATCGCAGCCGGCGCCGGCTTCAGCTGCGCCCTGCGCGCCGCCGGCAGCGTCGTGTGCTGGGGCGAAAACGGCAGCGGTCAACTGGGAGACGGAAGCACCGAGCCCAGCGCCACGCCCGTCGAGGTCCTCGACCTGGAGCTGGCGCTGTCGATCGCAGCCGGCGGCCTGGAACTCGGCGGCCAGCTCGTGGGCCACGCCTGCGCGCAAACCAAGAGTTTCTTCGTCCAGTGCTGGGGCCGCAATCACGAAGGTCAGCTCGGCGCGCCCAACGCCGAAAACATCCCGCGCGCCGTGGTCGTGCGCGGCGAAGCGGGCGAAGAAGACGACGAGCCTTTCCTGCCGGACGTCATCGGCATCGCGGCGGGCGGTCTCCACAGCTGCGCCATCGACCACGACGGCCCCGTGCTGTGCTGGGGCGACGACAGCCAGGACCAGCTGGGAAGCCGCGAACGCACGACCTTCGGTCACCCGAGCGAAGTGCGACTCTTCGGCGGCGAGTATCGGTAGTTGCGGTGAGTGCAGGCCGGCTGCGCATCGAGTTCACTTGCGGTCTTCGATCGTGATGCGCAGGGTGTCGCCGTCGGCCAAAACGCGGTAGGCCGGGTGGTCTTCGCCCACAAAACGGATCGTCAACTCGGAGCGGTCGCCCTTGTTCAGGATCATCGAACGCCGCACCAGGCGATGGGCGGCGGCGATGGGTCCGGCGCGGTCGAGGGAGAGGCTGCCGGGAACGATCACGGTGAAGCCGCCCTCGTCTGCAACACCCCGAATGCGCTCGATGGGCGCACTCATTCGCAGGCTGAAGTGACGGCCACCCGGCACGTCCGCGGCGCCGAAACTCTTGAGCGCCCGGCTGGTCTCGCCAGTGCTTTGGCCCTCGCGCACGTCCACCGCAAAGGGCGAAGAGGCCGGCACCTGCTCGGCGCTTGGCACCGCGGAAGCCGGTTCCGCCGCCAGCACCGGCGCCGGCGCGGCCACCACCGAGACGGCCTCCTCGGAAACCTTGGGCAGCTTGACCTCGCGGTGGGGCTGCAGGTCGGCGTCAGGCGTCACGGGCGACAGCGCGTAGGCTGCGAGTCCGGCGGTGACGGCCGCGAGCAAACCGAGCAGAGCTTTACGCACCAGTGCCCCGCGCTGGACGAACTTGCGACGGCTGGCGGCGGCGCTAGCGGTGCGGCGACGGCGACGGGGCAGCTGCTGCTCCATCAGGCGGCGGACGGCGCCCAGGGAGGTGGCCAAGTTGCGGCCGTAGAACGCGGTCAGGTGGCGGCGCAGGGGCAGCCACAGCCCGCGCAGCTGGGGCACGGCACGCGAGGCGGCCGCAGCGGCACCGCCGGCGGTGGCCGCCATCTGCTCCCGGGCGGGCGCAAGCCGCTGCTGCAACCGCTGCATCGGCGAGGGACCGAGCACCGCCACGGACTCGGATTCCTCGGCCAAGGGCTCCTCCTCGGCGTCCTCCCAGGCATCTGAGTCGGCGCCTGGCCGGGTGCCTGCGCTGGAGATCACCACGCGCGCCGCCGCGGGCCCGTCGGAGGCTTTGCCGGAAGCCACGGAGACGCTTGCGCTCGCCGCCTGAGCCGCCCGGGGGGCCGAAGCAAGGCGCTCGGCCGGAGCGTCCAGGGCGTCGGGCTCGGTCGGAGCCTCGGCCTCGACCTGAGCCTCGGGTGCCGGCTCATCCAGGACGCTCGACAGCTCGGCGTCGAGCTGTTCCGGATCGAGTTCGACCCGCTCCCCGACTGGATACTCCCCGAGCGTGGTGCGGGTGTAGACGGCGTCAAAATACTGCGCCGCTGGCGGCTCCAGGTCGGGTTCGGTGTCGCGCCCGTTGTCGGCAACGGCCTCGGAAAAGGTGTACTCGCCGTACTCTTGGTCCTTCTCCCGGTAGGCCACGCGCACCGCCAGCGTGGGCACATTGCCCATCATCCGAAGCTCGACGCCAGCGATGCGTCCCTCACGGCGATCGCTGCCGTCGCCCTGGGCCAGCACAGCCCGCCCCAGGGAAAGCAGGTCCAGCTCCTGCTCGAAGACCGTCTCGCGCTCATCCTCGCGCGCGAGGCGACCTGTAATGGGCGCGGCGCTGCCCTCCACGTGCAGCTCGAAGTGGGAGATCGGCGTGCCGGTATCGGGCGAAAGGCCCGCGGCGGTGCTGTGGGCGGCGGTCTCGGCGACGATTTCCTCGATCAGCATTTCGGTCTGGGCGTCGAGATCGAGGAAGGCGAAGCCGAACTCGGCCAGCCCGTCGTCCTCGATGCGCGCCCACACCACTTCGCCGAGGGCCTCGACCGTGACGCCGTGGGGCGGACACGCGAAGCGACAGCGCAGCCGCTCGCCCACGTCGGGCAGGCACTGGGCACGCATCGAGATGCCGCCGGGGCCGAGATTGGTCGCCGAAGCCTGGAAGGGCTCGTGGCAGTCGTCGTGGTCGAGCTGCACCGGCAGTTCCAGGTCGATGCGCGGTGCGCGCTCCGCGAAACGTTGCGTTCGTTCATCCATGGCAGTCGCTCCCGAAGAGGCGTAGCTGTCCTGGACTGGCAAACTTGGGCGATCGCGTCCAGTTTTCGGCACGGAAGGAGTACTGTCGGCCGGCGACACGACGCCGAAGGAATACATCTTGGCCCTGCAGCTCGTGGTCCGCTCCATCCAGGGGCGACCGCTCGACGAAGAGTTCAGCTACCACTTCGACCAGCCCCGCATCTTGCTCGGGCGGGGCAATGGCGCCGACGTGCGCATCGCCGACCTGGCGATCAGCGAGTCCCACGCCACGCTCACCCTGAGCGGCCAGGGCTGGACGCTGCTCGACCAGGGTTCGACCAACGGCACCTTCCTCAACGGCAAGCGCCTGGTGGTCAACCGCGGCAGCCGCGTAAGCTCCGGCGATCGGATCGAGCTGGGCCGCTACGAACTCGAGCTGCAGCTGGGCGCCCCGGGCGAGCCGACTACCCGGGAGCGCACCGCGGAGATGGCACGACGGCTATTCCGAGAGGCGGCGGGCCGCGAGCGCCTGGGCGATGCGCGCCTGGTGCTCCTGGACGGGCCGCGCGTGGGGCAGAGCCTGGAGCTGGAGCGACCGCCACTGCGGCTTGTGCTGGGACGCGGCGAACACTGCCAGCTACAGATCGACGACCCTGACGTGAGCCGCGAGCACGCCGAACTTTTGCGCGACCTGGACGGCGTCTCTATCCGCGACCTATCGAGCAAAAACGGCATCTTCCTGGGCGACGAACGCATCGAGCAGCGCCGCCTGCACGACGGTGACGAGATCCGCCTAGGCTCCACGCGCCTGCTCTTCGAGCAGCCGGCCGACGAACCGATCGAAGCCCTGACCGGACAGCGCGACACGCTGCTGGAGCGGCAGAGCTCAGCGCCCCCCGCGCCAGCCGCGGCAAACGCGACCGACAGCAACGAACAGCCGGCCGAAGCCACCGCGTCCCCCAACCCAGCCGGCCGCACAACCGCACCCCAGCGCGGCAGCAGCCTGGACGCCGACCTGATCATCTACGCGCTGTCGGCCCTGATCATCGCCGTCAGCGTGGCCGGTCTGCTGTTCCTTATGAGCGAGTGAGCTACTGCTGCCGGTGATACAAAATGCGCAAGCCTTCCAGGGTCAAGAACTCATCGACCTCTTCGATGGTCTTGCTCACCGATTGGATCAGCGGCGCCTCGCCACCGGTGGCCAGCACGGCGCAGGGGTAGCCCATCTCTTCCTGCAGACGCTCGACGAGACCGTCGACCAGACCCACATAGCCGTAGACCAGGCCCGACTGCATGGCGTGCACGGTGTTGCGCCCCAGCACGCGCGGAGGCCGGGCGATCTCGGTCTTGGGCAGCCGCGCCGCCTTGGCGAAGAGGGCCTCGGCGCTGAGCGAGATGCCCGGGGCGATCACGCCGCCCAGGTATTCGCCGCGCCTCGAGACGCAGTCGAAGGTGGTCGCCGTGCCGAAGTCCACCACCAGAACCCCGGAACGCACGCGTTCAAACGCGGCGATGGCGTTGACGATGCGATCGGCGCCGACCTCCTTGGGGTTTTCATAGAGGATCGGCATGCCGGTCTTGATGCCGGGGCCGACGATCAGCGGCTGATGTCCAAACGCCCGTTTCACCGAGCGGGCCAGGCTGTCGGTGAGCGACGGCACCACCGAAGCCAGGATGCTGGAGTCGACCTCCTCCTGCTTCACGCCGGAACTCTGAACCAGCGTCGCGAGCAGGACGTAGTACTCGTCCTCGGGGCGCCCGCGCTCGCTTCGAATGCGGAAGTGGTGAACCAGTTCCTCGCCCTCGAAGAGACCCAGGACCGTATGTGTATTACCGACGTCGATGCCCAGCAGCATGGCCGAGAGTCTAAAGCCCGAGTCGGGGCTCAGCGCAAGCGCAGCGACAGCGAGCGGCGCAAGAGTTCACCAAAACTCTCCTCGACACTGGCCCGGGGCGCGCTGGCGACGGAGGTGATGGGAGCGGACGGCCGGGGCACACCTGGACGCGCGATCACGCCGTCGGCGGGGGCGGGCGCGGGCGCGGCCATGGCAACCGGCGTCGGGGCCTCGGGCCGCGCACGGGAGACGGGGGCGGCCGGCGCGATGGGAGCAGATGCCGGGCGCGCCGGAGCCGGAGCCGGAGCCGGAGCCGGAGCCGGAGCCGGAGCCGGGCGCACCGCAGGCGCTGCGGGTCGGGCCGGAGCGCGACGCGCCGGCGCCGCAACCGGTGGCATCGGCGCGGAAGCCGGGCGCGCCGGCGGCATCGGCGCGGAAGCCGGGCGAGCTGGCGGCATCGGCGCGGGAGCCGGGTGCGCGGCGGCCACGGACGCCGCAGCGACCGGTGCGGCATCGGCAGCGGCGGCCGCCACCTCTGCAGCCAGGGAAGCCGAAGCGCCTCGCTCGAGGGCACGGTTCTTCTGCACTCTCTCGAGCAAGCCGTACAGCCGCTGGACCTGTGTGCTCATGACGGCTCCAGAAGTCGCGAAGCGATGGCGCCCAGGCTGTCACCACCCTTGGCCCACATCCACACCTGCTCGGCGATCGAGGGGTCGACCATGACGTACTTGCCGGTGTCGGCCACCGGAACGCAGGCGACTTCCGCCGATGACAGCGCCGAGAAAAGTCCACCGAGCAGGGCCGCCACCGCAAGATTATCCTCGTCGAGCGGAGGCAAGCCCTCCACAGCAAGCACCAGGGCGCTGCCCCAGCGCTCCAGATTCAGGCGCCCCCAACCGAAGAGCGAGAGCGTATTGCCCGCATGATCGATGACCTCGGCCGGTGAATTGTCGGTGGCATTGGCACCGAGCGACGCTCCGATCAATGCCCCAAGTTGACTACCCAGGATGCGCACCGCCGTGAGGTCGCCGTTGGCGACGGCGGTCTTCACCAGCGGTGCGAGAACATCTTCCGAGACGACCAGCACCCGGGTGCCGCCGCGCGAGCGAACCGCGCCGTGGGCTATGTCGAATTCGAAGAACCCTGCCGGATCGAAACTGGAATCGGTCATGAAAGCCGTCCTGCGGTCCTAGTGTTATTTGCTTTGGACCTTCTGTGTCAAATCTCTGGACATCAAGCGCATTGCCTGCAGAGCGCCGTAGGTTCACTCTGGAGCCGATGTGGGTGAGCCGCAGCGCTGTCGCGACTTCAAAGCCGATCGTAACACTACTGGGTTAGAGTAGCGGTGGAAGATCGCGCCGAGCAGGGGATTTGTAGGGTTTGGCGGATGTCGCAGGCAAGGTGGGTCCCCTTCGAGGCGGCCGACGAAGCCTACAAATCCCCTGAACAGGCAAGGGCTGCCGCTACCCTGCCGCAGTCGTGGTAGGGGTCCGCGAAAGAATAACTTCCCCCTTCGGCACGCACCGGCGGGCGCGTTCACTCCGCACGTCCTCGAAGAATTCCTCGATGTACCTCTGGTACGACTGCGGTTTCTTCTCCGGGCGCCGGCGCGACCGCACTCCGCCGTCACGCACCAAAGGGAGAAGTTATTCTTTCGCGGACCCCAAGGCCACGGAAGCCGAAACGCATGTCGGGCAATGTCGTCAAACGCGAAAACAATCGCGCTCGATTCGCTGTCGCGGCCGCGATGATCGCGGCGCTCATCGGGGCGCTGAGACCACAGCCGCAGGCGCAGGCCGAGGACGGCGTCTTCGATGCCTGGGCCCAGTGGGTCACGCGCAGGGGTCGCTGGGCCGGCGCCACCACACACTTCCCAGCACCGCTGCCACGACCGCCAGAGCAGCCCTTGCGGCTGGCTTCGATGCGCTGGCCCCTGTGGGTCCACGCGGCCAAAAACCTAGACCCCGAGCGCGTCGAAGCCGTGCTCGGCGCGCTCGAATACACGCTCGACTGGCTCGACGCCCACGGCTGGCCCCTGCCCTACCCGGACGGCGGGCGCGGACAGTCGCCGGGTTTCGATGTCTACCTGGCGCCCGGGGCGGCTCGCGGAGCCAGCGCAGGCCTCGATGCGCCCATCGAGTGGAGCGGCCTGGACGCAGCGGCCACCTTTGCCGTCATCGACGCCGACGGAAGCCGCGAGCGCGTCGAACGCTGCGCCAGCGCTGCATTGGTGCAGGCGATCCTGCTGGGGCTCGATCCGGCCGAAGCCGAGCACGCCCGCATTGCCAGCTCCGAGTTGGTGCTGCGCACGATGGGCCATGCGGACGGCTGCGACGTGGCCCTCGAGGCCGACCCACGAGCGCCCGAAACGCCCCAGGCCGGCATCTGGGGCGACGGTGAAGCACGGTTGGCCGCCACCGTCGCCTGGCTCGACGCCGTTTCAAGGCGCCACGACGGCCACAGCGGCGACTTCATCCGCGACGTCTGGCAGCTGGCGCGACAGCGCAGCGACAGCGGCGACGAGCTGCGCGCCTCGCCGAGCCTGCTCGAAGCCTTTGATCGCGCGCTGGCCAACGCCGGCGAATCCCTCGAACGCTCCATCGCCGATGCCGCCGCCGGCTGGCTAATGACTCACAGTCAATATCACCGGACCGTGGCTTCAACACGGCACACCATCGACTGGAGCCGCTTGCCGCGGCATCTGCCGGTGAGCGAACCGCCGCTCGGCGACTTCGGCAGCGCCACCTTCGCGATCGAGACGCCCGGTGCGGCCGAGGGCGACCGTCTCGAGGTATGGCTGCGCGCCGAAAGCGACGCGCGCTGGGCGCTGTGGGCGCTGCGCGTGGCCGCCGACGGGCGCGAACTGGGCCGCGTGTCGTCACCGCCGCGGCGCGGGGGCCGGGCGTTTTTGCCGGTGGAATTGAGCGCCGGCACCGCCGGGGTGCGATTTCTGGTGATCAAGTATCCAAAGCGGCGCGACGGACAGCTCGGCGAACCCGGTGACCTCGAACATTACTTCAAGTTGATCGTCGACCGCGGGCGCTGAAGTTCAGGGCGTACGCGCGCGGCGGCGGCGACGCCTCTGGCGTTCGGCCGGTGGTTCCAAGGTCGCCTGCACCGCGGAAGGCAAGGGCCGTCCTTCCGAGCGGCAGCGGATCGCGCACAGGGCCGCTGCGTCGTCGAAGAAGTCGCGCTTGCGCAGGGTACCTATGGCCCCGCGGTCCAGGCGCCGCTGGGCCGCGAAGATGAGGCGCATCCGATCGCGCATACGCCGCGGCAACGAAAGCCGCTCGACCATGTCGTGCAAGAAGTCCTCGAAGGCGCTGCCCGGGTCGCGCACGCCCTCCACCGCCTCGCGCAGCGGCCCGTAGAGCAGCGCCGCGATCAGCACCGCATCGCCCGGCAGCTGCCCCTCGGCCTGTAGCCCATCGAGCGCCGCCAGCCGATCCCAAAGCTGCTCGGCACCCTCGGCCTGATCCTCCAGGTGAGCGGTGAGTTCGGGCAGCACCAGGCACAGGACGCCGATGTCCCAGGCCAGATAGATCGAGCGCTGGGCCGCACCGCCCCGTAGCAGCCTCAGGATCTCCTCCAGCACCCTGGGCGGCGCGCTGCGGGTGAGCTCCTCGCGCTGGTCGACCATGGCGTCGTAGACCTCGGGCGCGATACCCAGGTCGAGTCGCGCGCTGAATTTGATGGCGCGCAGGATTCGGATCGGGTCTTCGCGGAAACGCAGATCGGGCGGACCGATGGTGCGCAGCACCCTTTGCCGCAGATCCTCGAGCCCGCCCACGTAGTCGATCACCTCCTGGCGCTCGAGGTCGAAGAACAGGCCATTGATCGTGAAATCGCGCCGGATGGCGTCCTCGTGGGGCCGACCGAAAGTATTGTCCTGACGGATCAGGACGTCGGCCTCGGTGCGACGGGCGTGCTCGGCCCGCGACAGCGGCAGCTCCTCGTCGCCCGTATCGCCCGTATCGCCCGCGTCCACGACGTTGACCGCCTCGCGACCACCGACGCTCGACGGATCGCGCCGGAAGGTGGCCACCTCGATGATCTTGCCGCCGGCGAAGAGAATGTGCGCCAGCCGGAAACGGCGCCCGATGACGCGGCAGTTGCGGAACAGCCGCCGCACCTCGTTGGGCCGGGCGCTGGTGGCGATGTCGAAATCCTTGGGCTCATGACCCAGCAGCAAATCGCGCACACCTCCACCCACCAGGTAGGCGGTGTGACCGTGGCGCGAGAGCCGCTTGAGCACCTTCACGGCGTCCAAATCGATCCGTTCCATCGGGATCTGATCGGCGTAGACCTGGGGCTCGGGCTCGGCCGGGCGATTGCCCGCGCGTCGGCGGGTTTTGGGGAGAGCGCTGACTTCAGGCTCGGGGTTGGGGGAATCCATCAATGAAAGCAGGGGGTTACGCAGGGTCTGGCGGTCGGCCGACCGACCCGCGAAAGGCGGAGCCGATGGCGGCGGGTAAGCGCGCGACGTGGCAACGCCAGCGCTCGCCGACGGCCAGCCGCGCGAGCGGTGTACACTGGCGCCGGGGCGTCGCAAAGCCCGCGCGGCAGCCGTACCGATCTTCATGATAGCCGATTCCGTCCGCAGGCACGCAGGCCAGGTGCTGGTTTCCGGATTTCCGGGGGCGGAACTGCCCCTGGAGCTGCGCCGGGCAGCCGGGCGCGGCGAGCTCGGCGGCTTCGTGCTCTTTGCCCGCAACCTGGGCGATATGCAGCAAACGGCCGAGCTGAACGCCTCCCTGCGCGCGGCCTGCCCCGAAGGCGCCCCGCCCTGGATCGCGCTGGACCAGGAGGGCGGCCGCGTACAGCGGCTTGGCCCCCCCGTGCTGCAGCTGCCGCCCATGGGTCGTCTCGGCGCCCTCGACGACGCCGACCTCAGCGAGCGAATCGCCCGGACCCTGGGCCAGCAACTGGCGGCCCTGGGCTTCAATATGAACTTCGCGCCCGTGCTCGACGTGGACACCAACCCGGACAATCCGGTCATCGGCGATCGCAGCTTCGGGTCCGAGCCCGAGCGCGTGATCCGCCACGGTCGAGCCTTTGCCCGGGGCCTGGCGGCGGCGGGCGTGGCCGCCTGCGGCAAGCACTTCCCGGGCCACGGCGACACCCTGCTCGACAGCCACCTGGCGCTGCCGCGCCTGCACCACGACATGCAGCGGCTGCGTCGCGTGGAGCTGGCCCCCTTCGCGGCCCTGGCGGGGGAGCTGGGCGCCATCATGACCGCCCACGTGATCTTCGACGCCCTCGACCCAGAGCGGCCGGCCACGCTCTCGGCCACTGTCATCGATGGACTGCTGCGGCAGGAGCTGGGCTTTACGGGGCTGGTCTTCAGCGACGATCTGGAGATGAAGGCCATCGCCGATCACAAGGGCGTGCCCGAAGCGGCCTGCGAGGCCGTCGCGGCCGGCTGCGACGCGCTGCTCATCTGCAGCCAGCCCGGGCTGGTACTCGAAGCCCACGCGGCCCTATGCGCGCGGGCCGCGGGCGATCGCGCCTTCGCCCAGCGCCTCGAGCGAGCGGCCGAGCGCGGCCTGCGCGCGCGGTTGAAACACCCCGCCCGCATGCATCGAGATCCGGCAATTGCCGACATCGCCCTGGACATCGCCGCGGAGCTGACCGAATTGCTGCGGCGATGAAGCGCTCCTACCGACAGCTCAAGATCCTCTCCTGGAACGTCAACGGCCTGCGCGCCGCCTCGAAGAAGGGCTTTGGCGACTGGCTGGCACAAAGCCGCGCCCAGATCGTCGGCGTTCAAGAGGTGCGCGCCCTGCCCGAGCAGCTACCCGACGAGGTCCGAGAGCCCGCCCGCTGGCATACCCACTTCGTCAGCGCCGAGCGCAAGGGCTACAGCGGCGTGGGTCTCTACAGTCGCATGGCACCCGACGCCGTCGAAACCCACCTGGGCGTCGAGGAGTTCGACATCGAGGGCCGGCTGCAGCTTTTACGCTTCGGAGAGCTTTTGGTGGTCAACGGCTACTTCCCCAACGGCAATGGCAAAGAGCGCGACAACTCCCGCGTGCCCTTCAAGCTCGACTTCTACCGGCGCCTCTTCGATCGCCTCGAGGCCGAGCGTGTGCGCGGGGGCCGCATCCTGGTGATGGGCGACTTCAACACGGCCCACCGCGCCATCGACCTGGCCCGCCCCAAGCAAAACGAACAGACCAGCGGCTTTCTGCCCGAGGAGCGCGAGGAACTGGACCGCTGGATCCGGGCCGGCTGGGTCGACACCTTCCGCCACTTCAACAGCGAGCCGGGGCAATACACCTGGTGGAGCCAGCGCTTCGGCGTGCGCGCCAAGAACATCGGCTGGCGCATCGACTACGTGCTGGCCTCCGAAGGCGCCATGGACTACGTGCGCTCCGCCCAGATCTTCCCGGAGGTGATGGGCTCCGACCACTGTCCGGTGGGCGTCACCGTCGACGGCGGCATCTTGGAACGCTAGATGTGCTCGGCGGAAGTGCTGAGCCGAGGATCGGGGTCGATACGATGCCAGATGCAAGGACGGCCTCCGCCGGAATACTCCGTGTATTTCAAGGGGACCGGACGCCGCAGCTGGCGCCGGAGCGGTCCCGAGAGCGGCTCATGACTTCCGCCGAGCACATCTAGCGCCCGACCCCGGAATCGGGGATAGTGTAGGAACTCGTCACCGCAGTAGCTGGTGCGAGCTTCGCTTTTGCAGAGCATTTGCAGATCCACGGCAACACCAATGGCCTGAGCCCTTCCCAGCGCAAGGCCCTCGAGCGTATCTACCGCCGCCGTGTGCCGTCCGATCGGTTGACGACGCCGGAGCTGACGCGCGCCCTGTGCGACGTCTCCCATGGCACAGGGCGCCAGGTGGGCGTACTGGTGGAGCGCACCGGCCAGGTGGCCTACGTGGTGGTCGGCGACTCGGCGCGCCTGATGCTGCCGGACCTGGGCCGCCATCGCGCCGGCTCCGGACGCTTTCGAGGGTTGCGCCTTTTGCATACCCACCTGCGCAGCGAGCCGCTAAGCCGCGACGACCTGGTGGACCTGACGCGCCTGCGCCTGGATCTCGTGGCGGCGCTATGCGTCTCGCCCCAGGGCCAGCCCCAGACCTTGCACTACGCCCACTGCGTGCCGGGCACCGAAACCGACGGCCAGCCGCCCTACCGCAGCTACGGCCCGATCCCCTACGGCAAGCTGGACCTCGATCCGGGCGCGCTGATCGGCGCCCTCGAAGACGAGTTCGCCCGCGCGGCCCGCACCCGCAGCGTGGCGGGCAAGGACGGCCGCGCGATCCTGGTGCAGGTCAACACGCGCAAGGACGCGCGCGACGCCGAGGCCTCCCTGCGCGAGCTGTCAGAGCTGGCGCGCACAGCGGGCGTGGAGATCGCCGACGCCGTGGTGCAGTCGCGGCCCCAGGTGGATCCGAAGTTCGTGCTCGGTCGCGGGCGCCTCGAGGAAACCGTGCTCAGGGCAATGCAGCTGGACGTCGAAGTGCTGATTTTCGATCGCAACCTGACGCCCGCCCAGGCCGCCTCCATCGCACGCATGACCGACCTCAAGGTCCTCGATCGCACCCAACTGATCCTCGACATCTTCGCCCAGCACGCCCAGAGCGTGGACGGAAAACTCCAAGTTGAATTGGCTCAAACCCGCTATTTGCTACCGCGACTGGGTAGCCGCGATGACTCGCTGTCGCGGCTGACCGGCGGCATCGGCGGCCGCGGCCCAGGCGAGACCAAGCTGGAGGTGGGCAAGCGCCGCGCCCGCGAGCGCATCGCCAAGCTGGAGGCCAAGCTCGAGCAGAGCGCGCGCCAACGGGAGCAGCGGCGTTGGCGGCGGGGTCGACGCGGCGCTTCCGTGGTGGCCATCATCGGCTACACCAACGCCGGCAAGTCCACCCTGCTCAACGCCCTGACCGGCAGCGATGTGATCGCCGAGGACAAGCTCTTCGCCACCCTCGACCCGCGCTCGCGCAGGTTACTTCTCGAGGGCCGCGAGCTGGTCATGACCGACACCGTCGGTTTCATCCGCGACCTGCCCAAGGAACTCTTCGCCGCCTTTCGCGCGACCTTCGACGAGGCTTCCGACGCCGACCTCTTGCTACAGGTGGTCGACGCTTCCGACCCCGCCCACGAGGATCACCTCGAGACCACCGAGGCGCTGCTCGACGAGCTGGGCCTGGCCTCGCTGCCGCGGCTGTGCGTGCTCAACAAGTGCGACCTGGTGCCGGGCGACCAGGTCGAGCACCTGCGACAGCGATACGACGCGGTCGCCGTCAGCGCCACCCACCGCAAAACCCTCAAAGGCCTGCTCGAAGCGATGGCGCTACGACTGGCCGCCGCCGAGACGAGGCCGCTGCCGGATGCCCCGGGCTCCCACGGTAACGACGGAGCGCAGCGGGCTACTTGGCCACCGGTTTGAGCGCAACGCGGCCGTCGCGCACCACCACCTCGAAGTCGATTTTCTTGCCCGCGTGCTTCTTCTGCAGCTTGGGCATCATCTTCTCCACGCTGCGGGCCAGGCTCTCGAGCTTCACGTTGTCGACGCGCTCGTGATTTTGGCGGCGGGCGGCGATGTAGCGCGCATAAAGCTGCTGCATCTGGGCGTCCTGGATCCCCCCCGAGGCCGCAGCCGGGGGCGGTGGCGCCGGTCGCGGCGGCGCCGGCCGTGGCGGCGACGCAGAATACGCTGCGGCAGGTGGAGCCACCGGCGGTACGGTCGGCAAGGCGAAGGGCGTGATCTCGCGGGCCGGCGGCGGCCGCATGGAAGCCCGCGCCGCATCGGCCTCGGCGTCGGTGACGGCCGCCAGAGCGGCATCCACGTCCAGATCCAGGTCGATCTCGTAGGAAGCCGGTCCCTCGCCAGCCTCGGCGCCTGGCGTGCCAGCGCCGGCGCCAGCGCCGATGCGCTGGGCGCGCATCACGTCGCGCTTGTAGGTCCCCTCCTCGATCTGACGGCAGATGCGCCGCCAATAGGTGGTGTAGGTCCGATAGCGCTGCACCAGCTGGCTGTAGCGAAAACGCAGGGCGGTATTGCGCTGCTGAACGCGACCGAGCTCGGCCAGCAGGCGGTCGACCGCGTCGCGCTGGCCCTGGGGCTCGATGCGCTCGATGCCCTGGAAGTACTGGTCATAGAGCGCGCGCAGGCGTTTGATGCGCACCTCGACGTCGGCGAGCTTCGCCTTGTACTCGCGCAGGTCCATCAGCGCCCCACGGCCCGCCGAAGCATCCCACCACGCGCGCACAGGCGCGGCGCGAGCGACGCGTTCAGAGCGGCTGGATGGAGATGTTGTCGAACCACAGCTCAGACTGCCAGTTATTCAAGGCGAAGTGATCGTGCCCGGGGCCCTCGAGCGGGTCCGAATCGACCATGCGCACCAACTCGTGATCGCCGACCCAAGCCACGATTGTAGCCCCGCGGCGTTCAATTTTCATGTGATACGTCCGCCCTTGTACGACCTTGTAGGCAGGCCCCACCACACGGTCATCGCCGTGCTCGTCCATGCGCGCCAGCACGTTGAGGGAGTTGCCCCAACCCCCGAAGATCACGACATAGCTGGTGGCGGTATAGCTGGCCTTTTCGGCCTTGGAGACACCGTCGCCGAAGACCTCCACTTTGATGTCGCCATCGGGCGACTCGCTGCGCACATCCAGCTCGATGCGCACGTCCCGAGGCAGGGTACGGCGCAGCCACAGGGGGCGATTGCGCGCGCCCTTGATGCGCAGCTGGCCCTTTTCGATCGTGTAGTTGCCGCCGGTGGTGCGCCAGGCATCGCCGAGCTGGCTGCGCTCGAAATCGTCCCGGAAGCCGCCGGCACCGATGGCGGGGTCGCCCTGGGGCGTGCAGGCGAATAGCAGCGTCAGTAGCGACAGCGCCAGGCCGCGCGCGAGGGTCGAAGCGGGCGCGGCGTCAACGTGGTTTGGGGGCATCGGTGCAACCGTCCTCGTCGAGATCCTGGTCCTCGAGGGCCTCCTCGTTGGGGCAGAGGTCGTCGGCGTCGGGGATCAGGTCGTTGTCGTTGTCCGGGTCGGGGCAGCCGTCGCCATCCTCGAAGCCGTCCAGGTCCTCGGCCAGCGGCGGGCACTCGTCGCGCTCGTCGGGCACGCCGTCGCCGTCGCGGTCGGCGTCGCGCGGCTGGTAGTAAAGGCCGAGCGCGATGCGCAGCCCGGGGCTGCCGACGGCCGAGGTCAAACCGGCACCGGCGTTGCACAGCAGGCTCAGCTCCTCGTAGTCGGCGCGCACTCCGGCGCGAACCTCCAGCACCGTCGTGTGCTTGAAGTCGGCGGCGCCTCCGACTTCGGCCAAGAAGAGCAAGGGCCGAAGCGGCGGCACGGGCAGCTTCACGCCCGCGCCAAAGGTCATCTCATCGCCCAGGCGCCGACCGCCGGCCAGCTCGCGCTCGACGAAGCGATGGCGCACCCCGACGCTGGCGCCGAGACCGGCGGCCAGGACGTGCAGGTCGGCCAGCAGCTCGGCCGAGAGCACGGAGCTGCCCTCGCCCGCGTAGGCGTCCTCATCGCCGATGGGCAGGCTGCCCCCCAGCTGCAGCGCCAGCCCGGGGCCGTCGCGGCGATCGGTTTGGTCATTGGCGCTTTCGCCCAGCACGCGCAAGCGGGCCAATAACTCCGGGTCAGCCAGCGCGAAGGGCTGCAGCTTCCACTCCTGCTCGGGCAGCAGATCCCCGTGCTGGTAGGCGATCACCGGCCAGCGCATTCCGAGCGCGGCCCGACCACCGACGCCGACCTCGAAGCCGAACTGGCTCTCGACGCGATCGGCGATGGGGTCGCGATTGCTGCCGTCGTCGAGCCTGGCCGAAAGCGGCCTGCGCGCGTAGTCCGAGATCAGCGACAGCACGCGATTGCCGGATCCGGGCGTACGCGTGCCCTGCACGGTGATGAAACCGTCGCTGTCGAGGGCGGGCGTGAAGCGGTCGACGGAGGCGTTTCGCGACTGCGCGCCCAGGGGCGCGGGGACAAAGAAGGCGACGAGCACGCCGGCAAGAGCGAAAGCGCGCAGCGCGCCGGCGCCCGAGGCGCGCCACCCCGGGTCGGCATCAAGCCCCTGCGATCGCACCGCTGGCCCCATCATCGCCCCGGCGCATTCAACCCAGAAGCGGCAAGCGAAGGGCAGGCACCCCGGCCTGCCGCACAGCTTCACCCACGGCTTGCTCACCTGGTTCATCCGAACCACCCGGCCCAGCGGGCTGGCAGCCTGGCTGGGGCTCCACCGGCTCGGACGGGTCCAGCCCCGCCCACAGCTGCCGGTCGAGTAGATGCCCCGCCTTCACGTTGCCCAGCGCCGCCAACATGCTGTGACGCACGCGCGGCGCCAACGTCTCGAGTTCGCCCAAAAGCCGCTTCATCTGCTGCCGCTTGAGCTGGTCCTGGGAACCGCAGAGGTCGCACGGCAGGATCGGAAAGGCCTTCAGCTCAGCGTAGCGCGCCAGCTCGGACTCCGCCGCGTACAGCAGCGGCCGGATCACCACGTTGCGCCCGTCGCGGCTGCGCAGGCGCGCCGGCATCGACGCCATGGCGCCGGCGAAGCAGAGGTTCAAAAGCAGCGTCTCGAGGGCGTCGTCGCGGTGGTGGCCGAGGGCTATCTTGGTGCAACCCAGGCGCTGGGCCGCGGTGTAGAGCACGCCTCGACGCAGACGCGAGCACATGGAGCAATAGGTCTTGCCCTCCGGCACGTGCTCCATGACCACGCTGTAGGTGTCCTGGGCGATGATCTCGTAGGGAACCCCCGAGGCCGCGAGCCAGTCGCGCAGGGGTGCACCGTCGTAGCCCGGCTGCCCCTGGTCGAGATGGACCGCCAGCAGCTCGAAGGGCACGGGCGAGCGCCGACGATAGCGCTCGAGCAAGCTCAGCATGCCGTAGCTATCCTTGCCGCCGCTGAGGCACACCATCACGCGGTCGCCGGGCTCGATCAGCTCGAAGTCTCGAATGCAACGCCCCATCGCCCGCGACAGACGGGACTCGACAACGACGAGCTCGCTCTGCTGCTCGGCCTTCACCGGCCCTGTGTAGCAAATGCGGAGCGGGCCCGCCACGGCCGCTTGAAAGCCCGAAAGGCGGCGGGTACACCACCGCCCATGCCCCAACGCTTCCACGACACCCTGCGCGACGCGGTGGTGCCCTTTTCGCCGCAAGAGCCGGGCCACGCCCGCATCTACGTCTGCGGCCCGACGGTGTACGACTACCCGCACATCGGTCACATGCGCTCGGCGCTGACCTACGACGTGCTGGTCCGCCATCTGCGCGAGCAGGGCATGAAGGTCACCTACGTTCGCAACATCACCGACATCGACGACAAGATCATCGGCCGCGCCGCCGAACGCGGCGAAGCGCCGATGACCCTGGCCCGGCGCTTCGAAGACGCCTACCACGAGGACACCCGGCGCCTGGGCCTGCTCGAACCCGACATCGAGCCCCGCGTCAGCGAGCACCTCGAGCAAATCGTGGCGCTCATCCAAACGCTGATCGACAAGGGTGCCGCCTACGAATCGGCCGGCGACGTGTATTTCAGCGTCGAGGCCTTCCCCGGTTACGGCAAGCTCTCCCACCGCAAGCCGAGCGACCTGGAGCACGGCGCCTCCGGCCGTCTCGACGCCGAAGAGGGCCAACGCAAGCGCCACCCGGCGGACTTCGCGCTATGGAAGGGCCAGCCCGAAGGCGCTTCAGCGACCACCTGGCCCAGCCCCTGGGGCCCCGGCCGCCCCGGCTGGCACATCGAGTGCTCGGCCATGAGCACGCACTACCTGGGCGCCTCCTTCGATTTGCACGGCGGGGGCCTCGACCTGGTCTTTCCGCACCACGAAAACGAAATCGCCCAGAGTGAAGCCGCCTCCGGCGAGACGCTGGCTTCGATGTGGGTCCACCACGGCTTCATCGAGGTCAACAAGGAGAAGATGAGCAAGAGCCTGGGCAACTTCTTCACCGCCCGTGAATGCTTTCGCCTGGTGGAGCCCGAGGCCCTTCGCTACTTCGCCCTCAGCGTGCACTACCGGGCGCCGCTGAACCTGGACTGGACCCTCGACGACGCCGGCCAGGTCACGGGCTTTCCGCAGATCGAAGAGGCCGAGCGCCGCGTGGAATACATTTACAGCAGCCGCGCACGCCTCGAGGCCATCGCCGACAAGCGCATCGTCGACGACGGCGAGGTGCCCGAGCCGCTCACGGACTTCGCGCGGGCCCTGGGCGAAGCCCTGGACGACGACTTGAACATGCCGGTGGCCCTGGCGCGCACGGCCGAGTTTCTCAAGCACGTCAACGAGCTGGCCGAGCGCAGCAAGGGCAAAAAGGGCAAAGTAGCGCGGCAGGCGGTCACCGCCGCCCGCGAAGGGCTCGAGCGCCTGGGCCGCGTGCTGGGGCTGGGCAACGACGAGCCCCAGGCCTTCCTCGACCGCGTGCGCAGCCGGCGGGCGGCGCGTCTGGGCCTGTCGGAAGCCGACATCCAGGCGCGCATCGACGAGCGCACGGCCGCTCGGGGCGCCAAGGATTTCGCCCGCGCCGACGCCGTGCGCCAGCAGCTGACGGAACTGGGCGTGGAGCTGATGGACGACCCCGGCGGCACCCGCTGGCGGCTGCCCTGAGGGTCCGATTTTGCGTGGATCTGGCCCCAGCGGGCCGATATCCTAGGCGCCAGGTCCCGGCTCGACCCGGGCCTCGCACCGCCCCGTCGCAATCGATGGCAGCCCCCGAACCGATCGCATCCGGCACTCTCACCAAGACGCCGCTGCCCCATCTCTTCCTCTACCTGGAACAAAAGCAGCTGTCGGGAACCCTGGCGCTGTGGCCCGACGAGACCGAAGGCGCCTCGGGCCAGGACCGCATCCTGCTGCTCAAGGGTCGGCCGGTGGCCGGGCGCCTGATGCAGCCGGCCAGCACCCTCAAGGACGGCCTGCTCGCGCTGTTCACCCGCGGTCGAGCGCCCTATGCCTTCTACGAAAGCAACCTGCTGGGCGACGAGCGGCAGAACGGCCGCATCGACCCGGTAGCGCTGGTCACCGAGGCCATGCGCAGCTGTGCCCAGCCGAGCACCGTGGCCCAGGTGCTCGCGCGCTTCGAGGGCAAGCGACTGCGCCTTTTGCCCGGGGTGAACCTGGAGCGCTACGGTTTCGACAGCGACGAGCGCGCCATCGTCCAGATCATCCAGGCCGAGCCGAGCGACATCGACACGCTGATGCAATTGAGCGGCCTGGGTGAGCAGCGCACGCGCGCCCTGCTCTACACCCTCGGCATCACCAAGGCCATCGCCGCCGCCGACGACGCCCAGGCCGGCGAGGCCGCCAAGGCCTCCGCACAAAGGGACTCGCGCGAGAGGGCGGCCAAGCAGCAGGCGGCCAGCGAGCAAAAGGAGGGCGGGCTGCACGGCGACCTGGCGCGGCTGGCCAACATCCCGCCGCCGCCCGACGAACTCTCCGACGAGCTACGCGAGCGCTGGCTGCGCGTGGTGACCAAGGGTCGGCTGATCGAAAACCAGAACTACTTCGAAATGCTCGACATCCCGCGCAACGCCAAGGCCAGCGACGCGCGCACCAAGTACTACCAGCTGGCCAAGGAGTGGCACCCCGACCGGCTGCCCAAGGAGCTTTCGCCGATCAAGGAGTACGTGCAGATCATCTTCAGCTACCTGAGCGAAGCCAACGCCACCCTCAGCGACGAGGAAGCGCGGGTCAAGTACGTGCAGACCGTGCGCGAAGGTGGCGGCACGCCAGCGGCCGACAAGCTGATCGAGAGCATCCTCAACATGGCCATGGAGTACGAAAAGGTGCTGGTCTTCAGCCGCCGCCGCCAATTCGACGAGGCCATCGGGTTGATGGAGCGGATCCTCTCGGTGATCAAGGATCAGGCCGAGTACCACGCCATGTACGCCTGGCTGCTGGTCCAGAAATACCCCCACGACGACGGCCCCATGAAACAGATGATGGCCGCCACCGACGCCGCCCTGGCGCTCCATGCCGACCACGAAAGAGCCAACATGCTCAAGGCCCAGCTGCTGCGCCGCCAGGGCGACACCAAGGAAGCGCTGCGCTACTTCAAGAAAGTGGCCAGCCTCAACCCGCACAATATCGAAGCCGTGCGCGAGGTCCGGGTGGCGACCATGCGCCAGCAGGCGGTTGGCGGGTCGACCAAAGGCAAAGGCGGGGGCACTGGCAAGAAGGCAGAAGAGGCAGGGGTCGGGGGCCTGCTCGGCAAGCTCTTCAAGAAGCGCTGAGTGGCGGATTTTCGAAGGCCTCCGCCGATCCGACACCCTCGCGCCCGTAACTGCTTGAAATTACACGAGCGGAAATTCGGCACGGCTCCTGCACCAGCGGGTCGGCATGGAAAACGCTCAACTCGACCCCCTCCCGAGCGCGGGCCCCACCATGGGCCCCCGCGAACGACTGCTGCTACACGGCGAAGCCTGCCTCAGCGATTCCCAGCTGCTGGCGGTCCTGCTGGGCACCGGCTCGAGCCGCGAAGGTGTGGCGGTGTTGGCCGAACGCCTGATCGGCGAGCTGGGCGGCCTCGAGGGCCTGCGCCGCACCAGCGCCGCATCGCTGAGCCTGCGCGCCGGCATTGGCCACAGCAAGGCCAGCCGCCTGCGCGCCGCGGTCGAGCTCGGCCTGCGCCTCAGCGCCCGCCCGCTGCACCCCAAGGCCCCGGTCAGCTCCAGCCGGGACGTGGAAGCCGCCCTGGGGCCGCGCCTGCGGCAGGCCAGCCAGGAGCACTTCTACGCCCTGCCCCTGGACGCCAAGAACCGACCGCTGGCCGAGATTCTGGTGGCCATCGGCGGTCTCAGCAGCTGCGCCGTAACCCCCTCGGACATCTTCCGCCAGGTGCTCAGAGAACCGGCGGCCTCCGTGATCTTCGCCCACAATCACCCCAGCGGAGAGCCAGCCCCCAGCGACGAAGACGTGGCCATCACCGGGCGCCTGTGCCGGGCCGGCGCCCTGCTCGGACTCGGGGTCCTCGACCACATCATCATCGGCCACCAGGGCTACTTCAGCTTCCTGGACGCCGGCATGCTGAAGTGAAGACCGTCGGCACCGCGGCACCGTCATCGCCCCCCATACTTTGGCCCGAAAACCTCCCGGCCCTGCGCGGCATCGACGAGCGCCGCACAGGGCCGCGAAGTCGCGGTGGTTTCCAGGCGATCGGCGCGCTAGTCTTGACCCTAGCGCTGTGGGGGAAACCCCCTCTCCCTCTGCGGCGTCAGGCCGGCCCCAGCCGATCGTGTCTCCCCCTTCCGGTCGGCGGCCGGCCGCTTTTGTGGCCCGCAACGGCGAATCTCCGCCCGCGAATTCGGCGCGCGGCGAGGCTTCGCCGGCAAATCGGCCACCAAATCGGCCACACGGGAGTGAAGCCCGGGCCCGCTTGTGCTACCCCCGAGCGGCGATGGGAGCGCGTCTCGAGTCCCACAATACGCCGCGCTATCGGTTTGTGCGCCGCTTCGCAGCCGGTGGGGTCGCCGAACTCTTCGTGGGCGAGCGGGCTCGGGACAGCGACCGGGGCCGCGCCGGCGAGCGGGTAGTGCTCAAGCGGCTGTTGCCGCACCTGCGCAACGACCCGGAGATGGCCGGCATGTTGCGCGACGAGATCCGCCTGGGCCTGGCCTGCCGCCACCCGAATCTGGTGGCCACACTGGACTCCTGGGCCTACCAGGGCCAGCTCCATGGCGTGCTCGAGTACATCGAGGGCCAGGATCTGCGCTCCCTGACCGCCGGCTTATTGGCCAACGACGACCGCTTCAGCCTGGGCGAGGCGGTGCTCGTCTGCCTCTCCCTGTGCCGCGGCCTCCACCACCTGCACGGCCTGCGGGTCGGGGCCTCTGAGCTGTCGGTGGTCCACCGCGACGTCACCCCGCCCAACGTCCTGCTCGGCGTGGACGGCTCGCTCAAGCTCTGCGATCTGGGCTTCGCCAAGTCCAAGCTGCAGCGCACGCGCACGGCCCCAGGCCTGATCAAGGGCAAGTTCAGCTACCTCTCGCCGGAAGCGGCCCACGGCGAGGCCATCGATGCCCGTGCCGACGTCTTCGCCGTCGGCATCGTGCTGTGGGAGATGCTGACCATGCGCCGGCTCTTCCACGCGCCCACCGACTTCGGCACCGTCGAACTGGTACGCCGGGCCGAGATCCCCGCCCTGCTACCGCTCAACGACGAAGCCGACACGGTACTGCAGGAGATCGTCGGGCGCGCCCTCGCCCGCGACCCCGATCAGCGCTTCCAGAGCGCCAAGGACCTGCACGACGCCCTGATGGCCTACGCCGACTACCGCGAGCTGGACGGCGACATCGCCGCGCTGGTCACCCGCGGGCGCTTCGGCGCGGCCCACCAGGCCGTCTTTGCGCTGGGCTCGAGCGCCGCAGCCGAGCAGAACCACGACGAGGTGGAGACCATCTGGTGAGCTGTGTGCACACCATTGGCTTGACAGCCAGGGGGCCCCGTGCTTCCTTCCGCCGCCACCCGCAGAGTCGGGGTCCTGGAGCGCCCTCGTGAAACGCACATATCAGCCGCATCGTAAGCGCCGCCTGCGCACCCACGGGTTTCGCGCACGCATGAAGACCGCAACCGGACGCCGCGTCATCAACAACCGGCGCCGCAAGGGCCGCAAGCGGCTCTCGGTCTCGGTCTACAGCAAGTAGACGGGAACGTGGGCGTCCTCGGTCTCGGGACCTACCCAGCACCGGAAGCCACCGTCCCTCCAGCGACACCCAGAGCCAGCGGGATGTCGACCCGGCGAGCAGGCGAGGGAAGCGGCAAAGGGGCGGAGGCCTTTCCCAGGAGCGCCCGCATTCTGCGCCGTGGGGACTATCTCCGCGTCCAGGGCCAAGGCCGCAAGGTTCACACCCCACATTTCCTGATCATGGTGCTGCCCGCCTCCCAACGCCGCCTCGGCATCACCGTCACCAAGCGGGTGGCCGGCGCCGTGGGCCGCAATCGCATCAAGCGGCGGCTGCGCGAGGCCTTCCGGCGCAACCCGGGGCTCTTTCCCGACGATTGTGAGGTCGTGGTGGTGGCCCGCAGGGGTGCCCTGGAGCTAGATTACCGGGCCGTCGTCGCCGAACTCGAAGAGGCCAGGCGACCACTGGCCCGCGCCGCCCGCAGCGCCCAGCCGGGCGCGCCCCAGGGCGCCCCCCGTTCCCACTGACCCGGATCCCCCGATGCTCGCCCGTGCACTGCTGCTCCTGATTCGCGTCTACCGCCGGGCGCTGTCGCCGCTGCTCGGGGCCAATTGCCGCTTTCATCCGAGCTGCTCGGCCTACACCGAAACCTGCGTCGAGCGCTTTGGAGCCGCGCGCGGAAGCGCGCTGGGCGCGGGCCGAATCCTGCGCTGCCACCCCTTCAACGCCGGGGGCTTCGATCCGCCCCCGGCCCGCCTGGGCGAATCACACCTGGGCGAACCACACCTGGGCGAACCACACCTGGGCGAACCACAGGGCCATGGAAAATAAATCCCCGCCGCGCATGTTCTATTACATGGCGCTGCTGTCGCTGGCGGTGGCCGCGCCGATGCTGCTTCTGCCACCGCCCGGCGAGGGGGAAGGCGGCTCCGCCGACGCCCAGGCGGCCTTCGGCGGCACCGCGACAACAAATTCGACGAAGAATTCGAAGCCCGCCGCCGAGCCCAGGGGCGGCCCCGGGCTCGATGCCCTGCGCGAGCGTGAAGAGCAGGTGCGCATCGAGGCCGCCTCCTTCATCGCCAGCGTCTCCAACCTCAACGCCGGGCTCACCTCCTTCGAACTCAAGTCCGAGCGCTACCGCCAAGGCGGCGAGCAGCCCGCCGGCGGCATCGACCTGGTCACCACCGACAGGCCCCGCTACTACCCGCTGGGACTCGAGTTCGACGGCATCGACCTATCGGCCCTGGCCCCGCTCACGGTCGAGCGCCTGTCGCCCAGTGCCGTGCGCCTGAGCGGCCGGCTCGAGGGCCTTTCCATCACGCGCAAGCTCGAGGCCGCCGAAGTTCCCAACCAGCTGTGGGTGACCACGCGCATCCACAACGGCTCGAGCCGGCGCCACAGTCTGCGCCACCACCTGGCCTCCCACCACTACGTCACGTCCGAAGCCGAAGGTGGTGGCATTCCGCTGTTGCCCGTTCGCTCGCCGGCCACGAGCAGCGCCCTATGCCGCCATGCCGACGAACTCGAACGAGAGCTGCGGGCCGGGCTCGATGAAGCACTGCCCTTCCGCGGCGACATCGGCTTCATCGGCGTGGAAAACGTCTACTTCCTCAGCGCCGTGGCACCCGAGGGTGAAGCCGCTGGCGACTGCCGCATCGAGGCCTCCGACCGCGGCCGCGACGCCGACGGCGACCCCGTCGGCACGCTCTTCAGCGCGCGCATGAGCTACGCCGAGCTGTCGCTCGAACCCGGCCAGAGCCACACCTACCGCGCCCTGGCCTACCTGGGCCCCAAGACCCCCGAAGAGCTGTCGGCCGCCGGTCATCACCTGCGCGAGGCGATCCAGACCGGCTGGTTCACTGGCCTGGCTGAAGGCCTGACCTGGCTCTTGCGCGTGATCTTCGACTTTGTGGGCAACTGGGGGTTTGCGATCATCCTGCTGACCTTCGTGGTCAAGCTGCTGCTCTTTCCACTGACGGCCAAGCAGATGCAGTCGATGGCCAAGATGAAAGAGCTCAAGCCGGAGATGGACCGCATCAACGAGCTCTACGCCGACGACCGCGAGAAAAAAGGCGCGGCGATCATGGAGCTGTACCGCAACCGCGGCGTCAACCCGATGGCCGGTTGCTTCCCCATGCTGCTGCAGCTTCCGATCTGGTTTTCGCTCTACACGTCGCTGTCGAGCAACGTCGAGCTGTTCCGGGCGCCCTTTGCGCTGTGGTGGGTCGACCTGTCCTCGCCCGACCCCTATTTCTCACTGCCCCTGGCCCTGGGCGCGCTGATGTTCGTGCAGCAGAAGATGACGCCCATGGCCGGCACCGATCCGGTACAGCAGAAGATGATGCTGTACATGATGCCGACCATGATGGCGAGCTTCATGCTCTTTCTGCCGGCCGGGCTGTGCCTCTACATGTTCACCAACTCGGCGCTGAGCATCACCCAGCAGCGGCTGATCGAGCGGCACCTTGCCCGGGCCTCCAGGCCAGGCGAGGCCGAATCCGAGACCGCGGCCGCAACCAAAGCCGACAGCAGCGCCGCCGGCGGCAACGGCAAGAGCCCCTCCGCCTCCCGCAGCGGCGCCCCCCCCTCCGAACCCCCGGATGCCGAGGAGGGCTCGGACATGGTATTCAGCAAACCGCGCCCCAAGGGCGCCCGGCCGAGCAAGGCAGAACGGAGATCCCGCCGTGGCAAGTGACAAGAAAGGCCCCGATTTGGATGGAGCGCTGCTCGTCGACGCCGATGACGCCGAAGACGCTGCACGGGACCGCGACCGTGACCGCGACCGCGACCGCGACCGCGACGACGTGGAGACCCAGGAAGACGGCAAGGCCGAACTGGCCGCCGAGATGGTCCAGGAGATCGTCGCGCGCATGGGCCTGAGCGTCGAGGTCAAGATCCGGGAAGATGGCGACGAGGTCGTGATCGACGTCAGCGGCGAAGACGCCGGCCGCGTCATCGGCAAGAAGGGCCAGACCCTCGACGCCCTGCAGTTTCTGATCAACAAAATCGTCAACCGCTTCCCCGACGGCCGGCGCCATGTGCTGCTGGACTCGGGCGACTACCGCGAGCGCCGCGAGGACGGCCTGGCCTCGCTGGCACGCCGCGAGGCCAAGCGCGCCGTGGCCCAGAGCCGCATCGTCACCTTGGAGCCCATGTCGCCGCGCGACCGCCGCGTGGTGCATCTCTCGCTGGCCAAGTTCCCGGGCGTCAGCACCCGCTCCGACGACCAGGGTGCCGACCGCCGCGTGCGCATCATCCCCAGCCGCGCCCAGCAGCGCGAGCGCTACAACCGCCGATAGAGGCTGATCGCCCGCGGCGCGCCCGACCCGGGCAGCGCATAGCGTTGGGTGGTGACCAGCGTCGTGCCCTCGGGCGCCGCCGGCAGCTCGGCGCGCGCCGTGAACAGCAGCGCCGCCGGGGAAAGCCCCAAAGCCAGCTCGAGCCAACGGCTGGGCTCGAAGGTGGCGCGCGAGCTGGCCAGCGCGAAGGGCGCGCCCGGCAGCCCATTGGGAGCATCCTCGGGACCGAGCTTGCGCTCGCAAATGCTCAGCCGCTCGAGCAGCCCGAGCCGCGCCGCGGCCACACGTAGAAAGGCCACCCGCCGGCGCAGCCCCTCGACCGCGCAGGCGCGGAGTTCGGGCCTGAGCAAAAGCAGCGGAAAAAGCGGTGCACCGGCGCCGGTGCCCACGTCGAGCAAGCTCGGACGTGGGCCCAGCTGCGAGAGCAGATCACCTGCGGCCAGCGCCATGGCGTCGGCCAGCAGAACCTCGGCCTGGGCCTCGGCACCGCGCGCGGCGGTGAGATCCACCCGGCGATTCCAGGCGGCCACCAGCTCCACGTAGCGGGCACAGGCGAGCAGCGCCTCGGCCGGCGGTTCGGCCCCCAGGGCGGCAGCCAGCTGCTGCACGCGGGCAAGATCGCGTTGGGCATCGAAGTCGCGCATGGGGCTCTCTCCTACGGTTACCTACAAGTACGTTACTCCGAGACCACGGCTGCTAAAATTGCGGGGACTTGCCCCGCGGTCAATCGGCTGTAGACTTCCGCCGTTCGTATGACCCGTCAGTGCGCAGCGCTCGTCGTGGTAGTCGCATCGCTCCTGCCCGCCCAGGACGCGGAGGCGACGAGCACTGTCTGCCAGGAGGGCGCGGTGCTGGTGTCGGTGGCCTCCGAGCCGCAGCTGGAGCTGCTCGCGGCACAGGCCGGCGCCGAAGCTGAGCCGTCGCTGGCAGAACCGGAGCAGGACGAGCTGCTATGGTGTGCCAGCCCCGACGACCCGCGCTGCGCGCCCCGGGGCGGCAGCTCGGGCAGCTACCGAGACGGGGGCCTGCAACACGCGGGTTCAGCCAATGCCCCGGGCACTCGACCGGACGCCGAGGGGCGGCAGAGCCCACGCTCCGCCCGCCTCGGCCTTGCGCCCCGAGCCGGCGTACAAGGCGCCCTCGAGCGCCCGCCCCAGCGCGGCCGACGCGCCGCTTGAGCGCGTCCCGCCGGCAAAACCCAACCGTTCATCAAAAACCCAAATGGACGCTCGATCCGCAGCTGCGGTGCGTCCGGAGATAGAGATCATGAGTAAAGGTTCTGCACTCGTGTCGATCCTCTTCGCGTTCTTCGCGGGGGTCGTCATCGGACATGTCACTTCCGGCTCAGGCGGTGGCGAAGAAGTCACGGCCGCAGCCGACGCCAACCAGGGCGACGACGTCGAAGCCGTCGTCGAAGAAGGCGGTCCCGACCGCTTCAAGATCCCCGTCACAGACGCCCAACCCTCCAAGGGAGCAGCCGACGCCCTGGTCACAATCGTCGAATGGAGCGACTTCCAGTGCCCCTTCTGCACCCGCGTCGAGCCCACCCTCGATACGATCTTGAAGGACTACAAGGGCAAGGTCCGCGTCGTCTGGCGCAATAACCCCCTGCCCTTCCACAAGGATGCCGGGCCCGCCGCCCAGTTGGCCATGGAGGCCTTCAAGCAGGGTGGCAACGACAAGTTCTGGGCCATGCACAAAAAGCTCTTCGAAAACCAGAAGGCGCTCTCCCGTGCAGACCTGGAAAAGTACGCCCAGGAGGCCGGCCTGGATGTGAACAAGGTCAAGGAAGCGCTCGACAAGAACGTCCACCAGGCCTCGGTCACCGCCGATCAGGAGCTGGCCCAGAAGATGGGCGCGCGCGGCACCCCCGCTTTCTTCATCAACGGTCGTTTCCTGTCGGGCGCGCAGCCGCTGCCGCGCTTCAAGGAGGTCATCGACGACGAGCTCAAGCGCGCCGACAAGCTGATCAAGAGCGGCACGCCCAAGGCCAAGCTCTACGCCGCGCTGACCAAGAACGGCCTGACCGCGGCCAAGGCGCCCGAACCGCAGCAGCAGCGCCGCCAGCCCGACCCCAAGGCCGTCTACAAGGTGCCGGTGGGCAACTCGGCCGCCAAGGGCCCGGCCGACGCCTTCGTGACGATCGTGGAGTTCAGCGACTTCCAGTGCCCCTTCTGCAATCGCGTCAACCCCACCATCAAAAAGATCGAAGAGACCTACAGCAAGGACGTGCGCATCGTCTTCAAGCACAACGCCCTGCCCTTCCACAAGGACGCCCAGCTGGCGGCTGAGGCCACCCTCGCCGCGCGCGAGCAGGGCAAGTTCTGGGAGATGCACGACAAGCTCTTCGAAAACCAAAAAGCCCTCACGCGTGCGGACCTCGATAAGTACGCCGGCGAGCTCAAGCTCAACATGGCCAAGTTCAAGGCCGCCCTCGACGACAACCGCCACAAGGCCGAGACCGAAGAGGACCAGAAGCTGGCGCGCTCCCTGGGCGCCAGCGGCACGCCTTCGTTCTTCATCAACGGACGCAACCTGCGCGGCGCCCAGCCCTTCGAGGCCTTCAAGGCGGTCATCGACGAAGAGCTGAAGAAGGCCAAGGACCTGGTGGCCAAGGGCACGCCCAAGGGCCAGCTCTACGCCAAGGTCATCGAAAACGGCGCCACCGCGCCCAAGTTTGTCGAAGGTGCAGGACCGGCGGCGGCCAAGCCGGCCGAGCGTCCCGACGCCAACAAGGTCTACGACATCAAACCCCCGGCCAAGGCCCCGAGCAAGGGCAAGAAGGGCGCCAAGGTCCTGATCCAGGAGTTCAGCGACTTCCAGTGCCCCTTCTGCAACCGCGTCAATCCCACCATCAAGCAGGTCATCGACGAGTACGGCGACAAGGTGCAGCTGGTATGGCGCGACTACCCCCTGCCCTTCCACGACAAGGCCTTCAAGGCCGCCGAGGCTGGCCGCGAGGTCTACGAACAGGCCGGCGACCAGGCCTTCTGGAAGTACCACGACCTGATGTTCCAGAATCAGCGCGCCCTGGCCCGCGAGGACCTGGAGAAGTACGCCGGCGAAGTCGGCGGCATCAACATGGCCAAGTTCAAGGCCGCCCTGGACAACGACAAGCACAAGGCCGCGGTCCAGGCCGACCTGGACGCCGTTCAGAAGGCCGGCGCCCGCATCGGCACCCCCTCCTTCTTCATCAACGGCAAGCTGCTGCAAGGCGCCCAGCCGCTACCGGCCTTCAAGGCCGCCATCGACGCGGCCCTGGCCGGCCAGTAGGCCAGCACGCGCAAGCGCGAAAGCCCCTCGGGAGATCTCTCCCGGGGGGCTTTTTTTTGAGGGACCCCCGAGCAGCAAAGCTCGCCGTCCGTTTGACACCCCCGGGGTGGCGCACTATCGTCCCGCGGCTTTAACGGTGCCAGCCGACTGCTCGGAGCGGGCGGGACCGCTGTGACACGTCCGAGGAGGCGCGCCATGACCAAGGCCCGAGCCGCGAAGGAACCCCCGCCCATCGTCGAAGAGCTCCATTTTCGGAGCGACAACGCCTTTCTCTGCATGCTGCTCAATCGGCGCACCAAGCAGATCCGGGTGATCGACTTCCGGGCCGGCGCCCTGCCCGCCAAACGCCTCTTCATCCAGTCGGTGGCGCTGCGCGAGGGCGTCAAGAAAGTCATGCTGCTGGTCGAGAAGGACGAAGTTTCTTCCTGGACCCGCGTGGGCTTCGTGCGCGAGGGAACCGTACCCGGCTTCTACAAGCGCAGCGACGGCCATCTGGTGGGCTGCGTGATCGGCGACCGAACCGCCTCCATCGAGGTCAGCGACGCCGTCCAGCGCCAGACCGACAAGACCATCACGGCGGCGAAAAAGCGCCTGGAGGAGTTCGCCGACACGCCCAAGAGCATCACCGTCAAGCAGGCCACCGAGCGTCAGGCCCAGAGCGCCCGCGACACGCTCTGGAAGAAGCCCTCGGCGGCCTACGGCTCCTTCGACAACTTCGGCCGCGATGCCGCGCGCATCTACTACGAAGCGGCATCCAAAAAGGCCAAGCCGAACTTTATCTCCGCCGAGTTCCAGGACTGCTTCGGACACTCGTTGGTGGAGGTGCTGCGCGTTCCGGCCAACGATGCCGAACTCGCCGCGACCATCGCCGGCCTGCGCACCCTGGGCGAAGATCTGAAGAAGCGGGAAATCGTCTCCGCCTTTGCCTTTGCGCCCTTCGACAACGAAGTCCTGTCCACCGCCTTCCTGGCCGCCGGCTACCGCAAGACAGGCCTCTTGGCCCAAGGCGTGGTCACCGAAGGTGAGCGCTCGGACGCCATCCTGTGGTCGCGCAAGCTGGCCGACCCCGGCGGCGGCGACAGCAGCTCCGAAGACTACGACTGATCGCAGCGCCGACTGCCGATTTCGCCTCGGCGTGGTCAGCCGTGTATGCTTCGGGCCTGTTTTGGCATGGAGGCAGCATGCGCACCCGCGACGACATCGAGTCCTACCTGACCGGCTCGGGCTACTCCCACGAGGAGGTCGCCGACGGCACCTGGATGGTGCAGGACCCGGAAAGTCCAGCCGCCCGCATCGTCGTGCGGCTGGAGAGCGACCTGGTGGTATTCCGGCTGATGGTGATGCCGCTGGGCAAGGTGAAGAAACGTGAGCAGCTCTTCGAAGAGCTGCTGCGGCTCAACGTCTCGGACATGGTCCACGGCGCCTACGGGATCAGCGACGACACCATCTCCATGACCTGCGCGCTGCGGCTGGAGAACCTGGATCTGAACGAGCTGCGCGGAACCCTCGACGACTTCACGCTGGCCCTGTCACGCCACCGGGAAGTTCTCTCGAGTTATTGTTGAGCGACGCCATCGGGATAGGAGCTGGCCATGGGTTTCTTTAGCCGCCTCGCAGAGGTCATCAAGAGCAACCTCAACGACCTGATCAATCGGGCCGAAGACCCCGAAAAAATGCTCGACCAGGTCGTGGTCGACATGCGCGCCCAGCTGGTCGAGGCCAAAAAGCAGGTGGCGGTGGCCATCGCCGACGAGAAGAAGCTCGAGCGCCAGGCCCAAAAAGAAGCCGCTGTCGCCGCCGAGTGGGAGAAGAAGGCGATGCTGGCGGTGCGCGCCGGCGACGACGACCTGGCCAAGCAGGCCCTGTCCCGGCAGCGACAACTCCAGGAAGTGGCCGACCAGTACCAGGCCCAATGGGAAAAGCAGAAACACGCCGTCGAGCAACTGAAGACGGCCCTGCGCGCCCTCAATAGCAAGATCGAAGAAGCCAATCGCAAGAAGGGCGTGCTGATCGCGCGCAAGCGCCGCGCCGACGCGATGAAGTCGATCGAAGAGACGATGGCCGGCATGAAGGAGGCCAGCGCCTTCGAAACCTTCGAGCGACTGGAGAGGAAAGTCGAGCAGGTCGAGGCCGAAGCCGACGCCCAGAGCGAGCTGAACAAGGAGATGGGTGGCGACGTGCTCAAACAGCGGTTCCAGGATCTGGAGGCCGACGCCGGCACCGACGAGGCCCTGCTGGCGCTCAAGCAGAAGATGGGCGTGGCGCCCGCCGCGCCGGCGGTGGCGGCCCGGGTGGAGACCTCGGCCGCCGGCGATGAAGAAGCGGAGCTGGCCGAACTGGAACAGGCCCTGGCCGAACTCAAGGCCCGCGAGGGCGCCGAATAGGCCGGCGGCTCCGGAATGCCGGGGGTGGACCCCTCAGCCCAACGCCCCGGGCTTGACTCCTACGGTGGACGCCTTAATTTGCGCCGCGACGGTCATGCCTACGTACCACTACCAATGCGACGCCTGCGGGGCGAGTTTTGATCGCGAGCAGCGCATCAGCGAAGACCCCATCAAAAAGTGCGAAAAATGTGGCCGGCGCAAGGCGCGGCGCATGATCGCGGGTGGCAATTTCATCCTCAAGGGCGGCGGCTGGTACGCCGACGGCTACGGCTCCGGCAGCAGCAGCGGCTCGGCCTCGAGCAGCGACTCCGGCAGCTCGGGCGGTTCGGGCAGCGACGACTGAGGGCTCCAGGGGCCCCACGAGACCCGGGGCCGCTCAGGCCGGCTCCAGGTAGCTGCTGACCAGGGTTTTCTCGCCCCAACCGGGGAAGACCACAGTCACCTGTGGCGGCACCCCCGGCGACACCGCCGAAACCTGGCCGACACCGAACTTCCGGTGCCGCACGCGCATGCCACGGCGCAGCTCCACCTCGCCCACGTCGGAGACCTCGCTGTGATCCACGTAGGAATCGCCCGCTGCCGCGCCCACGGAGCTTCCGGCCCGCCCTGACCCGCCCGCGCTGTCCAGGCCCCAGCCGCCGGTGCCCCAGGCGCGGTCGCGGCTGGGTGCGGGCCGCGAACGCCGGCGGGCGCGGCCGCCCACGTGCTCGAGCTCCTCGGCGGGGATCTCGTCCAGAAAACGCGAGGGAATGCAGTCGTGGGTCTGGCCGTAGAGGGTGCGGCGCTCGGCGTGGCTCAGGAAAAGCCGCTGCTCGGCACGCGTAAACGCCACATAGGCCAGTCGCCGCTCCTCCTCGATAGCCTCGGGATCCTCGAATTGGGTGGCGTTTTTGTGGGGAAAGGTGTCCTCCTCCAGACCCGCCACCATCACCACCGGGAACTCCAAGCCCTTGGCCGCGTGGACCGTCATCAGCGTGATGACGTCGCCGTCCTCGGCGCGGTCGGCCTCGGTCTCGAGCGTCACCAGCTCCAGAAACGACGCCAGCGTGGGCTCCTCGGCGTCGCGCTCGAATTCCACCATCGAGCCCACCACCTCCTGGAGGTTTTCGATGCGAGCGTCGGCCTCGGGGCTGTCCTCGGCTTCCAGCTGCTCCCGGTAGCCGCTCTCCTCGAGCACCGCCTGGGCCAGATCGGCGGGCCCGGCGCCCTCGGCCAGCTGCGCCCGCAGCGACCCGAGCAAGGCCGCAAAACGCCCCAAGGCCTTCTTCGCGCCGGCCGAGTGCACGCTCTCCGAAGCGCTCAGCTCGAGTGCCCGGTGCACGCTGATGCCGCTGCGGGCGGCCTGTTCGAGCAGCCGCCCCACGGTGGTCTTGCCGATCCCCCGCGTCGGCGTGTTGATCACGCGGAGCAGGCTGACGTCGTCGTCCGGATTGTGCAAAAGCCGCAGGTAGGCCAGGAGATCCTTGACCTCGGCACGGTCGTAGAAGCGCACGCCGCCGACCACCCGGTAGGGCAGCTCGGCGAAGCGCAGGTTTTCCTCGAAGACACGGGCCTGGGCGTGGGTACGGTAGAGCAACGCCAACTCGCGGCGGGCGTAACCGGCCTCGAGCAGCATCTTCATGGCTGAAACCAGGAGCGCCGCCTCGTCACGCTCGTCGCCGCAAGCCATCACCGTCACCGGCGCGCCGGCCTCGTTGTCGGTCCACAGCCGCTTTTCCTCGCGGTCGACGTTGCGGGACACGACGGCGTTGGCGGCGCGCAGGATGCGTTTGGTAGAGCGGTAGTTCTGCTCCAGCTTGATCAGCCGGGCGGCGGGGAAATGGCGCGTGAAATCCAGGATGTTCCTGCGGTCGGCGCCACGCCAGCGGTAGATGCTCTGGTCGTCGTCGCCCACCACGCACAGGTTCTGGTGGGCGGCGCAGAGGCGGTGGATCAGCAGGTACTGGACATGGTTGGTGTCCTGGTACTCGTCCACCAGCACGTGGTCGAAGCGACCCTGCAGGTCGTGCAGCAGCTCGGGATTTTTCCCCATGGCGTCGACCAGGCGGAAGATCAGATCGCCGAAGTCGAGCGCCCCCGACTCGGTCATGCGCTTGTGGTAGGCGTTGTAGACCTGCTGGGCCACCGCCTCGAACGGATTGCCCGCCTGGTAGCGCTCGGGACCTAGCGCCTCCTGCTTGGCGCGGTTGATCTCGGCCTGCAGCCGCCGCGGTGGGTAGCGGCGCTCGTCGATCTTCAGATCGCGCACGATGCGCGTGACCATCGCCTTCTGGTCGCTGTCGTCGTAGATGACGAAGTCGCGGCGCACGCCGATCTGCTCGGCGTGCAGGCGCATCAGCCGCGCGCAGGTGGCGTGGAAAGTGCCCACCCATAGATCGCGAGCCTGGGCGCCCAAAAGCGCGCCCAGGCGCTCGCGCATCTCGCGGGCGGCCTTGTTGGTGAAGGTCACCGCCAGGATGCGCCAGGGGCGAAAGCCGCGCTCACCGACCAGGTGGGCCACCCGATGGGTGATGACCCGGGTCTTGCCGCTGCCGGCGCCAGCGAAGACCACCAGCGGCCCATCGCCATGGACCACCGCCTCGGCCTGCTGGGGATTGAGCCCGTCGCTGTAGGACACGGCCCGAAGCTAGCCGGGATGCTGCCCGGCACAAGGCCAGGCAAGAGATTTCCGCGATTTTTCGGGCTTGCAGGCCGGCTGCCCAAAGAATGCTGCTTTCATGCTACATATCGGGCCATGAAGCCGGCCGCCAAAGCTGCCGCGGCCACCTCCGAAGGGATCCCCAGGCCGTTGAATGAAGAGACGACCGAGGCGTCCAAGAACGCAACGGAGGTGTCCGACCGACATGCCGACGCGGAGCTGGTCAAACGAGTGCAAAATGGGGACCGAACAGCCTTTCGGAGCCTCTACGAGCGCTACAACCGGCGGGCCTACGCGGTGGCCTTCGGGGTCGTCAAAAACGAGCAGGACGCCCTCGACGTGGTGCAGGAGGCCTTCATCAAGGTCCACAAGCACCTGGGCAACTTCCAGGGCAGTTCGAGTTTCTACACCTGGCTCTATCGGATCGTCATGAACCTGGCCATCGACCATGTGCGCAAGGTGCGCAAAGTCATCGAATTCGACGACGGGATCCGCAAGGACGACGCCGTCGGCGATGGCGCCCTTTTGCCCCGCATCGCCGAGGCCAATCCGAGCAAGATGGTCACCCGCCAGGAGCTTTCCCAGAAGATCCAGGGCGCCCTCGACGAGCTGCCCGAGTACCACCGGGCCGTGATCCTGATGCGCGAGGTGGAGGGGCTGAGCTACGAGGAGATGGCCCAGGTGCTGGAAGTGCCCAAGGGCACGATCATGAGCCGGCTGTTTCACGCCCGGCGCAAGATGCAGGAACACCTGCGGGACTATGTCGGCGGTGAGCTAACGATTGCGGAATGAAGCGGTGAACGACCCGAGCCTCACAGACGAGCGACTGATGCGCTACTTCGACGGCGAGCTGAACGAAGCCGAAGCCGCCGAAGTCCGCAGCCAGCTCGAACTCGACGCCGACGCCCAGGCCCGCCATGGGGGGCTTCTGGCGCTGCGCACGGGCATCGAGGTCGCCGCCGAGGAAGTGTCGCGCGAGGTGGACTTCGACGCCCTCTACGCGCGCATCGAGGCGGGGCTGCCCGAGCCCAGCACCGAGCGAAAGGGCGCCGAGCAGACGGCACCGGGGCTGATGTCCTGGCTGTCGGGAGCGTTCAAGAGCCTGCTCGAGCATCCCGGGCAGCTGTGGGCGCCAGCGGCCGGCCTGGCTGCCGCCGCCGCGCTTCTGATGGTCGTCGGCCGCCAGGCGCCAGATGCCGAGCGGGCTGCAGATCCGGCGGCGCAAAAGGTCGCCGTTCCCACGAAACCGCCCAAGGTGGCCGAGCCGGGCATCGAGCCCGAACCGCGCAAGCGGGAGATGGCCCTGGCCGCAGCGGGCTCCGAGATCGTCCAGGTGGATTTCGGAGACAACACCGGAACCGTCTTCGAGATCGCATTGGCCGAAGGCGTCTCCACCCCTGTCGTGTGGATCAACGACGACTTCGAGGAGTAGACCCACCATGTTCGGCCCCCAGCATACGCGCCCCAATCCCCTCGCCCTCATTTTGGCGATGCTGCTCGCCTGCGCGGCAGCGACCGTTGCGTCGGTGCCGACCACGGCCCAAGCCGCCCCACCCGAGGTCAAGGGAGAGGTCCTGGTGATCCTGGCCGAAGAAAAGCCAGGCGCCATCGACGACAAGCTGCGCGCGATCAAGGCGCTGCAGAAGGCGCCCTTCAACAGCTTCAAGTCGATGAAGGTGCTGTCGACCAACGCCGTGAGCCTGGGCGAGAACAGGACCGCCACCGTCGACCTGCCCAACGGCCGGCGGCTGCAGCTCGAGCTGGTGGAGCGCCTCAGCGACGGGCGCCACAAGGTCAAGGTCTCGATCAACCGGCCTTCCAAGAAAGACTACCTGCCACTGCTGACGGTGATCGCCTCGGGCGAACCCTTCTTCGTGGCCGGGCAGAAGTTCCAGAACGGCACACTGGTCATCGGCGTCAAGATCGAGCTCTCGGGCAAGGGCGACAAGAAGTAGCCCGCAGTGCTGCCCACGACGGCGACCGCGCCGTCGACACGTCATGCGTCGCGATCACCCCGAGGCCGCCGTGCTGTACTCGGAGCCTGCGCTGCCTGCGCCGGCCGCTGACGTGATCGCCGTGCTCGATCCACTGCTGAGCGACGCGCGCCGGGCGCGCATCGAGGCGGTGGTAACACGGCGGTTGCAGTCTGTGGTGCCGGTGCTGCTGGGCGTCGACGATCCGCATAACGTGGCGGCCGTGCTGCGCTCGGCCGATGTCTTCGGCGCCCAGGAGGTGCACCTGGTGGAGGGCGCCGAACCCTTCATGGCTTCGCAGCGCGTGACCCAGGGCAGCGACCGCTGGCTTTCCCTGGTGCGCCACCCGAGCGCCGAGGCCTGCATCGCAGATTTGCGCGCCCGCGACTACCGGGTGTATGTCGCCACCATGGACGGTGAGACGACCCCGGAGCAGCTCGCCGAGCTAGCGCGCGTCGCCATTTTCTTTGGCAACGAGCGCGATGGACTGCCCCAGGCCGTGATGGAGCAGGCCGACGGCCGCTACACCATCCCCATGGCGGGCTTCGCCCAGAGCCTCAATGTCTCGGTGGCGGCCGCCATCACCCTCTTTGCCGCCACCCGCGGGCGCGACGGCGATCTGAGCGACGCGCAGCGAAAAGAGCTGCGCGCGCGCTTCATGATGAACTCGGTCGAACGGGCCGAAGAGGTCGTGCGGGCGCAGCTGGGTCGACGTTGCCCATGAGCGGCGCCTCCAAAGCGACGAAGAAGCGCAGCAGCAGCCGCCCGCCGGCGAGCAAGACGCGTAGTTCGAGGGCGCCCGCCCCTTCACCCCCGAAGAAAAGCCGCAGTGGCGCACCGGGCACGGCGAAGAAGGCCGCTTCACGCAAGTCACAGCCTGCCACCCGCACGCGATCGAGGAAAAGCGCCCACGGCCCCCGCTGGGTGCTGACCGCACGCGTCCTGGTGGCGCTGGTCTTCCTCGGCTCCCTGGGCCTGCTCGGCCTGACGGCGGTCTTTTCGTACTACGGCCGCGACTTGCCCTCGCGCGACGCCCTGGCCAGTTACAAACCGCCCCAGACCACGCGCGTGGTCGACCGCCGCGGCACCGTGATCGGCGAGCTTTTCGACGAGCGCCGTTCGGTGGTGCCCATGGAGCGCATCCCGCGGGTGCTGGTGCTGAGCGTGCTGGCCGCCGAAGACGCCGACTTCTACCTGCATCGGGGCCTGGACTACGCCGGCATCCTGCGCGCGCTCTTTCGCGATCTGGTGAGCGGGCGGCGCATGCAGGGAGCCTCCACCATCACTCAACAGCTGGTCAAGAACATCCTGCTGACCCCCGAGCGCACCGTCGCCCGCAAGATCAAAGAGTTGATCTTGGCGCGGCGCATCGAGCAAGAGCTAAGCAAAGACGAGATCCTGCATCTCTACCTCAACCACATTAATTTCGGACACGGCCGCTACGGCGTGCAGGAGGCGGCGCGCTTTTTCTTCGGCAAGGACGTCTCGAAGCTCACGCTCGCCGAGGCCAGCCTGCTGGCGGGGCTGCCCCAGTCGCCGTCGCGACTTTCGCCCCTGCGCCATCCTGAAGCGGCCAAGCAGCGCCAGAAGTACGTGCTCGACCAGCTTGCCGCCAAGCGCAGGCAGTACTGGGATGATCTGTCGGCCGAAGCGATCGAAGAGGCGCGCGGCGTCGAGCTGAAGCTCGTGGGGCGCACCCGGGTCGAAGGCGACGCGCCCGAGATGGTGGCCCTGGCGCGTTCGCTTTTGGAGCAGCG
This sequence comes from Myxococcales bacterium, assembly GCA_029880325.1. Classification (GTDB taxonomy): domain Bacteria; phylum Myxococcota_A; class Polyangia; order Polyangiales; family JAFGIB01; genus JAOUOP01. Next base: position 10,666 of record JAOUOP010000012.1, on the reverse strand, counting down.
CGTGGGTGAGGAAAAGGCCCGCGCTGGCGGCTACCGCGTGCAGACCACGATCGATCTGAAGCTGCAGCGCATGGCGCGCGAAGCGCTGCAGAAGGGCCTTCGGGCCCTGGACGAGCGCCAGGGCCTGCGCGCGCCCTTCAAAAAGCCCAAAGCCAAGCGCAAGAGCAAGATCAAGCGCGTCGACAGGCTCAAGGTCGGCCGCAACTACGACGCGGTGGTCACCGGCACAGACGACAAGCGCGGACAGCTCGCGCTGAAGATCGGCGACCACAGGGCCGTGGCGGCCATTTCCGACGCCGCCCGCCACAATCCGGAAAAACTGAAGCCGAGCGCCTTTGCCGAGGTCGGCGCCAACCTGCGCGTCGCCATCGAGGCCCTGCCAGGCAAAGGCCGGCCGGCGCGCGCGCGCCTGGAGCTGGGCCCCCAGGCGGCGGTGGTGGTCATCGATCCACGCACACGCGAAGTGCTGGCCATGGTGGGCGGCTACGAAGCGGATTTTGGATTCAACCGTGCGTTATCGGCGGTGCGACAGCCGGGCAGTACCTTCAAGCCCATCACCTACGGCCTGGCCATCAAGCGCAAGAAGTACACGCCCGCGACGCTGGTGCTCGACGCCCCCGAGGTCTTCGACAAGTGGAAACCCAACAACTACGAGACCTGGAACTACTCGGGCGCGGTGCGGCTGCGCCAGGGTGTGGCCAAATCGATCAACCTGGTGGCCGTGCGGGTGATGAACGATCTCGGCCCGCAGGAAGTCGCCGACTTCGCCAAGCAACTGGGCATCACGACCGAGCTCGACCCGTCGCTGGCGCTGGCGCTGGGTGCCAGCGGCGTGCGTCCCATCGAGCTGGTCAACGCCTACGCCACCTTCGCCAGCGGCGGTCGCCACGCCCCCTACCGCGTGCTGCGCTCGGTGAAAGACGCCGGCGGAGAGCCGCTGCCCTGGACCGACGCGGCCGAGCGCCGGCAGGTGATGTCGCCAGCGGCCGCCTACGTGCTGACCAGCGTGCTCGGTAGCGTCGTCGAAGAAGGCACGGCCCAGGCCGCGCGCAAACTCGGGCGCAAGGCCGCGGGTAAGACCGGCACCAGCAATAACGCGCGCGACGCCTGGTTCGTCGGTTACACGCCGGAGTTGGTGGTCGGCGTATGGGTGGGCTTCGACGACCATCGCCCCCTGGGCCGACGCGAGAGCGGCGCCAAGAGCGCGCTTCCGATCTGGATCGACGTGGTCGAAAAGGCCCTCGAGGGCAGGCCGAGCGTCGACTTTCCGATGCCGGCGGGCGTGCAGCGGGCGAAGATCGATCCCGTCAGCGGACTTTTGGCCTACGAGGGCATGGAGGGCGCCCTCGACGAGTTCTTCGTCGATGGCACGGTGCCCACCGAGATGGCCCAGCGACCCGACACCCTGGACTCCAACAGCTTCCTGCTCGAGCAGCTGCAGGGGGGGGTGGCGCCGCCGGGCGCCGCCGGGCCCCAAGACTGAACGCGGGCCACCTACCGCCATCGCGACACCGGCGACAGGCGCAGGCACCCGGGCGTGCTCCTCGAAGACGTGGAGCCGAGCCACACCACCGATGGCGCCCGCGATCGGGTCGCCCCCTACGGCTGCACCTCGATGGCGGGGCGGCAATTCGGCAGCAGGCTCATCAAATCGCGCACGACAGGCCGAGCTTTCGGCGCTACAAGCACAGCTCACCAGCGAGCCGCTATGCGGCCCGCAAGCCGCTTCCAGGCCGGGCACTCACGGGCCCCTACCGATCCCCGAAAGCACCAACTTCAACAGCTCTTCGGCCAGCTCTTCACCGCGGGGTAGTCCGTCGAGCTCGGGTTGATCGCCCAGGCCGCGGCGCAAGAGCTGCGGTACGGCGCCGCCCCCCATCGCCACCAGCATCAGCAGCGCCGGGTGGTGGTGGGCGTTGAAGCGCCCCTCGGAGACGCCGTCGATGATGGTCCGCAGCAGTAGCGGCAGATGGCCGTCGCGGAAGCGCTCGACGATGCGCTTCAAGCGATCGGAGGACCGGATCGCCTCCAGCAGGACCAGCCGCACCGTCTGCATCTCGAGCTCCGAAGCGCGGGCCAGGCGCAGGTAGAGCTGACGCAGGCGCTCTTCGGGCGGCTGGCCGGGGTCGAGCGCCTCGCGGAGGTCAGCCAGCAGCACGCCGTAGACCTCTTCGACCACGGCGAAGAAGAGTTCGTCCTTGGTGCGAAAGTAGTAGTGGATCATGCCGATGTTGGTCTGCGCGTCGCGGGCGATGCCGCGTAGCGACGCCCCGTCGACGCCCTGGGCGAGGAAGTGCTGACGCGCGGCGGCGATCAGGCGCGGACGAATGTCGGTGGCGGGACGGGCCATCGTCGATGCTCCGGAGACGGCAGCGGCAGGGCGCGGCCGACCGCGGGAGCGTGGCACGGGGAGGCTTGCGGTGGGTCTGAAACTCTGCTTCAATCATTATCAGTCGAATGATAAAGAATCAAGTCAACCCTTTTTTCGGCAGCCCGCCGGCGCCCCGCGGTCCGCGCAAGCACCTGCTGCACGCGCCACTCGCGATCGCTTGGCTTGTCGCCTGCACTCCTTCAGCCGACCCGGCGACAGCTGCAGCCCGAGTCGATGCCGGGGTTTCGGGCCCGCGCCCGCGCCCTGCCCTGCGGGTTCGGGTGGCCACGGTCGAGCGCGGCCAGCTGGCGGTAGACCTCCGGCTCAGCGGCACGCTCGAGCCCTTCGCCACCGTGCGCGTCGCCGCCGAATCCGCCGGCCGCCTGGTGGCGCGCAAGGTGGAACAGGGCGACCGGGTGGAGCGCGGTCAACTGCTATTCCAGAGCGACAGCCGCGTGGCCCGTCTGCAGCAGCGCAAAGCCCGGCACAGCCTGGGCGCGGCCGCCGTCGATGCCGAGCTGGCCCTGCAGCAGAGCCAGCGCGGCCAGGCGCTGGCGAGCGAGCGCGTGATCAGCGCCGAGCGATACGATCAGCTCGACTACGCGCGGCAGGCGGCCTCCGAGCGAAAGGCGCTGGCGCGGGTAGAGGCCGACAGCGCCCAAAAGGCCGTGCGCGACGCCAGCTGCCGAGCGCCCCGCGAGGGCACCATCGCCGAATTGCACGCCGAGCTCGGCGATTGGGTGCTGCCGGGGCAGGCGCTGGCGACGCTGGTCGACCTCTCGCGGCTCAAAATGCGCGTGGGCCTAACCGCTGATGAAGCGACGGCGCTGCAGCCGGGGCTGCGGGCGAACGTGCACTTCGCTGCGCTCGGCGGCCAGGCGCTGGAGGCCGAGCTGCACCACGTCTCGACCCTGGCCGACGTCCACAGCGGCACCTACGCCGCGGAACTGTGGCTGACGGCACCCGAGGACGGGAGCTTGCGCCCGGGCATGGTCGGACGCGTCGAGCTGCCGATCACCTCGACCCAGGAGACGGCGCTGTTGCCCCGCGCCGCGGTCGACCGCGCTGGAGGCGGCTTCGGGCTGTGGGTGGTGGAAGCCGACGGTCCGATCCTGCGGGCCCGACGGCGCTCGCTCACCGTCGGCCGGAGCGACGCCCGGCGGGTGCAGGCGCTGTCGGGCGTGCGCGAGGGCGAACGCGTGGTGATCGAAGGCATGTTCGCGCTCGCCGAAGGCGACCGGGTGGTCATCGATGGGGCGGAGCCTTCGCAGCAGGCGACGCGATGAGCGCCCTGGTCACATTCTTTCTGCGCCGGCATCTGCTGGTACACGCGATCACGGCCGCCGCCGTGGTCTTCGGGGTCACAACTGGCCTCGGGATCCAGCGCGAGGGTTTTCCGGCAGTGACCATCAATCGCTTGATCGTCGACGCAGAACTCGTCGGCGCCTCGGCTGCGCAGATCGAGAGCGAGATCACCACACCGCTGGAAGATGCGATCGCGGGCCTCGACGGAGTCGAAGAACTGCATTCGGTGATCGTAGACCACCGTTCGACCACCACCGTGGAGGTCTACGATCACTACGGCCCACGCCAGATCCGCGAGCTGCAGGAGGATCTGCGCCAGGCCATCGAGGGCATCTCAGACTTCCCTGCCGAGATGGAGCGGCGGCCCGCGATCCGCCGTGTCGAGGCGGCCAAGATGCCGGTGATCGAAGTGGCGCTCTGGGGTCCCAGCGAAAGCCTGTATCCGCTGGCCTCACGCCTGGAGGCACAGCTCGAACGCCTGCCGGGAGTGGCCCAGGCCACCACCGTGGGCCTGTCGGATCCGGAGCTGCGGGTGCTGGTCGACCCCGATGCAGCCGGCGCCCGCGGCGTGACGGTGGCCGAAATTGCGGCGGCGATGAAGCGGCAGAACCTTTCGGCGACCGGAGGCATCGTCGAGTCCCAACGCGATCGGCTGCAGGTGGTGGTAGACGGAGAGTTTCGCACGCCCGCAGACGTCGAGGCGCTCGTGTTGCGAGCCGACGGGCACGGGGGCCTGTTGCGCCTGGGCGATGTGGCGCGCGTCGAGGTCGGACGCGAGGACCATGGCCTGCGCACCCACTCCGGCGGGCGGCCCGGCCTGTCCATTGTCGTGCGCAAACGCGTCGAGGCCGACATTTTGACCACCGTGGACGGCGTACGTGCAGCGCTCGCGGAGCTGTCATTGCCGCCGGGAGTTGACTACAAGTTGGTCAACGACCAGAGCTTTCTGACGCGCAATCGGCTATCGCTGATGCTCAACAACGGCCTGATTGCCGTGGTGCTGGTGGTCTTGGTCCTCGGCGTCTTTCTGAGCCGGCGGACCGCCCTGTGGGTGGCGCTGGGGGTGCCGGTGGTGCTCTTGGGCGTGCTTTCGCTCCTGCCGCTCTTCGGTCTGACGCTCAACCTGATCACACTGGCGGCCTTTGTGATGGTGCTCGGCATGCTGGTCGACGACGCCGTGGTGGTCGCCGAGCGCATCGAACGCGCGGCCACCGAGCCACAGCCCGAAGGCCAGAGCCCCGAACTCAGGGGCGTGATGGACGTGGCGCGGCCGGTCTTCGCCTCGGCGCTGACCACGGTGCTGGCGTTCACGCCCATGTTCGCGCTCGGGGGACTGCCGGGAAAGGTCGCCTGGGCGCTGCCGGTGGTGGTCGTACTGGCTTTGGCGATGTCGCTGCTCGAGTCCTTCTTCATCCTGCCGGCGCACATGGCCTCGCGGCAGCGCGTGCGTTCGAAACAGCCCGAGCGTGGCAAGCGTCCCATGATGGCGGCCCTTACGCGGGGCTACGCGCGGCTGCTGTCGCGGGCACTGCGCTTTCGCTACGGAATCGCGCTGCTCTTCGCCGTCGTCTTTGTCTTCGCCGTGGCGGTGGTGCGCCCTTCCATGGGCTTCGAGCTCTTCCCCCAGGACGACTCCGACGCCCTCTTCATCAAGCTCGAGCTGCCCCTGGGCACGCCCATCGAGCGCACCGAGGCCGCCGTCGCTGCCATCGAGGCCCAGCTGCCCGCGATCATGGGCGACGATCTCATGGCCATCACTGCGCGCATTGGCCATATCGATCCGAACACGCCGGATTTGACCCGGGGTGCGGCGGCGCACGAGGCGGTGATCAGCGCCTTCCTCAGGCCCCTCGACAAGCTCCACAGCAGCGCACGCTGGGCGACCCTGCTCGAGCAGCGCCTATCACTTTCGAGTGCAGCGCGGCTGACTTTCGAGCCGCGGCGCGTCGGGCCGCCGCTGGGGCGGCCGGTCACCGTCCACGTGGCCGAAAACGATGACCCGCTGCGCCGCTCGAGCGCCCATGAGGTGGCGACCTGGCTGCGCACGCATGGGGCGGTCCGCGACGTCGAAATCGACGAGCGCCCCGGCCTGCGGCAGCTGGAACTCAACCCGGATCTGGAGCAGCTCGCGCGACGGGGCCTGGACGTCAACGCCGTGGCCGCGACCCTGCGCGCGGCGTTTCAGGGCTTGAAGGTGGGCGAGATTCGGAGCGTGGAGCAGACCACCTCCCTCCGCGTGCAGTTCGAGCCGAGCGCCCGGGCCGACACCGCCGCGCTTTTGGACACCGACCTGCCCGCGAGCGACGGCCGCATGGTGCCGCTACGCGACGTGGTCACGCCGGTGGAGGTCGCCTCGGTTTCGCGCATCCACCACCGCGATGGCGTGCGCACGGCCACCATCACCGCGGGTCTGCATCCCGACTCCGGGCTCGATGCCGGGCGCATGGCTGCGCAGCTCGAAGCAGGCGTGCTGCAGACGGCACGGGCACGTGGCGCCGACATCTACCAGGGCGGAGAAGCCAAGCAGGCCGCCAAGACCACCGCCGACCTGGGCCGGGCGGCGCTGCTCGCGCTCTTTGGCATCGTCGCCGTGGTTGCGGTGATCCTGGGCAGCGTGCTCGATGCCGTGCTGGTGGTCAGCGTGATTCCCTTCGGCGTGGCCGGCGTGCTCTACGCCTTCTGGGCCCACGGACTGCCACTGTCGCTCTTTGCCCTGCTCGGCACGCTGGGCCTGACCGGCGTTGTGGTCAACGCCAGCATCGTGATGCTGGATGCGGTCAAGGTGCAGCTGGCGCGGGACGGCGGCGATCGCGCCCAGCGCCGCGAGGTTCTCATCGGCGCGGTCGTCGCACGGCTGCGCCCGATCCTGGTCACCACCCTGACCACCCTGGGCGGCGTGCTGCCCACGGCCTACGGCATCGGCGGCTACGACGCGGTGCTCAGCCCGATGTCGCTAGCCATCGGCTGGGGCCTGGTCTTCGCCAGCGGCATCACGCTGCTCCTATTGCCCTGCCTCTTCGCCATCGCCGAAGACCTGCGCGGCCTGCACCTTCGCCTGCGCGGCCCGCGCCTGGCCTGGAGCCTGCTGCCGCTGGTGCTGGCCGCGTCGCTCCTGGCCACACCCGCCAGTGCACAGCGGTGGATTGACTCCGAGCCTATCGATGAAGATCGAACAACCGCGCCCGCTGCGGCCATGGAGCGGCTGCGATCGCAGCTCGGTCGTCCGGGCGGCCTGACCGCCGAGGACGTGGAGCGACGGGCCCTGGCGCGCAGTCCCGTGCTGGCCCAGGGACGCGCCGACATCGAACGCGCCGACGCCGTGCGCGATCGGGCCGCCCTCGCCTACCTGCCGCAGCTATTGCTCAGCGCCAGCTACACCCGACTGTCCCCGCTCGCCCAGCCCGCCCTCTTCGGCGAGGGCCCGAGCCTGGTCGTGAGCCCCGACGGCCCCGGCCCGCTGTCGGCCGACGCGCCCCTGCTCGGCCTCGACGCCGACGCCGTGCGCTTCCGCGCGCTCGAAAACCGGGGCGCCCTCAGGGCGGGCCTCGTGATTCCACTGTCGGACTACCTGATGAAAACCGGCCAACGTATCTCCAGCGCCGAGCTATCCCGACAGGCCGCGAGCGCTCGACTGAGGTCCGCACGGGCCCGTGTGGCCACCGAAGCGCGCCTGCTCTACTACGGCTGGGTGGGCTCGCGGCTGGCCCGCGCGGTAGCCGACGAGTCGCTGCAGCGGGCGCGCGAACACCGCGAGGCGGCACAGGCGTTGATGAACGCCGGCAGCATCGCTCCGGGCGAACTGCTGCATGCCGAAGCGGGCCTGGCGCGCGCCGAGCTCCTTCAAGCACGGGCGCTGGAGAGGGAGGCCAATGCGCGCGACCGACTGCACTTGATCATGGGCGACGACCGCGACAGCGACCACGCCATCGGTGAAGACCCCCTGGCCCCCGAGCCGACGCCGGGCCCGGTGGGGGCTCGGGGCGGACGCGCTCGGTGCACGGCCCATCGGACTGGCTCCGCTGCTGCCTCCAGCGGTCCTCACGGCCCCCTGGTACGCCAGGCCCTATGCCAACGCTCCGAACTCGAAGCCACGCACCTATCGCAGCGCGCCCGTGCCCATCAGCAGAGCCTCGAACGCGCCAGCGGCTACCCGCGACTGCAGCTCGTCGCCAACGCCTACTACGAAAACCCCCATCACCGCGTCGTGCCGCCCGAGCAAAGCTGGCGTGCGAGCTGGGACGCCGGCATCGCGCTCGTGTGGTCGCCCAACGACGCCCTGACGGCGCGCAGCGACGACCGGGCCGGCAACGCCGAACTCGACCACATGCGAGCCAGCGAAGCCGAGCTGCGCGATCGCATCGCACTCGAGGTGCGGCAATCTGCGCGTGCACTGCGCACCGCCAAGCAGGCCGTGGGCAGCTCCCACCGCGCCCTGACGGCCGCAGAAGAAGAGCTACGCGCCCACAGCGAGCGCTTCAGCCACGGCGGAGCCACCAGCATCGACGTGCTCGACGCCGAGACCGACTACGTACGCGAACAGCTCACGGTGATTGAGGCACACCTTGCCCTCAAGGTGGCCGAGCTGCGGCTGGCAAACGCGCTCGAGCGGTAAACGGAAGGCTGTCGCAAAAAAAAACACCAGCAGCCGTGCTCCCGTCGCTTGCTGGTCCTACCTTGACGCCGAAGCCCGCGGTCGCTAGGCCGATCCCATGCGCCTTGTGAAACCCCAGCTCGACGTGGGTCTGGTTCCGAGCGACCCGGACGCGACCGTGGCCTTCTACCGGGACGTGATGGCATTGCGGCAGCTGCCTTCGGCGGAGCTGGGCGGAGGGCTTACGCAGCATCGCTTTGCCGTCGGCGGTCATCTGCTCAAGATCAACGCCTACGAGACGCCTCCGGCCCGGGAGCGCGGCGGCATCGAGCAAGCGGTCGGCATGCGCCTTTTGGCCTTCCTGCTCGACGATTACGACGCGCTTCTGGCCCGTCTCGACGCCCACGGAAAACGCCACAGCGCCCTCGTCTCCAACAGGGACGCGCCCTACCGCGTTTCGTTCACGAAGGATCCGGAAGGCAATGTGCTGGAGCTGGTCGGCCTGAAGAAGCCCGGCGGAAAAGCCCTGCGCACGCGCCTGCAGGTGGGCTTGACCGTCGCGGACGTGGAGCGCTCGCGCGCCTTTTACGGACAGACCCTGGGCCTGCCCGAGGAGCCCCCGATGCAGGTTGGCGGCAACGTGGGCACCCGCTATGGCTTCACCTGGGGTGAGAGCACGATCAAGTTCTGGTGCGTGCCCGGCGAGCGTCCCGTCCGGACGGGCTCACCGGCAGACCACAGCGGCATACGGCTGTTGACGATGCTGGTCGAGGATCTCTCCGAGGCCGAGGCCGAGCTGCGCGACAAGGGCGTGCCCATCGTCCAGGAGCGCACCGAGATCCCGGGCGTCTGCAGCCTGATCTTCTTCAGCGACCCCGACGGCAACTGGATCGAGTTGGTGGAACTGAACTCGTAGCCGTCCGAGCTTTCGGCCCCGGGATTCCGCTGCGACCTGAACCGGTGGCGCAGCATCGCTGCCACCCCGGAAACCCCGGCAGCCCCCGAAAAAGCTGCCAGGACGTTTTTTCTCGGCGGCCTGTTACGGCCCGGCATCGCCTGGGCCCAGGGACATTTCCTGTCCGCACGGGCTACTGCAGCACGCCCCCTTCCGGCGTCAGCATCGGCGGCAAGTCGGGCTCGTCCAGCCGCCTGCGTAGATCCACCTCGATCATCCGGGAGATGGAAGACAGGGGCAGATCGGCCAGATCGGTCCCGAAGGGTTCCTCGATCTCGTCGCCGATCGCATCCAATCCGAAGAACGCATAGGACACCATCAACACCACGAGAGGCGTGAACTGCCCAACCGCGTCCGCGATGCCGAACGGTAGCGCGAAGCAGTAAAAAGCGACCAGACGGTGGATCAGCACCGTGTAGCTGAAGGGGATCGGTGTGCTCTTGATGCGCTCGCAGCCGCCCTGAATATTGGTGAGTTCGGTGAGACTGCCCTCGAGCACGGGCAGGTGGTAGTCATGGATCTGGCCGCTCTGCCACAGCTCAGCAAAGCGCTCACCCTGGCGCTGCAGGATCGCGATGGGGCGGTTGTGCTCGTCGTCCAGCGCCTGCACTTCCTCAAAGGGTAGGTGTGCGCGCAGCTCCCCGATGGAGCCTTGCTCGTCGCGCAAGTGATGTCGCAGACAGTGCACGTAGGCGATCTGGCGATGCACCAGCTCGCGCAGCAGCGCCTGGCGTTCCCCGGGGTCGCAATCGCCCCGGGAGGGGCCGATCAGGGTGAGCACCTGGCGCGCAAGCGAGCGTGAAACGTTGACGAGACCACCCCAGAGTTTCCGCCCCTCCCAGAAGCGGTCGTAGCTCGTGTTGTTGCGAAAGCCGAGGAAGATGCCGAGCGCGAGGCCGATGAGGGTGAACGGCAAGGGCGTGAGCGAAGCCCGAAACCAACCCAACTCCAGGTGCAAATAGGAGACGACCGCGGCCACTGCGGTGATGAAGAGCACCCGCCCCCAGATCGCCGCGAGCACCGTGCCACGGGTGGCGAACAACAACCCAACCCAACTGGTTCGACGGATCATCACGGCCGACTGGGATCTCACCCACCCCGGAGGAGCGGGTCAAGGGCTTGAGCGCAGCCGCGAGCGCACCAGGGCCCCCAAGTGTCACGGTACGCGACAACCGGTCACTCGTCTGCTGCCACCCACTCGCTCGGGCGACTTCGCGTGAACTCCGGCCGCGTGCCGGCGGGCGCCGTGCGGTCGAAGTTCACGCGTCGGTCAGGCGGCCGCGAGATTTTCCGAGCCCCAAATCCGACTTTCGCCGCCCTAGATGTGCTCGGCGGGAGTGCTGAGCCGATGATCGGGGTCGATACGATGCCAGATGCAAGGACGGCCTCCGCCGCAATACTCCGTGTATTTCAAGGGGGCCGGACGCCGCAGCTGGCGCCGTAG
>JAOUOP010000117.1 GCA_029880325.1 Myxococcales bacterium | reverse complement strand
TGAGATGGCCGTGATCAACATCCGACGGCACCGATTCCATCCAGAATGGAACTACACAATCTCACCGAGGTCATAGACTTCGCCTGCACGCGCGAACCGATCGCCTTGTTTTTGCACGGGCCCTTAGATCTCCCGCTCCACCCGAGGGATCACCTCATCGATCAGCCGGCGCGTCTGCTGCATCAACTCCGCGTCGCCCTGGGCGATCGGCATCAGCACCAGCTTGAACACACCGGCGGCGACGTATTGCTCGCAGCGTTCGACGATGGTGTCGGCATCGCCGACGGCGAAGTATCGCCTGGGATCGAAGCCGTCGGTGGCCAGCGCCTTCGATGCCGCGGCGCGGCGCTCGATGCGCGCATCCCAGTCGCCGAAGTAGAAGGGAAAGCCGGCGCCGTAGTGGTCGTGGGCGATTTGGGTGCCTTCGGCTGCGACCGCTGCGTGGATGCGTTCGACGATCGGCTCGATTTGTTCGGGCGTGCGCAGGCCTGCGAGCCAGCCGGTGCCGTGGCGAGCAGTGCGCCCAATGGCTGCCGCGCTGTGGCCCCCGATCCAGCAGGGCAGACGCTTCTGAACCGGGCGTGGCGCGATGGTGACATTGTGGTAGCGAAAGAACTCGCCCTCGAAATCGACCTGCTCCTCGCTCCACAGGCGCTGCATCAGCGTGAGCATCTCATCGACGCGCCGGCCGCGGCCGGCGGCTTCCAGCTGCGTACGTCGAAGCTCCGGTGCGCGCGCCGCGCCCACGCCGAAGACCGGCAGCAGCCGTCCGCCGCTGAGAAAGTCGACCGTCGCGCACTGGTTGGCCAGCACCAGCGGATCGCGAAAGCTGGCGACCACCGCATTCATGCCGAACTTGATGCGTTCGGTGCGACCTGCGATGGCGGCCATCGCGCTCATCGCCTCGAGGAAGGGTTGCTCGGAGATCAGGCGGTCGGTCTGCCAAACCGAGTCGACACCTCGATCTTCAAGCAGATCGATCCAGCGGAAGTAGGCGCGGGCGCTCTCGAAGGGAAAGGCCGACAGGCCCAGGCCGATGCGTACTTTGCGCGGTGGTTGGGGGGCTTGCGAGAGCGTTGTGTTGGGGGGGGTCATGGGGGGCGTGCATGGGGGGCACAATTATCGCGCTGATTCCACTTCGGGCACGAAGATGCCGAGGCCGAGATGTGCACCGTAGCCGATAACGATGGGGCCTCGCACTTCCGTTGGGAATGTGATTCGAAAACCGGTGGCGCCCACGGGCGCCCGGGTCCCCCCTCCCGACCTCCGGCGGGTCTGAAAGGCTAGCCACCGCGTTGGTGTGCCGAGGTCCGTGGTCGGGACGCTTTCGACACGCGTCGGTTCAGGTAGGGGCTCGCGGAAGTGAGGCGCTTGAAGCAGGCGCCGAAGGTCGTGCTCGGGTGAGCCCACCTGAAGTTCTCTTGCATCCACGCGCGGGCGACCCGACCGCGTCATCCTGGGGTGGCGTGTGCTTACGAAGGGGGTTCGCGAGACCCAGTGTTTCGATGCTGCGAAAATTGTGCATTGTCCGGTCTGCTCATCGAGACCCGCGAAATCCTCGGGTTGTCCGATTCCGAGCAGCACGAGCTGCAAGCGGTGGCCGCGTTTTCCCCACAGGGACGCGACCGATTCAATGGCAGCCCGCGCCGTTCGGTCGAACCCCATTCGGGCGAAGAGCGTCACATGCGTGATGCGCCCGAAGCGGTCGTGAGACTCCGGAAGCACGAATGCATGGCGGTGCCCCTGAAGGGGTGAACCGTGGGGCTGCTTTCCGGCGAAAACTACCGCTCCATCCGAGTGCGAAAGGAGGGCCGACCGCATGCGGTCGGCGACGGAGACGGCTTCAGTAAGCCGCGGAGGAGCCTGACTCGCGACCGCGAAGCGCGCCACGGTGGGCAAGATCGCCTCCGCAGGCCGCGTAGCGGCCGCGGCGCCCACTGGCCCTACACTCCCATCTCTAAAATAGGCTAATGACCGGCTCCCCGGAGGCCAGTTCCATCCCTGCTTGCGAACATCCTCGGTATCTATCTCGAGAGCGCCCCTGAGGGTCTCGGGGATTTGGGCGGCTGCCTTGGCCTTTTCGGCTTTGCTTAGCGAAATTGCGCTATCTTTTCCTTTCGCGATCTGCTTGCGGCGCTTGGCCTCGAGTCGGCTGTCGAACGCCATCTCGAGGGCGCGAGCTCGCCAGGCCGCGAAGTCCCGCGCGTCCATGGGCGCCAGCACAGTCTCGGCCTCGCGACCGTGCTCGCTTTCGCCATCTACAGCCAGTACACAGTTGGGCGGCCGAGCCTCACCCTTCAGCGCCCCGTCGACCCACGATTCCGCGCGGCCGAGGTAGCCGATGCGTGCGACGAGCATTGCCAGCGCCGATCGCTCTTCGCTCGGGAGTTCCAGCTCTTGCCATATGACGCATAGGGCCTGCTCCGAGGGGACCTGATAGAAGGCGTCGAAGATTTTCGATGGAGTCGTGTCCACGGGCATGTAGTGACGCGTGTGGGCACTGGTGGCCGGTGGTAGCCAATATTCCGGCGGTCGCTCCGCCAGCGCGCTCAACAGCGAATCGAGCACGGTCTCTGGGATCTCGCTCCGGCACTTCAGGTGCCAGGTCGCGACCAGGGCTCGCAGGATCCGCCACGGTGAAGGCGGCCACTCCACATGGCCCTCGTTGGCATGGTGACCCCAGCCGGTACTGTGGTATCGACCGGTTAAAAAGCGCAGCTCGATGCTGAGCATTTTGTTACGCCTTGGCCTTTTTGTGGTACTTGACCTCGAGCACGCGAGGTTCGTTGAAGTTTGTAGCAGCCGCTTTGACCAGGCTTGGCAGTGCTCCGCTCAGCTCTTGCAGCGATGGAAGGGTGAAGTTTTCGGGGCGTACTGTGCGAAGCTCTCTCTCTTCGAGATCGCAAGCGGTGCGTAGGCGGAGCCCCTCGGCCAATAGACGACGGATCTTGTAGAGACTCCAGGCGATCAGAAGCTGTTGAGCCTCTGCAGGCAAGCCGTAGCCGCGCAGCAGTGCAAGGTCCAGGTTGAAGAACGCCGTGATCTTCTTGGCGACGTATTCGTCCCGGTGAAAGGGCACGTTGCCGTAGCCTTCGTTCGCCTTGCCATAGGGGGTGTTATCGCCTGTTGTGCTTGGTTGCACGCGGTCGACCTTGACGCCGCCGCTGGCCGCAATCGCCACGTCGGTTGCCTCGATGCTGGCCGATAGCATCCGCGGAAGACGCACCACCCCGCCGACCTTTTCGAGAAAAACGCCGTGGATCAAACTGTTCGGATCAAACTTCAGCAGTGCGGCTGCCAGCGCTCGCCGGTCGAACGGTTTGTTGTTCTCGAAGCCGATGGCGGTTCGAATCGCGGAAAACCCGTCGCTGCTGCATATGAAGGGAGAGTTGATGCGGTGGGCCTCCAGTACCGAGCTGGTCGTCGATCCGTCGGGTAGCGTGGACCGAACGTAGGGCAGGCCCTTCAGCTCATGTACCCAGTCGTTTCGCGCCTCGTCCCAGCAGACCGCCTCCAGGCGGTTGGCCATGCTCTGGGCCGACTCCACCAGTAGCATGCGGACCCCGGATGCCTCGTATTCGGCCGCGCCGAGGTCGGGAAACCCGGTGGGCTGAAACCGCGTGCCTTGCAGCGGCGCGAGGTCGGCCTCTACGAGAAGTCTCGGTTGGTTTTCCAGTGCATCGAAGTTCATTTTATCCCTCCGTCGCGGTCGTGTTCGCCGCGGTCGTCATTTCCGTGTCCCTGGGTCTGAAAATCCGTGTTGTCAGCCCGTCGACGTCCTTTGCCGCGAGCGGAAAGATCAGGGCCGCACCGCTGCGGCTTGCGACCGTTCCATAGACGGGCAGGCTCTTGACCGCCGGTACCAAGCCACAGCCACGTAGCCGCCGGACCGCGTGACGGGCCGCGTCTCCTCCGCGGCCGCCGTAAGCTTGCCGTAGTAGGTGAGGGGCAAGCGGGATGCTTTGCCCACGGACCGGACGGCCGGCAAAACAGAGCTTGAGCAGTCCGTAGAAGGCGTTGGGCGGGTTCGTTGCTTCCTCGCTCCCGTCTTTCCGGAGAACGATGCCCTCGGCGCGAGCCGCGGACCAGTCCACCAGGCATGTTCCCCACAGCAGCTGGACTAGCCGGCGCTCGTCCACTCGACCCTCGATGAAGTCGCCGACGTCGGCGAGGTTGGCATGAACATGACCACAGTCGAGGTAGCGCGGAGCCCCGGCCCGCTGATGCAGCATCACCCTGCGCAAGAGCACTTGGCTGAGCACGAGTTCGAGGCGGCCGGTGGTCGGGACCACGTCGCGATCCACGCTCGAGTCCCACCACACGTTCATGCGCTCATTCCGGCGGCCGGCGGCGATAGGCTCGAGTTGACACCGCAAGGGCAACTGTCGAAATCCGGAGCCTCTCCCGCCGGTCGCTACGTACACTGACGCCAGCGCCGCGGCGAGACGCAGCTCCACGCTGCCGTCGTCGGCGTGTCTCATCCAGGCGGGGTTTAGCGGTGGGATGGGCTGAAGGTAGCTGTCCTGCGCCCAGCGAAGGCTGCTCGACAGGGAGCGTTCGCACTGACCCAAGGCGATCAGCACGGCGAGCGCCGCGCGCTGACCACCGCGCCCGCACAGCTCGAGGATCGCTTCCTGCAGCCGCCCCAAGGCCCGTCGAACCGCGGCAGGAGCCAGCTTGCCTGTGGCTTTGCTCCGGAAGCGGTCGAGCCACGGGTCGATCTCGGCGAGCAACTCGGTCCCGGCCTGGACGCGCACGGGATGCGAGCCGAGAGGAACCGCGATATTGCTCAGACCGTTCCGTTCCACGAAGCTGTAGCGCTCGAAGCTCGTGATTCCGCGGTCGACGCCGAGCTGCGAAATCGCGCGTGCGAAATCGATGGCATCGCGAGCCCGCGCCGCTCCGACCGTCGCGCGGCCTTCACCGAGCAGGTGCCGCAGCTCGGCCAGACCCGTCGGCGCGCTCCAAAGCGGTGCCCAGAACTCCGCTCGAGTCTTCTCCGTGGCCGAGGTGCCGTGACCGGCGTCCACATGGCCGACCGTAAAAGGGAACGACAGGCGTGTTCGCGAGCCCGCGTCGCCGCGCCGGCTGAGTGCCGCCGCAAAAAGCAGTGCGCCCTCGAGGCACAGCAGGTAATCCCAGGGGTTGACCAGGGGCGCGTCCTCGAAGCCGCTGCTCGTGTTGGCGCCTCCCGCCGCGGGGAGGAAGTGTCCCGGTGTCTGCCGCGTGGAGATGCCGGCCGAAGGACGGCCCCAGAGGGCGGCCTCCAGGGCCGCGTCATGACTGCGAGCGACGAGGCAAGCGCTCACCTGCTGTAGAAAGCCGGACATGTAGCTCCCACTGCCCTCATTGCCGCCACTTCCGAGCAGTGGCGGAAAGCGAGCACTGTCTTCGGCCAGGACGTAGCACGCGTCGATCCACGCGATGGCAGCGTCCGGTAGCCACGACCGGCAGGCCTCCATCAGTTCCTGCTTACGCGCGACGGCGGCGTCTTTGCTGTCAATTCCAAGCCGCGACAGGAGTTCGACGGTCGCTCGAATCGTGCTCTGCAGATCGAGCAATCGAGGGGCCTCGCCGCCTTCAATTTCCTCCCGAGCCGCGCGGGCAGCACTCTCCGAGCTGCCGGGGTAGAAGCCCGAGCGAGCGCCCCAGGGGCCGACGATTGGCGAAGGCCGGTAGTCCTCCAGAAAGAAGCGGATCACGTCGGCGGCTGAAAGCTCGGTCCGAAGCACGAAGCCGGCCTGGGACCAATAGCCTGCAGCGTTTGCGTCAACCTGCTCGGCCACCAGACGCAGCACGCCGAGGCCTTTTAGATAGCCAGCCAACGGCAACGGACGGCATCCTCCGAGCGAGTGATCAGTCATAGGCTCCCCGCTGTTCCTTGTCGCTGGCGGTCCAGTCTGAAAGCCGCACCAGGGTTTCCAGGTATGCAAGCCTGAAGGGGCCAAGCCTATCGTCGTCGCGCAGTGCGAGCATTCGCGCCAGCCAACTCGACGCACCCAGGCGCATCGGTCGCAGATCGAGTTCGAGATCGGGCGAGTGAGTTCCGTCGGGCAGTGCGACTGCCGGAAGCCGGTCGCATTGGTGAATGCCGCCAGCGTAGAGATCGCTGCCGTCGGTCGGCGGTTCCTCTCCCGGGAGCGAGCGGATGGCCAGTCGAATGCGACCGTGATGTGCGGCGATCAGATAGGCGACTAGATTCTGCCGCAGTTGGTCAGGCTCAGTCCCGGCCTGCAGCCATGCAAGCGCGGACGCCAGTTCGTGGCGGAAGTGTGGACGCCCTTCGGTGTATCGGAATCGGTGAGAGGACTTGGCCCACGGTCCGTCACTTTCTGGTGCATGCTCCGGGCGTTGCAACGTGGGTTTGAGGAGACGGTCCTGGAACTCCGGATGCGCCTTACCGACATCATGCCAGGCGGCGGCGGTTGTCAGGCCGTCCAGCCACTGGGCTTCGAGGTTGAGGCGCGCACCCAGCGCCTCGGCCTCGTCCCGGACATGGCGAAGGTGGTGATGAAGCTCTACCCACCTGCCGATCTGACTGCGTGCGTCCGCATCGTAGTCGTCGTCTGTCACGGGTTCTCGAGATGACGGCTGACCGTCAAGCGCAACGGATGCCGCTCCTGGCTTGTCGCCGGTGAAGCCCAGGTTCTCGTCGTAGCCGCCAACGCGCCCATGCAGCAGCAGAACCATGCCCGGCCGAACGCGTTCGGCCTCGAGTGGCTCCCACGCGCGTTCGAGTGAGTTGTATCGAAGCGCTGCCATCGCGAACTTGTGCTGGCTCGGCGCGTTCTTTGCGTGGCGTTGGAGGTCCTTCAGAAACTTGCGGGCGCTCGCGACCGAGACCGAGCAGAGTTCGTTACCCGACGGCTTAGGCAGCGCTTCGGATGGCACCGCACCATCGAATTCCCTCCAAAAGAACTGCACGTCGGTATCGCTGCTGTCGCGAATATAGCGCGAGATGTCGAGCTCATCTCCGCAGACGTCCGGCGTGGTGTCGAATAAATCGACAAGGTCGCGACGGCGCAGGGTAGGTCGCATTTGGGGAGGCGGCGAGTAGTCGATCGATCGCAGAGCATGAATCCCAGCGTCGCCGCCCCGGGCGTGCAATTGAACGAGCAGCGTTCTGGCCGTGCTGAGCTGCTGGCCCGCATAGGGCAGGCACGCGTCCTTGTCCTGGTCGTCCACGTCGAACCACAGGACCTGGGCATCGGGGTCGGCTCCGTACCGGTTGCAGCGGCCGAAGCGTTGCACCAGGGAGGGCCACGGCGCCAGTTCCGTCAGCAAAGTGTGTGCCGACACATCGACACCGGCCTCGATCGCCTGCGTGGCCACGACGATCCGGTCACCGTCCTCAAACAGAATCCCCTCCTGCGTGGCGCGATCGAACGGTCGAAACCGGGAGTGGACCAGGGCGACTCGTGCCGAACTGTCGGAACCGAGCCTGCGTTTCAGTTCGGCGTAGACAACCTGCGCGCGCTGCACCCGGTTGACGATCACCAGTGTAAGCCCGCCCCGCTCGCGATGCGCGGTTGCCGCCTGCTCCACCAGATGGGAGGTGAAGGCTTTCTTTGCGGTCGCCTTGTCGAGCATGACTTCTTGTCGAGTCAGGGATTTGGTCGCGCTCAGTCGTTGTTGGACTTGGCCATGGTCCCGATCGGCGCTGTCGATTCCGGCCGTATCCCAGCCGCCAGCAGGTGGTTCGAGATCTACCGTCGCCAACTGTCGGGCGCCGAGCGTGGCGCTCATCCACAGGCTATGGGTTGCGCCGAAGCTGCCGAACGCGGCACGAAAAGCATGCATCTGAGCGCTAGTTTCCACGCCCACGCCCATCAGCTGGGTTTCATCGAATATCCAGAGGCAATCGTTGTTGAGCAGGGCGAAGTGCATGGGCCAACGGTAGCGGCTCATCCCGTAGCCACGGTTGAGGGCCCGCGACAGCAACATGTCCTGGGTGCCGACGACCAAAGTCGAGCGCACCGCGTCGCGCTCGAAGTCTTCTTCCGCGGCGCCTCCCATCAGGCTGTAGACGTTGGGCGGGTCGAGTCCCCTGTCCATGAACGCGGGTGCAGCACGTTCGCACCAGCCTTGAACGCATTCGCGCGTCTGCTCCACCAGAACCCGCATCGGCAGGCAATAGATCAGCCGCCGCGGCGTCTCGGCGTCGCCGTGGAGCCGCTTGAAGAGCCACGGAATCGCGACTGCCGCTGTCTTGCCGAGGCCCGTCGGAACGTCGAGAAGCTTCGGCCACGGCCCGTTGCCGAGCCGGACCTGGTACGGGTAGGGTGGGTGACCGGTTAGTTCTTCGAAGAATTCTGCGAATGTCATCGAGCCCCCTGGAGGCCAACTTTCAGCAGGCTGACATGGGGTTTTGACAGATGGGGACAGAGGGAAGGGCCGCCGCTGTCAGTCGCGTCTTGCTGGTTCGCCACAAAACGGCCAGAACGTGCGCATGATCCTGCCTCGATTGCACGCTTGTTCCCGGAGGTCCCCATGGCTCAGATCTGGTCCCGCGTAGATGCCCCGGACGCCATCATAGCGGGCATGTCAGCCAATTGACACGTGGGTCCTCTGGCTCGGGCGTGATTTGCGGTCAGGCACACGTGTCGGAGAGTGTGGGGCGCGCCCATCTGCTGGGCCTGTTCGCGGGAGCTGACTGCTGGTTCGGGTGACTTCGACGTTTCCTCCTCCCAGCGTTCGTGGCTACGATCCCACCATGCCCAGGGGTCGTCAGGTCGTGCGCCAGTGGCGTGTGCTGCGCATTCTCGAAAGCAGCCGCGGGGGGCTGACGGTCGCCGAGCTGGCGGCGCGTTTTGCCGATGAAGCCACCGAGCGCAGCGTTCGTCGCGACCTGGATGACTTGCAGGAAGCCGGCTTTGCCCTGCTGCGCAGCGAGGATTCCCGCTGGAGCGCCAAGGTGCCCGAAGGCTGGCCCTATTCGGTTCCGGTGACTGCCAGTGAGGTGCTGTCGCTTCTATTGGCTGCGGATGTGCTCGCGCCGATCGATGGCGCCGAGCTTGCCGATGGGTTGCGCTCGTTGACGCAGAAGCTGGCGCCGACCTTGCCCCCGGCCGCGGCAGGGTTCGTCGAAGAGCTGCGGCAGTGTCAAATGGCCGGTTTCTCGCTACCGGGCTCGCTCGATGGTCTTGGCCCGCAGCTTCAGTCGGTGGAGCAGGCCATCGCCAAGGAGCAGCGTCTGCGCATCGCCTATCGAGACTACGAGGGGCGACAGTCGCAGCGCACGGTGGAGCCCTACGTGTTGTGGTTCATGGACGGTCAGCTCTATGTGATCGCCCACTGCCTGCTGCGTCGGGACTTTCGGTGCTTTGTGCTGACACGCATCGTGCAGGCCGAGCTGCTCGAGGCGAGCTTCGAGCGCGATCCGGATTTCGATCCACGCGCGCACGCCGAAGCCGGGGTCGGGGTCTACAGCGGCCTTCGCCATGACATCGTGCTGCGCTTTTTGCCCGACGCGGCCCATCTTGCCGGCGAGCGTCGTTTTCATGCCAGCCAAGAGGTGCATGACCAGCCCGACGGATCGGCGCTGCTGACGATGCGCGCGGCGGGGCTTGCCGTGGTGGCGCAGTGGGTGGCCGGCATGGGCGGCCGCGTGTGTGCGGAAGCGCCGGCGGAGTTGACCCAGATGGTGCGCGACATTCACCGGGCCGGTATCGCTGCGCACGGGGCCAAGGGGCTGGCCCCCGTCCGGGATGGCGCCAGCCAGGGGCGCGACCGGGAAGCCGGCTGACCCGAGCTGTCAGCGCCGGGGGCCATCATCGAGACGTGACGCGCTCCAAGCTCGAGTCCGATGCGCCCGCGCGCCCGAGCGACGACCGGCCCAGGATCCTGCACCGGCCCGTGCCCGCCACCGCGCCCCCCGTGGTGCCCGCGCGCATGGTCAACGAAGCGCTCTACTGCGAACGCCTGCTCTATCTGGAGTGGGCCCAGGGCGAGTTCGTGGACAACTTCTACACGCTCGATGGGCGCTACGTACACCGCCGGCCCGACCGACCCGGTGGTCGCCTGCCCGAAAAGCCCCGCGTGGGAGACGTGTCGGCGCAGGAAGGGCGCGAGCAACAACGCGACTACCAAGCGCGCAGCGTGTGGCTGACCTCGGAGCGACTCGGGCTGACGGCCAAGATCGACATCGTTGACGGCGATGCTGACGGTCGGGTGATGCCGGTGGAGTACAAGCGCGGCAAGGCGCCGGACCTTCCCGAGGGCGCCTACTTGCCCGAGCGGGCCCAGGTCTGCGCCCAGGCCCTCTTGTTGCGCGACCACGGCTACCTCTGCGACGCGGGCGCCCTCTACTTCGCCCAGTCGCGCCGCCGGGTGCCGGTGCCGATCACGCCCTGGCTGGAAGCGACAACGCGGCTGGCCATCGTGCGAGCGCGTCAGGTGGTCGAGAGCGACGAAATTCCGCCTCCCCTCGAGGACAGCCCCAAGTGCGCTGGCTGCTCCCTCAATCCCATCTGCCTGCCCGACGAGGTCAACCTCCTGCGTCGCCTGGGCGGGCAGGAAATCGTGGAAGTTGAAGACGACGACGCCGGGCTCACGGGGCCCCTCGACCCCGATCCCTGGCAGCTGGCGCCGACGCCGCGAGAGCTGCCGGAGCAGCCGCCCGAGGGCGAGACAGGGAAGCTCCGGCGCCTGCAGCCGGCGCGCGACGACCGGGTGCCGCTCTACGTTCAGGATCCGCGCAGCAAGATTCGGCTCTCGGCAGGTCGCTTGATCGTCAGCGGTGGTGAAGGGGCGAGCGAGGTTCGCCTGATGAATACCAGTCAGGTCGTGATCATGGGCAACGCGCAGATCACCACCCAGGCCCTGCGGGCCATCTTGGAACGCGGCATCCCCATCGCCTTCTTTTCCGGCGGCGGCTATTTCATCGGGCGAGCGGCCGGGCACGAGTCGAAGAACGTGGACCTGCGGCTGGCCCAGTACGCGGCCGCGAGCGACCCGGAGCGCGCGCTCGCCATCGCGCGCAGCCTGGTTCGAAGCAAGATCCGAAACTGCCGCACCCTGCTCAGGCGCAACCATCGGGCGCTCGCCGTCGAGGTTTTGAAACAGCTGATGGTGCTTTCGCGCAAGGCGGACGCGGCCCCCTCGCTTGCATCGCTGCTCGGCATCGAAGGCGCCGCGGCGCGGCTCTACTTCGAGCACTTCACGGGTATGCTCAAGGGCGACCGGCAGCTCGTCGACTTCGATATGCAGGGGCGCAACCGCCGGCCACCGCGCGATCCCATCAACGCGCTGCTCTCGCTCTGCTACGCCCTGCTCAGCAAGCAGGTGAGTCAGACCCTGGCCGCCGTCGGGCTCGACCCCCAGCTAGGTTTTTACCACCAGCCCCGCTTCGGTCGACCGGCCCTGGCCCTCGACTTGATGGAAGAACTCAGGCCCTTGGTCGCCGATTCGGTCGTGCTGCAGGTGGTCAACAACCAGGTCGTCACGGCCTCGGACTTCGTGCAGGCCGCAGGTAGCTGTGGGCTCGGTGCCAGTGGCCGCAGAAAAGTGATCGCCGCCTTTGAGCGTCGCCTCGACCAGCTCATCACCCACCCCCTATTTGGCTACCAGATAAGCTACCGGCGGGTCATCGAAGTTCAGGCGCGCTTGCTGGGCCGCTTATTGACGGGTGAAATCGAAGCCTATCCGACATTTGGAACGCGATGACATGCGCACGGCCTACTTCGTGACCTACGACATCTGCGACCCCAAGCGCTTGCGCAAAACCCATAAGTTGATGCGCGGCTACGGCGACCACCTCCAGCTATCGGTCTTCCTGTGCGAACTATCGCGCAGCGAATTGGTCGAGCTGCGTGCCGAACTTGGAGAAATCATCCGCCATGACGTCGACCAAGTGCTCTTCGTCGACATCGGTCCTGTCGAAGGCCGAGGAAGCTGCTCCATCAGTGCCCTGGGCAAGCCTTACATCGAACCCGACCGCCGCGCGCGCATCATTTGAGGACGCGGCGGGTCGTGAAATTCGCTATGCTGAAGACCTGGACAACCGCCGCGAGCGCCGAAGTGGCGTCGAAACCACGGGAGGCGCTCGAAAAGGCGAAAAGCTCTTTGAAAACCGAGGTTTTAGATACGACAGGAACGAACAACTCAGGTCGATTGGCACGCCGAGACTTCCATTCGCTCCAGCCGCTCGCAACCCGTGCCGCAAGTCGGCGAAATTGCTGGGAATTGGCTGGGGCGGTTTCCGTCGCTGCAGAGCGACGGCTCCATTGAAGCATTTGGCTCTTCGCCGCT
>JAOUOP010000116.1 GCA_029880325.1 Myxococcales bacterium | reverse complement strand
GGCGGACCACCACCGGCCCCCGGGTCGAGGCCGTGCCCCGCCCTTTGTCGCCTTGGTCCCCGTCCGAGGACGGCGGTCGGCTTGCTCGCTCATCCTCCGTCGGCAACTCGGCCGGTACGTAGGCTGCCGCCGTGCTGGGGTTTGGGGCCTCAGCGGTGTAGGCAGCGTGGCATGCGGTGCCGATATGGCTGAAACTGGGGATGGCTAATGGTTCCTACGGTCCGCCGTGCTGTAGGGCGGCGGAATCGTGGGGGTTTGGGGCCTCAGCGGTGTAGGCAGCGTGGCATGCGGTGCCGATATGGCTGAAACTGGGGATGGCTAATGGTTCCTACGGTCATCGATCACCCTTCCGCGCACGACGGCCACGCGCTCGGGGTTGAGGGTGTTTGGCGTGATGCCGCTCTGCACAGGGGCGTCCCCCTCGAAGAGGCAGCGGACGGCATCGTGGAAGCGCGTGGCGGTGGTACGGTTTAGCGTTGCGCTGCAACCGCTGGGCACCGAAGGCACGGGGGCGGCCTCGCCCACGCCAGCGTCATCACTGGTAGCGCTGGCGCCCGCATCGGCCGCCGCGTCACCATCGTCGCGGCCCCCGTCACGGGGAGCCATGTCTTCATCACTGGCCGCCGCGTCGCGACCTCCCGGGACGTAGCCCTCGGGGTCCACGCACAGCATGGACAAGCAGACCAACCCCTCTTCGCAGCCGTCGGACTCCATGCACCGGCAGCGCTCGGTGCCGGCGAGGCAGAGGCCGCCGTCGGCCTCTGTCGACTGCACGTGCGGTGACGGCCCCGAGTCGTCGCCACAAGCGGTGAATAGTAGCAGGGTCAACAGCCCGAGCGTTCCAAATGTTCGCATGCCCGTCCTCCGCTGGGAACGCAGGCCAACCGCTACGCGTCCTTATCGGTCGGCGCCCCCGGGGTGTGATCGATGCGCGCCCTCACCCCGGCACCCGACTAGAATCGAAGCTGCCTTCTGTCAAGCGCGAACGCGCAGAGCTTGGACATGCAGGGGCGTGCCTGATTGAGGCGTACCGTGCCGCCGGGGTCGGTCCCCAAGCCAGACGTGTCGGGCACAGGCTTGGAAACCCACGTCGTTCTTGCTGCGGCCTCTGTCGAGTGGCACTCGGTGCCCCCTGCAATGAGAGTGACTGCGATCCCTGCGCCAGCATTCACGGGGGCCATGTGCAGTCGACTGCGCGAAGGGGGACTCGGTTCCGGACTCGGATGCGGACTGGGGTTTTGTCTCGGACCTGAGCGGCGACCGTAGGTATCTTTGGGCATCCCCAGTTTCAGCCATGTCGGCGCCAGGGGCCAGGCGGCTCCGGGTGCGCCTTGAGCGCGCTCCGAACTCGTGTGGGCACTGTCTCGCTGGCTCCGGAGCTCATGCTCAGCAGCTGCGTGCGAAGCTGACTCTTGACGCCGTTGATGAGCTGGGTGCGCGACTGCACCAGCGAGTGTCGTTGCGTCAGCAGCATCTGGCGCTGTCCGCGTCGCCAACCCTGCACAACCTGCGCCTCCTCTCGTCCTGAGGCCGACAGCTCGGCGGCCACGACATCCCTTCTTTTTCCGGGGGGCTCGGCTGGGCGCAGGCCTCGATGCGGGCGGCGTCAAAGCGCTGGGACCACGGGGCGAGGCAGGCGTTGGCTTCGACCTCGGAGGCCGCCGGCCGTAGCATTAGTAGGGGCTCAATTGGGCCAGTCACCCGCACCGGGCAAGAGTTCGACATAGAACCACTACTGCGAAGTGCGACAGCAGTGAATTAAACCGCCACCATCGCCCGCTGTCCGACTCAGGCCTGCAATGCCGCTGCCTTACAGCACGGCTGCTGCTGACGGCCCGCGTGCAACAAACGGCGTCGACCGGCCAATTTCGCGGCTATCGGCTGCCCGAACTTGAGGCAACGGGTCTGCCAGGGACGGTGTGATGCATTTCACAGCAGAGGGTGGCGGATTTTCGAAGGCCTCCGCCGATCCGACACCTTTGGCGTTGTAAGTGCTTGAAATTACTTGTGCCCGATCCCGGCATGGCGCTTGCTTTGCCCGTCGGGCATGACCCTCGCCCGCCCCGTCCTGCCTGGAAAGACCTACATGCTGACCCGGCGCGTCACCCGTCGGACCTGGCTGCTCCGGCCCGATGCCGACGGCCGCTCGCAGCAGATCTACCTCTACACGCTCGGCTACAACGCCAATGAGCACGGCATTCTGGTGCACAACCTCACCCAGATGTCGTCGCACGACCACGAAACCGTCACCGACGTCCGGGGCACGCTGCCGCACTTCCTGGAGGGCTTCCATCGCGACCTGGCCAACGCCATGAAACGCCACCGCGGCTGGCCGGGGGAGTTTTATGACAAGCACCAGACCTCGCGAGTCGAACTCACCTGCCCTGCAGCTGTCCTGGATAAGATGGCTTACGTTGCAGTCAACCCGACTGATTGTGGCTGCGTCTGGGACTACGAGGCGTGGCCCGGGGTGACGGTCAAGTGTAACGAGATCGGCGAAAAAGTCTTCGTGGTCAAGCGACCCGAGGTCTACTTCGACCCGAACAACAAACAGAAGAACTGGCCCGACGAAGTCGAGCTGCGCATCGTGATGCCCGAGATGCTGCTGCGCGAATACGGCGGACTCAAAGAAGCCCAGCAGGCCCTGAAGTCTCGCTGCGAAGTGCTGGCCAACGAGGCCCGTGCCAAGCGCCAAGCCCTCGGACTTGGCTACGGCACCCCGACCAGCGCCGTGCAGTCCAAGTTCACCCGTCGGTCGAGCAGCTACGAAGTCTTCGGCGCCCTGAACCCGACCTTCGCCACCGGCGGTGATCCCGAGGCCGCCGAGCAGGCGCGTGAGGCTCGCGCACAGTTCCTGAGCGAATACGCCCGCTGCATGGCCCTGTGGCGAGCCGGCGATCGCAACGTCATCTGGCCACCCGGCACCTGGAAGATGCGAGTGCTGCACAGCTGCCCCTGTCATCCGCCTCCATAGATTTACTCCAACTTTAGTCAACCGCGTGCCTGGTCCAAGCCCGGGCACGCATTCGTGCGTCCGCACGCCGATTCGGGGTGTAAACTTGCAGTCTGGGTGCGTACTGGAGCCCCGGTTTCAGCCCCTACGCCACGCTCCCGCCCTCGGCCCCACGTCGCCGCCAGCCCCAGCCGACGCCGCGGACCCCGATTCTCCACCGGCGAGCATGGACGGATCTCCCGGCAAGGGGTTCGTTTCACGGCGCCCATGGCGACCCCTTTGCTCATACCGCGACAGCTCTCGCGGCGACGATTCGTAACGTCTTGACACGGGCCCCGCTTGAGCCATGGTGGCTTGCATGGCGCGACGGGGTTTCGGCCTTTGTACATGTCGGCGCCAGCTGTGCCGACGTATACCAAGGAGTCGTACGCGATGACGAGTCGCCTGCATCGTGGGCTTGCGTTGGCCTTGCTCTTCGCCTGGCTTTCGTGCGCATGTGACACCTCGGACTCGGCCGGGGACCATTCCCGGCAGACGGCTCCGCCTGCAGACGATCCAGCCCCCCTCCGAGCCACAGACCTCCAGGTGCGGGCGGCGCTTCGGCTGGAGTCCGCGGAGGCCAGGTACCGATCCCCACGGATGCCTCAGCCCGCGTTCCACCCGCGCAGGACGCTGGCACGACCCGGTCTACCGATGCTCCGGACGCAGCCACGGAGACGCCGGGCATTGCCTCGGTTCGCCGAACCACCGCCTGACCGCGTTGCGCTCCGAAACCCGCTCACAATTGTTTTTGAGACAGCGCCTAACCCCAACGCACCACCAGTACGACGCACGTGCAGATCAGGGCTGCCAGCGAGACGCGCTGACGGTCCTGGGGCTCTCGGAGCCAGAACCAGCCGACCAGAACGGCGAGCAATACGCTGCTCTGGCGCACGGCAACGATGTAGCTGAGTTCCTCGGTCTGCATGACGTGAAGGATCAGACTGTAGGAGGCCATCGTGAAGATGGCTGCCAGCAGCTCCGTGCGCCATTGTAAGCGGCACTGCGCCAGGACGCCGGGTGGGGGTCTCAGAGCCAGCTCGGTAAGGTAGACGACCTAGGCCATGGCATTCTCCAGGGCGAAATAGAGGGGACCACGCAGGGCCGGCGACAGCTCCGAAGCGCGGGCGAAGCGCTCCATTCCAACCTTGTCGACCAGGGAATAGCCGACAACGCAGGCGAGCGTTGCCAGGGCCCAGCGCCCGTCGGACTTGGCCAGGGAGCGTACGATCGTTTCGATCGATGCGTTGCCCTCGCGCAGCTGCAGCAGGACGACGCGCACGAAAGGGCCATCGCCACAGGCGTGCCAATCGACGCCCCGACGAATCGCCGACCAAACTTGGTCCCCACTATCAGCCATGCCCGCAACCAGCACAGATTTCCGCCACCCCACGGCACGAGTTCACACGGTCCTTTTCGGCGCAGTGACCCTCGTAGCCTTTTTGTCCTTTGGCGTGCCGTGACGAGTACGCGAATACCTTTCCTTTTGAAAGTTCGCTAATATGCCGCGCACAACTTTGAGGGGTAAATGGCCGAAGAAGCCGATAGACAGCCGTGGGCAACGGATGATGGCATCGAGGCGCCCGCTACAGGCATTCACTCAGACATTCGCGCGCTGCGCCCTTCCCTCATCAACGAGGTTTTCATCGCCTCGCGCTTTGGCGAGTTCGAAGCCCTGCGCGCTCAACTGCGCGATCGGATCCAGCGCCACCACAGTCGCCTGATCCGATTGGTGGCAGTCGACCTCAATGACGGTCAGGCAGCCCACCGACCGCCGCTTGCCGAGAGCCTCCGCTGTGTGCGCCGGGCGGACTTCATGATTCTGCTCCTGGGGGAGACCTACGGCGAGCCGGTTCGCGGCCGCAAGTCATTCGTGCACCTTGAGTACGAAGAGGCCCTGCGCTCCAGAACGGGGACCTATGTGCTGGCCTATGGCCTTGGGCCATCCTATCGCGACAAGACACTGAGTTCCGCGCCGAATCCCAACCTGCAGGCCTTGCTGAAGGCCGTCAATGGGCGGCACACGATCGGATTGCTCGACGACGCGCTTTCCCCACGCGAGCTGGCCGATCACATCTATCACAATCTACTGCACGCCCTCGTAGACAAACATGTCGGCGAGATGGGCGAGCAGTTGCGCTATGAAAACGCGCGCGAGCTTTCTGCGGAGCTACTCGGTCCGATCGATGACGACGAGCTAGGCGAAGAAGCGGAGGTGGCGTCGCTGGAAGAGCGAGAGGCGGCGGGCCGCGGGCTCGAGCTGGTAGATGACCATGATCAGTTCAAGCAGCCCATCGACGCATTACTGCGACCGGCCGAAGTCGCAGCCATCGAGCAGCGGCGTGAGGCACAGGCAGCCATCGCTCTACAAGAATACGGTACCGCCGCAGTGCACCTGAAGCGAGCCTTGCGGCACCGGCCACTCGACCTGAAGAGCAATTACTGGCTCGCACAGATCTACATGGGCACTGGGCGCAAGGACCGGCTGGAACATGCACGCGAGCTGTCCGAACGCGCCGCCCGGGTGGCGGAGCGCGACGGTACTCGGATCCGGCGCTCCGCCTGTCTATTATTGGCTGCCCGTGCCGCCCGCCGTGCAGGCGACCGGAAGGCTTCATTGTCGTTGGCCGAGGCCTCTGTGTCGGCCGCAGACCATTACGCCCGAGCGCGCATGGAGCGCGTGCGGGCACGCGTGACAGTCGACGACATACCCGGCGCCATAGAGGATGTCCGCTGGCTCGTGCGGCGGTACCCTCGCGCACTGGCGGGGGCCTACGGTGATCCAGAACTCGCGCCGATCCGGCGCGACATCCACCGTTTGAGTGAGGGCCGGCGGCAAACCGTGCTCAATGCGGTGCGCGACTGGCTCGTATTCGAAGGTAGGCTGGGGGCACGGGAGGCGCCTCCACCCATGCCGACCGGTAGTGAAGGCCTGGTGCGGCTCGGTTCCATTGGCCGCGCATCGATCGGTCGCTGCTACCGTCGCCTATGCCAGTTGATCGCGACCGCGTACCGCGCCAGCGAAGAGCTGGATCCTGCGATGCACGATGGCCGCACGAGCGGCAGCCGTTATCGCCAGCTTGGTGACCGATTGCTCGCGGATCGCGCCGAAGTCGACCTCCTTGTCGCTGAGCGTACGCGCGCGCAGTCCATGTCGGCGAATGCGGAGAAGGGTGTCCGTAGCGTGCGGCGCGGCCTGATGGGCAGCACGCTCGGGGCCTCGCTGTTTGCACTCTTGGCCGCGCTCACCATGCAAGATGCAGGGCTACGCATCATCGGTATTCTCGCAGTGGCCGCACTGTTGGCCGCCGCTCTCGTCAAGCTTGTGCCCAAGTGGAGGACCCTGCGCAACCGTGCACGAGGGGCGGCAACCGAGCTCGAACGCGTCGTGGATGCACTATCACGACGCGAGCAGAGCATTGAGGAGGCCACTGCTCAGCGCACGGAGATCGAACGGCGCACGCATGGTGCCCAGGCGGAGGTGCGGTGGGCGCTCGCTGAGTTTCAGCGGCTCTTGCGCTCACCGGTCGCAGGCCCATTTGCATCTGTCCACGCAGCTCGCCCGGGCAGTCTCGTGAAGGTGTGGCCGGAGCGCATCGAGGATGCCGCACGTGAAATCGGCCGCAGGATCGAGCTAGTACCCGACTTGCCGGCATGGCTGGATCCCGCCGAGGACGAAGCCCAGCCCAGAATCATGCGCGCGGTATGGTCGTCGCGGGACGGCCTGCGCCTGGAAGAACTGGCCGCGTACCTGTAGATGGTGCGGTGGAGTAGACCGGCGGTAGGCCGCAACAGTGTGGTGCGTCGGGCGGAGATCAAGCGGTCGACTTTCGCCGGCACTCGGACTCGCGTTTCGACCTTTTGACCTTTTGCCCGTAGCGAGGGCGCGGGATTTCAAGGCGTGGGCGACGTGCAGCCGACCGGAATCGGGATTCGGCTGCCCTGACCGCCGGCGAGAGGGCCTGGGCGACGAGCCATTGTCTTCCCCATCCAGGCCTTCCCTGGCGCACGGGTCGGAGGCAGAACTTCGTTAGAAAGCCGCGGTACTGAGTCGTAGGCCCATGGCCACTGTCGCGGCGAAACTCGTCTGCTGAAAGTCTGCGTCGGGAATGCTCCGCGCTGGAAAAACCCGTTCACTGAACGTCTGGTTCAGGGTCCCTGTAAAGCTGGTGCCAAACTCCATGGAAGCAGTGGTTGTGAGAGCCAACCACCCTTCAATCATCTGCCAAAGCAGCTTGGGGACTGCTCGGGCAGGCGACTGGGTTCACATCCCAGCCCACATGCACCACGGCGTCTCGCGCACCGACCCCGGACAGGCTACACTGTGGCTCAGCGTTCTGGGGCGCGCGATGGGTCGGGTAGAATCGATGCTGGCAGGGCTGTCGGTGGTGCTTGTGGCCCGTGTCGACGGCCAGCCGGCCCCCGCGATGGGTGACGGCGATCGGTTGGCTGCGGAGGCGGGGGCGGCGCTGGCGCTGGCGCCAGTCATGGTGGCGACAGGCGATGGCGCCCCAGCGGGCAGCGCCGCACCGATGGAAGCTGCCGCACAGCCAGCGATGCAGGATCAGTCCACCATGGCCTTCCACAAGAAGCGCCGGTGGCGCAGGGCTACGCGGCCTCCGATGGCGTGGGCGGCGAAGACCTCACCCAGGGCGTCCAGGGCACGCTGTTCGTCGAACTCCAGCTCGCGGTTCCAGGCGATGTACAGAAGCAGCTGCTCTGGATCGTCGAACCACTCGGGGACGTCGAACGCCCAGCAGCCATGCATGCGCAGGCCGCCCCGCTCGATGTAGTCAAGGACCTTGGGCGATACGAGTTCGGAGGGTTCTGCCGTCATGCGAACCTCGACGGGCAGCATGTCGTTCCACTGCGGCAGCGGTGGGGCCACGAAGTAGAGCCCGATGAGGGCCGCACCGGGCCGGCACACGCGGCGAGCGTCGAGCACCGGGTTGGTGGGCCCGCGGCGCGTGATCAGCAGGTCCGCCGACTGGTCGAGCGCAGGCACGCGGCCGGCGCGCTTGCGGCTCGAGTCGGCGACGACGAACGCAGTATTGTCGAGACTCGCCGCTGCGGCACGCCTGCGGCAGATCTCGATGAAGGGCTCGACCGCGTCGTAGCCCAGATACGAACGCACCCGGGGCGCGAACTCGAGTGCGTCGCTACCGTGGCCACAGCCGGCTTCGATCACGTCGAGCTCGGGACGCAGGTGCTCCAGCACGAGGCGCGTATAGGCGTCCTCCCCGTGAGGCTCTTCGATCGTCGAGCGCCATGGGTAGGCGAAGCCACCCTCACGCGCCGCCAAGCGCTCCAGCCGCAACACCCACTCGGATTTCTGGGAGGCCATGGGGCGGTAGCCTGACACGCACCCGCACAAAGAGCACGGCCGCCCCGTAAGAACGCCCCTGGCGGCTACGCGCTTCGCCAAACGCCATCCGGGGCTGTGAGTTTGTTCCTGCATAATACCTTTGTCCTGCATTGGCTCGTGGCCCGCCGCGTCCCCTCCCGAGGCGGCTGTTGGCAGAGGATGAAGGGACTATGGTCCGGGCGGACGCGAAGTTCCTTCAGCGGGCGAGCTTTCGACCACCCCCTCTTCCGCCCCCTCCGAGATTTCCAACTCACAGGCAAATAACACGCGCGCGTCAGACGGCTTGCCTTCTCGATTGCGGGCAGGCCGAAAACGACTGGAGGTCACCAGATCCGCCGTGCTGTAGGGCGGCGGAATCGTGGGGGTTTGGGGCCTCAGCGGTGTAGGCAGCGTGGCATGCGGTGCCGATATGGCTGAAACTGGGGATGGCTAATGGTTCCTACGGTCCGAGGCTCCTCTGCTGATGACGGCGATAGCGTTACGGAAGTTGGGACGCAGTCTGCGGCGCTGATCCTGGGGCCGGTGGATGAGCGGGAGCGGCTCGCGATCGCGGACGGCTTCGAAGCAGACGGCTGGCTATCGACGATTGGCCAGCTCGTGGTCGATCACCCGGACACGAATAACCAAAGCATGTTCGGGCATTGCACGGGCACGCTGATCGGCCCAGACGTGGGCGGGCACCACGCCACGCACGTCTTGACTGCTGCACACTGCGCCACCGAACAGATGCAGGCACTTGCGCAGTACTTTGTTCCTCGCAGGAATGGGGCGGCGCTGCTCTCTGTTGACTACAATGTGGAGCAGCCGGGAGCTCCCTTCGGATACTTCAAATCTTCAATGAACGTTCCATCTGCCGCCCTTCCACCCGAGTATATGAGCTTGGGCTGCGACGCGCCGGGTGGCTACGATGAAAGGTGCCTCATTCACGACTGGGCTGTGCTCAGCTATGATATGACGCCCCCGCCAGCATCAAGCGGGCCGCTGCCCGATGGTCTTGCGACTTCGACGCGCTGGTTTATGCTGTTGAATGCCTTCTCAGCGGCTGAACTCGAGACCGGGAAAACGTGGAAGCTGCGAGGATACCCGGCCTGTGGTGATCTCAATAGCCCCGCGCCCTGTCAGTCTGACTACTTGTATGGAAACACCAAGGCGGCATGCAATATCGTTCCGGCCACTGGGGTTTCGACTGGCATCTTGGATCCGATGATCCTGCCGACCGATCGCGTGCTGGCCTCCATCGATTGTGATGTCAGCCCTGGACACAGTGGGGGGCCAATGTATGACTATTTTTCGGGGCGGCCCACCATAGCGGGGGTGGTAATCGCGCATTGCGATGAACATCCTGAGAACGTCTACTGTACATTGGGGCAGCATTTGCCCAATTGGATGCGACGCGTTGAGTCCGGTATGCTGAACACCATATATTCAGCTTTCCCCATCTTGGATCAGTGAGGTTTGACCGCAGCTTGTTCGTTTTGCGCTCAGGGGGCCTCGCGGCGCTCGCATTCGCAGCAGCAGTTTTGCTCGGCGCTGCCTGCGGTGGGTTTGACAAGGGGACGCGAGACCAGGCGGCGAAGCAACAGGCGCCCGCTCGGCCGCGCTCCGAGGATTTGTCGAGCAACGAACAAGCTGCTGTCAAGTGGACCGCATCGAACCAAGTTCACGGCCTGCAGCAGCGCTTTGCCTGCGTGCGACCGGGTGCACTGACGGGCGCATACGAGGTGGTGGCTGAAGAACTTGAACCGTTGCGAGCATTCGGCGTTATCGACGACACCGTGGTCGTCTACGGCACTCGCTCGGTGCAAATGACGAGCCACCTCATGACGCGCTTCATGAAGTTTGGGCGGCTGTACCGGTACGGTCTTCGTGGCGATCTGCAATGGGCAAAGGAAACCGGTGCGTTTAGTCGCGGTGGTTATGAAAGGTGGCTTGGTACGCCGGGGCTGAGGCGCCTGAGCGTTCGACCACTCAGCGTTGTATCCGATGCCATCGCGATCGCGGGAGTGGGGACCGGCCAGCGTACGCGGATCGACGGGCTTACGCATTCGGGCGCGGGATTCTTTGTTGCTTCATACGGGCTACAGGGTAAAGTCCGGTGGCTCAACGGGTCGGATGGCAACCGTGCGAGCCCAGAGAGCGTGACAGTGGCAAATGACGGGTCCGTCGTAGTGGCGGGCTGGCATTGGGGCGACCTCAGGCTGGGCAAAGACCAGGACGCGGTGGTCTTGCGCGATCCCAGTTACCCTCCGAAACGAGGCGAACGGGGCGGAATGCGGGTCACCGACCAGCGAATGTTTCTGGCACGCTTCGACGCACAGGGACATTTCTCTTGGGCCGTGCAGGCCGAGGCCGAGAGTGTGCCGCGACAAGCGGCGGCCACTGACTTCACCAATGATGGTGGCGTGGTTCTGACCGGCGTCTACGGATCCAGTCTTCGTCTGGGATCGACCAATGGGCGCTCGCGGCATATTGTGCAGCCGGCGGCCGGGCGGGCACGGAACAGAGAGCCTGGAGGAGAGCTGGGGCGCGACGGATCGATGTTTGTAGCGCGCTACGATCGGGTCGGGCGCCTGCGATGGGCTCGCAGTGGCACAAGCGGAAGCGCCGGGTGGGCGATAGCGACCGGTCCGGATGGTCAGACCGCGGTGGTGGGTGTTTTCGAGGACGCCGTGGATTTCTGCGGCGGCGCGGCGTGCGCGAGCAAGCCCCTGCGATCGCAGCGTGGGCTGGAGGGCTTCTTGGCCTTGTATGGCGTGCGTGGGTCGCTGAGGTGGGCGGTTCGCCTGGACGGGTCCCTTCATGACGCAGTCGACACCCCGTTTGCTGCGCCCTCCGATGTGCTCGTCGACCCAGATGGGAGAGTTTTCGTGGCCGGCTGCGCGCTCGGGGAAGCCGAGTTCATCGGCAAGGGGCCGATGGCGACC
Organism: Myxococcales bacterium; assembly: GCA_029880325.1. Taxonomy (GTDB): domain Bacteria; phylum Myxococcota_A; class Polyangia; order Polyangiales; family JAFGIB01; genus JAOUOP01. Next base: position 1,047 of record JAOUOP010000116.1, on the reverse strand, counting down.
CGGCAGCTCTTGGCGTACGTCATCGCGTACAGCCACGCCGGCGACGAGCTATGGCGCAGTCAGATGGTTGGCAAAGGTACGGTGTGTTACGCGAGTCTGTCAGTGCTTCGGGACGGCGCACTCGCGTTCGCGGTGGAGCACAACGGCGAATTCCGAATGGCTGGCCGGAGTGCGAGCCACGATAACCTTGCCGTGCGACATCCGTTTGTCGTTACGTACTGCAGAGACACGCCAGGCTGATGAAGGGTACCGCCCAGATCGGTGTGAAATTGTGCAATAAGGATCCTCGAATAGCACCCTACTCCTAGCATTTTGCACGGAGAGTAGGCGGCCGGCGCCTAGCCCTGGGTCGCCCCAGGGAGTTTCCGGCCGCCCCTCACCGAACCCGGCGTGCGCCTTTCGTTACGCACCGGGCTCTCCATCGATGTTGACGCGAAGCGAGCGAACTCGCGTCGCGCGTGCAGCCTGCGTTGCTTGCTCAGGGGCCAGAGACGGGTCGTCTCCGGATGCCACATACATGGCTTTCCCCTGCGACTCGGCCGCCGCACTCATCGACTGCCTCCCTTCGCCATGTACACGGCTTTCCCGTGCTCGGACTACTACGGAGGCTCCGCCCCCCATCCGAGACGTCGCTGGGCTTGGCAGCTTGCCGGCTACGGCTGCCGGCGCTCGGATTGGGGTTCCCGCGTTCACAGAGGTGACCCTCGGTGCGTTAGGTGGTCAGCTATACCCCTGGCAACTCCGGTCGTCGCCGTTTCGGGGCGAGGCGACAGACGCGCCGGAACGAGTCCGGACGCACCAGACCGCACGAAACAAACAGTCCAGATCGCGCTACCTATCCGCATTGGCGGTTAATTCGTAACCAGCCTGTACGCGGGCCCCGGCCGAAATCGGCCGGGGCCCGCGTACAGGCTGGTTACAACGTTAGCGTACCGTGCGTCACCGGCGGACGGTGCCACGCGAGCGCGCGCGGTGGAAGGCGTAACTCAGGGAGCTGCCCAGATCGATGCGAAATGGGGTCCGAGTAGCAACGGAACGAAAACCAGG
>JAOUOP010000115.1 GCA_029880325.1 Myxococcales bacterium | reverse complement strand
CCCGGCGAAAACCACCCCCAGCACCTGGATCACCCCCCCCCTCGAACGGCCTCCGCGCTGGAATTACGATCCGAGACCGGATCACTTTTGCCGAGCACAAGTGGATCACTTTTGCCGAGCGCTGAGGAGCAGTGGGGGATGCTTGCGTCACCATCGCAGTCGCTGTCATCGAAGCGATAGAGCAGGTTGCCGGCAGCGTCGTGGCGGTATTCCCAGCAGCCTATGTCCGCCACCCCATCGCAGTCCGTATCCGTGCCCCCCACGCTGGGATAGCCATTTTCATCGCGCTCGACGATGCGACACCCATCGATGCTTCCGTCACAGCTGTTGTCACTGAGCCGATAGGCTTCCCCGGACGAACCATACCTGTGGGCTGTGCAGCTGTCCTGCACCCCGTCGCAGCCGCTATCGTCGACCTCCCGCTCGAGCCGTCCCTCGAGGTCATAGGTATTGAGGAGGCATTCGAGCGGAGCACTGTGCCCACAACCCGGCACCGTCGCGACCAGGTCGCAGGGGTCGTCGCTGCCAACAGTGGCATCGGCCGCGGCATCGGCCGCGGCCGATGCCGCGGTACCAGCATCGATCGCGTCGACCGGGTCCGGCGTCGGAGCTGCCGAAGAATCAGGGGCATCCTCCAACGTGGATGGATCGCCAGGGCAGCCCTCGACCGAAGCATCAGAGGCGCACGGCTCGGCCGCTGTCTGTGGCAGCGGCGTCGGTCCGGCGTCGGGGCCGGCACCGGCATGGGGGCGAGCGACCTCGCCGCTATCGGCACCGGCGTCCAAGGAAGAGGCCCTGGCGGCTTCGGCATCGCCCCCGGCGACGGCATCGCCCCGCTCGACGGTCTTCAGGCAGCCCACCCAAAGCGTTACACAGACAAACGCACAAATTGCCCTACATATACCGACATGCTGTGCGTAGCGCCTCCCATCGTCAAGAAGGCCCCTGCCAGTGCTCACCGGTACAGCAGGTCCCGCCGCCGCCGCTCGGCAAAGGCCTGTGCTCCCGCCTGCTCGCGCGAAAGCAGCGGCGCAATCTCTTCGCCGGCATCGACGGCCTCGCGAAACTCGGGCCCGCCGGTCAAGAGATCGATGGCCGGCCGGTCGCGCACGAATTCGTAGGCCTCCTGTCGCCAGCCCATCGCCTCGGGGGCGAGCTGCCGAAGGGTCGCAAGGATCTGCAAATAGGCGGCGTAGGAGCGAAAGCGGCGCGCGTCGGTGACGTGCACCTGGACGCCACCGCAGCGCTTCCGGGCGTGTTTGTGGAAGGTGGGCGAAAACGACAGCGGTCGCAGCGTGGCCCCCTCCAGCGGCAGTGCCGCGGCCAGGGCGTGACCATCGACGCCGGGGGCACCCAAGATCTCGAAGGGGCGCGTGCTGCCGCGACCCTCCGAAAGCGCGGTGCCCTCGAGCAAGCATCCTCCGGGATAGACGCGCGCGGTATCCGGGGTGGGCATATTGGGCGAGGGCAGCACCCACGGCAGCCCCGAAGCCTCCCAGCTCATCTCCCTGCGCCAGCCCTTCATCGTCACCACCGTGAGCGCATCGGGGGCGAGCCCGTCCTCGCGGGCGGCCATGCTGCAGATTTCACCGATGGTCATGCCATGGCGCACGGCCACATCGCGCAGGCCCACAAACGACCGATATCCGGGTCGCTGCGCCTCCCCCTCCACGATTTCACCGCCGAGGGGATTGGGCCGATCGAGCACGATCGTCTGCACGCCAGCGGCTGCGGCACGCTCGAGCACACACACGGCCGTCCAGACGTAGGTGTAGTAGCGGCTGCCCACATCCTGCAGGTCGACGACGATCGCATCGAGTCCGCTGAGCCACTCGGCGCGCGGATAGAGATCTTCCTCGCTGTCGCCGTAGAGCGAGTAGACCGCCGGGCCAGCCTGCGCGCTCTCGCTGCCGACGGCGATCATGTCCTGGGCTTCGCCGCCGTAGCCGTGCTCGGGCCCAAAGAGCACCTCGATGCAGCAGCCGCGTTCGGACAGCACCCGCGTGGCGTGTCTTAGCCGACGGTCCACGCTTGCCGGATGGGCGAGCAAGCCCAGGCGTCGGCCCGCGAGCAGGCCGAGCGCTTCCGGGTCGCCGGCCGCCACACGGTCGAGGCCACTCTCAACCGCCATCGCGCGCCGCCTGGGCCACGGTCTCGGCGCTGATGCCGCGCGACAAGAGGTAGAGCACGGCCATGCGCACCGCGACCCCGGCTTCCACCTGATCGAGCACCAGGCTGCGATCGCTGTCGGCCAGGGCCGGGTGGATCTCGACGCCTCGATTCATGGGCCCCGGATGCATCACGATGGCGCGCTCGGAGGCCAACTCCAGGTGATGCTGAGACACACCATAGACGCGGCTGTACTCGCGCAGGCTCGGGATCAGCGGCCCCTCCAGGCGCTCGCGCTGGATGCGCAGCAGCATGATCACGTCGGCGCCCTCGAGCGCATCGTCCAGCCTGTGAAAGACCTTGACCCCCAGCGTCTCGGCCCGCGACGGCATCAGCGTGCGCGGGGCGCAAAAGCGCACCTCGGAGCCGAAGAGACGCAAGAGGGCCGCGTTGCTGCGCGCCACACGCGAGTGACTGATGTCGCCGCAGATGGCCACCTTCAAGCCCGAGAGCGTGCCCAGGGCCTGGCGGATGGCAAAGGCGTCGAGCAGGGCCTGGGTCGGATGTTCGTGGGCGCCATCACCGCCGTTGACGACGCTGCACTCGAGACGCTGGGCCACGAACTGTGGCGCGCCCGAGGCCGAGTGGCGGATCACCACGATGTCGGGCTGCATCGCCGCCACTGTCCTGCAGGTATCCAGCAGCGACTCGCCCTTCGAGAGGCTCGAACCCGAGCCCGAAATGTTGACCACGTCGGCCGAAAGCCGCTTGCCCGCCAGCTCGAACGAGGTGCGCGTGCGCGTCGAAGCCTCGAAGAACATGTTGATGACGGTCTTGCCGCGCAGGGTGGGCACCTTGCGGACCGGACGCCGCGAGACCTCGATGAAGGCGGCGGCAGCGTCCAGGATCTGCGTGACCTCGGTGGCATCGAGTTGATCGATGGACAGCAGGTGCTGGTGGGGAAAACCGGCGCTCATGGCCCTTGCTCCTGCGTGCCAGGCGACAGCACGGCGCCTGCCTCCAAACTCACGTCCAGGCGCTGGCCGGGGCCCACCTCGAGGCTGCGGCCGACGAAGTCGGCGGCGATCGGCAGCTCGCGCCCGCCGCGATCGCAGAGCACCGCCAGCCAGATGCGCCGGGGGCGACCGTAGTCGAGCAGATGCTCGATGGCGGCACGGACGGTACGGCCGGTGTGCAGCACGTCGTCGACCAACACCACGTCGGACCCCTGGATCGAAAACTCGATCTCGGACGGACCGACCTTGGGATCGGGCAGGGCGCTGGCGGCATCGTCGCGGTAGAGCGTGATGTCGACGGCGCCCACGGGCACCTCGCGTCCCTCAGCCGCGCCGATCAGCCCGGCCAGACGCTCGGCCAGGGGCACGCCACCGCGGCGGATGCCGACCAGCGACAGCGCGCCCGGCTCGGCGATGCGTTCGAGGATCTCGAAGGCCATGCGCTGCAGGATCCTGGAGACCCCTTCGGCATCGAGTACCCGCTGCTGCGAAGCGCCCACGAGCGGCGATCTACGCCCCGTGCCCCGGCCCGGTCAAGCCGCTTCAGATGGCCGAGCCCATGGGAGCGGCGTGGGGCATCTTCTCACCCGCGGCCTCACGCTGCTGCATCTCATACTTGGACGGGCAGCGGGGGATGACCTGATTGGCGTGGAAATGCCCCTCGGGCGTGAGCTTGCCCTGCACCGTGACCTTCAGGCCCATGCCGTCCTTGAAGGTATCGGGGACGATGCACTGTGGAAAGCTCACGGGCATTTCATGACCCTTGCCCGAGAGCACGAAGCGCCACTCGCAGGGCTGCTCCTTGAACTGAATCGAGCCCTGCTTCAGATCGCCCTCGACCCGGAGCTCACGCCCCGCGAAGTCGGCCGGCTGCTCCAGCACTTCTTCGACCAGCTTCGAATACACGAAAGCATCCTCGGCCGTCGTGGTGAACCACAGAAGAGCGATCGCCCCGCCGAGCATGGCAAAGACCACCCCCACCTTCACCAGTGGTGAAAGGCCACCACCGTAGTCTCCGCCATCGCCCTCCACCGGGCGATCGATGGGTTCGACCGGGTCGAGGCTCTTGGGATCTGCGTCGGGACTCGTCATCGCTATCGCTCTGCGCAGGCAGTATGGGGCAATGTGGGCGCGCCCGCCAGCCGTGCCGTTTACGAACGGCCCGCGCGCGGAACGCTCAACCCTCAGCGTCGGGCTCGGCCAGCTCCACGCGGTGCTCACCGGAGCGCGTGGCATGGCGTTCCACACAGCGTTGAAACGCCTCTGCGCCGCGCAGAAAGCGCACGATTTTCAGCCCCAAGCCGGTGCGACCCGGCGCATTGGCAGGGCGCGCCCAGCGCAGCTCGACCTCGGCCTCGGTGCCGAGCTCTTCGATCACGATATTGAAGTGCCGCTCGACCGGCGGCGGGCTCGACGTCCAGACGAACAGGCCCCGGCGGCTGAGGTTGAGGGTCTCGGCCAGCAGGGTGAAGGCTTCACCCTCGCACCAGACCTTCAACTGCGCATTGGCCCTACGCGTACTGCGGCGCTCTGGCACCCAACTCCTCAGTGATACCGTGTTGGCTCTCGCACACTGTACCAGCCGGGAGGTGGGCGGCCAAGCGGCCCCACGCCGATGTATCAGACCGCCCTTGCCCCCTCGGTCAACCGTCGGTCGCAGTGCGACCGGACGGTCTAACTCGAGGAAATTACAAGGGAAGCGGGCCCGCTTGAGCGGGCCGAGCAGCTTGCTCGCTCAGCTTCATGGAAGCGGCGGAATGAAGCCCTGCAGCATGATCGCGATGACCAGGGCGTAAATCGCGAGCGACTCGATCAGCGCCAGCACGAGAATCATGGGCGTGAAGATCTTGTCGGACGCGTTGGGGTTGCGGGCGATGCCGTCCAGGGCCGCCGCACCCGCCAGACCCTGACCCACGCCACAGCCGGCCGCGGCAATGCCGATCGCGAGACCGGCGGCCAGGGCGGCGAACATGCCGGTGTCCTGCGCGTTGGACGCGCTCTCCTGGGCAAACGCCGAGGAAGCGACGAAAAGGGGTGCGAGAAAGGACCCGAACCGAAGCCACATCTTCTTCATCGAAAGTCTCCTTCGCCCATCGAGGGCTTGCATCGTGCGAGCCTCGGCTCGACGAAAATCTCAACCTTGGGTTATCAGTGTTCCGCGTGTTCGATCGCCATCGCGATGTAAACCGTCGACAGCAAACAGAAAACCAGGGCCTGCACGATCACCACGATCATGCCCAGCAGGTACATCGGCAAAGTGAAAAAGCTGAGGTAGAGGGGCAGAAGCCCCAGGAAAATGGTCAACACCATGTGGTCGGCGGTCATATTGGCCATCAAGCGCACCGCCAGCGAGATCGGGCGGGCCAGGTGGCTGATGGTCTCGATGACGAACATCAGCAGCATCAGCGGCAGCCAGGCGAAGCCGATAACCGGGCCGAAGAAGTGCTTGATGTGATTGAAGCCGTTTTCCTTCAGGCCGTAGATGTGCGTGGTGACGAAGATCACGACGCCGCACGCCAACGTGGTGTTGAAGTTATCGGTGGGCGGCAGAAAGCCGGGGATCAGGCCCAGGAAGTTCGAAAAGAGGATGAAGAAGGCGCAGGTGCCGATCAGGGGCAGGAAGTGCCGCGCGGCCTTGCTGCCCATGATGTCGCTCATCATGCCCAGGGCCACACCGACGAAGACCTCGACGAAGTTGCGCATCGTCAGCTTCTCGGAGGGCAGCAAATCCTTGCCGGCCTCGCGGATGCTGGTGTCGGTGACCACCGAAAAGAGCGCGATCAGGCACAGCACGAAGATCGCGCCGTAAACGTGCTGGATGCCCGGATGCTGATGGGCGTACCAGCTGAGGCCCTCGTCGTTGAAGGGCTTGCTGAAGAGAGTGGCCGCATGCAGCAGCCGTTCGTGGAACGGAAATAGGGAAAACCAGGATTCGCCGTGGGGCATGGTTAGCGCTCACTCTCCGCCGGTGCGGAGCCGAGAATGTGCATGGCGGCACCCATCAGGGCACCGGCAGCCATGGTGCTGATACCGACTGCGAAGGGCAGCGGCTCTACCACTCCGGCGCGCAGCAGCAAATAGACGAGACCGACCAGCGCGCCCAACTTGATGAAAAGCACAAAGAGGAAGCCACCCTGGCGTCGGACGTTGCCGTCGACCACGCGGCCGACGATGTAGCGCAGCAGCATCCAGTTGGCCACGCCGATCGCGGCGCCGGTGGCGACGCTGCGGGCGGTGGCGACGTTGGTGACCACAAAAGCCACGGCGCTGGCCACTGCGGCCAGCCCCACGATCATCCACGTCAAGCGATCAGCGCTGCTTCTGGTCATCGTCCAACGACTCGTTTTGCTGTTGCCTGCGTGCGGTCTGGTAGAGGCTTTTGAAGCCGGCGGCGAGCCCCAGGAGCAATCCGATGAGTGTGAGGGTCGGTGCGGTCCCAAACTTCTTGTCCAGCCACTTGCCTCCATAGAGACCGATGACCGTGGACACCGCGAGTTCAATTCCCAGCGACAGCAGTCGCGCGTAGGTTTTGAACTCTTTGCCGCCCTTGGGTCCTGGCACCGCCTAGCACCGTCCGAGCACGCTCCGAGGTCCGAAGCGCGGCGCCCATGTAGCACGCACCCCAAATAGGGTCAAGCCACATGGCGCGCCAGCGCCGTGCGCGAAAACCTCATGATTTCATGGGCTTACTGAAGTGCACCTTCTCTGCACAAGACGCGGACCACACTCGATCATGCGAGGAGGCGGATGCTGCGATTGCGCTGGCCATGGACGGCGCCGGCCCATCCCCGGTCGTCCCCTTCCACGCCCGCATCCCGCCACCTCACCGGCGCTGCAATAACCCCGCGCCCCCGCTTGTTGCCTCCCTCGGTTTGCGCGTGTTACCCGCGGCCGGGACGGCGGCGGCGGCCACGGAGGTTTTTGCATGTATAGCGACGTCAGGGCCATCAACGAGCTTGTGGAACGCGAGAGCGCCTTTATCGATGCCGTCCTCAACGAGGTGGGCAAGGTGATCGTGGGCCAACAGCCGATGGTCGAGCGGCTCTTGATCGGCCTTTTGACCGGCGGTCACGTGCTGCTGGAGGGCGTGCCCGGGCTGGCCAAGACGCTGACTGTCAAGACGCTGTGCGAGACCGTCAGCGCCAAGTTCCAGCGCATCCAGTTCACCCCCGACCTGCTGCCGGCGGACCTGGTCGGCACCGTCATCTACAACCAGCAGAGCGGGCAGTTCACGGCCAAGCGCGGGCCCATCTTCGCCAATCTGGTGCTGGCCGACGAGATCAACCGGGCGCCGGCCAAGGTGCAAAGCGCGCTGCTGGAGGCGATGCAGGAGCAGCAGGTCACGATCGGCGAAGAGACGTTCAAGCTCGATCGGCCCTTCATGGTGATGGCCACCCAAAATCCGCTAGAGCAGGAGGGTACCTATCCGCTGCCCGAGGCCCAGGTCGACCGCTTCATGCTGCATGTACGCGTGGGCTATCCCACCCGCGACGAGGAACGCCGCGTGATGGAGCGCATGAGCCAGCAGGCGCTGCGCGAGGGCACCGGCGACGAGGCCGCGGCCCAGCCGCTGTCGGCCAGTCGCGTGATCACGCCCGCCGAGATCCTGAACGCTCGCAAGGTGATCTCCCAGGTCTACGTCGACGAGAAGATCAAGGACTACATCATCGATGTGGTGCTGGCCACGCGCGAGCCCAAGCGCGCAGGTCTGGACGATCTGGCCGATATGATCGCCCACGGCGGCTCGCCGCGTGCTTCGATCGCGCTGAACATGGCCGCCCGCGCCCACGCCTTCATGCGCCATCGGGGCTTTGTGACGCCCGAGGACATCAAGGCCGTGGGCCCCGACATCCTGCGTCACCGCATCATCCGCACCTACGAGGCCGAGGCCGAAGAGATCAGCAGCGAGCACATCATCCGCCGCATTTTCGAAGCGGTGGAGGTGCCCTGATAGGAGCGCAAACGCACCCGCGCCGGGCGCCGCATCATGATTCCGCGCGAGATCATCAAGAAGCTTCGCAAGATCGAGATCCACACGGCACGGCTGGCCAACGACCAGCTCGCCGGTAGCTACCACTCCGTGTTCAAGGGCCGCGGCATGGCCTTCAGCGAGGTGCGGCAGTACCAGCCCGGCGATGACGTTCGCTTCATCGACTGGAACGTCAGCGCGCGCATGAATGAGACCTTCGTCAAGGTCTTCACCGAAGAGCGCGAGATGACGGTGATGCTGCTGGTGGATCTCAGCAAAAGCCAAGGTTTCGGCGCGCTGGCCGCACCCAAGACCGAGACCGTGGCCGAGGTGGCGGCGCTCTTGGCCTTCAGCGCAATCAAGAACAACGATCGCGTGGGGCTTGTCCTCTTCAGCGATCGCGTCGAGCGCTTCGTGCCGCCCAAGAAGGGCAAGGGCCACGTGATGCGCGTGGTGGCCGAGATCCTCAACGCTTCACCCGAGGGCCGCGGCACCAACCTCAGCTGCGCCCTGGACATGCTGGGCCACGTGTCCAAGCGCCGCGCCGTGGTCTTCTTGCTCAGCGACTTCATCGCCGACGACTACGAACGCGCCCTGCGCCTGGTCTCGGCCCGCCACGATCTGATCCCGATTCAGATCGCCGATCGCCGAGAAGAAGAGCTGCCCGATCTGGGATGGGTCTTGGCCGAGGACCTCGAGACCGGTGAGATCATCGAGGTCGATACCAGCAGCGCCGCCGTGCGCGAGAGCTATGCGCGCAACGTGGCCCGCCAGCGCGCCATGCGCCAACAGCTCTTCGCCCGCCTCAAGCTCGATCACCTGACGATCCACACCGACCGCTCGTACGTGAAGCCGATCACCGACCTCTTCCGCCTACGCCAAAAGCGCGCGAGGCACGGCTGATGGCGCGCTCACGACGCGGCCACGGACTCGGCGACGGGCTCGGCGACGGCGCGGCCGGGGCGCGCCTTGTACTGCTGGCGGGGCTCTTGCTGCCGCTGACGGCCGGTCACACCGGTGCCCAGGCTCCCGACGCCGGCACAACCTCCGACGCCGGCCCCGACGACGAGCTGGCCGGGCTCGAGCCGCTTGCCCCCGAAGCCCAGCCCAAGCTCGACTTCAAGCTCGAGCCCTCCGAGGGCGCGCGCGTGGGACAGGTGGTCACCCTCGAGATCCGCGCCGACGCCCGGGTCGGCGATCACGTCACGATCCCCAAGCAGGGCTTTGGTAACTTCGAGTTACTCAACCAAAATGCCCGTGTGGAGCCGGAAAAAGACGGCCGCCAGCGCTTCGTCTTCGAGCTGCGGCTTCTGGCCCTGGAAGCCGGCCCGCAGACGCTTCCGGCGATCGCCCTGCGCGTGGTCACCGCTGACGGCCAGCTGGGAAGCAGCAAGCTCGACGCCATCGGCTTCGAGGTCAAGTCGCTCCTGCAGAACGAACCCAACGCCGAGCCCAAGCCCGCGACCAAGCCCGTGGTCGTGATGGAGGACGACTACACCCTGCTCTACATCGGCGGTGGGCTCCTGGGCGCGGCGCTGATCGCGCTTCTGACCTGGCTTTTCATGCGCTGGTGGTCGCGGCGCGAGCGTCCGGAGCCCCCGCCACCACCGCCGCGGCCGCCCTGGGAGCTCGCCGTCGAGCGCCTGGCGGCCCTGCGCAAGCGCAAGGCTTCCATGATCGACGCCGGCCAGGGCGCCCAATTCGTGGACGAGGTCAGCGATGTGGTGCGCGACTACCTGGGGGCCCACTTCGGCTTCGACGGTCTGGAGACCACCACCGACGAAATGCTCTCGCTGCTGCGCGCGCGCAATGCGCCGCTGGCTATGCTCCAGGAGGTGTCGGGCTATCTCGGCCGCTGCGATCTGGTGAAGTTCGCCAAGGTCGAACCCGACGCCGACGAAGTGGACCTGATCTTCGCCAAGGCCCAGGATATCGTGCTCTTCAACTCCCCCAAGGGCACGCCCGGCGAAGGGGACGACGCCGGAGAGCCGCAGTAATGGCCGCGCTCGTCGCCAAGCTCAGGCCACTTTTGGCCAGCCTGCTGCTCACCGCGCCGGTGGCGGCAGCCGTGGTCTGGGCCATCGAAGCGTTCTACGGCGTACCGCTCGACGAAAAGAGCTTCCGCTTCGAACGCCCCGACGCCCTGTGGCTGGTGGCGGCAGCGCCCCTGGCCCTGATCGTACGCGGCTTTCTGCGGCGCAAACGCGCCCCACGCCTGCGCGTCTCGCGCGGCTTCGAGCTGCGGGCCGCCCCCCAAGGCCTCCGCGCCTGGCTGCCGGCGCTGCACACGGCACTGCGGGTGGTGGCCCTGCTGCTGCTCGCGCTCGCCCTGATGGGCCCCCAGTCCATCCACGCCCGCGACGCCACCGAGGTCGAGGGCATCGACATCGTGGTGGCGCTCGACCTTTCCCTGTCGATGCAGGCCGCCGACATCAAGCCCAATCGCTTCGAGGCCACCAAACAGGTGGTCGGAGACTTCATCCGCCGCCGCCCCAACGATCGCATCGGCTCGGTGATCTTCGGCCGCGACGCCTACACGCTTTTGCCGCTGACCACCGACCACGAGGCCCTGCGCACGATGGTCGCAGAACTACAGCTGGGCATGATCGAGGGCCGCGGCACAGCCATCGGCAACGCCATCGGCGTGGCCATCAACCGCCTGCGCCGCTCGCAGGCCAAGAGCAAGGTCGTGATCCTGGCGACCGACGGCGACAGCAACAGCGGCAACGTCTCGCCCACGCAGGCGGCCGACTTCGCCAGCGCCCTGGGCGTCAAGGTCTACACCATCCTGATGGGGCAGAGCGGCGATGCACCGGTGCAGACGGGGCTGGACCTCTTCGGCCGCCCGCTCTTCGACCGCGGCAATTTTCCTGTCAACCCAGAGTTATTACGCGAAGTGGCCACCCAGACCGGCGGCGAAGCCTTCGAGGTCTCCGATCGGGAGGGCCTCGAAAAGAGCTTCCACAAAATCCTCGACGCCCTCGAAAAGAGCCAGATCGAGGACGCCGGGCGCGTCTACGGCGAGCTGTTCGCGGTCTTCTTGGCGCCAGCGCTGCTGCTTCTGCTGCTCGAGCTTCTGCTCGGCGTGCTGGTGCTTCGGAGGTGGCCATGACCTGGCACGCCCCGTCCATGCTCTGGCTGCTGGGCCTACTGCCGCTGCTGGCCGGGCTGATGCTGCTGGAAGCGCGGCTGCGGCGCCGGGCGGCCGGGCGCTTCGGACTGCCCGAAACCACCCGGCGCATGATCGGGGGACGCTCGGCGGGGCTACGCGCCACGCGGGCGGTGCTGCTCTTGTGCGGGCTTGCACTGGGCCTTTTGGCCCTGGCCCGCCCCCAATATGGCAGCCGCGAGAAGACCCTGCGCAAGCGCGGCGTGGACGTGGTGGTGGTGCTCGACTTCTCCAAGAGCATGTTGGCCCAGGACGTGCGGCCCAGCCGCATCGAGCGGGCCAAAGCCGAGCTGATGCGCTTCATCTCGGAGTTGGCCGGCGATCGCGTGGGCATCGTGGCCTTCGCTGGCGAGACCATGGAATTCCCCATGACGGTCGACTACGCCGCCGCCGCGCTCTTCTTCAAGGATCTGGGGCCCTACGACATGCCCGTGGGCGGCACCGCAATCGGGCGGGCGCTAACCGCCACCAAACGCCTCTTCGAGCGCTCCAGCCGCGAGGGCGCCGAAGCCGACCCGGCCCAAAAGCGCGCGCGCGTGGTGGTGCTCCTGACCGACGGCGAAGACCACGAGGGCGATCCACTGGAGGCGGCGCGCGCACTGGCCGAGATCGACGCCAAGGTCTTCGTGCTGGCCGTGGGCTCGCGCAGCGGCGAGCCGATTCCCACCCACGCCGCCGACGGCACCTGGACCGGCTACATCCGCGACGGCGACGGCAACCCCGTGCTGACCACGCTCAGCGCCGAGGCCGAGCAGCAGCTGCGCCAGATCGCCGAGATCACCGGTGGCGCCTACTACGAGCCCCAACGCGGACAGCTGCGGGTGGGCGAGGTGCGCAAGCGCATGAGCACCATGAAGCAGACCGAGCTCAAGGCCCGGCGCATCACCGTGCACGAGGAGCGCTACGCCCTGGTGCTGCTACTGGCTTTCCTTTTGATCCTGCTTGAAGCTTTACTGCCCGAAGCCCGCTTCGGCGGCAGCCCAAAGACGCCTTGAGACACCCTCTGCGCCCCCCGTGCGACCCCCCGTGCGACCCCCCGTGCGACCCCCCGTGCGACCCCCCGTGAGACGCCCCCCATGAGA
>JAOUOP010000069.1 GCA_029880325.1 Myxococcales bacterium | reverse complement strand
AGCAATGCCCGCGTCATCACGCCAACCGGTGTCTTCTCCACGAATCGATCGAAGATCTCGGCCATCAACATACCCTCTGGCTACGAGAGGCGGATCCGAGACGACAACTTTTCTACAATGAATTCAATACGTTGCCACCTTGAAAGGGCTGGGTTCGCTGACCTATCGCGATGCTCGCCTGAATGACTTCGACACGATCTGCTGCGTGGAGGTGATCGAGCACATCGAGCTGGAGCGGTTGCCCGCGTTCGAGCGGGTTGTGTTTGAGTTTGCGGCGCCGCCCACGGTGATCGTTACCACGCCCAACATCGAGTACAACGTGCGCTTCGAGGGGCTCCAGGCGGGCAAGCTACGTCATGGCGATCACCGCTTCGAATGGAGCCGCGAGCGATTCGCCTCCTGGGCACGCGGGATTGCAGTCGCCCACGGCTACGCGGTGGAGCTTTCGCCCATCGGGCCCGTGGATGCAGACGTCGGTGCGCCGACCCAGATGTCGGTGTTCTCCAAGTGAAGCTGGCGGTTCCCGAACTTTCGTTGATCGCGCTCGTCGGTGCCTCCGGTAGCGGCAAGAGCACCTTCGCGGGCAGGCATTTCAAGGAGACCGAAGTGTTGTCGTCTGACTACGCACGCGGGCTTGTCTCCGATGACGAAAATGATATGGAGGCGACCAAGGACGCCTTCGACGTCCTGTACTACATCGCGCGCAAGCGTCTGGAGCGCGGCCTTTTGACCGTGATCGACGCGACCAATGTGCAGCGCGAGGCACGGCAGCCGATCGTGAGCCTGGCCCGGGAGTTGGATGTCCTGCCGGTCGCGATCGTTCTGAATCCGCCGCGGGAGGTCTGCGAGGAGCGAACGAAGGCGCGCCCGGACCGCGACTTCGGCTTGCACGTGGTCCGCAAGCATTGCCAGGATCTGAAGCGAAGTCTCAAGAGCCTCAAGCGCGAGGGTTTTCGCCGCATTCATGTGCTCGATTCTGTCGAGGAGATCGACGGGGCGGAGATCCTGCGCGAGCCGCTCTGGAATAACCGCAAGCACGAGCAGGGGCCCTTCGATGTGATCGGCGACGTGCACGGCTGCGCCGATGAGCTCGAGGAGTTGCTTTCCGAGCTTGGCTACATCCGCGAGGACGCTGGCGTACATCGGCACCCCGAGGCCCGACGCGTCGTTTTCGTGGGTGATCTGGCGGACCGCGGGCCGGGCGTCACGCGCGTGCTGCGCACGGCGATGGACATGGTCAAGGCGGGTAGCGCCTTGTGCATCATTGGAAACCACGAGGCCAAGCTTCTGCGCAAGCTTCGTGGCAAGAACGTACGCCTCACCCACGGTCTGGCCCAGTCCGTGGAGCAACTCGAGGCCGAGTCAGAAGCGTTTCGTGCTGAGGTTCTCGGCTTTCTCGATGGCCTCATCAGCCACTTTGTCTTCGACGAGGGCAGGCTCGTCGTCGCCCATGCGGGGTTGAAGGAGACCTACCAGGGGCGCGCTTCGGCTCGAGTGCGAGAGTTCGCCCTGTACGGCGACACCAGCGGCGAGACGGACGAATATGGGCTGCCCGTACGCCACGACTGGGCGTCGGAGTACCGCGGCAAGGCGCTGGTCGTGTACGGTCACACGCCGGTTGTGGAGGCCACGTGGGTCAACCGCACGATCTGCATCGATACGGGGTGCGTCTTCGGCGGCGCCTTGAGTGCCCTGCGGTACCCCGAGCGCGAACTGCTGTCGGTCCCCGCCAAGAGGATGTACTACGAGCCGATCAAGCCGCTGCGCGCACAGGGTGAGCAGCCAGCGCCGCTCGAGCCGCGCCCGTACGGCGATCTGCTCGACATCGAGGACGTATGCGGCAAGCGAGTCGTCGTCACCCGTGACTCCCGCGCGGTGAGGATTCGCGAGGAACATGCCGCGGCTGCTCTTGAGGTGATGAGCCGCTTCGCGGTCGATCCGCGCTGGCTGATCTACCTTCCACCGACCATGTCCCCGACCTCGACGGTCAAGGACGGACCCCTCCTCGAGCATCCCGGCGAGGCGTTCGAGTATTACCGCAGCCAGGGCGTGTCCGAGGTCGTGTGCGAGGAGAAGCACATGGGCTCGCGCGCGGTCGTCGTTGTCACTCGCAATGCGGCAGTGGCCCAGGCGCGCTTTGGTTCGGCGGATGGTCGGATCGGCGTCGTGTACACGCGCACGGGACGCCCTTTCTTCTCCGACGCTCTGCTCGAAGCCGAGCTGCTGTCACACACGGCGGAGGCCATCGGGAAGGTCGGTCTGTGGGATGAATTGAAAGCCGATTGGCTGTGCTTGGACGCCGAATTCATGCCCTGGCCTGCGAAGGCCCAGGAGCTGCTTCGCACGCAGTACGCAGCCGTCGGTTCCGCATCCCGAGCGTCCTTGGCCGATGCCGTGGCTATGCTGGAGCGCACTGCGCGCCGCGATGCGGCCGCGGATGACCTGTTGATGCGCTACCGCGAAAAGCTCGAGATGGCGAAGTCCTTCACCGCAGCCTATCGGCAGTACTGCTGGCCAGTGGCATCGCTGTCGGACTTCAAGCTTGCGCCCTTTCATCTGCTCGCCGCCGGGGGGTGCGTGTTCGTGGACCGTGACCACGTCTGGCACATGGAGAAGCTGGCGCGCTTGGCGGTGGTCGACCCGGAGCTATTCCGCGCCACGCCCTTCAAGACCATCGACGTCAACAGCCCCGACAGCCAGGCCGAGGGCACCGCTTGGTGGCAACAGCTGACCTCCGAGGGGGGCGAGGGCATGGTGGTCAAGCCGCGCCAGTTCGTCGTCCGCGGCAAGCGCGGCCTCGTCCAGCCTGCGGTCAAGTGCCGGGGCCCCGAGTACCTGCGCATCATCTACGGCCCGGAATACACCGCGCCCGAGAACCTGGAACGTCTGCGCGCCCGCGGCCTCGGTCGCAAGCGCGCCCTGGCGTTGCAGGAGTTCGCGCTCGGCCTTGAAGGCCTTCAGCGCTTTGTGGAGGGCGAACAGCTGCATCGGGTGCACGAATGCGTCTTTGGGGTGCTTGCGCTGGAGAGTGAGCCGGTGGACCCGCGGCTGTAGGGTCACATGGCAGGAGCAGGCAGCAGATGAGAGCGATGCCTTGCTCTCCCGGTCAGGTGATGATGGTCTTGGCTCGCCGGTAGTGGTGCCCGTGCGTGACGGACACCATGCGACCCGATTGCGGTAGCCTCGGCCAGCATGCACGAGCCCTCCCGACTGCCGTGGGTCGCACGCCTCGTCGGCGCCGTCGGCGAGCGCATCATCTACGCTCTGATACGGCTTTTCGGTTGCGTCGTCCGGCTGCAGGATGCGCCTTGGCTCGCGGGGCCGATCGGGAGTGACTACATCGGTGACCGACCCTACGCCGAGTTGGCCCAGCGCGAAGGGCTCGAGGTGATCCGGGACTCCCGCGAGGGCGGTCTGCTCTCGAGTCTCGAGGTATTGCGGGGCCCGGACTTCGATCCGGCCTGCGTCGATGACCGCGTGCGAGACTTCTACGAGAACACTGCGCGCTATGAGCTGGATGCGCGCGCCCGCAGTTTTTTGCCTCTCAATGTGGGAGTGTGGCTGCTGGTCACGACGATCAGCCGCCGGGTCAATCAACTCACTTTTCCCGTCGATGCGCTGGAGTCCGCCGCCGCCATGAAGAGCGAGATCGTGTTGCTGCGGGATGGCGGGGGAAGGACGCGCTACACGGGCTGGTCACGGCGGCACACCGATGGTGAACGGGTGATCTACACGGGCTTTTACATGACCGACCGGATTCCCGGCTGTCGGTCTCCCGTCGTCAAGGCGGTCTTCCCGATGCCTGGCGGAAATGCGACCGTTTTTCTTCGGCCCGCGGTCAATGGGCAGGGGCAGCTCGAGCTGCTGTCCCAGGGCACGCGCTTCGGTGATCCCGGATTCTACCGCCTGGACAAGCTCGACGAGGATACCGTGCGGGTTTGGCGTGTCCGCACTTTGGTGGAGTATCTGCGCGTGTTCGTGGATCCGGACGGTGAGCTTCGCTGTGAGCACGAGGTCCGGTTCTGGGGCCTTCCGGTGCTGACCCTTCACTACCATCTCAGGCGTTGCTGAGAGTTTTCGCGGTGGGAACGATCGCTCTGCGGCCTTCCCACTGCCCGTGCTCCGAGAGCGGCCGGAACCGCAGGGTGGTGAACTCAAAGTGAAAGTCCTTGCGGTTTCTTTCGAGCATCGCTTCGGCGTGACGCCGGGGCTGGGGCACGTCGCTGTGCCCCTGAACCATGTCGAGCATGTCGCGTTTCGACCTCCAGATGGTGAAGGTCGAGACCGTCCGAGGCAGTCGCATCGCCGCCATGGCCAGGGTCGCACCGGGGTGGTCGCGCACGAGTGCCTCCACCGGCCTGCCCCAGTGGATGAAGCGAGGCACTTGAAGGATCCGCATGCGGGCGACCGTGACCGCAACCACAGGGTCCGACGGCCCGAGTCCATCGACCGCTTCGGCAAACCCGTCCAGCGCCTCGAGATGGCCCCATCGGCGCACGAGTTCCAATCGCTCGTGCCATCCCCCGGCCAAGACGCGGCCCAAGGGTGTGCTGGCCAGGAACCGGTCGAGCGCGGCCTCGTCTTCCCAGACCGCGAACATCGCCGGGCGTCGAAGCTGAAGTCGGGCGGGCGACAGCACCGGCGCACCGAGCGTCATTCGGGTCATGCACTCGGCGTGGCGCAAGCCGGGCACCACCGCTGGGCGCGGCGGCCGCCATAGCATTCGTGCCGTAGTCGAGATTCGCGTCTCCGCCAGGTGAAAGCTGAAAACCGCCACAGATCTGTAGATAGGGTCCCAGAAACGAAAAAGCCAGGTAGGGCACCGCGGTGCGCCTGCGGCGGGGCGGGCTATCCCTCGCCCACCTCGAGTACGCCCGGCCCCGACTTCAGTGATCGTGGCGGTGATGCAGGTCGGGGCGGTGCGGGTGGGTGTGCTCTACGGGCGCGTGGGTGTGCTCGTGGGAGTGCCATTCGGCAGGCGCGGTGCCTTCGGCGTGTTCGTGGTCATGGTGGCCGTCGTCGTGGCGGTGCAGGTGCTGGTGGGTGACCTCGTGGTGCCGGTGGCTGTGGGTGTGGTGTTCGCGATGCCAAAGCCAGATGGCGATGGCCATCAACGCTGCGGCCGCAGCTTCCACTGGCCGCATCGCTTCGCCGAGCACGAGCCACGAGAGCCCCAGTCCCCAGGCCGGCGCGGTGGAGAAGATGAGTTGGGAGCGGGTGGCGCCGAGGTGCTGGGCACCGGCGATGTAGAGCAGCAGCGACACTCCGTAGCCGAGCGCACCGACGCCGAGTCCGGCTGCCACCGCCGCGCCCGGGGTCGAACCCGGTTCCAGCCAATGACCCAGGGTTAGGTTTACGCTTCCCGCTGCGATGCCCTTCGCAAAAGTTACCTGTGCGGGGCTGAAGCGGTCGATGATCGAGGTGAGGTTGTTGTCGAGACCCCAGGCGATGCACGCGAGGCCGACCCATGTCACGGCCGCAAGCCCGCCGCCGGTGCCGGGTGAGAGCAGCGCGCTTGCGGCGACGACCAGTGCGACGGCGCCCCAGGTTCGCGGGCCCGGGTGCTCGCGGAAAAACATGCCGGCCAGCAGCGCGGTCGCCACGGTCTCCAGGTTGAGCCAGAGGGATACCGAGGCCGCAGGCGCGACCGAGAGTCCCCGTAGCAGGAGCACTGGACCGAGGATGCCCCCGAACAGGACTGCGCCCGCCAACGACAGCATGTTGCTTCGGCCCGCGCTACGAAGTGCCAAGGCGCCACGCAGGGCCCAGGGCGCCACGGCCAGTGCGGCGCCCAGGTAGAGGATGCCCGAGAGGCGAAGCGGTCCAAAGACTTGCAGCAGCGCCTTGGACGCGGGCGTCGAGGCGCCGAAGAATGCGGCCGCCAGGATGCACCACAGGATGGGGCCGCCGTCGCGCGGGGGGCCTTGCTTTGCACTCATGGGATGGTGGTCTCCGTGGGCCTGGACGTGCCGCCCCCGCGGGCGATGAGAGCGGGTACCACGACCATGTTGAGCAGGGTCGAGGACGTGAGGCCGGTCAGGATGACGAGGGCCATCGGCGCCTGGATCTCGCTGCCTGGTTGGTCGAGAGCCAAAGCCAGCGGGAATAGCCCCAGGCCGACGGTCACGGCGGTCATCGGGATGGGAGATGGGCGCTCGCGGGCGCTCTGGGCCACCGCCTCGATTCGCTCCACGCCCTGCAGCTCCAGGTCCCGTGTTCGCACCGCCAGCAGGATGCCGTTGCGTGTGGCGATGCCGAACAGCGTGATGAAGCCGATGATGCTGGCGATCGAGAGCACTCCGCCTCCCAGAAAGACCCCGACCACGCCTCCGGCAAGGGACAGGGCTGGCGCGTAGGGAAGGTACTCGTATCTGATTGCTGAGAAGAAAGTCGAGTCCACCGTAACAGCCGACCAGCTACAGTGGCCATAGTGCTTGCCGACCTCCACCCATAGTGCACCCGGCGACGGCGCGCGACTTTCTTCTCAGCAATCGAACCTTTGGGTCTTGACTTGGGTGTTGCAGCCAAGGCCCAGAGATAGAAGAGCCGTGCCCGGGAGGAGGGCGAGCGTGTGCAGATTCCGGTTGAACTCGATTACCGACTCCGGGCCAAGCCGGCGCAGTTCCCGCCAGTTTCCCGCGGGAGCGTCTTCCCACGAGGACCTCGGGGCATCAAAGCTCTCCCGGATCGCAGCCTGAAGTCACGGGAAGGGGAATCCGGTCCGGGGTGCTCGGTGCTTGGCGACACGAGCCCCCCGAACCCAACGATCTGCGCTACCGTTTGCCCGCCCTGCAACCGGAGGAAGCCATGGCCACCCGCAAAAAGCGAACGAAGCGCGACATCGAGAAAAACTACCCACGCCGCCAATTCATCGCCAAGCTGCGCCGCCTCGCGGACTGTCTCGAGCGCGGTGAGCGCCTGCGCATTCAAGTGGCCGGCGAGCGCGTCTCGGTGCCTCCGGACGCGGTCATCAACATCGAGCACGAGCGAGGCTCGAGCGAAGAGGAGATCGAGTTCCAGCTGAAGTGGACCCTCGACTGAGGGCCGCCAGGGGGCGGCTCGACGCAGCTGAACTGATCGCGCCGGCGTGCCCGCGGTAGCGTCCGCGACCGAGCCGACGACATGATGCACCTGGTTTTTCGCTGCCCGGAGCCGATCACCGAGGACACCGCGAGGCGCGTTGCCGCAGCCCTCTTGGACGCCGGCGCGGTGCACCCACAGGCCCTCGACTCGTTTCCGGAGTGTGCACCCGGACGATGTCTACTGCCCCTGCAGGTCCACACCGATCGCTTCTCCGAAGCGCGCCGCGTGCTGCTCGACGAGCTCGGGGCCGAGATCCTGTGGAGCCACGAGGGAGCGGAGGGTGCTGAGGTCGGTGACGACCACGAGGCGCGCTTCATCGGCTCCCCACCGCCGACCACGACCGAGACCCCCTTCCCAGTCGATGGCTACCCGGCGATTCTCGACGACTTCGACTACAACGACTTTGGCTTCGAGCTGCGCTTCGAGAGTGCCCTCGACGACGACGAGCAATCCCTCCTGAGTAGCTCCCACTCGCGGTGGCTAGAGGCCTACGAAAGCGATTCGAGCACGTGCTACCGCAACACCGGTTGCGAGATCGCGGATGATCGGCGCTCGGCCTTTTTCTGGGTGGACCGCTTCAACTACCCGGGCACGGTGGCTCAGGTGGTGCACCACGCGCTCTGGATCGCGCGACAGGTCGGCACGATTCTCCCCGTCAAGCGCGTCATCTTTCGCCCGCCGGACATGGACACGAAGTTTGGCCGCCTGGGCATGCCGGTTCTGGAACTCGAACCCGGCCGCAGCCTGTGGCAATCCGGCGCCCAGCGACCCGGCTGGGGCCTGCTGAACGCGGCCGTCTTGATCTCGCTGCTGACCCACCTGATCTCGGAGATGCCCACGCGCATGCGGGTGCGCGACGCGATCTACGTGCTCTTCCCCTGGACGATCTACTACGTCAGTCGCCAGTGGCTGCGGCCCAGGCCGTGGGCGCGTCGTTGGCTGCTTTCGACCAGCGGGTTGGCGGTCGTCTCCGCGACGGCCTACGCAGCGATGCTCTCCGGCGTCGGTGCCGACCCGACCATGGGCAGGGAGGCTGCCATCGCTCACCTCGAGCAGCTCGGTTACGCGTCCATGTACACCGGCTACGCCACCCTCGCTTGCCTCTTCGGCTTCGGCCACCAATACATCGCCGCCGGCAGCCCCGGAGCCGGGAACACCGACGACAGCGACAACTGAGTCTCCACCGCGTCGCGTGACGCGCGCGAAGGGGTCTGGAACGCGCTCTGAGCACCTCGGGTCGGGCAAGGTGATCAACTCCGCGGTCCGGCGCGGATCTGCCATTCTGTGAAGCGCCAGGATTTCGCCAACAGTTCAGCGGAAATGACACCGCCGAGGTCGGGCGTCCTGATTGGCCCGCAGAATCCCGAACGAGCGTGCGGCTCAAGATTGCGGGGACGGACCTCTCGGAGCGCGTTCCAGACGCTAAAAGGGTGCCGATGTTACCCGTCGGGCCCGCGCTGAAGTCGCTACGCCGCGACCACCTTGCCCAACTTGCCGCCCGGCGCCGAGACGATCAGCTTCACCAGCTCCTCGGTGATGCGCGGCTCCAGGCCTTCGGTGTGGCCCTTGTTCAGGCGCACGACGTCGGCGATGACGCGGCCGTCGCGGGCACCCGGGTAGATGTAGAGTTCTGCCGTTCCGGGGCCTGGCTCGAAGCCCCAGCCCTTGGTGGAGCGGCCGGCGCGCGTGGTGTCGTAGACCTGTCCGGCTTCTTCGTCGACGATGTCAGGCTGTCGTACGCGCGCGCCGGCGGCGTACTTTTCAGCCCAGGGGGAGGCTTCCGGAAGCTTGACGATTTCGTGCTCGCCGGTGGCGAAGATGAAGGAGAAGTCGGCTTCGGGCACGCTGGCCACGCCAGGGCGCGCTCCGCCTTCGCGGATGCGTGGACGACTCGGAGGGGCCTGGCCATCTTTGGCAGGTGGGAAGAAGGACTTGGGAAGTTCGATACCGCCGATGCGGCCGCCGGAGAGGCTGAGCCAACCGTCGACGCGCTCGGCGAAGTAGTCGGTTCGGAGCAGCCGGTTGCTGGTCATGCCGCCCTGGGAGTGGCCCACCAGCCAAAAGGATGCGATGCGCTCGGCACCAAACTTGGCGACGACCTGCTCGACGATGTTCTGCAGGTGCTCGTCGTCGGCTTCGTCGACCCACCTGGCAAAGGGCTTGCGCGTGGCGGCCGAGGGAGTCGCGACCACCAGGCGATAGCGGTCCTTGTAGTCGATGGCCGGGAAGTACTTCCGCTGCCAGACGCCGTGGGAGCCGCCGCCGTGTAGGTTCAGTAGAAAGACAACCCGTTCGTCCGGCTTCAGGTCTTCGGGATACTCGAGGAAGAACTTGCGCCCGGTTTTTTCGTCCACTGCGGTTTGGGGTTCCATGGTCGCCTCCGCGGGGGACTATGGCCGGTGTTCGGGGCGGTGATCAAGCACGGCGAATTCGCACCCGTGAAACGTCCTCAGACGCCGTCCGAGGCCAGCGAACGAATCACGAGTTCGAGCCCTTCGACGACGCGGGCGAGGCGCTCGTAGTCGAGCTTGTCCGGGGTGTCTTCGGGCTCGTGGTAGTGGGGATAGCGGAAGGGGGCGGTGTCGGTGACCATGAGCGCCGGGTAGCCCTGCTGCCAGAAGGACCAGTGGTCGGACCAGCCGACGCCGGGGAGCGAGTCGGGGAGGGCGGCGCCCTCCGACGGGAAGGGCGTCTGTTTGCGGAAGCTCAACAACACGCGTCGCACGAGCTCACCCGAGTTCAGGTCGCCCACGAAGGCGATGAAGTTGCCCGTCTCCGGATAGGCCGCCCGCAGAGGTCCCGGGTACTTTTGGCTTCCGGCGCGCTCTTCGAATGCGTGAGGCAGCCACCAGAAGACCGAGCAGGGCGCCCGCGTAGCTGCCGATGTGGATGCCCCAGACCGTGAGAAACGCGCTTGGGTCGGTCACGCCCGGGCGGTGGAGCGCGCTGGTATCGAACTCGGAGTCGAGTAGGTTGGGACCCAGCCATGCACCGATAAACGCGAACAACAGGGAAGCCGCAAGGGGCCACGTCAGCGCTCTGACAAGGCTTGCGTAACCCAGCCGTCGTCGCTCAACTTGCGGGTTGTTCATCCGCAGCAGGGCACAACCGATGACGAGACCCGCGCTCCAGCCAGCGCGCGTGGCGAGCCAGGCGACGTCGGGCCAGAAGCCCCGGGCTGCGCTTTCGAGTCCCTTGCCGATTGCGAAGTAGTCCGGGCTCAAGCCATGGGTGCACAGGTCGTGGAGCAGGGCGTAGCCGGCGCCAACAAGACCCGAGCCGAAGAGGAAGCCGTATTCGCGGATCTTGTCGCTGCCCCGCCCGCGCCTGTGCTCGTAGAGGGCGATGCCGGCGAGCAGGCCCACGCCGAGCCCGAGGCGTGGCAGGAAGGTCGCGTCGTCCATGGGTGCACGACTACGCACGAGCCGTGCCAGTCATCCACATCGGCACGCACGGCCCCTGGGGGCGCTGTCGGCAGTGCGCTTGGTCACGATGGCACGCCCATGCCGGTCAAAACGCCAGGATGGCAGGGCGAACAATCGCTACAACGAAGTGTCGAAGCCGCTGGCCTTGTCGCAGAGGCCATCCCCTTCGGTGATCGGCGAGCTGCCGTCGTCGTTGAGCATGGCGTTCCAGGCGCCGGTGCCGCCGATCTTGGCGTCGGGGGGAACCAGGGCGTTGGGCAGGGGCATTTCGGTTGGCTCCCAGTCACCCATGATGAAGGCGTCGCTGGCGGTGTCGTAGCGGGCGCCGACGGTTCCTTCCATGCGATAGAGGGTCCCGAAGACGTCGTAGCAGGCGTTGAGCAGCTGGCCGCGGAACTCGCCCGTGCGACAGTCGAGCTCGCCGGCCAGTTCCATCTCGAAGCGCGCGCCGACGCCGCCCATGGTCGTGTCCATGGTTGCGTCTGCGTTGGGAAGGGCCCAACCGCGCAGCTTGCCGCCCTTGATCTCGAAGCCCGCGCAAAACTTTGCTTCCGTGCATTCCCGTTCGGTGCGCTCGAGCCAGAACTCCATGCCGGGCTGGCCGCTGATCTCGCCGGTCGCGAAGGGAACGGCGACGGTGCCGTTGCCCCAGGCCTGGGTGAAGTACTCGCCGTCGAGCTGGCCGAGGTAGTGGCCCGGCGCGCAGTCGTTGCCGCCGGGGTTGAGCTCGACCATGGGCGCAGGCGCTGCCGTGCCGGCCGCGGCATTGCCGAAGTCTGCCGGAGCTGAGGCCTCGGCGGCTGAGTTGGTGGCGGCGGCTGTGCCATCTGCCGCTGGGGCCACTTCGGTGACACCCGTGGCCGGTCTGCGGATGCTCGCGGCGTTCACCTCGGAGGAGCAGGACGAAAGCGCGCCGAGCAATGCCAGGAGCGCAATGCGCCCGAAAGCCTTGGGGAGGTGCTCGAGACTGCTGTGACTGCGCACGGGCCGCCGCATCGCCCGGCCGAAGTGTCGAGGTAGCACGAGAATGGCTCAATCTCGTGCACTCCCGGGCGCCACCGTCGATCCCCAACTCGATGACCATCGTAGGACACATCGCGGTAAGAAGAAAGCTAGAAAATTCAGGGGCTTGGCGCTACGCCAGGGACTGCTCGGGAGGTGCTGCGATGGCTGAAATGGTTGCCACGGATGCCGGTGATGTGCGTGGGGTGCGAACGGACGGGGGCGTGCGCTATCACGCCATTCCCTATGCCGCGCCACCGATGGGTAGGCGGCGCTTCCTGCCTCCTGAGCCCCACCCTGGCTGGGCGGGGGTACTGGATGCCACCCGTGCCGGTCCAGCTCCAGCGCAACGACCGGGTCTGTTGCCGGAAGGATCGCTGAACGAGGATTGTCTGCGCCTGACGGTGACAACGCCCGCGCTCGATTCTGCGCGCCGACCGGTGCTGGTCTGGTTACCGATCGGCGGATTCACCATGGGCGGTGCCGACATGCGACCCTATGTCACCGGGCGCCTCGCCGTGCTCGGTGACGTGGTGGTGGTGATGGTCGATTCACGTCTGGGGGCCCTCGGGTATCTGGATCTGTCGCGATCCGGCGGCGATGCGTGGGGTGCGGCGTCAAACCTTGGGTTACGGGACATGGTGCTGGCGCTCGGCTGGGTGAAGCGCAACATCGAGCGCTTCGGAGGCGACCCCGACAACGTCACGATTGGAGGGCAGTCCGCCGCGGCGACGGCCGTGCACTCGCTATGCTCGATGCCGTCGGCGGGGGGGCTGTTTCACCGGGCGATCCAGCACAGCAGCGGTCACGGCGCCTATTACGGGAGCGCCGATGCGGCGGACGCCATCGCCAGCGCCATGCTTTCCGAGCTCGGCATCGCGCCCGAGCAGAGTCGGCGGTTGCAGGAGGTTCCCCTGTCCGCCCTGTACGATGCCCATCCTCGGGCGCTCCGGCGATCCGTTCGTTCCCATGGTCCCATGGCGACCTTCTGTCCCGTGGTCGACGGCGATGTGGTTCCTCAGCTTCCGCTGAATGCCATCGACCAAGGCTGCATGGCGACCGTCCCGTTGCTCGCGGGGGTGAACCTGGACGAGGCGATCCCCTTCACCGCCCGTCGCGAGCCTCCGCTTTCATCTGGCGAACTCGAACGACGAGTGGCAAGCATTCTCGGCAGGCATCGCGACCGCGCCCACAGCATCATCGAGACCTATCGACGTGACGCTTCACGCCGGAGCGACACCGACGTCTGGATCGCCATCGCGACCGACTATCACAATCGCGTGCCGCTGATTCGCCTGGCCGAGGCTCACAGTCGCCACAGCGCGGGGACACGCATGTTCCTGATGGCCTGGCGCTGCCCCGAAACCGCCGCGGCCCATCACGGCCTGGAGTTGCCGCTGCTCTTTGGCTGCCCGGAACAGGCCAGCGCTGCGCCGGAGGCTCGTGGCGTCTCCGAGCAGATCATCGCTGCCTGGTCATCGTTCATGCGCGGCGAAGCGGCCGCAGTTGGTTTGCCTTGGCCTGCCTACGATGCCGAGCGGCGCGCGACCCTGCGGGTTGGGGTCGAGGCGACGATTGACGATGCGCCGCTGGAGCCCGAGCGTGCTGTTTGGCAGGGCCTGGATCAGGCCTGGTCGGATTTTGCCCACGGGCGTTGAGTGCGGCTTGCCCGTGCTCAGAGCTTTGCCGCGAGTTCCACGATACGAGGCGGGTCGGGTTCGTCGTCGAAGTAGGCCTTTTCCTCGAGCGTGCCGCGCATGTCCACGCCTCGTACTGCGACCTTGTCGCTGTCGGGGTAGATGCAGACTTCCTGGGGGTCGAAGGCGCCGATGGCGAGGTAGACCAGGTCTTGTGCGTGGGGGTTGTAGATCTGGTGGGCGACTTGGGTTCCGGCCGGACAGGAGATGCAGTCGCCGGCGCGAATCGCGCGTAGGTCATCGTCGTAGCGCAGGACACCGCGACCCGAGAGCACGAAGAAGACCTCGTCTTCCTGTAGATGCGAGTGGAAGGGGCATACGCTGCGGCCCTTGGGTACGCGCATGTGGTTGACGCCGAGGCTGCCTCCGCGGGCTCCTACGTCGGCGACAACAGCGCGCGGATGCGTCGCATTCCCGCACCGCAGCTCTGCTCCTTGACGATCCGAAAGCGACCCAGCTCCGAAGTGCGCTCCACATGCGGGCCGGCGCAGATCTCCAGCGATAGGTCTCCGATCCCATAGACGCTGACTTCACCATCGTAGCGGTCGTCGAAGAGGCCCGTGGCGCCCCGGGCCTTGGCGGCTTCGGAGGTGCTCACTTCTCGGTACACCGGGAGATCGCGGTCGATGGCTTGCTGCACCCAGGCTTCCACTGCGCTCCGCTCTTCGCTGGTCAACGCCCCGCCATGGCTGAAGTCGAAGCGCAGGCGGTCGGCCGAGATGTTGGAGCCGCGCTGTTCGACGTGCGCTCCGAGGACGGCCCGCAGGGCCGCGTGCAGGAGATGGGTTGCCGTGTGGTAGCGCACGCTCTGCCGGCTGTCGTCTGCCAGGCCGCTCTTGGCCGCAATGCTGCGGGAGCGCTCGCGGTGCTCCGCGAAGCAGCGCTCGAACGCCGTCACGTCGACCTCAACACCGTGCTCGCCGGCCATCTCCACGGTCAGCTCCAGCGGGAAGCCGTAGGTATCATAGAGGCGAAATGCCTCGGCGCCGCTGAGGCGTTCGGTGCCCGCGTTCCGCTCGAGCAACTGCGCGAGAAGTCGGCTGCCGCGGTCGAGGGTTCGTTCGAAGCGCTCTCGCTCTTCACGCAGGCTCTCGAGAATCCTCGCGCGACGCAGCTGCAGCTCCGGGTAGGCGCTCGCGTAGTGCTCGACC
This sequence comes from Myxococcales bacterium, assembly GCA_029880325.1. Taxonomy (GTDB): domain Bacteria; phylum Myxococcota_A; class Polyangia; order Polyangiales; family JAFGIB01; genus JAOUOP01. Next base: position 25,134 of record JAOUOP010000069.1, on the reverse strand, counting down.
ACCACGCTGGCGCCGGCTTCCCAGGCGCTGGGCTCGAGCGCAAGGATGCGGCAGTAGCGCACGGCGCGACGGATCAGCCGACGCAGCACGTATCCGGCTCCGGTGTTGGCCGGCTCGGGGCCGTTCGGGTCGCCGAGGATGAAGACCGCCGTTCTGAGGTGGTCGATGCAGATGCGCAGGGCGCGCAGCTCGCGTTCGCTGAGTTCGTCGTGTCGTTTGCCCAGGTCGGAGAGCAGATGTTCGGCGATGGCCCGCAGCCCCTGGACTTCGTAGACGCTTCCCGCGTCGCAAAGGACGGCAGCCACGCGCTCGAGACCCATGCCGGTGTCGATGTTGTGCCTGCGGAGTTCGTGCAGTGCGCCGGCGCTGCGCTCGTAGGACATGAAGACGTTGTTCCAGATCTCCACGAAGCGCCTACAATTGCAAAGTCCTGGCGCGCAGCGAGGGGCGCCGCAGGGCTCGCCCGTGGTGTCGTAGAAGATTTCCGTGTCGGGCCCGCAGGGACCCTCGGTACCGGCCGCCCAGAAGTTGTCTTCCATGCCCAGGTAGACGATGCGCTCGGGAGCGACGCCAAGCTCCAGCCAGGTGCGCGCGGCCTGCTCGTCCCGTGGTAGCTCGCCATCTCCGGCGAAGACGCTGACCCACAGTCGTTCGTCGGGAATGGCAAGCCACTCGAGGGATGTGAGTAGCTCGTGACTCCAGCGTATCGATTGTTCCTTGCCGTAGTCATCCAGGGACCAGTTGCCGAGCATCTCGAAGAAGGTCAGATGGGTTCTGTCGCCCACCAGGTCGATGTCGCTCGTGCGAATGCATTTCTGCACGTTTGCCAGGCGCCTGCCCGCGGCGTGGGGCTGTCCGCGCAGGTAGGGCACCAGCGGGTGCATGCCCGCGGTGGTGAACAGCACGCTGGGATCCCCGTCCGGTAGCAGCGAAGCGCCTGGGATGATGGCGTGGCCCCGCTGCTCGAAGAAACGCAGGTACATGGTTCGAAGCTGATCGATTTCCAGTGTCTTTCCCATCTCGCCCTCCAAAACGAAAAACGCCCTCCCGGGGGACCGGAAGGGCGCATCGCGCGTTTGGCTCCGGTCGTCGCCTACAGGTGTCCAGCAGCGGCAGCTGCAGCCAGGGCTGCGGCGGCGCTCACGGCGAGGGCGACGGAGTTCGAAACCGGATGGACCATGGGTTGACTCTGACGTGCGCCAGGCCCGCAGTCAAGTCAGGGCTCTGCGGGCGCCTCACCCGCAGCCAGGCGCTCGAGCCGTGCGATGCGCTCCGGTTCCGATTCGACCAGCCAGGCTTGCGTGGAGAGCATGGCGTGGGCTCTCGCGAAGTGCTCGCGATGGCCGTCCTTGCCCAGGGCGAGCAGGTTTTCTCCGAGTTCTTCGTAGAGGTAGCCGCTGGGCTCGAGCCCGGCCTCGGCGTAGGCCGTTTGCAGCTGCTCCAGCATCTGCAGCGCTTCTTCGCTGCGACCCAGGGCGCGCAGTCCGCGGGCCACGGTCCAGCGCGCGATCAGGGTGGACTTCAAGTCGTCCTGGGTTTCGCGGAAGCGCAGGGCCTTTTCGAAGAGTTCGAGGGCCTTGTCGTAGTCCTTTTTGTCGAAGTAGGTCCAGCCGATGTTGTTGTAGAGCGAACCGAGCCACTTCTTGGCGCCCTGCTGCTCGCTCTGCTCGGCGTAGTCCAGGGCCTTCAGGCTCCACTGCAGGGCCAGGTCGGGCTCTTTCAGCTCGACGATGCCGAGCATGTGGGCCGCGTCGACCGCGAGACGGTCGAGCTTGGCTTCGCGTCCGAGGTCCCAGGCCTGCAAGAACTGGGCGCGGGCTTCGTCGCGGCGCTTGGCGGAGTTGTAGAGTCGCCCGCGTTCGAGCAGGAGGCGCATGCGTGCACGCGTTTCTTCTTCGCGCACTTCGGCCGCGACCGCGTCGAGCTCGGCGTGGCCCTCGTCGAAGCGGTCCTGCAGGCCCATGGCGCGCGCCACCTGGGTCCGCAGCTCCAGCCTGTGCTCGTGTTCGGCTGCGGGGGCCTGCGCGAGCGCGGCCTTGAACGCGGCCTCGCTGCCGGCCGCGTCCCCGAAGTTCCAGATCCCGTCGATGTCCGCCATCGGCTCCCCCTTCGTTTCGGTGCTTGCAGGTGCTGTGGTTGCGACGGGGTCGGTTGTCGTCTTTGCGGTGGCAGCCGGCGCAGCGCCCGCACAAGCCATCAGCCAGGCCCCTGTGGCCAAGCCGGCTACCGCCCATCGCCATCGCATGGCCGCGAGGCTACCAGTGCGCATGAGGTTGGCGCAAAAGGGGCGGCACCTGCCCGCGGGGCGCTTATGTGGAAGACGTGCTCCGCAAGCTCCGATGGCGTTGGCTGCGCCGTTTCCGGCGTCGCCGCATCGACCGGCCGCTGCCCGTGCTGGGCCGACGGCGTCTGCTGCTGCAGGGCCTGGCCATGGTCGTCGGCGGCAGTGCGCTGATGGCGCGGCTGTGGGCCAGCGCGCGCAGCCGGCTGCCCTCGCCCTGGCGTACGCCCGTGCGGCCTCCGACCGCTGGCGACGACGACGGGCGCTTCGTCGCCGCCTGCATCCGCTGCGGGCTGTGTGGCACCGTGTGCGAAAACGGCTGCATCCGCTACTTCGGCCTCGACGAGCCGCGCTGGGGCGCGCTGTCACCCTACCTGGATGTGCGCGAGCGCTCCTGCACCCTCTGCATGCGCTGCACCCAGGTCTGCCCCACGGGGGCGCTCTCGCCGGTCGAGGCCGAACTCGAGGTGGTCAAGCGTGAGGTGCGCATGGGGCTCGCGGTGGTGGACGAGGCGCGCTGCATCTCCTACCTGGGCCGCATTTGTGGCTACTGCCACGACGCCTGCCCGCTGCCGGGCGAAGCGATTCGCCTGGTGCCCAAGGCCAAGCCGCTGGTGTTGACGGAGGGTTGTGTGGGCTGCGGCCGCTGCGTGGAACTCTGCCCACAGCAGCCGACGGCCATCGACATCTGGCGCGAGGGCGATTTGGCAGCCGCGCCAAAGGCCACCGAGCCCCAAGGGAGGCGCTCGTGAGTCAACGGCAGGAGGGGCCGACCACGGCGCCTGGGGGCTTGGTGCCCGGGGCTGGCTATCGTTGGCTTCGGCGCCTGGTCCAGAGTGCGGCGCTCCTTGCGGTGATCTTCGCGCCACTGCTGGGGGGCTGGCAGCGCGTGAACCGGGCCGATATGGCGGTCTGGGATGCGGGCGGCTTCGACCTGTGGCTGGAGCTGCGCTCCGAATTGCCCGTGGGTGAAACGGCCGCAACCGCCCACGAGATGAACCTGCTGAAGGGGGGCGGCATCGCCCACGAGTACTTTGGCATCGCCGCGATGGACCCCCTGGCCGGCGCCCTCGCGCTGATGGGCGGAAGTTTTGATTCGCGGGCCTATCTGGCTTGGCTGTTGCCGATCGCCCTGGCACTGATCGCAGGTCGCGCCTTCTGCGGTTGGCTGTGTCCTTTCGGAACGCTTTCGCGCTGGTTGGATGCGGCGCTTTCGCTATTGCCCTTCCATCACCGCATCGCCCTGCCGCGGCAGAGGCTCCTGCGCTTCGTCCTGGTGCTCGCGGCCGCGGTGGCCGGTGTCCTCGGCTTTCACATGCTGCTCTACCTGCTGTTGCCGTACCTGCTCCTGCAGCATGCGGTCTACGCCGGTTGGCTTCTGGGGGGGCTGAGCGCGGCGCTCTCGCTCCTGGCCGGGCTCCTGGTCGCCGGCGTGTTCTTCGGGCCCACCACCTACTGCGCGACCCTGTGCCCGACGGGTGCGGCGCTTTCGCTCTTCGGCAGGCTGCGCTGGTTGAAGCTGACGCTCTCCGAACCGAAGAGCTGCGGCAGGAGCTGCAGCCTGTGCAGCCGCGCCTGTTGGTTGCAACTGGCGCCGGCCGGGGGCGACCCGGGCCCGGACTGCGACCTCTGCGCTCGCTGTGTGACGGCCTGTCCGCGCACCAACTTGGTCATTAGCGGTCGCGCGCCACGCCGGCGTTTACCGGTGGTGGCCACGGCCGCGGTGCTCGGGCTGGCTTCCACGGCGAAGGTCGCCGAGGCCGACGCCGACACCAAACCGCGGCTCTTGGTCGACGCCGAAGAGCGTCACGGGCGCACGACCGTGGCGGTCTCGGTGATGGACCTGAGCGGCGTGGAGCTCGTGGACTTGACCGGGGAGGGGCGTGGTGTCGAACTCGGAGTTTATCTCGCCCGGGAGCGTGCCGAGCTCGGGTCGAGCGAGTCCGAGGAACCCGGGCGTGAGGTCTACAAAGGTCCGCTCGCACTCGAGGTGGTGCACGGTGGGCAGGGCGTCAAGCTCGACTTCGACGGCGCCAACAGCCCGCGCTCGACTCAGGGCAAGGCGATCTACCAGCGCAAGATCGACCTGGTGCTTGCGCCCGGTGACAGCGTGCGCGTCATGCCCGTGGCCGGTTGGCTCGACGCCGGCGCGCGCTTCGAGGTGGCTCCAAGCGGTACAGGTTCCGGGTTCCTTTCGGGGTTCGGGTACTTCGTCGCGGGGTTCTTCTTCTTTGGCGGCTTGCTGTCGCTGTCCTTGATCAGTCCCGGGCGGGGTCGCGGATGACCAGCGTCGGCACCGAGCAGGTGCCATCACGCACGGTGAAGACGCGGGTGCCGCGCTTGTTGCCATCGCGGATCTCGCTCACCGACAGACCTGCGGCGGCAAGCCGGGCGTGGGCCCCGTCGATGTCGCGCACGCGGTAGGCCAGGCCGTAGAAGCGGTCGCGGTCGGCATCGTGCGCACCCGTCCTGGCCTCCGGCCCCGGTCGCGCCGGCACCACTTCGACGGTGACGCCGCCGATGCGGAAGAAGAGCATGCGCGTGCCGCCTAACTGGCGGTCGAGGGCCAGGCGAATGCCCAGGGCTTCGCCGTAGAGGGCCACCGCGGCGTCGGGCTCGGCCGTGCGGATCACCACATGGTCGATGGCTTCGACCGCATCCACCGCCGGTTCTTGCGTCGGCAAGAGGGCTTTGAAATTCGGGCGCTCCACCGCGAGCAGGCTCAGGCCGCGCGTGTCACGTGGGCTCAGCTCCACGCTGCGGTAGCGCCGGATGCTCCCGTCCTGGCCCTGCGCTTCGCCCTCCTCGGGGGGAGCCGCCCGCAGCCCCCGGGCGCGCAGCTCGCTACGGCAGCGAGCGGCGTCTTCGGTGCCGAAGGCCAGGGCGTACAGCCCTTCGCCGGCCTGGTCGAGCAGGGCGCGCAGGCCCGCCGAGCGCTCGTCGTCCTCGGCGCCCGGGCCTACCAGCTCGAGCAGGCCGTTCTTGAAGCCGAAGAGCGTCGCCTCGGTACCCAGCTCCGGGTGGCGGCCGCGCCAGCTCGGTTCCAGGCCGAGCAGCCGCTGGTAGTGCTCGCTGGCTTGCGCGACGTCGCGCACAATGACGGTGGCGTGGTCGAAGTGGCTGAGGATCGGGGGCTGGCTGTCGTCCATGGCGCGGACACTACCGATGACGGCGCGCCTGGGAAAGGCTCGGTGTCGGGACTGCCGGGCTCGTCTCCGGAGGTGGCAGCGCGACGCCGAGCCCAGCGGGCTGATGGGCCTTCCCGTGGTCGACGATGGCGCGCATTTGCAGCAGGCCTCGGCATACTTTCGCTGGGCCGCGGCGGTCGTGGGGTTCGGCCTGTTGCTGCGGGAGTCGGAGCATCGAGGCGCTGCGACCCTCGACAGCGTGATGCAGCTGGCCCGGGGCGCCATCGGTCGCGACGCCCACGGCGACCGCGAGCCGATGCTCGGCCTGATGCGCACAGCCGGCGCCCTCGGCGTGGGTTCGAGGGGCTCAGTCTCGACGGCGGCGGGCATCGAAGTTGCGTCGCGCCCGCTCTACGCGCGTGGCTCCAGTGGAGCGTCGAGAAGGGTCGCTTCGTTCTGCATCAAGAGCATCTGATGGTTGCCCGCGCCCGGCGGCACCATGGGCCGCACGTGATCGTGGGCTTCGATGGGGGCGTGAATCAGGCAGGGGCCCGGTTGTCGCAGGGCGTTGGCCAGTTGGTCCTGCCCGCTGGCGCCTGCTTCGAGTCGCATCGCGGGCAGGCCAAATGCTTTTGCCAGAGCGACGAAGTCGGTGGGCCGCTCGAAGCGCGCGGCGCTCGGACGATCGTCGTAGAAGAGGGCCTGCTGCTGGCGCACCAGGCCCAAATGGCCATTGTCGAGTACCAGGATTTTGACTGGGAGTTGTAGTTCGGCAAGCGTCGCCAGTTCCTGCACATTGATCAGAAGCGAGCCGTCGCCGCTGATGCACAGCACGGGAGCGTCAGCTGCCATCGCCGCACCGATGGCGGCGGGCAGGCCGAAGCCCATGGTTCCGAGTCCTCCCGACGTCAGCAGGCTGCGCGGACGCTCGAAGGCGAAGTGTTGGGCCACCCACATCTGATGTTGGCCAACGTCGGTGGTCACGATCCGCTCCGCAGGCCACATGGCTCCCAGCCTGGCGATGAGGCTCGGTCCGCATGTCAGGTCGCGGCGCGGCGGTGGCGGCATGGGTCGCTCGGCCTTGAGCTGCGCCAGCCGCGCGAGCCAGCGGGGCCGCTGGCGGCGCGGAGCGTGGGCTGCCAGCCACTCAAGCGCCGCCGGCGCGTCGCCCAACAACGGCAACTCCGGGAGCCGCAGCTTTCCCAGCTCGCGGGGATCGATGTCCACGTGGGCGATGGCGGCGTCGGGGCAAAACTCCGAGAGCTTGCCCGTGGCCCGGTCGTCGAAGCGCACGCCGAGGGCGATCACGAGGTCGGCCTCGCGGAGCAGCAGGTTGGTGTAGGGAGCGCCGTGCATTCCGAGCATGCCGAGGCTGAGCTCGTGGCGCGGCGATAGCAGCCCCAGCCCGAGCAGGGTGCTGGCGACGGGCATGGGCGCTCGCGCGAGCAGCGCTGAAAGCGCGCGCTGGCCTCGCTCGGAGTTGAGACCACCGCCGATCATGAGCAGCGGTCGCACGGCGCCATCCATGCGCGCGCACAATGCTTCGAGGCCCGCGGCCTCCGGCGCCTTGCGCGGCTGGGCGCGGCCGGCCCCGGGCCAGCGCTCGAACTCGACGCGCTCCTGCTGCACGTCCTTGGGAATGTCGAGCCACACCGCGCCGGGTCGCCCGCCCTCGGCGATCGCGAAAGCCTGGGGCACGACTTCGAGTAGCTGCCGGGCCGAGCGCACCTGGACACAGTGCTTGACGCTGCTTCGGCACAGGGAGGGGGTATCGATTTCCTGAAACGCGTCGGTGCCGAGAAGCGCCTGCGGCACCTGGCCGGTGATGGCGACGAGGGGCACCGAATCCCGTTGGGCGTCGGCGACCGAGGTCAGCAGATTGGTGGCGCCGGGGCCGGAGGTGGCCAGGCAGACCCCGGCGCGCCCGGTCACTCGCGCATAACCCTGGGCCATGAAGCCCGCGGCCTGCTCGTGACGCACCAGCACGTGGTCCAGGCCCAGGCGCGCGATGGCGTCGTAGAGGGGCAGGGCGGCCCCTCCCGGCATGCCGGCGATCCAGGGCACGCCCTGGCGTTGCAATAACTCGATGACGATTTCCGCTCCGCTTCTTTCCATCTCCAGGCCTCGCTGTCCGGCTGTCCTGGGACGCGGTCGGCGGGATGGGCTGAGCTGAACGGAGTCGAGCAGGTCCCGCCGGTGACGCGCCGGCAGGACTCTGTGGTTGAGAAGGGCCTGCCTAGGGCGCGTCGACGACTACGACTACGACCGTGAGTACAACGGTGGGCAGCGCGACGGGTACCAGGCTCAGGCCGAGGTTCAACATGGAATGACTACCGTGGCACAGCTGCGGGGGGTGTCAAGGGGCCGAGCACATCTAGGCGATCCAGCAGATGGGCTCGTACTCGACTTGCAGCCCGGCGTAGCTCGGATAGCGGTAGTCGGCCAGTAGCTCGAGGATGCAGGCTTGCTTGGCGGCCCAGTCCTCGACATCAGCGTCGGCCGGTTGCACCGAGACCGCCCTCCCGTCGTGGTCGAAGCAAAACTGTAGCGCAACGGAACGCCCAACGCAGGGGTAACAGTTCAGGAGGTCCAAGAGTGGCGGAGCCGCGGCGTTTACGGGGCCCTCGTCGGCCCCCGCATCAAACTCCGGCGGCTCGCAGACTCCAACCCGAACCACACCGGCGCCGAGCGGCAGGCGCCCGCTGTCGTTCGCCAGGGCGGCGTCGATGGTCGAGGGGGCTTCGCTGGCGGCGTCCATGGCGAGCTGCGAAGGGGGTATGGCTGCCTTCATGCCGCCATCGCGGAGATCATTGCGCCCGTGGTCATCCCAGCAGGCTGCCATCGCCATCGAAAGCGCCACCCCGGCCAGCAACTGCCCGCGTCGGTGGGCGTGCACTGGCCGCCGAGCCCGCTCCGACAGGGCACGTTCGAGGCGCGCCATCAGGCCATCGCATTCGGCGATCAACTGACGGTCGAACGCGCGCACGCGCGGCCGCTCGCGCTGCAGCAGGGCATCCACAGCCGCGTCGGAATCGGCGGCGGCCGAAAGCCCCGCGCGCAGCAGCTGCATCTGGTTGACGTTCCAGCGCGCACTCAGCGTCGCGTAGGCGTCGCGCGCGAAGTCGCTGGGCACGTCGGAATCGAGGCGAGAGGCGATGCCGGCGTTGTAGCCGAGGTCGTAGAGCGCCATCGGAACCGAGCGCTCCGCAAGGCGCGTGGGCAGACCCGCAAGCAGGCGCGCAAGTCGGCCCGTGCGCGCGTCCTCGAAGCGGTAGCGTCGCCACAGGAAGCCGCCTTCGAGCAAGCCGCGGGCTTCGGCGCGGCGCGTGATGCGGGTGCCGGGCCGGGCGTCGATGGGCAAGAGGTGCACCGGTGCGTGGGCGATGCGACCGAGCGCCTCGACTTCATCGACGATGCGCTCGAAACGATGGGTGGGACCCACCAGGAGGTTATTGCAGACTGCGTAGACGCCGCGCTGCCAGAGGGCAGCCAGCGCTCGCTCGCCGGCATCCGCGCTGGTCGAGCGCCCGAGGGTGCGCAGCTGGCCGGGGCTGGTGGCATCGATGCCCACGTAGGCCCGCACCAGGCCGAGATCGACCAGGGCCGCGGCCACGGCGTCGTCGATCACGTCGGCGCGCAGCTGCATCGACAGGGCGATGGGGCCGACGCCGCGAATGCGCAGGGCCTTGCCGAGCTGCCTGATCCAGGTCTCGGCCGCTCCGGGATCCAGGGGCAGGAGGTTATCGTCCATCAGGTTGAAAACGCGCGCGCCGGCGTCGTAGTGGCCGGCGATGGTCAACGCGATGGCATCGCTGTCCGAGCGCAGATGGCGGACGTAGTCGGCTTCCGTCCCGCCCTGGCGCGCCTGCTCCCGCGCCAGCTGGGTCGCGCCGGCCACGCAGCAGTAGGCGCATTGGGCGTCACAACCACGAGATAAGACCAGGTCCACCGCGGTGTGGCCGAGGTGTTCGCCGCCCTCGCCCGGGCCCGGTGTAAGCAGCGGTGCGCCGATATCGGCGGGGGCGCCCGCGTAGATCCTGCCGTCCCGGGCCCGCGCGATCAGCCCGGGTACTTCGGCGATGCGTCGCGGGTCATCGAGCAGTTCGGGATCGCTGCCGATGGCTGAAAGGGCCCGTTCGCCAGCGAAGCGAACCACGGCGTCGATGGCGGGACTCGCCGCGAGCACTTGTTCGGCTGCAAGCGTGGAAACGTGTCCGCCGCAGACGATACGGCCGCGGTAGCCCCGCCGGCGCAGCAGCTGGGCGAGCGTGAGCGAGGGCAGGGCCGCGGCGCTCGCTTGGATCGAGATGCCCAGGACCCGCGGCGGTTGCGCGCGCACCCTCTGGCACACGGCGTCCAGGTCGCCGAAGCCAGCGAAGCTGACGCGCTCGTAGCCAAGTCCGGCCCGCGCCAACGCCGACTCCAGGACGGCGAGCGAGTGGTTTGGCACCCCCGGCAGCGACAGCCCTGCGAGCAGAACGTCCATGGGTACAGAGTAGGCCGGCTGACCGCTTCGAACAACCGGAGCGGTCAGCCGGCATACTCCGTGTCAGACCTCGGCGTGCATCCAGCGGTCGCGCCGGTACCACAGCCACAGGCCGGCATTTTCGAAGAGGATCGAGGCCGCCATGGCCCACCAGATGCCCTCGACGCCCGCGCCCAGGGGAATCGCCAGCGCATAGGCAAGCGGAAGCTTTATCAGCCAGTTGGAGGCGATCGCCAGTACCATCGGTGGCCGCGTGTCGCCGGCGCCGTTCATCACCGCGCTCCAGATCAGGGCGAAGGCGGTCGAGAGATTGGTCAGCAGCAGCAGCCGTATGAAAGTCTCGCCCAGGACCAGAACTTCGAGCGTGTTCTTTTCGAAGATGCCCACGATGTCGCGTGCCCAGATCCAGTAGGGCAGGGCGATGGCGATGGAGGTGAGCACTGACATGCGCGTGCTGCTGGCCACCAGGCGCCGGATGCCGTCCAGGTCTTTGCGGCCCAGGGACTGACCGGTGAGCGTCGAGACCGCCGTGATCAGCGCTCCCTGGTAGAGCCAGGTGGGCGAAAGCGAGCGCACGGTGATACCAAAGGCGGCCACGCCCGCCGGGCCGAAGGTGGCGATGACCTTGAGGAGAAACAGCGTGCTCAGCGGTCGCGTGAGCGCCGCCAGGCCGCGTGGAACGCCGATGCGCATCAGGCGACCCCAGGCGTCGGCGCCGTACCAGCGCAGCAGGTGGGGATGGGGAAAGCCCATGTCGCGGTCGCGATAGAGGCGCCACAGGGCGAGGGTGCCCAACACCTGGCAGATCAGCGAGGCGTAGGCGGCGCCCCCGACGCCCAGGGCTGGCAGGCCGCTCCAGCCGAAGATCAAGAAGGGATCGAGCACGCCGTTGAGCAGGTTGCTGGCCACGCCCACGTACATGGGCGTGCGCGTGTCGCCGGTGGCGGTGAAGATGGCCCCAAGCGCCATGCCGGGAAACATGGGGGCAAAGCCCGCCATCATCGGCCAGAGATAGGCCGTGCCGAGCTCGGTGACCTCGGCGGAGGCGTCGAAGATGGCCATGATCGGCTGCGCCGTGAGTACGCCGAGGGTCGCGACCACGATGCCCAGCAGGATGCTCAGGTGCACGGCCTGGGCGGAGATGCCTTCGGCGCCATCGGCCCCCTCGAGGCTGCCGGCACCCACGCGGCGCGAGATCATGGCCAGGGCGCCGGACTGGACGATAATGGTCAGCCCGAACATCGAGAACATGATGTTGCCGCAGAGGGACACGGCGGCGATGGCATTGGTGCCCAGGGCGCCGATCCAGTAGAGGTCGACCAGGGAAAAGAGGGTGTGGGCGCCCATGTTGACCATCACGGGCCAGCCCAGCTCCCAGATCGAGCGGTAGGCTCCCGGGTCGACGTACTGGCCGACCTCGGTACTGGCGGCGCGCGCTTCCACGGCGGCGGCATAGCACGGGCCCGGGCCGGGCGCCCGCAATTCCCGGGCGGCCCCTTGCGAACGGCGGCACTGACGCTACAACGGGCCCATGACGATTCAAATTGGTGACTCCATCCCTGACGTAAAGCTCAACGTGGTCGATGCCGGCGCGGTTTCCGAGGTCTCCATGGCCGAACTCTGCGCGGGCAAGAAGGTGGTGCTCTTCGGTCTACCGGGTGCGTTCACGCCCACCTGCTCGAGCAAGCATCTGCCCGGTTTCGTGGAGGCCGCCGGGCGGCTCAAGGCCGCTGGCGCCGATCTCATCTGCTGTCTCTCGGTCAACGACGCCATGGTGATGAAGGCCTGGGCCAAGGACCAAAGTGTGGACGACAGGGTGCTGATGCTTGCCGACGGAAGCGCGAACCTCACGCGGGCCCTGGGGCTCGAGGTCGACCTGACGGCAGTGCACATGGGCGTGCGTTCCCAGCGCTATTTGGCCATCCTCGATGATGGCGTGGTGAGCGTGTTGCAGGTCGAAAAGCCGCGCCAGTTCGAGGTCAGTAGCGCCGAAGCGGCCCTGGAGCGACTGCAGGCCAAGGAGTGATGATGAACAGAGAAGGGTTTTCCCGCGTGTCCCTTTCGACTCGTGCGGACGGCCCTGAGCCCATCGCTGAATGGGTCCGGGGATGAGAGCTGCCCATGCACAGCCCCGGTGCCGTCGCGCTCAAACACAGCCCCCCAAGGGGCCCTGCGCTCGATCCCACCCAGTCGGATGACCGACGCATTGACGCTGCGCACTGTGGCGGCAGCCTCGATCGAGGCCCCGGGTTCAGCTGTCGCCGACCACTTCGAGCAAAGGGCCGAGGAGGTTTGATCGAGGCGCCCTCGCTCGGGGTGATTGGAAACGCACAGCGCCCAGCGATGACGGCGCAGCGTCGTCAGCACGTCGGCAAGGCTCTGTACAGTCTTGTTCATGCATCGCCGGCCCCGCTGCCTCGGCAGGGGGTTGCGCCTGCGCGAATGGGGTGGCTGTGGGGGCTTCGCTGTGTCAGGCTCTCGGGCGAACTTGGCGCCGGGAGCGCTGACCATGGATCTCACATTCGTTGTACCGGCACTCGACGAAGAAAACTCCATCGGGGAGCTTTACCGTGAAATCGTGACGGCGGGCGATGCCGTGGTGAAGAGTTGGGAGTTACTCTTCGTGGACGACGGCAGCAGCGATGGGACCGCTCGCGTGATTCGTGAACTCGCAGAAGCTGACGATAGGGTCCGGCTGCTGCAGTTCAAGCGCAACTTCGGAAAGTCGGCGGCGTATTCGGCTGCGTTCAAGGAAGCCCGCGGCGAGCTGGTCGTGACCATGGATGCAGATCTCCAGGACGACCCCGCGGAGCTTCCGAAGCTCCTGGAAACCTTGCAGGATGGTCACGATCTCGTGATCGGGTGGAAGATGCGCCGCCTCGAGAACGAGCCGACCAAGACACTGCCCTCGCGGGTATTCAACCTGGTCAGCCGGATGCTCTTCGGCATCGCGTTCAAGGATCAGAACAGTGGCTACCGCATCATGCGGCGTCCGGTCGCAGCCGGCCTGGTCCTGCATGGTGACCACTACCGCTTCATTCCCCAGCTGGCCCATCTCGCGGGCTACCGAGTGGGACAGATCGGCGTGCTGCACCGAAAGCGTAAACACGGCCACAGCAAATACGGCGTGACCCGCTTCTGGACCGGGCTGCTAGACCTGCTCACGGTGCGCTTTCTAACGCGTTTCCGCGGTCGCCCTTTGCACTTTTTCGGTACCGTCGGGCTGATGCCGATCGTGCTGGGCATGGGGCTAGAGGTCTACGTGCTCGTGATGAAGGCACTGGGCGAGACATTCCAGGAACACATCGCCGCGCTCATCGTGGGCATCACCTTGATGCTCATCGGATTCCAATGCATCATCATCGGCTTGATCGGTGAAATGCTCTCCGCGCCCCCGACCGCACCCTACTTGATCTCCGAGAATCCGCCACCGAACCCACGCCGGATCGATCAAGAAGCCTGAGTTGGAACCTTGGCGATGAGTTCCGCGGTAGAACCCTCCACAAACTCGGTGAAGCACCAGACGGGAAATCCTGTCGTGCGGGCGCTGATCCGGCGCTTCTACGATCGCCTCGGCGAGCGGGTCACCGCCCTGCAGCCGCAAAGCGTGGTGGACGTGGGCTGTGGCGAGGGCTATGGGCTCGAGTACCTCGATGGGCGATTGCCCGCGATGGTGCGCGCCTGTGACCTCTCCGGGCGAGCGGTAGAGCTGGCACGAGCGCGACATCCCGGGCGTACGATCGAGGTAGCGGACATCGTCGATCTGCCCTACGAGGACGATTCCGCCGATCTCGTCATCTGCCTCGAGGTTCTCGAGCACCTTGAGGACCCGGCGCGTGGCCTGGCCGAACTCGCGCGGGTGGCCCGCCGCGACGTGTTGGTCTCGGTGCCGTGGGAGCCCTTTTTTCAACTCGGAAGTCTGTTGCGTGGCAACTACCTCCGAGGCTTGGGCAACCATCCGGAGCATCTGCAGCGCTGGTCGCAGGCTGGCTTTCGTTCCTTCATTGAGGGCACAGCACTCTTCGGGCAGGTCACGATTACACCGGCGTTCCCCTGGACCATCGCCCACGCCAGCCTTGGAACGCGATGACTTCGGGTGTCCGTCGCTTCAGTCGCTGGCCGCTTCTTCTTCTTCCCTGGCTCGGTTTGATCGTTGCCGTGGTGTTGCTGATGTCGTCGGTGGACCTGGCTGCCGCTGGCCGTCATATGTTGGCCGCCGACGGGGCGATGCTCGGCGGCGCCCTGCTGTGTCTGCCCTTCACGGTCTTGATCGCGGGCATCAAGGTGCAGCGGATCTTTGCGCTCGCTGATGTGCCGCTTTCGCTTCGTCGAGTTTGCTCGGCCGTGCTCGCGGCTGCCTCCCTGAACATGTTCGTTCCGGGGCGAGGCGGTGATCTGCTCAAGGCGGTCTTCCTGATGGATGACCGACGCTTGCTCCCCAAGACAATCGGGCTGGTTCTGGTAGAGCGCGCGCTGGATGTGGGTGCCCTCGGAATGTGGGCGCTGACCGCTGGCGCTTTCTTCGGCTACCGCCAGGCTGCTCTGCTGGGAGGCGCCACGGTCGCGGTGACGCTCCTCGGTATGGTCGCGCTTGGTGCGAGCCTGCGGTTGCCGCTGCTCGGGCGCAAGGCCGTGCTCGTCCGTGAGGCCTTGGGAGCCCTGCGTCGCGCACCGTTGGGGCTGGCGGTTTGCGGGTTCTTGGCGGCGGTGACCTGGGCCACCAATCTGCTGACCCTGTGGCTGTGCCTTGGCTGCGTGGGTGCCCATGCGACGATGGTCGATGTCGTGGCCGCCGGGCCGATCGCGATCCTGGCTGGTGCCTTGCCGGTCTCGGTCTCCGGGATCGGCACGCGGGACGTCGTGCTGGTCGCGATGCTGGTTTCTCGTGAGCTTGACGCGGAGCGCGTTGCTGCCGGAGCGCTGCTCTACACGCTGACCCAATCGGTCGGACTTCCGCTCGTCGGTTTATTTGCGCTGGGCCGGCAATCGCTGGCCGCATATCGGCGCCTGGCCGTCGCGCCGGCCCCCGAAGGGCACATGTCGGTTGGGGTGTCGCCTGTGTCGCCGACCCGTGATATCTAGCGCGCCATGCGCGGGCGGATCGCGTGGCTTCAAAGGATCGACCGGGTGGCTGTCGGGGCCGCTGCCACGATTTCGATGGCGGTGTGGCCGGTCCTGGGATCTATCGCCCTGGGGGCGGCCATCTGGGGCTGGATGAACCTCGACCGCCTGCCGGACGCCATGGGCAACAAGCTCAAGGGCTACGAGCAGGATGGAGCCCTGGTCAGCCTCGTCGCCGGGGTCGCCGTGGTGGCGGCGGGGCTCGGCCTGAGCGCGTGGGTGCTGCGCCTTCAACGGGGCCACTGGCACTGGGCGGAAGCGACCCGGCGTTGGTCGAAGCTCATGCCTATTTGCGTCAGCCTTCCGTTCGGGATCGGCCTGGCCCTGCCCGGCATAGAGAGCAAGCACGGCGTGCTCACGCTCGCGCTGATCTTGCTCGTCACGCTGCTGCTGTCGCCGATCTGGTCTCAGCTGCCAGACCGGCCGGCGGCTTTCAGCGGCAAGTCTCTGCGGTGGTTGGCTCCGGCCACCGTGCTCGTGTTGTGGGCCGCCTATGGAGCGTTCTTTTCTAGCTTCTCGGTGACCAATCACCACGCGCTGAATACGCGGGCATTTGATCTCGGCATCTACGACAACATCTTCTTCCAATCCAGCCACGGTCGGCCCCTGGATTGCACGTTGATCAAAGCGGGAAACCACCGCTCCGCGCATTTCGATCCGCTCCTCGTGTTGCTCAGCCCCCTCTATTACTTGTACCCGCGGGCGGAGATGCTGCTGGTACTGCAGTCGGTCTGGCTCGGCCACGGGGTCGTCCCGGCCTATCTGATCGGCCGCGACCGACTCGGAAGTCAGCTTGCGGGCTTGGTAACTGCCGCCGCCTATGCGCTGTCGCCAGCGCTGCACGGCGCCAACATGTACGACTTTCACTCGTTAAGCTTGAGCGCTCCCCTCTTGCTCTGGCTGCTCTACGCCCTGGAGAGAGAAGCGGTCTGGCACTACGCCCTTGCGCTGGTCGCGCTGCTCCTGTGCCGGGAAGACCTGCCGCTGCTGTTGTGCTTCGTGTCCGCCTACGCCATCGCCACCCGGCGACCCATGCTCGTGCGTCTGGGGTGGACCACGATCGTTTTCTCGCTCACGTACTTCGCCCTGGTCAAGGGTCTCATCATGACTGCCGGCAAGGAGGGCTACAGCTACAGCGATTATTACGCGGCGCTGGCCCCGAACGAAGACGGAGTCTCCGAGATCGTCGGCACGCTTCTGACCAATCCTGCATTCGTGGTCAAACACATGCTGCAGGAGCGCAAGTTGGTCTTTTTTGCTGTCATCCTGCTTCCCCTGATGGGGTTTCCGCTTTTTGCGCGACCGGGTCGCTTGATGCTCTTGTACGGCGCGCTCTTCTGTGGACTCGCAAGCCGCCCGGCGCTGTATTCGATCGGGTTTCAGTACGCCACGGTATTCTACCCTGTGGCCATCGCGTTGATGCCCGAAGGCATCCGCCAGCTCTCCACGTCGCCCTGGGTGGAGCGAATGCCGGGTGGGGTCCCGCGCTTCGTCCGCGTCGCCCTCGGATCGGTGCTCGTCGCAGCCGCACTGGCCTCCTGGAAGTTTGGTGGAGTGCTGGAAAACACGGTGTTTCGAGGAGGCTACCAGCGAGTCACCCGCACGCTGGATCAAAATCAGGCCGAGCGCTACGAGTGGCTCGAGAGGGTCATCGCGGGAATTCCGCCAGAGGCGCGCGTCAGCGTGGGCATGGTGACGGGAGCCCACGCATCCAGTCGTCGTTATGTCTTTGCCCAGTCGGACAATAAGGTTTCGGACTTTCTTCTGATCCACCTGAAGAGCCTCAAGGGCAAGCGGCTCGCGCTACTGAAGAAGCGCGTCAAGGCCGGTGCGCTGGTGAAAGTTCAGCGACGGGGAAAGTACGTGCTCTACAAAGTCGCCAGCGAGGACGGTCGGCCATTTTGACGCAGGCCGAACGCGTCCATCGTCTGGGCTGGCCCGGTGCACTTGTCGCAGGCTGGGCAGCGGCCGCGGTCGCCAACTCCGTGGTGATGGCATCGAATTTTCGCGGGGGGCTTTCCGCTAGTGCGCGGGCCCTGATGCACCTGCACGACCTGGGGCAGACTGTCGCGGCCGGCCTGATCGTGGGCGGCGCAGTCTGGTGTTGGCTGCGGCTGCGCGTGACGCCGAGGTGGCGCTGGCTTGCGACTCTGGTCTCGGTTGCGCTTGTCGGTGAGGTGATTCTGCGGGAAGATCTCGTGGGCATCGCCAGCCGCAAGGCCGGCAACTTGCTGGGAGGGGAACTGCTGCTGTGGTGCATGGCCTCAGCCGCAAGCCTGGCGGTGCTGGTGGGCGCCTGGCTGTCGCAGCGGGTGCTTGGCCGGGGCTGGCTGCGGCTGGTCCCGGTGGTGGTGGGCGCGCTGGTCGTGGTCCTAAACGATCGAATCCTGCGCGATGACTATCCGGCGGCCCATCTGCTGCTGCAGGTCACGGGCGCCTCACTGTGCGCTGCGGCACTGGTGGGGTTGCCCGCTCCGCCTCGGCCCCGGCTGACCCTGGCGGCCATCGGCGCACTTGCTGCGTTTGCTGTGCTGGTCGCGCCGGGGGATCACTTGAGCCTAGCCCTCGACCGACAGGGCGGCGCCGCGATGGCACCATATTTTGCGCGGGCGCGCCGCACGTTACAGGCGACTTCCGTCGGGCAGCACGGTGATGACCCGTGGTTTCGGTCGAGGGTTCGCAGCGTCCCGACTCCTCCCTCGACTTCCAAGCTGTCGTTCGAGCCGGGGCTTGTCGTCCTGCTTTTGACCATCGATGCTCTACGTGCCGATGTGCTCGAAGGGGACGTGCACGCGAAGCAGCTCCCGGAGTTGCTTTCGCTGCGAGACGAGTCCGCCTGGTTTCGCAACTGCCGGGCGCCAGGCTCACAGACCGTTTACACGCTGAGCGAGATGATGATGGGGACCTATTTCTCGCAGCAATATTGGACGCAGAAGCGCGCCCGCGGACGCCTGTGGCTCTGGCCCCACGAAGACCCGACACGGCGCTTCCCACAGGTTCTCTCCGATGCCGGGGTCGCGACAGTCAATATCACCGCCGCCCTTTGGATGGTCAATGACTACGGCGTTGTCCGTGGGTTCAGCGAAGAACACTACGTCGAGCCGCGTGGGAAAGGCGAAATATACGCGTTCGGCCGTGACCTGACGCCTCCGATCGTCGAGCGTCTCAAACGGCACGGCGATGGGGGACTCTTTCTCTTCGCGCACAACCTCGATGCTCACGCTCCCTACGACCGCGCTGGCAAGAAGGGGCGCCCCTTCGACCGCTACATGGCCGAGTTGTCGCTGGTGGACCGCGAGATCGGAAAGATTCGGGCGGCCGTGGAGCGGGCCGGGCTGCAAGACCGCACGGTGCTGATCGTGACGTCGGATCACGGCCAAGCGTTCGGTGAGCACGGCACGACCGAGCATGCCAAGACCCTGTATGACGAGTTGGTCCGCGTTCCGGTCCTCGTACACGGACCGGGGATCGCAGCGCGCACCGTCGACGAACCCGTTACGTTGATGGATCTCGGTCCCACGATCCTTGATCTCTTCGGACGGCCGACACCGGTTCACATGATGGGGGAGAGTTGGGTCCCTCTGCTTCAGGGTGAGGACCGCACGCTCACTCGGCCGATCGTCGCCGAAGGGCGGCTGAAGCGCTCGATGGTCTTTCGCGATGGGATCAAGGTAATCTTCGACCAGCGCACTGGACTCCGCGAGCTCTATGATCTCAATGCAGACCCGGGCGAACTCGACAACCTCGTCGAGAAGCTCGGACCGCAGGCTGAGATGCGGTTCGCACTGCTCAATCGCTTGTTCGAAGTGCATCGAATTCGGCGCCCCGGCTATGAGATCCCCTACCGGCGCTGAGATACCGGTCGGTAGTTATCCGGTGGCAACTCGGAGTGGGTGCCCGCCGCGGGCCAAGCGCGAACGTCACGACAGACTGCTTGGCACGCGCGGTCGCAGGCCGGAGCTCGGCGACGGTATCTACGGTCGAATCGAGGAGGTCGTCGCGCGCATCGAAGCGAGGGCTCGGCAGTCAGTATGGCGATGGGCTTGAACTGCGGCAGCGTGAATGTGAGCTGTTCAAAGTCATCCACCGGGACGGGATGCCCGATTTCCGGCCGATGGGCCAGCGCTGATGCGACCAATCAGCGCCACTCCGAGGTGATCGTCGCCACCCGCACACTGCCGCCGCTGAGCGCGACCGGGAAGCTCTTGGTATTACCCGCGCGTACGGTCAGCTTGGCCCGCACGGGTTTGGCTGCCGCTCCGGCCGGCCGGGTCGCCGCCGTCGGTGAGTAGGCGTCGCCGTCGGCGGTTTGCATGGAGCCGCTGACGTCGCGGTGGGTGACCTCCACGTGCAGTGTTCCGGAGAGGTCATTGACTGTGAGTTTTTCCTCGCCGGGCGCTTCGCGCACGGCCGCGACCCCGCTCCACAACGCCGACAGCCGCCGGCCGCGGCGGTCGACGAGCACGATGTCCAGCTCTTGGGAGGGGTCTTCCCAACTCAAGCTGATCTCCACGTTGGCGCTTGGGTGCAGGTAGGTGGGAGCTTGCTTGGGGAGGTGATTGCTGGCGATGTCGGCGAGCAGCTTGCGCAGCGGACCCTTGTCGCGCGCCGAGGCGAGCCCCTGCTCGAGCGCGGACTTGGCCGCAGCGGAGCGATCGGCAGTGAGCAGGCAGTGGGCCAACTCCAAGTGATGTCGCTCCTGGCGCCCATCGATACTCACCAGGGCGCGCCGGTGGGCGCAGGCGCGGGCGTGGTCGCCCAGACGCGCGTGTCCGTCGGCCGCGAGCTTCTGGTAGCGGGCCGAGAAGGGGCGCACCTCGACAGCGCTTGCGTAGGCGCGCATGGCGCGGCTGTCACCCTCCCGGTAGAGCGCGTCGGCGAAGGCGCGCAGGGCCTCGGGATGGTCGGGGTCGGCCTCGACCCAGGCGGCCGCGAGGCTGCGGGCTTCGGGGTGACCCAGGCGCAGGCCGGTGCGCACCAGTTCGGCGTGGGCGGCGCGCTGTCCGGGGTCGCGGTCGCGGGCGGCGACCAGCTCGGCCACGCGCGCCAGGTCCTTGTCGCTGGGCGGTCGCGCCGAGCGGGCGATGCGCGCCATGTGGCGAGGACGCGGACGTGGACGCCGCTGGAGAGGTCGCGGCGAATCTTCGAAGGGCATCTCGAGCACGCGACCGCGGCGCTCGGCTTTGGCTTCCAACTGCAGCGATGGAACGTCTGCGGGTTCGGCCTCGGCTGCGGCCTCGTCCGCGGCTTCAGCAGGGGTGGGGCTGCGCTCGGAGGCTGGCGCGGCCGCCGTCGGCCGCGGCGCTGCCGGCGGCCGGGGCTTCGCGGAAGCCCGGCGACTGGGTGCGCCTTGCGCGCGTGAAGCGCCTCCGTAGGGATTGCCGAGCTGGGCATCAATGCTCCGGCTTCGCAAGCCGCCACCGCTGGGCGTTCTGTGCGCCGGGCGCGCCGCGCTCTTCTTCATCTTCGGTGCCGCCGTCTTGTGCGGCGAGAGCGTTGTTTCTTCGGCGATATCCCGGACCTCCCCGATGGAGTCGTCCTCGTCTCCCAAGTCCTTGCGCCCCGCGAAGCTCGAACCCTTGGTGGCCAGCTCCAAGACCGCGTCGTCCAAGGCCCGCGTGTCGGCCGCGCTTTGCGCCCGGGTCTCGCCATCCCAACCCTCGCTCGTGGCAGCCTCCCGGGCCACGCCGAACTCGCGGTACATGGCGTCGTTTTCGAGCGCCAGTAGAGCGGTATGGCGCGAGATCACGGTGTAACGCTTGGATAACTCCACGATCTCGGCGCGCGCCCCGTCTCCGCGCGTGCGCTCGAGTCGATCGATTTCTTCGCGGGCCCAGGTGCGGGGCAGGTGGGCGTGGGGTGAGGGGTCGTCGCCGCGCTCGGCCGCGAGCGCGACGGCAAAGCGCGCGTCGACGCCGTCGCCGTGGATGCGCACTTCGCCGTCTACCGGATGGCGGAGCTTGCCGACCAGCAAGAGTTCATCGCCACTCCGCAGGCTGCCCAGCTCCCGCGGGTGCACGTCGTAGAGGCCCTCGGGCAGCTCGAGCGCCAGGCCCGTCACGGCCGGCAGCCGCGCGCGCAGGCTGAGCTGGCGCGCGATCTGGGCCGAGTGATCGGTGGGGTCGAGGCGCATGACGTCACCCTGACCGACTTCGGCCAGGGCGCGCAGGGCGTTGAGGTCGGAGCGGGCCCCCAGGGCCAGCGCTTCCACGCGCACGCCTTGGAGCGCAGGTTTGAGCGCCTGTGCGACTTCATTCGGGTCGAGAGGCCCCGCCGATGCGATGCCGTCGCCCAGGTAGACCACCACGGGTTCGGCGTCGGCTCGGGCCTTGTCCCTGAGGCGGGCGGCGGCCATGCTGACGGCATTGGCCACGTCGCTGGCGCCCATCAGGTCTTGTCCCTCGGTGAAACGCTTGACCTCGAGCGCGCCTTGGGTGCCGCCTGGGCGCATGCCGCCACCCAGCTCGTCGCAGGCCGTGTCGCAGGCCAGCAGCGTGAAGCGATCGCTCTCCTCCATGCGCTCGACCAGGGTCTGCACCGTGGTGGCGGCCATGGCCCACAGCTCGGGCGCAGTGCTATGGCTGCGGTCGAAGACAAAGGCATAGTCCACCGCGCGCCCCGGCTCGCGCGCCTGGCTGAGCTCCGGTCGCAGGGCCAGCAGGAAGTAGGCCTTGCCGTCTTTGCCGAGGAAGGTCTCCTGGTGCACGTGGCTTGCGCCGGAGCTTGCGCGCGGAATGTCGAAGCCCAGGTCGCTGGCGGGCGTGAACTCGCGGGCGTCGGCCTGCAGGAGTAGGGCGCCCTCGTCCATGCGATGGCGGGTTTCGAGCATGACCGAGCGCACACCCTCGAGCTCTTCGGTGCCGAGGCCGCGGCGATCGATGCGCGCCTCGAAGCGGAAGTTATCGATGGAGGTACCGCTGGCGCCGCTGGCGCTGCCGCCCATGGGATAACGGTAGCGCAGCACCTGGCTGTCGCCCTTGAGCACCTGCGTATAGGAAAGGCGGATCTTGCGCGCGCCCTTGGCCGGGATGGGAAAGATGCGCATCTTGAAAATGCTGCCCTGCTCCCACTCCAGCAGCGCCGGATCGCGCGGCACCGTGGCATCGACGATCTGCTGGAAGATGTGCTGGGCGCGCTTCTTCTCCAGCATCTCGGCGCGCATCCAGGTGTCGCCGACTAGTAACTCGAGGTTGGAGATGGAAGCGTCGGCGGGAAGTGGGAAGCGGTAGATGCCTTCGAGCACCTGCGAGGCCGAGTTGTAGAAGCTCTGCTCGACCCGGGTATGGGCGATGCGACCGGCCACCGAGACCTGAACCTCCTGGTCGGTGAGGCGCAGGGGTTGGAACTCGTAGCTGGAGCCGGCGGCGCGCGCCTTCAAGGAACCCACGCCGCGCGGCACTTCGAGTTGGGCTTGCCTGAGGTTATCGAAGGCCAGAGCCCAGTCGATCTCCTGGGCGACGGCCGCCGAGGTGCGGGGCCGGTGTGCGTCCGACAGCGGCGTATGCACCCACATGCCGGCGAGCAACTCGACACGGCGTCCGCCCCTATCGAGCTGTCCGCGGCCTTCGACGATGCTGTAGCTGCCTTCGTCGTCGTAGCGCTGCAGTCGCGAAAGGCCCGAGCTCAGCTGCAGGCTGTCCTTTCCAGCCCGCACGCGCAGCGGTTGGTCGGCACCCTTGAGGTCGACCACCACTTCGCCGCGTTCGAGGGCGATGGCGTTCGGGTCTTGACTCAGAGTGATTTCGGAGTCTTCGTTCAGGTCGAGCTGGATGCGGTTTGACAGGGCGATGCGGGCCAGGGTGCCCGCCGGCACCTGGATGCGGTCGCCGGCCTGGAGCTGTCCGCCGACGCCGAGAAAGGTCCCGGGCTCGAGGCGCGCGGCTTGCACGCCGCCGGCGCCGACGATCTTGACCACCTCGGCGATCACACCGCCACCGCCGCTGGCGGAGGCAGCAGGCTTTGACTCAGCGTCCTTGCAGGCCAAGGCCAGCAGCGACAGCAGCAGCAAGAAAAGTGGCTTCGAGGCGGTCCTGGTCATGATCCCTCCCGGCTGGGTCCTAGGATACGTGAAGAGGCAGACGTATCGGCCCGGCAAACGGTCTTCCCGGTCGATCGCGTTTGTCGCGAACGCATCGGAAGTGAGTGGATGTATGCCGCTTGCGACTCAGGCAAGCGCCGTCGACAGCGCGTCCAGGAGCCGTGAGGCATCGTCGTCGCAGTGCAGCAGGGCGCGCGCCTCGCGCCCGAGAAAGCCGGCATCGACCATGGCGTCGAGCATGGACAGAAGTGGCCCGTAGTAGCCGTGCACGTCGAGCAGGGCCACGGGCTTGTGGTGGAAGCCGAGCTGGGCCCAGGTGTAGACCTCGAAGAGTTCTTCGAGCGTGCCGATGCCTCCGGGCAGCGCCAGGAAGGCGTCAGCGAGCTGATTCATCAGCGCCTTGCGCTCATGCATGTCGGCCACCACATGCAGCTGGCTCAGGTCCTGGTGGGCCCACTCACGCTCGACCATGGCGCGCGGGATGACTCCGATGACTTCACCGCTGGCGCCGAGGGCCGCGTCGGCCATGGCCCCCATCAGGCCCACGCGTCCGGCGCCGAAGACCAGGCCGATGCCGCGGCGGGCGAGTTCGGCGCCGAGCTGGGCGGCCACGCGCACGAAGCTCGGGTCCTTTCCGGCGCTCGAGCCGGCGAATACGCAGATGCGTCCCATGCCGATCAATTACCGCCCCCCATCCGGTTTGGGCAATGTGGTGACCGGATGAGGGGCTTCAGGATGAGACGAGAGATGTACGAAAAGGTGCGAACGGGCAGTTCGTGTCAGGTGGTGGCACTGGTGGGAGTCGAACCCGCCTACTGCTCCGGCCTCGAGCTCGGTGGTTCTGTGCGGCGATCGCGTTCCTGGCTTGCCAGGGGCGACCGCGCTCACAAACCGCCGACATCGAGCACCGGATCCAGCGACCGATAGCGCCGACAGGTCCCGAGGTCTCGCGAAGCGAAACGGGCGGGAACCGAGAGGCGAGCCGCGCGTCGCCCTGAGCGACCCGGGCGGCTGCGAAGCTCGCCTCTCTTGCCCAGGAACTTCGGACGATTGGCGCGAGACTTTAGCCCTACTGATCCTCAACCGCGCCCGCTTCGATCCAGGCCCGGATGTCGGCGAGTTCCGCCTCGCTGAGCATGCCGGCCCCCGACAGCGGGTTGAGCGGCATACCGGCGCCCACGATCGACTCGTCGGCCACCAGCTTCAGCCACAGGTAGCTCTGCTCGGGCACGCCCGGCTCGATCAACTTCAGGTCGGGCAGCTGTGCCGAGCTCTCGAGCAGCCGCGCGTAGACGTCTTCGCCCTTGAGGTTCAGAGCTGCTTGCGGGGCCGGATCGGAGTGGCAGCCACCGCAGTTGAACTCCAGGATTTGCTTGATGCGCTGCGACCAGGTGACACCCGAACCCAGAAGATTTAGCTCTTCGGGCGCCGCCGAGTAGCTGCAGCCGGCGTAGTCGATGCTCGAGGCCATGTTGATGGCACTCGGATCGGCGGGCAGCCCTTCGATGAAGCAGAAGAGGGCGAGCATCTCGGCGATCGACAACGGTTGGTTGGCCAGCGGCATGCGCGAGCCCGGCACCTCTTCGTCGAACATGGTCCCGCGCAGGCGCGCCACCAGGTAGCTCTCCTCGGGGCGGCCGGCGGCGATCATCGCGACCGGATCGTCCTCGCGGGCGCCGAAGATGCCGTTGTGATTGGCGTCGCCCTGGACCACACCGACAGTCAGCAGTTCCTGAACCTGGGTGCTCTGGTAGTTGCGGACGCGGCCGAAGAGGTGGCTGCCGCCGTCGAGTTGCACGTAGCGGGTCTCGAAGCTGAAGTAGGGGAGGTCGGTGACCTTGCGGTCTTCGGTGACGAAGGTTCGGATCAGATGGACCGTGCCGTAGAAATCGTCGCGCTCGCTGTCGACCGCGTCGGCCAGGTAGAAATGCAGGCCGGGGGACTCGGCGTCGGGCGTGGCGCCGTCTTCGAGCTCGCCGGGGATGTACTCGAGCCAGCCGATTTCGACCTCGCGGCCGCCGTCGCCGACGCGCAACCGGTCACCGGGGCGTTCGCAGCGGTCGTAGATGCTCTCGGGGGT
>JAOUOP010000155.1 GCA_029880325.1 Myxococcales bacterium | reverse complement strand
TCCGGACTGCCGCCAGCGCGCCCGCGTCTCCCGACAGGCAGCACTCGCTGTTCCTCCGCCCCGGCATTCCCCGCATCACAGCTTCAGGCTCAGCACAAGCCCGTCATTCGCCGAGGGCTTACGCTGCTGCCGTAGGTTGAAGACGAGTCAGTTATGCGCGCTGCGTCCGAACGCTGAAGACCGTGGATCACGGGCCGACCAGCGCGGCGAGCGTGCCCCGCAGTTCGTCTGGGGAAAACGGCTTTTGCAGGACGGGGTTGTCGATGCTAGCGATGAAGTCCTTGGCGTCGCGGGTGAAGACGCCTCCGGTAATGAAGATGACGCGGTCCTCTGCACCGGGGCGTAGCTCGCGCAGGCGGCTGTAGATCTGCCGGCCTGGAAGATCCGGAATCATGATGTCGCAGATCACGGCGTCGAAGCTTTCGCTGACGAGGGTTTCGATCCCTTCGCAGCCGCTGGTGGTGAGCGTGACGTCGTGTTCGCGCTTGAGCATGCGCTGAAGCGAGCGGCCGACCTCCGGTTCATCGTCGATGACGAGAATGCGGCAGCGCCTGTCGCATGGTGCCGGTCGCGTCTGTACCTCGGGTTTGGTGGAAGGTCGCGCTTCAGCGGCCGGTAGGGCAATGCGGAACGTCGTGCCCCGGCCAAGCTCGCTTTCGACGTCGATCTCGCCTCCAAATCCGCGCACCGCTTCGTGGCAGTAGTACAAGCCCAGACCGGTGCCGACCCCAATCGGCTTGGTCGTGTAGAAGGGCTCGAAGAGACGTGTCCGGGTCTGCTCGCTCATGCCCTGACCGTTGTCGGAAATCTCGATCACCACACGATTCTGCTCGCCGGTTTTCGTCCGAATGTCGATGAAGTTCGCCTCGCGGCCCCCCTCTTCGAAGGCGTGCCCGGCGTTGACCAGCATGTTGACGAAGACCTGTCCGAGACGCGCGCCATTGGCCTGGACCGCAGGCACATCGGCAAAATCTGTGCGCACCGTCGAGCGATGTCGCAGTTCGTGGGCAACCATCTTGATGCTGGACTCCAGCAGCTCGCGCACGTCGAGGTGGCTCCGAGTCTCCTCATCGGCCCGCGCCATGGTTTTGAGGTCGCCAACGATTGCGCGGATCCGCGCTGCTCCTCCGAGGCATTCGTCGGTGATTTCGCGGAGCTCGGTGCGTTTGATCACAGCGAGCTCAAGCGCAGGATCGTCGAGTTCGGCGCGCAACGCGTTGAGGTTGTTGGTGACGAATGCCAGCGGATTGTTGATCTCGTGACCGACCCCGGCCGCGAGTGTGCCCACCGCAGCCATGCGATCGGCCAGCATGAGGCGAGCCCGAAGTTCGGCGTGGCGCTCGGTCACATCGCGAGCTACCAGCAACGTAGCGTCCGAACCGTTGAAGTCGATGGTCTTGGGGGACGCCAGTTCGAGCACGATCTCCTGCCCGTCGGTGCGCCGGAAGTTGAACTCGCGGGTGTTTCGAGCTGCCGTATTCGATTCGCTTTTCTCGAAAGAAGCGCGATCCACTTCGGATACGAGGTCGACGAGCGAGCTACCCGTCAGGGAGTCATTGTCGCCGCTCTGTAGCCAGCTCAGGAACGCGGGGTTGGCGTAGACAATCTTGCCGTGGCGGTGCACGACAACCCCATCGGGCGCCTTGTCGATGATCTCGAGCAGGTCTCGGCGAGTGCGGCGGATGATCTTCTCGGAGCGTTGGGAGGCTAGCAGGGCGGTTTCCGCTTCGAGGCGAAAACCAGTCATGCGAGTGAAGACATCGACGCGACCGGTCTGCACGACGAGGCCGATGACGGCCGAGCCGAGCAGGCCGCCGACGGCCAGATGCCAGGGGGGGGCATCGATGGCGATAGCGACGCAAATCAGGGACGTCGGGAGCGAGATTGTATAGAATAGTAGCAGCCAGCTGCGCATCAGGATCAGCGCTCCGAACACGAGGTTCAAGAGCATGAAGTTGTAGCCGTGAAGCAGCTCCCCCATGAGCAGGAAGTGCGTACTGACGTTGGTGAGAGTCACCAGGGCGACCATGAATGTGACGAACGGTGCGGCGGACGCCGACAGAAGCTGCGTACCGGCGTGCCTGGCGTACATCAGGAATAGCACGGCCGACAGCAAGGTCATGGCCACCAAGACCACCCCTGACCTACTGGGCAGCAGGGCCGTGTGCGTGAGCGCGAAGACCAGGTAGATGGCCGCCAGGCCCGAAGAGACCGTATTTAGATTGCGGTGTGTCGAGCGAGCCAGCTCCGCGCGCAGAAAGGCTGGATCATGCTCGTCCTTGGGCTGCTCCGGCGAAGGGCTATCTTCGAACAACGGACTCCTTGCCCCCAGGTTTTAGGCCACGTACGCACTCGATGTTATCAGGGCCGTAGCCGAGAGGGTATGTGAAAGCGCCAGCAACTGGCGTGTTGAACTCCAAATCGCCTCCTTCTGGTGCAAATCGCCTGGATTGATTCAACTGGGTGCCAACTTTCTAATTTCCCAAATTTCCGACCCACCTTGAGCCTACTCCTGAGTGAAACACCTCGGCGCGGCGCCTGCCAGTTTGTCCGAGTTCACCGCGCTCGAGCGCCGAAACACACTCAAGCGCCGCAAACGCCCCGCGACGGCCCTCTCCGGTGCACGACAGCCGGCCCGCAAATTTCCGACCCACCTTGAGCCTACTCTCGTCCGGGCTCGGACCACGCACGCCAGTTACCGCAGCCGCGCACCAGAAAAGCTTCCAGGCTATTTTCTCGGCAGCTCAACGCGCGCCAGCTAGAGCTGGTAACTGCCCAAAGCGCCTCAGTGGGAGCGCTTGCTCTGGTCCGCGGGGTGGCGGCCGCCACGCCTCCGCCGGCGGCCGCCGCTTCGGAGGCGTGGTGTTGCGTCGTGAGTGCCTGAAATGACTGGCGCCCGATTCCGGCATCGCGCTTGCTCTGCCCGCCGGGCATGACCCTCGCTCGCCCAGTCCTCCCCGGAAAGACCTATATGTTGACCCGACGCGTGACCCGTCGGCACTGGCTCCTGAGGCCCGATGCCGACGGCACCTCGCAGCAGATCTACCTCTACACGCTCGGCTACAACGCCAATCAGCACGGCATCCTCGTGCACAACCTCTGCCAGATGTCCTCGCACGATCACGAGACCATCACCGACGTCCTGGGCACGCTACCGCTCTTTCTCGAGGGCTTCCATTGCGACTTGGCCAACGCCATGAAGTGCCACCGCGGCTGGCCGGGGGAGTTTTACGATAAGCATCAGACCTCGAGGGTAGAACTCACCTGCCCAGCGGCCATCAGGGAGAAGATGGCCTACGTGGCCGTCAATCCCACGGACTGCGGGGGTGTCTTCGACTACGAGGCTTGGCCCGGCGTGACGGTCAAGTGCAATGAAATCGGCGAGAAGGTCTTCGTGGTCAAGAGGCCCGAGGTCTACTTCGACCCGAACAACAAGGTGAAGAACTGGCCCGACGAGATCGAGCTGCGCATCGTGATGCCCGAGGTGTTGCTGCTCGAGTACGTCGGGCTCGAGGAAGCGCAGCGGGCGCTGAAATCGCGCTGCGAAGAGCTGGCCAAGGAGGCCCGCGCCAAGCGCCACCAGCTCGGGCTCGCCTATGGCACTCCGGCCAGCGCCGTACAGTCAAAGTTC
>JAOUOP010000068.1 GCA_029880325.1 Myxococcales bacterium | reverse complement strand
CCGCCCTCATGCCGATCAAGCTCCGAGACGTTCCCAAGGCTTTGGAGCGCTACTTGCAGCACCTCGGTCGCTGTAGCGACGGCGTGCGGGTTCGCCGTGCTGCCGCATTCATGCAGAATCTGCGCCACAACCACAACAACTACGACGCATATTCCATCGCACTTCGGCCGGAGAACGCCAAGTGTGCCAATCGGGCAGCAACATGCTCGCGACGACCGCTAGCGCCAGGCGAATCGCGGTCGCGGCAGCCAACCGCTCATACGTCATGCGATCGCAGCAAGCCACACCACCACCTTTTTTGAGCGGTTGATCTGTTCAGCACAAACATCAACCGCCCCATTGTTTCACGCGTCGCGTGACCCAACCTCACTTCACCAAACCTCGACACCAAACCTCGACACCAAACCTCGACACCAAACCTCGACACCAAACATCGATACCAACCCGTGTCACCGACGATCCGGATCAAAAACGACACAGAGCATGTCGGCTTCTTGACGTTCAAGCTTGATCCCGCTGGCCGAGACTGCTATCGATCGGCCTAACGCATAGCTCTCTGCGGGATTGGTACTTGGGGGGGGCGATGCAATGTGCGGGCAGGTCTGGGGTAGCCGGGCTGCGCCCAGGGAACCGTTGTGGTCGAGGCACGATCCACGAAGAGGCGTTCATTCGCCCGCTTCTGGCGCTCTCAGCACGCAAGTAGGCGTGTTGTGGCGCTCACATGTCTGTTCGCTCTGTTCATCGGCACCGTCCCACAGGGAGGACGCGCCGATGTGACCGTCGACATCCGCGCCAGCTCTGCCATCGCCGCTTCCGGCAGTTCGGTCCGCTACATCGTCTCGGTCAGCGACTGCAGCCAGCTGGTCAAGCTCGACGTCGGCGCGCTCGGCTCCGCGCTCAGGACCTTTGCCCCTTCCGAGGGCAGCCCCATTCCCAACTCGGCGGGTTGTGAGCTCACCTTTGCCGCGGAAGGCGACGCTTCGCTGACGCCGTCGGCGGTGCTGCACTTCCAGGACGGAACCGTCCTCGAACACACCGAAACATTTCGCGTCGAGACCCAAGCCCCGACGCTGCAACTCGAGTCCGTCTCCCTCGCCGAGCTGGATGGCGTTCAGCACCTCATCGCCACGGTGCAGACCGTCGACGACGTCGATATCCGTCAGGTCGGCATCTCCCTGCTCGGCGTGCGCGCTTCCCAGCTACGCGCCGCCGGCGGGATCGTCGAGCGCGTGCGCCCCCTGGCCTTTGCCGACAGCGGCGGCTTTCAGCGCATCTACCCGCGACGCGAGGGCCAGCTACGCTTCGATCTGGCGGTTCCGATCCCGGCGGGACGTGAACTCGACTCCGATGCCATCGCCCACGACGGCGTGGTCATGCTCGAGGCCGCCGTCGAGGACGCATCGGGCAATCACACCGACTTCGCCAAGATCGTCTTTACTGGCGAAAACGTCGACGAAGCCGCCACGGGTCTGGTCGCTGCCCCAACGCAGATCCTCTTCAACAGCCTGATCCAAACCGCCACCATCGTCCCCAGCGTGGACTTCCAGTTCCGCGGTCTCACCCCCGTCCCCGGTGCCGGCTCAGGCGTCAGCTACACCTCCAGCCACCCCAATCTCGTCCGCGTCGATGCCGCTGGCGTCGTGCGCCCCATCGACAGCACCGGCAGCGCCGATGTCGCCATCACCGTGACCTACGGCGACCTCCCGCCCGTGCGCGTTCCGGTCACCGTCGACGTGACGCGCCAGGTCACCGCCCTCGAGTTCCAGGGCGTGACCACCGGCGGCTTCGTGGAGTTGCCCCGCCTCAATACGCGCTACCCCGTGCCCGCGCTCACCGCGGTCTTCGACGACGGAACCCGCGTCGAGGTCACCTCCCAGTTTCCCACCGAGTGGAGCGTCGCCCCCGAGTTCGCTCCCGTGCTGAGCGTCGACGTCTACGGTCAGGTCAAAGCCTCCGCCGCCATTGACGAGGCCACCCCCGCCCAGCTCTCGGTTCGCCTCGCGGAGCTACCTGACATCACCGGCACGGTGAACGTCGTCGCGCGCGACGGCGTGCCCGAGGTTCGCCTCTTCGGCAATACCAACGTCACCGTGGGCGACGCCATCCAAGCCAACGCACTTGCCAGCGACGATGCGGCAATTTCCGAGGTGCGCTTCTTCTTGAACGGCAGTCTCCTGGCCACACGCACGACCGCTCCCTTCCAGGCCGTGATCAACACCGACGAGTCGATGGTCGGCACCCTGCAGCTGGTCCAGGCCGAGGCCATCGACAGCGCCGGCCAAAGCGCCCTGAGCACGACACTGAGCGTGCGCGTCAGCACCGCCCAAGAGCCGCAGCTTCCTCCCTACGCGCTAATCCTCCCGCAGCCGAACCAGAGCTTCGTGGAGGGCGCTCGGGCGCGCTTCCAGGTCGGCATGCCGACCTCCGCCGAGGAGCAGTACGGGCGCTTCGATCGCGTGGACTTCTACCTGGACGATGCCAAGATCGGCACCACATCGTTTCCCGTGATGCAGACGCTCCAGGCGCCGCCCTTCGGGCCACCCAAGTCGAGCTGGTGGCTCTGGCAGGTCGACGCCTCCATCCCCGAAATCACGGGCTCGGAAGCCAGCCGCTCGGTCTACGCTCTGCTGCACCAGAACGGCAAGGCCACGCCGAGCCCCGCGCGCCTGATCCGCATCGTCGAAAACCGGACGCCGCAGATCAGACTCGTCTCCCCCAGCGACGGCGCGACGGCCGTGGCCGGCGCCACCATCGGGGTGGACGTCAGCTTCGAGGACGACACCGCCAGCTCGGGCGTGCAGGTGCTCTTGCTACGGGACGGCGCCGTCGTGGGCGAGCATGGCTTCATCGCTCCCTTCGATCCCGCCAGGTGGTCGGTCCAGGCCGTCGGCTCCACGCACCGCTTCGAGGTGCCCACCACGCCCGAGGATCTCGGCAAGGTCATCCGCCTGCGCGCACGGGTGAGCGACGCCGCCGGACTCACCTCCCAATCCGATGAGGTGCGCGTCACCATCTACGAGGACCAGGCGCCGACGGTGGCCGTCTCGGCCCCCGTCGAGGGCTCACAGCACGTCTCGGGCCAACCCCTGGAACTGGCGGCCAACGCAAGTGATGACGTCGGCGTCACCCGCGTCGAATTCTACGTCGAGGACCGTCTGATCGGCTCCGATCGCAGCCGCCCCTTCACGCTGCTCTACACAGCTCCCGAGGGGATCGTATCGCCCCAGGCCCTGCGCGTGGCCGCCGTGGCCTACGATGGCTCCGGACACAGCACCCGCAGCGCCGAGGTCACCGTCACCGTCGGCCCCGACGAAAAGCCGCCAGTCCTCAACATCGTCTCGCCGGCCATCACTTCCACCGAAGCGGGCGAGTCGCTGGCGCCCGTGACCGAGGATACCGACGTCCTGTTCCGCATCACCGGCTACGACAACGTGGGCGTCAAGAGCCTGGAGCTTCGCGGCATCCAGGCGGGCGCCAGCGGCTACGTGCTCACGGGCAACCCCGCAGACGTCATCACGGCCCCCGACCTCGTCCCCGATGCCATCGGCGGCAGCCTTGGCGCATTCACAGCCTCCCGTTTCGTCCACGTGCCCCTCTTCAGCCGCGGCGAAAGTCTCTCCTTCGATCGCTACCCGGTGACGGCCACGGCCATCGACGACAGCGGCAATGCCACGACCAACGAAATCGTGGTCGCTGTAGGCGCCGACGCCGCACCCAACGTGGGCCAGATCAGCAGCGACCGCAGCGCATACCACCCGCGTCAGGATGTGGTGCTCCAGGTCCGCGCCGAGGATGACGTCGCCGTCAACTCCATCGAGGCCAAGGTTTTCGTCGGCGCCGCGACCACCCCCGTTTACGAAACCCTGCAGAGCGTCACCGCAGGCAAGGCCGTGCTGGCCAGCATTCCGCTGGCGCTGCGCCCCCTGAACCTCGACAACGCCGATCAAACGCTGCGCGTCGAGTTGGTCGCCATCGACTCCAAGGGCCTGCGTTCCGATCTGACCACCGGAAGCGCCAGCGTGCACGAGTTGAGCGTCGTCGCCGACAACGCTGCCCCGAAAGCAGGCCTCAGCTCACCGATTCCCGGCTCCACGCTCTACCGCGGCGAGCTGACCCAGTTCAACTATCGTGCAGTCGACGACGCGCGCGTCAGTTCCCTCACCGTACGCCAGGGCAGCACCGTCATACACTCGCGCACGGGCAGCCAAAACGTCCTCGAGGGCAGCTTTGGCTTCACCCTGCCCGCCACCGGCGACAGCCTCGTCTTGACACTGCAGGCCACCGACGAGTTCGGCAACACCAGCGAGGACCAGTGGCAATACGCGCTGGCCTCGGACCAGCCACCCAGCATCGCGCTCAAGCTGCCCGCGCCCGGGAGCCGTTACGTCGAGGGCGCACCGATGACGCTGCTGGCCTCGGTGCAGGACGATCGCCAGGTCAGCTCCGTGACCTTCTTCGTCGTTGACACGGGTGCCACGGTCTACGAGTACATCCTCACCGGCGAGCCTCTCGAAGACGCCCTCGCCGCCGCCGACTATCTGAGCGCGCCCATGCGCGCCCCCCACCGCCCCGAGCAAACCGGAGCCACCCTGCGCATCGGTG
Source organism: Myxococcales bacterium (assembly GCA_029880325.1). Classification (GTDB taxonomy): domain Bacteria; phylum Myxococcota_A; class Polyangia; order Polyangiales; family JAFGIB01; genus JAOUOP01. The sequence goes on along the minus strand of JAOUOP010000068.1, from coordinate 35,485 downwards.
TGCGCGCGACCGACAGCGCCGGTCAGAGCGCCGAAGCCGAGTACAGCATCGACATCCTCGATGACCTGGAAGCGCCGCGCATCGCGCTCAGCGATCCAGCGTCGATCGAGATCTACCCCGATGGCATAGCCCAGGTGCGCGGAAGTGCCGAGGACGACACCTACGTCGGCGAGATCGAGGCGATGCTCTTCGGGCCCGAGGGCACCGAACTCGGAGCGCTGACCCTCGAGCTGAAGCGCGACGACCGCGTCGAAACCCTCAGCATCCCCAACCCCGACGCCTTCGGCACCGCCTTCTCCAGCCAACGAGCGGTCACCGACTTCAAAGGAAGCCTCAGCCTGCCCCCGGAGCTGGCCCTGCTCGAGGGCGTCGAGTACCAGGTCGAATTCCGCGTACGCGACGCCGGCTACAACTTCGCCGAGAGCGAGCGCATCCCCCTGAGCCTCGCCCGCGATGAGACGCGACCCCAAATCGTCATCTCGCGCCCCGGCGCCATCGTCTACGAACGCCAGCAGGTGGAGGTCATCGTCGAGATCAGCGACGACAGCGCCCTCGACTCCTATGCGCTCTTCATCGACGCCGACCCCACGCCGGTCTTGGCCGGTTCCGGCCTCGCCACCCCCTCGACCAAGCTGACCCACACCATCGACACCAGCGTCTACGACCCGGCCAACCCGGAACTCGACGACTTCACCCTCGTCGTGACGGCGACCGATACCTCGGGCAACAGCAGCCGCGAGACGCTGCTGGTTCAGGTCGAGAGCGACGCACCCCCGCTGGTATTGCTGGAGCGGACTTCGCCGAATGCCAGCGTCGTGCGCGGAGCGCGGACCGCACACACCTTCGCGATCCAGGACGACGTCGCCGATGCGAGCGTACCTTCGGGCTTTCTGCCGCTGCAGACCACCTTGGGTGCGGAACGGGCCGCCATCGGCAGCGCCCGCAGGCGCACCGCCCTCTCCGAAATCCTTGAGCCCACCATCGAGCTCGACTACCCCGAAGCCGCCGGCATCGTCGCCAGACTTCGCGTGGGTAACAACACCCTGCTCGAAACCACGGCAGCCGGCAAACTCGTGGTTTGGCCGCTCGTCGTCGATCCAGCCGCAAACAACCTCCAGCTCGAAGTCGACGGTCAGAGCTACGCCGTCGAATTCGACGTCTACATCCAGCCCCGCTGCGTCGGCGGTGCCTGCGGATGCCAGGCCCTGGCCGAACAACGCCTGGTCGCCGTCACCGAGACCGAGAGCCTCGCCCTGTCGGAGCTGCAGGCCGCCGACTACGCCATCGTCAAGCCGCAGCTGCGCGCCGCCGACGGCAGCCCCGTATCCTTCTTCCTGAAGGCCCTCCGCGTCGATCTCCTGGGCGGCGTCACCGCCTTCGTCGCCGACTCCGGCGCGACCTCGGGCGCCGGCCAGGTCACACTCGCCGAAGCGCAGGCCTTTGGCGCCGGCCCCGTGGTGCGCCGCAACCTGGAGCTGCGCGCGCCGATCGAAGCCTCGCGCGATCGACTCGTCACCTACGGATACGTCATCGACCGCTTCTCCGAAGAGCGCGGTCCGCGCGAGATCTTTCCCCTCGGCTATCAGGGGCTGATCGCGGACGAAGCCGCTCCGGGCTTCTGGATCAACGCCCCCACGTCTGGCACCAGCGTCGTCGCGGGGCAGTGGTTCGATCTCGACCTCTCGATTCAGGACTCCACCCTCGATTTTGCCTCCCTGAGGATCTACGACGGCAGCGGCACCCTGATCGATCAGATGCCCGGCATCTTCGAGACCGGCAACTACCGCGTCCCCTTCCAGGTACCCTCCGACATCCAGGCCGGCGAAGTCGATCTCCAGCTGGTCGCCGAAGACCACTCCGGCAACATCGAGAGCATCCAGCTGCACTACCCGGTGCTGCAGAACCAGCCCCCCGTGATGATGCTCACCGGCTTCACCGCGGCGGGCACCGACGCCGGTAGTAGCGCCGTCAATCGCGGAAGCTTCTACGCCCGCCCCGGCGACCCACTGCAGCTCAAGGTCAACGCCACCGACGACGACTCCATCGCCGAGATCGCCCTCTACGCAGCCGACGGACTGGGCCAGCCCACTGGAGTCGCCCTGTCCCAGAGAGCTTGGCCCAACGCCTGCCCCGGCGCCCCGAATGGCACCGCAACCGCAGAGCTGAGCGCGGTCTTCGACTCGACCGTGCCCAAACAATACGCCCTGGTCGCCCGCGACTCCCAGGGCAACGCGTCCCAGCGCACCATTCTCGTCGAGCCCATCGAAAACATCGTCCCGGAAATCCGCATCACCGCCCCCAGCAGCGACCAGCTGATCGTCGCCGGCACGTTCGCCATCGACGTGCGCGTGGTCGCCACCGACGACCGAGCGCTCGAAAACAACAGCGTGCGAATCTTCGCCAACGGCCAGCAGATCAGCGGCAACGGAGCGCTCCGCGACTACGTTGTGGGAACCGCAGGCGATACCGAAGCATTCGCCAGCATCTACGACTCCCTCGAGACCAGCTACTCGACCGCCATCGCCGATCTCTTTGGCCATGAGCGGTCCGAACACGCCGCCGCGGGCACCTACAGCCTGCAGGTTCCCTCGGGCCTGATCAAAGCCAGTGAGCCGGTCGTACTCTCGGCCGTCGTCACCGACGCCTCCGGCGCGATCAACCGCCACGACCTCACCTTCATCGCCGTCGCCGACGACATCAATCCCGAGATCGTGATCGAAGAGCCCAAGGCGGGTTTCGGCCCCCACGAGGGCACCGAGTTCGTCACCAGCTTCTACGCCTTCGACAACGTCAAGATCGAGCAGCTCGAAGTCTTCGTCACCTACGGCGGCCGCGCCCCCGACGGCGTCACCTACCAACAGGCCCCCTACGGCGCGCCCATTCGCAGCATCGGCGCCGTCCCCGCCGTCGACCACCGCCCCGTCAGCACGCTCAGCATCGAGACCCCGGTCTACAGCCAGCTGGTACCGGTCGCACGCATCACCGAGATCGCGAGCCTATTGCCGGACATCCCGCTGGTCGACGGAAGCCTCTATGACGTCTGGTTGAAGCTGGTGGTGCGCGACGCCTCGGGCAACCGACGCGAGCGCGAGGTCAAGTTCCCGGTGCGCGTCGACGAGCGCCCCGTCGTCGACATCATCGACCCCGAAAACGGCGACCGCCTGGTCGAAGGCAGCGTCAAGGTCATCAACGTCCACGCCTTCGACGACGTGGGCATCGCCTCCACGCGCCTGCGGGTCACCCGAGGCCCCTTGGCGACCGTCATCTACGACGAGACCCTGCGGCAGCCGCCCTATCAGTTCGCCCTCGACGTCCCCGCCCTCGATCCCGTCGACTCCACCAACAACCTGCTGACCCTCAGCGTCGAGGCCGTCGATCAATACGGCGCCCTGAGTGGCGACTTCGACAAACACCTCGCGGCCGAAGAAATCGCCGTCGAGATCGTCCAGGATCAGCCTCCGAGCGTCGCCATCGGCCTGCCCAAGGACGGCGACACCCGCACCGAGGGGCGGAAGATGCTGGTGCAGGTGGTGGCCGTCGACGACGTCGACATCGCCTGGGTTCAGCTCGACGTGGCCGGACTGGTCGGCGGCGACCGCAGCTACACCGACGTTCTCTATCCCTATGAGTTCCTCGTCGACATTCCCTATGGACAAGCCGGCAGCGAGCTGAGCCTGAGCGCCCAGGCCGGCGAGCGCCGCACCCTGGGCGAAGCGCGCGTCGCGCGCACCTCCGCGCCCACCCGTGTGCTCATCGGGCGCGACACCGAAGCCCCCATCATCAGCGTGCTGCAGCCGCCCCTGGAGGGCGCCACCACCGTGGCCGACCGCAGCCTGCCCTACGCCGCCGAGGTCATCGACAACGTCGAGGTCGAAGTCCTCGAGGTTTCGCTGACAGTTGACACCAACGCCGACGGTATCTTCGACGCCGCCGAAACCATCGCCTCCCGTATCTTCCCGGGGCCACCCCACCTCGGTGAGTTCGCGATCCCCGCCTTCGAAACCATGGCCGGCCCCGAGTCGACGCTCGAGGAGCTGATCGCGCGCGTCGACTTCTCCGCCCGCGATGGCGCCGGCAACGCCGCGAGCGACTTCCGCAACGTCACCATCGTCAAGAACGCCCCCCCCGTCGTATTGGACATCCAACTGCTGGACAACCGCGGCTTCAACCTCGGAGCCTCCCTGCAGCAGCTCACCGAAGCCCGCGATTTCATCGTCAACGTCATCGCCAGCGACCGCGAAGAGGGCATCGCCTCGGTGCAGTTCTTCAGCGCCTCGGGGCCCGACCCGGACGCCTTCAGCTACATGCCCGTGGGCGACGACATGGCCGCCCCCTTCCAGTTTCACGACACGGTACCGGTCGGACGCATCGGACAGTACGTGGGCTTCACCGCCATCGCGACCGACACCGACGGCCATGCCTCACTGCTCTCGGCGCCCCGCGTTTTCCAGATCGCCAAGGACGAGCCTCCCTCGGCCATCATCATCCAGCCGGCCAACGACGAATCGGTCATCATCGACGGCCAGGATCTGGTCATCAGCGTGGAAGCCATCGACGACCTGGGCCCCGACGGCATCGACCGCGCCGTCTTCTACGTCAACGACGTCCCGGTCGCCATCGAGTACGACTCCATCACCGACCAGAGCGGCGCCTCGGCGCTCGAGCACGTCTATCGCACGAGCGTGATCCCCCCCGAGGGAGCCCCGGGCTTCGCCGTCCATGCCGTGGTCTACGACGTGCTCGGCCAGTCGGGCCGCTCCCAGACGGTCTACATCGGCAAGATCGCCGACACTGTGAAGCCCGACCTCGACCTGCTGTGGCCACCCGAGGGCCAGATCCTCACCACCGCCGAGCCCCAGAACCTGCGGGTCGGCGTTCGCGACATCGGCGTCAGCTCCTCCCGCCAGGTCACCATGGAGCTCTTCCGCGAGCGCCAGGACCCCACCACGGGCCTCTACGAAATCCTCGATAGCCGCAGCGTCCAGCTCGTCCGCCAGGAAGCCCTCAGCGAGCCCGAAAACAACTACCACGTCTACGAGCTTCCCTTCGCCGACGGCGCCGTGCTGCGCCGGGTCGACGCCCGTACCGAACGCGTGCGCGCCCACGCCACCGTCGCCACGCCCAACCACGTGGTCGAAGACGAATCGCTGCACGAGGTCGGTCTCAGAACCGACCGTCACCTCTACTTTGCCGCGAGCGACCCCACCACCATGGGTGCCGAGTCCGGCCCCTTGGTCGAAGCCCGCAGCGTCTACTACGGTTCGGTCGACCAATTCCAGGCGCCCGGCCGCTTTGGCGCCCTGGTCTCCTCCTGGTCCAGCGTCGACCCGATGCGCATCGAGCCCGGCCTGGGCACCGCCGTACTGCCCACGTCCGTGAAGGGCATGGGGCTGGCCCTGGTTGGCGCCGAACTCACCGGCGTCTTCATCGCCGACGCATCAGACGAGGTGCTGACCGACGCCGCGGGCAATACCTATCTCTACGAGCCCCTGCTCGCCTACCAGGGCGACATCTTCACCGGCACCATCACCACGGTCACCGCGGACGACAGGCTCGTCGTCGCCTCGAAGGCGGGCGTCTACTACCCCGAGTTCGCCCCCGACTCCGACCCCAGCTCCGCAGGCCTCATCCCCAAGAGCTTCGCCGCTTCGCTCATCGCCGGCATGAACGAAAGCACCCGCGCCGCGCGCCTGCACTTCGACAGCCACAGCGGTGAAGTGCTGCTGTTCACGGTCAGCACCGACGAACAGAACATCGGCCTGCCCTACACCCTCAGCGGCCGCATCGACATGCCCTTCCGCGAAGTGCTGGGGCTTTCGCGCGCCGACAACCTCGTGCTCGCCGCCAACGGCGACGGCGGCGTCCAGGTCGTCGACATCCGCGACCTGCAGTCGCCCTACCGTGTCGGCTATATCAAGCCCTACGGCTTCGCCCGCGACGTCCTGGTCCACCGCTCCCATGCCGTCATCGCGGCTTCCCAGGAGGGCGTGGTCATCGCCAACCTGCGCGATCCCACGCTGCCCATCGTGGCGCGCATCGACACCCTGGGCGTCGCCAACCGCCTCTTCATCGACGGCGACACGCTCTACGTGGCCGACATGTCCGGTGAGGGCTTCGTCTCCCAGCTGAGCGTGATCAACCTGCGCGATCCCGCCGCTCCGACCCTGGTTCGGACCGTGGCCCTGGAGCCGGCCCGGCCAGACTTCGAAGCCGGCGGCGTCTACGACGTGCACGTCAGCGGAGGCAAGGCCTACGCCCTGGTGCACTACCGCACCGCCGAGGACCAGCCGGCCCAATCGGTGCTCGAGATCGTCGATCTGCAGGCCCTGGACACCCCGGGCTTCGACGCCACTCTGCCGGCGCTCATCCACACGGTGGCCTCCGCCGACAACTTCGCCCCCCGCGACGTCACCGTCGCCCGCGGCGCAATTCAAGTGGCCACCGGCCGCAGCGGTCTGGCCCAGATCCCCCTGAGCGAGCTGAGCGTGCTGGCCCACCAGCCCGGCAGCTCCGAGTCCGAGGTCTCCACCGCGCTCGCCGCCATCCGCATCGAGCTGTCGGCCCCCCTCGACCTCGCTGCCGACCTGTCGACGGCGGTTCGCATCCAGCGACAGGACCCATTGGTCGGCGAGGACGTCACCGCCCAGCTCTTCGATCTGCAATTCGAAGACCGGGACGGCGTGCCCAATCAACGCGTCATCGAGCTGCGCCTCAAGCCCGACTCGACCCTGGAAGCAAACGCCCAGTACTTCGTGACCGTCATCGCCGGCCTCAGCGCCGTGAGTGGCGCCGGCGCACCGCTGTCCTCGGACTACACCTTCGACTTCATCACCTCGCCGGCGGGCGCGGCCGAGCCGCCCGTCATCGCCGGGGTCGACCCCTCCTTCGGCAGCATCGGCGGCGGCACCGATATCGTCGTCTACGGCGATAACTTCGGCAGCGCCCCCGAACTCTACGTGGGCGGCCAGCGTCTGGTGATCAACAGCGTGGTGGCGGCCACGGGCGGTCCCGGCCTCGAGGCCTTTGATCGCATCTACGCAACCACCCTGCCCCACTTCGCCGGCCCCGCCGCGGTCGAAGTCGTCGCCGACAGCGGCCTGAGCGACATCGTGCTCGGCGGCTTCACCTTCGTCGACCTGCTCCAAATCTCCTTCGTCAATCCCGCCGTCGTGCGCGTCTCGCAGGCGGGCCAGGGCGACGTGGTCGACGTCGTCGGCTGGGGCTTCCACCCGGGCGTGGTGCTGCGCGCGTGGCCCAGCGGCGAGCCCGAGCGCGCGGTCCAGGACGTGGTCGACCGCGACCGCCTCGTGATCGAAACCGCAGAGCGCATGCGCTGGACGGTGCCGGACTTTGGCGGCGGCTATCGCGGCTTCGTCGACCTCGAGGTCAGCGACGACGAGGGCCGCTTCGTGCTGCCGAGCGCGCTCTTCTACGGCGGACTGACGGCCGATCGCCAGATCTTCACGGCTCTCGACGAAGGCTCCAGCAGCGACACGAGCCTACTGCCACCGGGCACCCCCATAGCGCTCACCAGCGACGCCGAGCGCGGCTACATCTACGTCCTGGGCCAGCCGCCGCGGCCGCTCTCCCAAGGCATCAGCGAGGATGCCTTCGCACTCAAGGAGCGCCCCGCCTGGATCAGCATCGTTCGCTACAACCGCGACGACATCGCCAACGCAGCGCCCATGTACGGCCTGGGCTACTACAACCTGCCCGCCGAGCTCGACCCGAAGTCGATGGTGCTGTCGGAGACCCACCTCTACGTCTCCGCCGCCGGCCGCAGCTACACGCAGTTCGATCCCCCCTACGAAGACCAACGCGTCATCCTGGTTTACGATCGCGAGACCCGCAACCAGAGCGATCCTTTCCCCGAAGGCCAGGATCGGGACATCCTGTACGCCCTGGGGCTGGACTTCACCACGCCCCCCACCCAACTCCTGGTTGCAGGCGACCTGCTGCTGGCCTCGAACCCCTACGACGGCCTGGCCATCATCAGCCTCGCCGATCCCGTCAAACCATCGGTGATTCGAAGATTCTCGGTCGCCGATCTGGGCATGAACGTTGGCAGCCTCCTCGGGACCGGGGACTTCGTCCAGGTCGGGGCTCGGCTGCACATGACCGGCGGCTTGGCGACGGGTGGCGCCCCGCGCTTCATCCACATCGGCAGCCTCGATCTCTCGGTCCCGTCCACCCCGCGCACCACCGACGGAACGGAAATCGACGGGCTACAGATCCACCGGCTGGGACAATCCACACGCATGGCGGTGGGTAAGCGCACCACAACCGTGGCGGTCAACGAAGCCGAGCGCCCGAGTGTCTTCCCGCGGCTCGGACGCTACGACAACCTCTTCGAGATCCCCGCCGGCCTGACCGCACTCGAAGCCCAGTCCTCCCTACTCACCACCATCGGCGCAGGCGACGGCGGCTACTATGGCGCCGTCTTCGACGCAAGCCGACCAGAAGCCATCACGCTACTGGACGCCATCGCCGTCAAGCCGCTTCACATGTACGAGATGCTTCAAACCGGGCATCTCACCGACGACGGTCTCTCGGTGATGGCGACCACCGACCGCCTGATCCTGATCGACACCTACCTGCGCGACCTGATCAGCTCCGAGCCGGCCCACGGCAGCCAGGGCGTGCCCACCGCCGACCCGATTCGGCTGCGCTTCAGCGCCGCCATCGACGCCGCCCAGCTCAGCGCCCTCACCCCCTACATCGACCTGCGGCTCGACGACGGAACCGCCGAAGGTCAGGCCCATGCCTTCACCACCGCCCTCGACCCCGCAAGCCCCCGCGACATCCTGCTGACGCCCCAGCCCGCCCTCACCCCCAGCTCCCGTTACCGCATCCTGCTCAGCGAGGAGCGCGGAAGTCGCCGCAGCCAGGGCCTCTTCGATCACAGCATCGAGTTCACCACCGCCAGCGACGCGTCCGCAGCCCCCGAGCTGGTCGCCATCGCCCCGCGTATGCTGCCCAGCTCCGGCGGGCTGCTCGAGGTCACACTCTCCGGGGGCGTGACCCCCATCTTCACCATCGGCGGAGCCGGCGCTGCTGTGCTTTCGGGCACCGATGAAGGGGGAGGCGTCACGCGTTATCAGCTCGAGGTCCAGGCTGCCCCCCCCGGCCCCGCCGAGCTCGTCGCCATCAACCAGAGCGGCGCCCGAACCTCCCTCCTGGGAGCACTCGAATTCGCAGCCCCGATGCTCCTCGAAGCCCTCAGCCCAGCCGTGGGCTCCAGCAACGGCGGCACCCTGGTCACCCTGAAGGGCGACGGATTCCGCCCTGGGGACGGTCAAATCCAGGTCTTCTTCGGCGCCACCCCGGCAGACCCCGCGAGCGTCCGCGTACTCGACGCCTCGACCATCGAAGTGCTGTCGCCCGCGGGCATCCTCGGAAGCGTATCGGTGACGGTTGTGCGCGACGACGGCCAGCGCGCGACCCTCGACAGCGCCTTCGAGTACCAGCAGCCGATCCAGTCCCGCATCAAGGGCGGCGGCATGATCCACGACCTGGCCCTCGACCCCACGGGCACCTACCTGGTCGCGGCAGCGGGCTCGGCTGGCCTGCTGATCTACAACATCGATCCCTCCACCTACACCGGCGACGCCGATAACCCCCTGCCCGAACAGCGCCTGCGCGACGCCATCGACCTCGACGGTCTCGGCGGCGACGACCGCATCGTAGCGAAGGTGCCGATCCCTGGTGGCGCCCTCGGCGTCGACACCTACTTCGAGCGCGGCGTCGACCGCGTCCTGGTCACCACCGGCAACGGCGAGTTGGTCGTGGTCGCCTTTGACTCGGTCGACCTGAGCCGCTCCCAGATCGTCGATCAGCTGCCACTCTACTCCGAGTTCGCCCGCGGCATTGATGCCGAAAACGAGCGCGCCGTCATCGCCATGGCCGAGCGCGGCCTCGGCATCGTCGACATTCGCCTCACGGGCAAGCACTACCTCAACCGCTCCCAGGCCCTGCCCAACGGCCACAAGGCCCTCGACGTCGACATCATCGAGTCCGACGCCACTGGCCCCCAGCGCTATGCTGTGGCCGCGGGCCTCTTCGACGTCGGACAAAACCGCTTGCTCGACGCCGAACTCAGCGACAGCGGCGGCATGTACCTGCTGTCCCAGAGCCCCAATACGGGCCTCGTGGTACGCGGCCGCGTGCCCGTGCCCTCGAGTCGCGTGGTGGTCCAGGGCGAGCTGGCCTACCTCGCGGCCGGCAGCCAGGGCATCGTGGTCGTCGACATCAGCGACCTCGACGCGCCCCGCATCGTCAGCCGCATCCAAAACCTCGGCCACGTCTACGACGTCTCGGTCAAGGGCAATACCCTCTACGCTGCGGTGGGCACCGCCGGCATCGTCACCATCGATGTCACCGATCCGAAGGCTCCACGCGTCCTCGAAGGCCTCGAGGCCTTTGCCTCCTCGGATCTGCGCGTGGTGCTGGCCACCGACTACGCCGCCGTTTCCGGTGGCTTGCACGCCGAATCCAATTTCAAAACCGGTGTCATCCAGGTCAGCCCCGACGCCATCCTGAAGCTCGCCGCCGTGGACCCCGCAGACGGCATCCTGGACCTGGATGCCATCGGCCGCCTGCTGGTGCGCCTGCGCTTCAACAAGGCCATCGACCTGTGGCCCTCGAACCTCGACCGCTTCGAGCTGCTCGACCCCCAGGGGCAACCCCTGCCCACTGCCGTCGAGATCATCAACAACGACGCCCTGCTCACCCTCGCTCCGGAGAACGGCCTCTCCCAGGGCGACGCGCTGACCGCCGTGGCCCATGCCGGCATCGCATCGGTCAAACCCGTCTCCGAAACCGAAGCCCTTACCCTCTACACCTTGGGTCAAGACCAGCGCGTCCCCTTGACCTATCGTGGAGAGCGCCCCGAAGAAGTCGAGATCGAGTCCTCGGTTCCGCGCCGCATTCCCACGGGTGAGCCCGCCGGCCTCACCATCGGTGCCCGCGGCGTGCCCCTGGACCTAACCCGCGTGCGCGCCTTCGTGGCCGACGTCGAGCTCGCCGTGATCTCCATCGAAAGCAGCGGCGGCGGCACCATCGTGCTGGCCGAAGCCCCGCCCTTCGAGTTTGCCGGTCAATATGACGTCAGCCTGCTGGTCGAAAACGGCGGCGTCTGGGAAGACGCCACCCTCTTCGGCGGCCTCACCGTCGACGCCCCAATCCGCTTCGACCGCGTGACCCCGGCCTGGGGCCCCCGCCGCGGCGGCACCACCGTCACCATCTACGGCGAAGGCTTCGAGCCCGGCACAACTGTCAGTGAAAGCCTCACGGTGCGGGTGGGCGATGTCCCGGTGCGCAGCATCCGCGTGCTGGCCAGCGACCGCATCGAGGTCGAGACCCCCTCCGGTCGCGTGGGTAGAAATCGTGTGCTCGGTTCCGACCGCTATGGGCGGCAGACCGAACTCGAGCCCGAACAGGGCTTCGGCTACGGCCTGAAAGAGCTGGCGCGGGCACCACTTCTCTTCCAGCCACTGGATTTGATCATCGACACCGAGACCGGCGTGGCGCTGGCCGCAGGCGGGCGCTTCGTCGACGCGAGCTACAGCGCGGACGGGTTGGGAGGCACAAGAGCGGCAAAGCCCGTCTTCGAATACAAGCCGAAGGTATTCGTGCCCGACAACCTGCGGGTGGCCAGCTTCGACGTCCAAAATCGCGACAGCATCACCCTCGTCGGCGGGCTGCCGGTCTCCTCGCCGCTCGAAACCCTCGACGAGCGCGTCTCCGATCCGACCTGGGCCTCGGGTGAAGACGCCTGGAAGCTGCTGGCCACCACCGAATTGGAGGATTCGATACCGCGCAAACGCCTCTACGTGGCCAACGGCGTGGGCGGCACGACGCGACTCAACCTGGACGACCAAAACGGCCTCTCGCTGCTAGACCAGCGCGGCGGGCTCGGCGAGTACCACACCGGATCGGTCGCCAAGAGCGGCAATCTGCTCTTCGCTTCCTCAGGCCAGGGCCGCCCCGGCAAAGAGTGTAAGGAGCCCCCGCCCGACTGCGGGACCTGCCCCGGCGAACCGGACGAGTACGGAGCGATCACAGTCTCGAGCTACGTCGATCCAAATGACGCCATGGACGTGAACGTGGCCGGCGTGCGAAGCGAGCGCGGCACCAATACCCCCGGCGCCCTGCTGTACGAGGACGGCATCCTCTACGCAGCCGGCGACCTCGGCTATGCCCTGCACGGTACGGAATTCATGTGCGCCAGGACCCCTCGGATCGTCGGCGCGGATCCCAACCCCAGCGGCACCGGCACCGTCCACGCCTACGACCTCCGGGGCCGTGGCGGGAGCCGAACCTACGACTTCGGCTCCGGCAACATCCGCGAGTTGCTCCCCTATGGCGACTTCCTGATCGCCTCCGTCGGCAACCGCGTCGAAATCGTGCACAGGCTGCGGCCCGAGCTGCGCGGCCGTTTCGTGCTCGACAAGGACATCCAGGCGAACCTGGGGCAGATCGACGGCCTGCGTCGTGCCGGCAACCTGCTCTTCGCCTCTGCCAAGGGCGGCGGCCTGCTGGTGCTCGACATTGCCGATCCCCTGGCCCCCTATCTGGTATCCGCAGGCAACGACGAAGTCTTCTTCGCCACCGACGTGATCAAGGACCGCATCGTCGCCAGCGCCGAGCGCGCCGTGGCCGCCTACGAGGCCCCCGGCAGCTTCGTGCGCGAGACATCGCTTCAGGAGCGCGCCTACATCGCCGACGCCGAGCCCTATGAGGTGCGCTTCAACGAAGCCATGGTCAGCACCTCGGTCACGGCGCCTGGCGCCGTCTGGGCCCGACGCACCGACACCGACGAAGTGCTCGCCACCACCGTGCTACCAATCGCCGAGGACGACGGCAGCGTCGAACGCTTCTCCATCAGCTTCGCGCGCCAGCCGGGCATCGAATACGCGATTCACATCGACGACGCCCAAAACCTGCGCGGTGGCGGCCTGTGGGCCCCCTTCGTGGGCCGCGTGCGCGCCGCCAGCACAGGCGCCGGCCGCCCACAGCTCGAGCAGGTCGTCGGCGCCGCCATCACCCAGGGCCAAAACCAGACCGTCACCCTGCTCGGCAGCGGCTTCGCCGGCGCCACCGCCCCAGAAGTGCGCATCGGCGGCCAGCTGGTCTCGGCCACCATCATCAACGACTCCACCCTCGAGCTGCCCCCCGGCGCCGTCGACCTGCTGCCGCTGAGCCCGGGCCACTATGAGCTCGAGGTACGCCGCGCCGAGCTGGTCGCTTCCATCCCGGGCGGCATCGTCATCGGCGGCGCCATCGAAGCCGGAACGCTGGCCCTCACCCAGAGCAGCGGCCCGGCCCTGGGCGGTGTCACCATCGGCATCAGCTCGAGCACCGGCGGCATCCTCCCGGGCAGCAAGGTCATCATGAAGTCGCCCGACGAGCGCGTCATCCGCACCGAGCTGATCGAGGGCGGCGACGCCATCAGCGACCTGCGCGACGACGTGGTCGCCCTCGGCGGCTTCGAGTTCCGGCTGCCGGGCATCCTGGACCCCCAGGCGGGCTTGGTGCACGAGGTCTACCTCGAAGTCGGCGGCCAGGAGCACTACGTCGGTCCCTTCGTCTACCAGCTCGAGCAGGGCCGCGACCTCGACCTGCCCAACTACCCGCCCATGCGGGTCGGCGCCGCCCAGGTCATCGGCGACCTGCTCTACGTGGGCGTGGCAGGCGGCGCCCTACCCACCAGCGAGAACCGCTTCCTCATGCCCGGCGGCCTCGAGATCTACGACGTCAAGATCTGGGACCGCCCGATTCGACTCTCCCAACTCTGGCTCGACCAGGAAGTACTCGGCCTGGCCGTCAAAGACGACATCGCCTACCTGGCCGCCAGCAGCGCCGGCCTGGTCACCGCCAGCGTGCGCGATCCGGAACAGCCCCACCTGCTGTCGGCCATCGGAGTCGGCGGCCACAGCGCTGTCGACCTGGACCTGCATCCGCTCACGGGCGTCCTGGCCCTGGCAGTCTCCGATGGCCTCTCGGGTGGCTATATCCGTTTCTTCGACACCGCCCACCCGGAGCTGGCTGCGCCCGCGGGCTATCCCGTGATCGCCCTCGACGGCCAGCCCCTGAGCGGGCGCCCCCTCGACGTCCAGTGGCTCGGCGACGCGCTCCACGTCCTGGTCGATCGCGACGGCGCGCTGGAGCTTTTGATCTTTGACACCTTCGGCGAGTCGCCCAGCCCGCGCACGGTTGCCCTGCAGTGGCCGAAGGACTCGGGTTGCACCGTCGAGTCCCCCTCCGAGCCTTCGCTGCTGGTCCAACACGGCCAGGTCGCCGTCACCATCGACGGCCACTACGCCGTGCTCGAGGACGACGGCGCCGGCGGCTACAGCGCCGCTTACTGGCAGACCTGGATCTGCCCCGATCCGCTGGAAATCGCGGCTGGCCTCGCCCCCCCCGCCGGCGTCGAGTTCCCCCAGGGCGAGCTCATCCTCATCGACGGCCAGCTCATGGTCGGCGATGCAGCCGGCCTCCAGGAGCAACCGGCCCCCAACCTGGTGGTCACCTCCGTGCAGCCCGCCTTCGGCGCATCGCTAGTGCCCGGCGAGGGCGTGCGCATCGACTTCAGCGACCTCATCAACACCGATGCAGTCGAAATCGCAAGCGACGTTCTCGTACTCGACGCCGGCGGTCTCCCGCTGCCCACGACCGAGTACGCCCTCGAGGCGATCAACACCGTCCTGGGCGCCTATGTGCAGCTCACCTTCGCCAGCAACGCGACCTACCGCGGTCTGGTTCAAGTGCAGGTCACCGGCGGCGTCACCAACCTCGATGGCATCAACCTGCGGACGCCGGTACTGGGTAGCTTTGAGTTAATCGACGGCGTGCGACCGCGCATTGACCGTGTCGAGCGCTTCACGGCCTCGGGCCTGTCCCCGCCCTACTTCCACGCCGACGGCACCGAAACCGTGGTCGTCAGCGGCGCCGACTTCGGCACCGACCCGGCCGCCATCAGCATTTACGTGGGGGACCAGCCGCTCAGCGCCGATCGCCTCGTCGCCCTCAGCGACACCGAGCTGCGCTTCAGCCTACCGGCCCTCAATCTGGGCCTGCCCACCGCTGGCCTGACCCTCGGCATCGCCCGCGCCGGCGTGCTGGCCGAACGCGCCGGCGCCATCGTGATTCAAAAACCCATCCTGCTGCAGGCCCTGGAGCCCACCTTCGGGCCTCCCGAGGGCGGCAATCGGGTACGCCTCTATGGCGTGGGTCTGGGACCGTCGGTCAGCGTACGCTTCCAGTCCTCGCCCGCGGGCGACCTGCGCCAGGTGGGCCCCGGTGCCATCGAAGTGCGCGCGCCCTCGGGTGCTCCGGGCGTGGTGGACGTGGCAGCCTCCAGCGCCTTCTTCCCCGACGAAGAGAGCGTGCTCACCGCGAGTTATCGCTACGTCGACGCGCCCCTCGGCTCCACCACCCTGGACGCCGACCGCCCCACGCCCGTCAGCGCCATCGCCCTCAAGGACCAGGTGCTCTACGCCGCCACCGGCGGCAGCTACCGGGCCTACGACGACAGCGGCCGCGCCCTGGGCACCGCCGCATCGAGCTGGGCCACGCTGATGGTGGCCGACATCTCCGACCCGGTCCGCCCCACCGTGATCCCCAAGGAAGATGCGGGCCAAAGCCAGCCCTACCACCTGGCGGCCAACCTGCCGCCCACGGGCTTCCGCGACCTGGCGCTCAATGAAAACGACCTCTTCCTGGTGGGCGGCGATCGCCTCTTCCACCTCGACACCACCCTGCCCACCGACCCTTACCTGATCGACGACCGCAGCCTACTGCACGAAGACGGCTCGCCCGCAGCCGGCCTGGCGCTAGCAGCCGCAGACGGCCTTCTCTACCTGGCGGCCGACGACGGCCTTCGCATCTACCGCATCGGCGACGACCGCGTACTCGAAGAAATCGCGCGCCACGCCACCGACGCTCTGGGTGGCGACATCGCCGACATGCTCGTGCAGGACGACCGCCTCTGGGTCGCCCTGGCCGATGCCGCCGAGATCCTGGTCGTGGACCTGATGGAGGGCCGCTTCGACATCGTCGCGCGCTACCCGACGCGGGACTTCTCGGGCAACGAGATCGTGCCCGCGCGCATCCTCGTGCTCGAAGGGCTGCTGCTGGCATCGACCGGCCCCTCGGCCAGCGTCGTCGCCTACCAGCCCACGGACGCCGCCCTGACCCCGGTCTCCGAGCTGCGCCTCAGCTCGCTGCATCCGGCCGTGCCCACCGAAGCCGGCGCCCTCGCCCTCGAGGGCCAGACCCTACACGTCGCCGCTGGCGACGGCGACCTGCAGTCCTTCCACATCGCCGACTGGATCGCCGGCCGCTTCGAAGGCCGTCCCGAGCTCAGCCGCCTGACCTCGGTCATCGGCGCTGCCCGCAGCGTGGCCACCGGGCGCCGCACGCTCTACGTGGGCTCCACCGCCTTCTTCGCATCGACCGCGGGTGCCTTCGAAAATCCCGTCGCTGGCGTCCCGCTCCAGCTCACCGGCGCCCTTAGCGCCATCGCCGACAACGACCTCCAGGTCCTCTCCCACATCCCCGAGGCCGGCGCGCTACACGCCGTCGACCAACCCCTCGAGGTGCAGTTCAACCGCATTCTCGACGACACCCAGATCCGCGACCAGGGCGCCTCCCTCTTCGAGGTCACCCAGGACGGCGTCCCGGTCGACGGCTTCGTCTCCTCGGTGGTCAACAACATCGGCACACGCCTGGTCTTCTACCGGTCGGCCGATCCGCTGCAAGCCGACAAGAAGCACTCGGTCCGCCTGTCGGCCGCGATCCGCGACGCCAGCGGCCAGAGCCTGGGCCAGGACTACCGCTTCAACTTCGTCAGCGCCCCCGGCCCGCGCCCCACGCTCGAGCGAGTCAGCCCCAGCCTTGGCAGCTGGCGCGGCGGCATCGAAGTGGAGCTGCGCGGCGAAAACCTGCGCGTGGGCACCCAGATCACCATCGGCGGCATCAATGTGGCGCCCGAAAACATCGTGGCCGCCGACGGCGAGCGCCTGGTCTTCCGCCTGCCGCCCCTGCCCCAGGAGCCCGCTGGCGACCGCCTGGTCGGCATCCGCGTCACCACCGGCGGCATCGACCACTTCCGCGCCGGCCGTTTCACCTACGTGGCCGATCCGCGCATCGAAGACATCGGCAGCTACGACAGCGCCAGCGGCTTCCTCAACACCGGCGACCTGCGCTTCGACTACGACAGCTCCGAGTGGATCGGCATCCGCGGCAGCGGCCTGGGTACGCAGACCCAGGTCACGGTCAACGGCAAGCCTGCAGAGTCACTGCAACTGGTCGCTCCCAATACCCTGGCCTTCCGCATCCCTGACCGCACCCTCGGCGCCCTCACCGTAAGCGCCAGCAACGGCGCCGCGGGCGACGCCGTCACGAGCAGCGCCCCGGTCATCGACCTCGTCGGCTCGCGCGTACATCCGGGGTCGGCCCTGCGCCGCGCCCGCCACCAGCACTTGCTGGCCCTGTGCTCGGGCACGCTGCTGCGCCTCTACGACACCCGCGACGGCGGTGCCGGGCTTCTGCTCAGCGAATACGAATTCGACAGCGCGCCTTCGGCCATCGCCATGGACGGCCGCCACGTCGGCGCGCTGCTGCCCGGCGGCGAGCTCGCCGTGGTCTCCATCGAAAACCTCTACCGACCCGAGCTGGTCAACCGCATTCCAAACCGCAGCGGCAGCGAGCATCGCGATTTGACCCTGGCCGGCGGGCGCTTCTTCTCCATCGGCACCGACGGACTGCACGTGGGCAGCCTGCTCGGCGCCGCCTTCGACACCCTGCCCCTGACCAGCGCCCCCGACTCGCTCGCGAGCGACGGCGATTACCTCTACCTGCTGGCCGCCAGCGCCATCGACGTGCGCCCCGTGGCCGACCCGGCCGTCTCCGCGCTCATCGCCCCCGTGCCCATCGCCCTCGCCGGGCCCGCGCGGCTGCGACTCGCCGCCGCGCGCCTGCTGGTGCTAGCCGGCGACTCGGCACAGCTCTTCGACACCAGCCGACTGGCCGCCGCCGCCCTCGACAGCCTCGGCACCGCACAGGTCCCGGGCAGCGCTGCGCTGGCCCTCTCGGGCGAGCTGCTGGCCGCGGCAACACCCATCGGCGGCAGCCAATACGGACTCGAACTCTTCGACCTCGACCTGGTCGAGCCCCCTGGCAGCGGCCTGACCCTGACGAAGCTCGCCGACGTGCGACCGGCCACGAGCGGCCTACCGGCGCTCCACTTCGACGGCGAGCTACTGCAGTGGGTCGACAGCGGCGGCCACTCCTCGCTGACGGTGCCGATCCCCAATGTGGTCGGCCCCGATCCCGCACGCCATATCACGAGCGAAGCCGGCGAAATCGCCCTGCGCCTGGGCGGTCTCAGCGAGGCCTTCAGCGCCGTCTCCCTCGATGTTCGCAACGCCTTCGACGCCTCGCCCGTCAGCGGCCAGAGCCGCCTGATCGGCGACCGCTTGGTCTTCAGCCCCGTCGGTGACCTCTTCACCGCGGGTGAACGCTATCTGCTGGACCTCTTCAACGCCCCGCGCCAGGTCATCGACGGCGCCGCGGTCACCTACGACCAGAGCTACGCGCTGCAGGCGGTGCCGCTCTTCGGCGCCGTCGAGCTCACGGCCACTTCGGTGGCCCCGGCCATGGTCCTGGTGGGCCTCCCCACCCGCTTCAGCATCGCCGGCGCCGGCCTCGAGCAGGCGACCGAACTGCGCCTGGGCGCGCTCACCTTGACCGCGGATCAACTCGAAGTCAGCCCCGACGGAACCAGCCTGAACTTCGACGCCACGCTCGCCGCCGCCGGCCCCCACACCCTCACCCTGCTTTCGGCCGATGCCGAACGCGCCCTGCCCGCGGCCATCTGGGCCACCGATCCGCTCGCCATCACCTCGGCCGCCGGCAACCACCCGGCCGGCCCTCAACTGCTGGCCAACCTGGGCGCGACGCGCATCGACGTCATCGGCTCCGGCATCGACTCCGCCGTCGCCGTCCACCTGGTCGAGACCGGCGTCGCCCTGCTCGGCAGCTACAACCGCGTGCCGGTCGAGAGCTTCAGCACGACTGGCCTGAGCTTCTTCAGCTCCGAATGCCTGCCCGGTTCCAGCTACGACGTGGTCCTGGTGCGCGAAAAGACGCTGGAAGAAGCGCGCCTCGCCGCCGTCCTGCTCTGCGCCGACGACGCCGGCCCGCTGCTGGTCTCCGAGCGGCCCTTTGGCGGCAGCACGCCGCTACTGCTGGGCTACGACGAAGCGGTCGTCGCCAGCGGCCATGCGGTCGAGCTCGAACTACGCGACTACTCGAGCACCCCGGTCAGCGACATCAGCACGAGCTTCGCGCTGGGCGTCAGCGGCACCCAGATCTCGCTCGGCCTGGGCGCCGGCGCCAGCGTGCTGCCCAACCGCATCTACCGCATACGCGTTGACGGCATCGCCGACTTGGCCGGAAATCCCGCGCGCTCGGGTGCGAGCTACAGCCAGACCTTCATCGCGGGCGACAGCCTGCCCCCGCGCGACCTGGTTGTGCGCGACGAGGTCACCAACGCCCTGATCGACGGCGCCACCATACTCACCCGCGGTCGCAGCTACTACCTGCGAGCCGACGCCAGCGACAACCTGCCCGAGCTGGGCAACGTCAAGAGCGCCCTGACCGTCAGCACAGGCGCCGGCGGCGGAAGCCTGGTCACCATCGCCGGTGGCCCGGATTCGGTGGAAGCGAACTTCACGATTCGCGAGAGCTACGACAGCTTAGCGCTGCGCGTCACCGCCACCGACAGCTCCGGCAACGCCGCCAGCGAGAGCTTCAGCGTCGCCCTTGCCGACGCCGACATCGCCGTCGGCGCCCTGACCACCTCCCCGGCCCTGCCGGAGGAGCAGCAGGTGGTGGAGCTCATCGCCGCGATCAGCGGCGCCGATGTGGACCTGCTTAGCGCCGGCCGGTTCCAGCTGCTGGGCCAGACCGTCGAGGGCACCCTGGTCTCCACCGGCGCCGGTAGCGCCCAACTGCGAGCCAACTACGCGCTTCCCTCCCTGGCCGAAATCCGGCAGGCCACCGGCGGCCTCGACAGCATCGGCGTGCGCAGCTACCTGCAGTTCGGCGTCGAAGGCCAGCTCAGCGCCGACCACAGCCTGCTCATCGGCGCCGACAGCACCGCGCCGGCCGTCAGCATCGTCTCGCCTCTCAACGGCGCCTCGGTCCCCATCGGCCAGCCCACCACGGTTCTGATCCGGGCCTTCGACAACCTGGCCCTCGATCGCGTCGAGGCCTCCATCGGCGGCGGCCCCTGGCAGGTCCTGAGCGACCCGACCCAGCTACAGGTTACGCCAGTCAACGCCACACCGCTGACGGTCGACGTCGCCGCCTACGACGCTGCTGGAAACCGCGGCAGCGACGCCATCGAGCTGCGCCCCCAGGATGCGCTGCTCCCGGCCACCGAGCTTTCGCTGCTGCAACCCGCGGAAGGCGCCCAGCTGCGCGAACGCCAGACGCTGAGCGTCGAGGTGCGCATGGTCGGCATCGACAGCGCCACCCTCAACCTCGACTTCGGTGGCGTCGACAGCGACCTGCAAAACCCGGCACCACTCACGCTCACTCGGACCGCGGGTGACCCCGAGCGCTTCAGCGTCGACTTCAATCTGCCCGCCGTCGACCGCGACCGGGTGGCCGTACTGCGCCTGGAGCAGAGCGGCGTCGCAACTCCCCTGCGCGATCTGCGCTCGATCACAGTGCTGAACGACGACCTGGTCGAAGCCCCGGCCCTGGTCGAGCGCCTGCCCAGCGGAGCCATCCTGGGCGGCAGCGAGCTGTGGCTGCGGGCCGACGCCCCCGCCGCCATGCAGGACTTCTCGCCCAGCTCGCAGCTCGAGGTGGAAGACCCCAGCCTAGCCCCCGCCCAAACCCTGCCCTTCGCCGAACCGCTGCTGCCGCTACCGGTGGCCAGCGCGGGCAACGAGCTGCGCGTGCGCGCTCGCCTGCAGGATCTCTCGGGCAACGAGCTTTTGACCGAGGAAGCCGTCGAGAAGCTGCCCTACTTCAGCGGCAGCCCACAGCAGCTCTTCGTGCCGCCCATCGGCGCCATCGTCGGTCCCCCCGTGGCCGCCACCGGCCTCGAGGGCGACTCGGACGCCGTGCTCTTCGCCGTCAACCAGAGCGCCGGTGGCTACCAGCTGCGCACGGCCGCCGGACTGCAGGACTCGGCCGCCAGCGGCGCCCTCCAGCAGCTGCACTGGACCGGCGCCGGCCTGGTCGCCGAAGAGCACATCGGCCAAAGCCGCAACCTGGTCTTCTGGCCGCTCGTACAGGGCGCCCTGGGAGCCGCCCTGCGCACGCCGCTGCTGGGCGAGCTTCTGGGCGGCGCCGGCCACATCCTGTTCACGCGCCACGGCGCCCTCATCGACGGCTACCTCCACAGCGAGGGGCGCCTGCTGCCGCTGCTGGGCGCGCGCATCCCCGAGGCCATCGCCGCCGTCTCCGTGCACGCCGACCGCGTCCACCTGCTGACCGAGACCGGCGGCCTGGTAGCCCTGGCCCTCGCCGACGAGCGCCTGCCGGCCCTGCGGCAGCTCTACTACACGGCCATCGAGCCCGGCGCGCTACTCGCCGTCGGCACCTCGCGCGTGGCCGTCGCCCGCGACCGCACCATCTTCCTCTACGAGCTGCTGGCGCCCGACGCCGTCGCCGGCATCGCCGAGGGCGAGCTGCTGCCCCTGGGCAGCGTCGCGACCACCGGCCCCATCCGCGCCCTGCTCCGCGACGGCGAGCTGCTGTGGGCCGAAACCGGCAGCGCCGCGGGCGAGCCCATGTGGGACGCCTACCGCGACCTCGAGCACGTCGCCCACTTCGGGCTCGATGCCCGCGCCCTGCGCCCCTCGGGCAACCGCTTCTACGACGTGGGCAGCGACGGCGCCCTGTGGGCCACCCCCACCGCCGCCGATGCCGCCATCGCCGCCCCGACCCTGCAGCTGAGCGAAGCGCCCTTCGCCGTCGTCATCACCCCCGACGCACCCGGCACGGCCCTGGGTGGCGAGCACTACGCCTTCTTCGACGCCACCAACGTCCTGCTGCCGGCGCAGCCGCACCTGGCCGACGGCAAGCTCGAGTACCTGCTGCCCCGCAGCGACCTCGCGGGCACGACCATCCGCGCCCACCACGTCGACCGCAGCGCCGCACCCTCGAACCAAAGCCTGACCTTCGACGCCAGCGCCTCGCCGTTGGTCGAAAGCCTCGAGCCCAATGCCCTGCGCACGCTGGCCGCCGGCGCCTACTTGCCCATCGCCGTCACGCTGGCCCCAACCGCCCGCGCCGGCAGCGCCGAAGTGCTCTGGGGCACCACCCCGAGCAGCGCCGCCACCACCGCGCGCCGCGCCTACGACTGGGTCAGCGCCCCCGATCCCGCCGCCGCCATCGGCCTGCAGGTCTCGCTCGACAGCTCCATAACCAACAGTGAAACGGTGCCAGTCGTCGCTCCGCCCCTGCTCGACGGCCAGCTCTGGATCACCGCCCCCACCAACAACCAGGAACGCTACGAAGGCGACGTGGTCTCCGTCGAGCTCGACGCCACGGCCACCACCAGCGCCGGCGACCTCGCCTATGTCGAGCTTCGCCTGCTGGACTTCGACGCAAACCTGGTCGACCGCCGCCTGGCCACCGCGCCCAATGCGGCCCTGTCGCTACGGCTGCCGACGGTCACCACAGCCACCACCCTCACCCTCGAGGCCCGCGCCTACTACGGCGACGAGCTGCACTACCTGACGGGCCTACCGGTCGACGTGCGCGTGCTGCCCCGGCTGCGCATCGCCCCGCCGAGCCTGCGCGGCCTCGCCGACCGCGTCATGGCCGGCTCCCGCATCACCCTGGAAGTGACCGGCGAATACGCCGACGGCGTCGAACGCAGCATCGAGGTCAAAGACGAACTCGACCAACTCATCGCGGCCGGTCCCTCGCCGCTGACGCTCGAAGTCCCAGGCGCGGCCGCAAGCCTCCAGGTCATGGCTCGCGTCGACGACGGCCTCGGCAACCAGGCCCAGGTCACGGGCAGCGCCCGCGTCATCGATCCCCTATCGCTCTCCATCGAGCCCACCGGCGTCCCCTTCGACCACGCCCTGGCCGGCGTCGGCCAGCTGTGGCTTGCGCGCGGCCAGAAGCTGTGGACACGCGCTTCCGACGGCACCGAACGCCTCGAAGCGCGCCTGGCCGCACCCATCACGGGCATGGCCGCGGTCGGCCGCCACCTCTTGCTCGCGCTCGAAGGCGTCGGCCTCGAGCTGGTCGACGTAAGCGACGGCTACCGCAGCGTCGCCGCCATCCCGGTCGGCGGCCAGCTCGGACGCCTCGCGGCCACCGAATCCCTGGCCGTACTCGAGCGCGACGGCGGCGCCCAGAGCGTCATCCTGCGCGGCCGCTTCATCGCCCTCGGCGACAAACTTCTGGTCAATGGCGCCATCAACGCCCTCGAGCGTCGCGCCGGCCACATCTGGCTCGGCACCCAGGGCGGCCTGTTCCGCGTCACTGCCGCGGCCCAGGTCGAGGCGCTCAGCGCACGCCCCATCCTCGCCCTGGCAGCCACCCCGAGGGCCCTTGTCGCCCTCAGCGAAAGCGGCAACCTGATCTCCGTCGACGCCCGCGACAACGTCCGGGAGCACCTGCTCGGACTCGACGCCAGCGCCCTCATCTCGCTACAGGGCGAGCTGCTCGCGCTCTCCGACAACGGCGCCACCGTCATCGACGCGGCCATTGCCACGGCGCCGAGGCCCCTGGGTCAACTGGCCCTGCCCCTCCCCGCCCTCGACGCCCGTCGCCCAGTGCTCAGCGGCGGCCGCATCCACCTGGGCGGAACGGGCGGCGAAGTGCTAGCCCTGACACGCCCGGCCGGCGCCATGCTCGAGCGCTACGCCAGCGCGAGCCCCCGCGGCGACATCCAGCAGGTCGCCTTCCACGACGGCGGCTACCTGGCGGCCGCTGGCGAATACGGAGCCATCGAGCTCACCACCAGCGCCGGCGCCTTCGTCGAAGACGCCTACCCCGCCCCCTTCTCCATCGCCGCCAGCGCCATCGCCACAAGTGGTCCCACCCGCTTCATCCTGCAGCCCGCCCTGCAGCGCGTGATCGCCCTCGACACCGCCGACACCGAAGTCATCGTGCTGCAGGCCGCAGCCTTCAGCCACCTGGTCGCCACCCCCTACGCCGTGGCGGCGGCCGCCGGCAACAGCCTGCACATCACCGACCACAGCGGTCTCTTCGAAGCCGAAGTCTTCGAGGTCGACCCGGCCTTCAACATCGTGGCCCTGGCGGCCGCTGGCGAAAGCCTGCTCGCCGCCACCGAAGACGGCGTCATCCACCGCATCGACGGCGGCCTGCTGGCCGGCGGCGCCGCCGGCGCCACGCGCAGCGCACCGCTGCTGACCGCGACCGGCATCGTGCGCCAGCTGGCCTTCGACGGCGACGACCTCTACTACGCCCTCGGCAGCGTCCTGCAGCGCGTCTCCCTCGCCGATGGCAGCACGAGCAGCGCCACCTTGCCCGCCGCCATCAGCGCCATCGGCAGCGGCGGCGGCGCCGTCCTGGCCGCCGTCGGCACAGACCTCTACCGCTGGCCCAGCGCCCAGCCGCTGACCGCCCCGACCGCGCCCCTGCTGAGCACCACCGCCCCCATCACCGCCATCGCCGCCCGCGACGGGCGCCTGCTGCTCGGCCACGGCGGCGCCGGCCTCAGCCTGCACCAGCTGCCGCGCGCCGGGTTCCTGGCCGACGCCGCCATCGGCGCTCCCGGCTTCGACGCCCCCATCGGCGCCGGCGCGCCCCTCTCGCTGCGCGCCGCCGGCTCCGACGGCCTGCGCGCCCTGCGCATCTTCGTCGACGGCCGCATCGTGGCCCAGCTCGACAGTGCGCCCTTCGACCTGAGCATCCCGCTGCCGGCCTACCTGGTCCCCGGCGATGCGCCCCAGGTTCGCGCCGAAGCCGAAAGCATCTGGGGTGATCGCTACGACACCGACGCGCGCACCATCCTGGTCTCCGGCAGCGCCCCGCCGGCCAATCCGAACCTCGCCGTCAGCCTCAGCGTCGCGGGCCTCTACCGCCCCGCCCCCGTAGAACTGCGCGCCGACCCCGTCAGCGAAGTACCGCTTTCGCGGGTGGACTTCTACGACTGCGGCAGCGCCACCACCGACGACGCCTGCACCTTGCTCGGCAGCGCCGGGGGCCCCGAGTACCTCATCCTGCGCGACCTCTCCCTGGGCAGCCACCGCCTCTTCGCCGTCGCCGTCGACGTCCACGGCAACACCCAAAAGTCTGACTCCCAGTGGATCGAGCGCGCGGCCGACACGCTGCCGCCCGAGGCGCCCGTGGTTTGGCTAGAAGGCCCGCTCACCGCCACCGGCCAGCCCATCGCCGGCCAGCCCTTCGAACTCTTCGTCGACGTCCTCGACCTCGACAGCGGCATCGAGCTGGCCCGCCTCTACCGCGGCACCGAGGTCATCGCCGTGGCCACCGGCGACACCACCCTGCGCTACAGCGAGCCGGCGCCCACCGACGGTCAGAGCTACAGCTACAGCATCTACCTGCGCGACCGCGCCGGCCTCGAGCGCAACGTCGATCCCCTGGCCCAGTACGTGGCCGGCGGCGACCAGCTGCCCGCCCTCAACGTCTCGGGCGTGCCCACCCAAATCCGCGCCCTCAGCCGCTTCAACGTGAACGTGAGCGCCAGCGACGACATCGGCGTCGGCACCCTGTCGGCCCGCTGGCTGGGTCAGGAGACGGTCCAGGCCATCGCACCCCCGACTGCCAGCGCCAGCCGCACCTTCACCATCGACGACGCCCTGGCCGGCGGCACCAACCTGGCGCGCAGCGAGCTGCTCGAGCTGACCGCCACCGACACCTCCGGTCAGCAGCAGGTCGCGAGCTACAGCGTCAACGTGGTCGCCGACCGCGCGCCCGACCCCGCCCGCGTCAGCGTCTCGGTGCCCCCCTACGCCTTCTTCGGCGCGTCCGTACCCATCGAGCTGTCGCTGCCGACCGACACCGACGACGGCCCCCGTTCCGAGCTCACCGTCAGCCTGCTCGACGTCACCGGCGCCCAGGCCGTCGAACTGCTGCGCCAGGCTGGCAGCGCGCGCATCGCTTACTCGATGCTCGCCCCAGCCGCGGGTGGCGCGACCACCGCCCTGCGGCTGCAGTTCCGGCTCACCGACGCCGTGCCCCAGAGCGCCGACAGCGCGGTCTTCGAAATCCCGCTCATCCGCCAGCCCAGCGCCCTGCGCTTCGAGACCGGCGCAGACCTCAGCCTCAACCCGACCGTGCTCAGCGCGGGTGCAAACGCCAGCATCCGCCTGGTCGTGCGCGACGACTACGATCAACCCGTCGCCAACCAAAGCGTGCGCCTGTGGGCCAACGGCAGCCAGGTCGGCCAAGCCATCAGCGACAGCACCGGTGCCGCCCTCTTCAGCTTCGCCGCACCGACCAGCGCCGGCCCCGTCAGCCTCAGCGCCGCCCTGGTCGACTTCCCGGCGATCACCACCAGCCACGCCCTTGAAGTCATCGCTGGCGACGCCGCCGCCATCGAGCTGGCCTACGTGCCCGAACTCACAGCCGGCGACCTCTTGAACCTCTCGCTGCGCGCCCGCGACGCCTACGGCAACCCCGTGCCCCTGGGCACCGGCGCCGCCCTCTCCATCGCCTTCAGCGACCCCAACTTCCACTTTGCGCTTCAAAACGGCGTCACCTCCCAGCCCGTCCTGGACGCCGGCTGCGGCTGCTACCTGGAGCAGGCCCAGATCAGCCTCGAGTCCGGCGTCCTCGACGTGCAGGCCGAGCCCAGCGCCGCCGCAGGCACCTACGCCGTCGCCCTCAGCCCGCTCACGGCCCTGCCCATCACCTACGACCACGACAACAACCCCGCCACCGCCGCCATCGCCGTCAGCTCCATCGACGTCGTGATCGGCCACGGCGAGCCCGCCAGCCTGCGCATCGCCGCCCTCTCCCGCACCAACCTGCCCCTGGGCGACCCGGCGCGGCTCGAGGCCGGCGAGACCGTCAGCGTGGAGCTGGCCATCGTCGACAGCTACGACAACATCGTCACCGGCGCGAACTTCGACAGCGTCGTCGCACTCAGCGGCAGCGCCCAGAGCGCGGGCCTGAGCAGCATCGCCCTGCCGCTCAGCGCCGGCCGCGCCCAGCTCGACGTCACCGACGCGGTGGTCGAGACCGCCATCGTCAGCGTCAGCCAGCTCACGGCCCAGAGCGGCTCGCTGCCGGCGACCTTCGACGCCGCGACCACCCTCAGCCTCGACTTCCTCGAGCCCCTGCCGGCCATCGCCGACGCCAGCTTCGAGCTCGCCCTCGACAACACCGACCCCGACCTCGTCTTCACCTACAACCAGCCCATCGCCGCCGCCGCCACCGGCACGGCGCCCACGCTCGAGCTCGACGGCCTCGCCGTCGCCGGCAGCTTCCTCATCGAAGGCACCGAGCTGCGCTTCGTCTTCGCCGAGCCGGTCCAGCTCGACCGCTGCTACAGCTTCGACACCACGGCAATCGCGCTTCAAGACGCCGTCGACGCCGACCCGGTCCTGGCCCAGGCCCTCAGCCCCTGCAGCCCCCAGGTCGCCGTACCCGTACAGAGCACCGACTTCGTGCTCGAAGGCGCCGACAGCAGCCTCGAGCTGGTGCTCGCCGCCGGTCTCGACCCGAGCCTGATCACCGAAGGCAGCGTCCAACTCGGCAGCCAACAGGCCACCTTCGACTGGGTGACCGCCAGCTACCAGGCGCCGGCCTTCACCGGAGTCGTCACCGTCGACGGCAGCCAACTCGAGCTACTCGTCTCCGGCAACTACGCCGGCGCCCCCCTGCGCATCGCCAACGCCATCACCGTCACCGCCCTGCTGGCCGCGGGCGACCTGGACGGCGACGGCTTGAACAACACCCTCGAACTCGCCCTCGGCCTCGACCCCACGCGCAGCGACAGCGACGGCAACGGCGTCCTCGACGGCCAGGAAGACAGCGACGGCGACGGCCTCAGCAACCGCGACGAACAGCTGCTCGGCACCGACCCGACCAACCCCGACAGCGACGGCGACGGCCTCAGCGACGGCGACGAAGTCACCTGGGGCAGCGACCCGAACGTCGCCGACAGCGACGGCGACGGCCTCGTCGACGGCCTCGAAGTGGCCACCGGCAACGATCCGACCAACGCCACCAGCCACAACGTCACGGCCTACGTGAC
The DNA here is from genome assembly GCA_029880325.1 of Myxococcales bacterium. GTDB lineage: Bacteria > Myxococcota_A > Polyangia > Polyangiales > JAFGIB01 > JAOUOP01. The sequence goes on along the minus strand of JAOUOP010000068.1, from coordinate 7,257 downwards.
CGCCCTCGCGGTCAGCCCCGTGGCCCGCCAGGTCTCCTTCGACCTACCCACGCCGGTAACCACCCAGCTCACCGTCACCGCCACGCTCGTCGTGGACGCCCAAAGCTACGACGTCGACGTCACCGCCGACAGCTACGGCACCCTCTACAGCAGCAGTAACCCCGCCGTCGCGGGCAGCCTCGGCAACGGCCTCTTCCAGGTCGTGGGCCCCGGCGACAGCGTGCTCGGCGCCCAGCTGGCCGGCCTCTCGGCCAGCAGCCTCCTGACCGCCTACGCCTGCGGCGACGGCCAGCTCGACCCCGGCGAATTCTGCGACGACGGCGGCAACCTGCCCGGCGACGGCTGCGACGCCTCCTGCGGCTTCGAATACTTCAGCGTCGGCGGCCAGGTCAGCGGCCTGCCCACCACCGCCCTGCCCGACGGCGACGGCGACGGCTTCCCCGACCACGCAGTCGTCCTCGGCCTCGAAGGCGAACAACTGGGAGTCACGATCGACGGGGCCTTCACCTTCGCCACCACCGTCGCCCACAGTAGCAGCTACCTCGTCACCGTGGACAAGGAGCCGGCCGGCCGCATCTGCAGCATCGAGGGCGCGACGGGCGTGATCGCCGCGGCGGATGTCACCAGCGTCAGCGTGAGCTGCCGCCCGCTGCCCAAGGGCAAGCGCCTGCAGGCCGCGCTCTCGGTGGACGCCGCATGCTACCTCGACGCCACCGGCAGCCTCGGCTGCTGGGGCGGCACCGGCCTGAGCGTGGTGGACACCAAACCCGCAGGCAGCTTCATCGATCTCGCCCTCGGCACCGACAGCGGCTGCGTGCTCGGCGACGACGGCTTGGCGACCTGCTGGGGAGCCAATGCCAGCGCCCTGGCACCACCCGCGGTGCTGTGGCGCGACATCGCCACCGGTATCAACACGGCCTGCGGAGTGCGATCCGGCGACGGCGCTCTCGAGTGCTGGGGCTCCTACACGACTCTGCTCAACAACATCCCGCCCGGCAGCTTCAACGCGGTCTTCTTGCGTCACCAGACCGCCTGCGCTCTGGGTACGAACAGCGCGCTCTCCTGCTGGGGCGACAACGTCAATACCGTCGTCAACCTCGTCAATAACGCTCCCCAGGGCCAAGCCTTCGATTTCGTCGACTTCGGCCAGTACCACGCCTGCGCCATCAACCCGGCCGGAGCCGTCGAGTGCTGGGGCAGCACCACCTACGACAAGACCATCGTGCCGCCCGAACTCGCGGGCCTGACCATGGTCGACCTGGCGCTGGGGCTCGAGCACAGCTGCGCCCTGGAGGACAGCGGCGTAGCCCACTGCTGGGGTGCCGGCTCCGCGGCCTACAAGCAGGACGCCGCTCCCCACTTTGGCCAAGCCATCCCACCGCGCACCCCCGACGCCGTGTTCGAAGAGCTGATGGCGCGTAAGCACACCACCTGCGGCCTCAAGCGCGACGGCGGCATGCTCTGCTGGGGCCAGAGCAGCCTCATCAACGACCCACCGGGCTACTGCGGCGACGGCATCGTCGACCTCGACGAGCAATGCGACGACGGCGTCGACCCAATCACGCTCGTACCGGAAGGTGGCGACGGTTGCAGCGCCGACTGCAAGAGCAATGAGCAAAAGGGCAACGGCATCCTCGACCCCGGCGAAGTCTGCGACGACGGGACCGGTGCCGCCGCGGGCGAATTCTGTAACGACAGCTGCACCATCAGCACCCGATGCGGTGATGGAACCCAGACCGTCGATCAGGTCTGCGACGACAAGAACGAGTGCACCGCGGAGAGCTGCAACGACCAATACGGCTGTGACCACACGCCCGTCGCCGACGGCACCAGCTGCGAGGACGGTGCCGGCAGCTGCCGCTCCGGCGGCTGCGTGGTGCCACAGGTATCTACGGCCAAGATATACGACACCGCCTGTGAGATCGACTTGAACGGTGCGCTGAGCTGCTGGGGTCAAGACACCCAAAACAACTTGCGCAGCGGCGCACCAGTGAGCCTATTCAAGGACGTCGCCATGATGGGCCCGAGCGCCTGTGCCCTGGATGTCGACGGGATCGCCGAGTGCTGGGGCCTCAACGCCAACAACTTGCATGTCGAGCCAAACCTGCCCTTCCGGCGTATCGCCGTCTGCCACGGGCAGTACAGCAACTCCATCGCCGCCTGTGCTATCACAATGGGCGATGGGACGCTGCGCTGTTGGGGGGGTAGCGACGACTACAACCCTCCGCCGGCCCCGCCGCCTGACGGTCAGTTCACCGATATTGCCGGCGGCAACGCTGCCTTCTGTGCCATCAGCAGCGCACCAGGCATAACCTGCTGGGGCACCGACAACAACAACATCGTAACCGGCGCCCCCCCCAACGATCTATTCAGCCGCGTGGAAATGGGCCTCAGTCACGCCTGCGCCATCCGCACCGAAGGAAGCCTTCATTGCTGGGGGAGCGATACCTACGGCCAAAGTACAGTCCCCGATCTTACGGGCCGCACCATCGTCGATGTTTCCCTAGGAGACCAACACACCTGCGCCATCGACAGTCTTGGAGTCGCCTACTGCTGGGGCGCTGGTGGCCCCGATCAGAAGACGGACACCTCCCCCCACTTTGGCCAATCCACTGCGCCAACCAGCCCCGATGCGACATTCGGCAGCATCATCGCCGGCGGCAACACCACCTGCGGCATCAAGAGGGACGGCGGTATGCTCTGCTGGGGCCAGGGCAGCCTCATCAACGACCCACCGGGCGCCTGCGGCGACGGCGTAGTCGACCTCGACGAGCAATGCGACGACGGCGTCAACCCAATCACGCTCGTACCGGAAGGTGGCGATGGCTGCAGCGCCGACTGCAAGAGCAATGAACAAAAGGGCAACGGCATCCTCGACCCCGGCGAAGTCTGCGACGACGGAACCGGTGCCGCCGCGGGCGAATTCTGCAACGACAGCTGCACCATCAGCACCCGATGCGGTGATGGAACCCAGACCGTCGATGACCTCTGCGGCGACAAGAACGAGTGCACCGCGGAAAGCTGCGACGACCAATACGGCTGTGACCACACGCCCGTCGCCGACGGCACCAGCTGCGAAGATGGTGCCGGCAGCTGCCGCTCCGGTGGCTGCGTGGTGCCACAGGTATCTACGGCCAAGAAATACCACACCGCCTGTGAGGTTGACCTGAACGGGGCGCTGAGGTGCTGGGGTCAAAACACAGGCTACAGCCTGGCCACCGGTGCTCCACCAGGCCTGTTCAAGGACGTCGCCATGATGGGCATCAGCGCCTGTGCTTTGGACGTCGACGGAATCGCCGAGTGCTGGGGCCTCAATAGCAACAACTTGTTTCTCGAGCCGAACTTGCGCTTCCGGCGTATCGCCGTCAGCGACGGGCAGTACAGCAACTACATCGGCGCCTGTGCCATCACGATGGACGATGGGACGCTGCGCTGTTGGGGTAGCGACGACTACAGCCCTCCGCCGGCCCCGCCGCCTGACGGTCAGTTCACCGATATTGCCGGCGGCAACGCTGCCTTCTGTGCCATCAGCGGCGCACCAGGCGCGATCTGCTGGGGCACCAACAACAGCATTATATCCGGCGCCCCCACGACCGACCAGTTCAGCCGCGTGGAAATGGGCCGCAACCACGCCTGCGCCATCAAAACCGGTAACGGCCTCGACTGCTGGGGCAACGACCTCTACGGCCAGAGTTCGGTGCCGCCCGCGGTCGCAGATCTCACCATGGTCGACGTTTCGCTTGGCGACTACCACACCTGCGTAATCGATGACCTGGGCACCGCGCATTGCTGGGGCGCCGGCGACCCAACCGACCCCAACGGCTCAAGCCCCCACTTCGGCCAGTCCATCCCACCGACCACCCCTGACGCCAGCTTCTACGACGTCTTTGCCCTGCTCAACAGCAGCTGCGCCATCAAGAACGACGGCGGCATGCTCTGCTGGGGCCAAGACACCCTCACCAGCAACCCGCCGGGCTTCTGCGGCGACGGCAACATCGACCTCGACGAGCAATGCGACGACGGCGTCGACCTGGTGACAGGTGTACCCGTCGGTGGCGACGGCTGCAGCGCCGACTGCAAGAGCGCCGAATACTGCGGCAACGGCATCATCGACCCTGCAACCGAAACCTGCGACGACGGCAACACCATCGCCGGTGACGGCTGCAGCGACAATTGCCAAAGCGAGGTCTGCGGCAATGGCATCATCGACCCCGGCGAGGTCTGCGACGACGGCAACACCGTCGGCGGCGACGGCTGCAGCGCCGACTGCACCAGCGACGAGACCTGCGGCAACAACATCGTCGACCCGGGCGAGGCCTGCGACGACGGTAACACCATCAGTGGCGATGGCTGCAGCGCCGACTGCACCAGCGACGAAAGCTGCGGCAACGGCGTCCTCGATCCCGGCGAAGAGTGCGACGACGGAAACACCGTCGACGGCGACGGCTGCAGCTCCACTTGCTTGATCACCGCCAACCAATGCGACGGTCAGCTTGCCGGCAGCAGCTGCAACCTCGACGACAATCCCTGCACCATTGACACCTGCGACGGGACGGGCAGCTGCGTGACCTCCGCATTCCTAGAGTACGGCGCCTCCTGCAGCGACGGCAACATCTGCAACGGCGACGAGTACTGCGACGGAAATGGCGTCTGCCTGGGGGGCCCCATCCCGATCCCGCTACCCGCAGAGTGCAGCAGCCCCCCACCCCCTACTGGCGGACGATGACGAGGAGTACAACCATGAAGCACCACCTAACATCCCTGCTACTAGCCGCCCTGCTGCTCGGCGCCTGCGGCGACAAGCAAAAGGATCCCAAGGCCGCCGACGACACCACCCTCGCCACCGTCGGCGAGCACAAGATCACCAAGCAGCACTTCGAGGCCTTCCTCGAGTCCAAGCGCATCCCCGCCAGCGACGAAGCCGCCAAAAACCGCGCCTTCGACGAGTTCCTGCGCCGCGAGGCCATGGCCGAGGCCATCCGCCGCCAGAAACTGCTCGATCCCGCGCGCATCGCAGCCGATGTCCGCGAGTACGAAAAGGAACTGCTGATCGGCGGCTACTTCCAGAAGTTCCTCGACGACCGCGTCGACGACGAAGCGATTCAAAACTTCTACAACGCCCACGCCGCCGACTACGAGGAGACCAAGGTCCACGCCGCCCACATCCTGCTGCGCCTCAATCCGAAGATGGACGAGAGCGAGCGCAAGGCCAAGCTCACCCAGCTCCAGGAGGTCCACTCCAAGCTCACCTCTGGCGGCGACTTCGCCAAGCTCGCCGAGGAGTTCAGCGAAGACCGCGTCACCGGCAAGCGCGGCGGCGACCTGGGCTGGCTGCGCGAGGGCAGCATCGACCCGCGCTTCTCAACCAAGGTCTTCGCCATGAAGCAAGACGAGCTCAGCGAGCCCTTCGAGACCACTTTCGGCTACCACATCGTCAAGATCATCGAGGCGCCCCAGACCATCAAGCGCCCGCTGCAGGCCGTCAAGGGCGACATCCGCCACCAGCTGCGCGCCCAGATCAAGGAAGGCGAGCTCAGCCGCCTGCTCGGCCACATCGAGGTCAAGCGCAGCGACGGCAAGCCCGGCCCCAAAGAAGCCAAGCAAGCCAAAGAAGCCGCCACCGCCAAGGCCAAGACGCCCGCCGCACCCACAAGCGCCAACGCCGGCACCATGGCCGCCAAGACCCAGGGAGGCTCGCCATGAGCCCCCGCGCTTGCACGACCATCGCCCTCGCGCTGCCCCTGCTCTGCCTCGGCTGCCGCATGGGCAAACCCGACGCGGACAGCCCTGAGCAGGGCGCCAAAGAACGCGACAACCAGGCCAACGGCGGCGCCGAGGTGCTGGCCGAGGTCAACGGCGAGACCATCACCGCCGCCGACCTCGAATTCGGCATCGAGCGCACCCTGGGCAAGCGCGCCCAGGGCCACATCGACGCCGAGCAGCGCAAGCGCCTCCTGCAAAGCCTGGTGCGCACCCGCGCCATGGCCCAGGCCCGCGACAAGCAGCTGACCGACGCCGAGCGCGACCAGCTCGAGCGTCACGTGGCGGCCTACCGCGAAGAACTCCTGGTCAAGCAGTACCTCTCGCGCAACGCCACCCTCAAGCGCATCACCGACGAAGAAGTCGAGCGCTACTACAAGGAGCACCCCGAGCTCTTCGGCGGCGTCGAAGAGCGCAGCTGGCAGCTGCTGGCCTCCGAGCGCGCCCTCGAAGGCCGCGCCCGCGACCAGCTTCTCAAAGCGCTCACCAGCGCCGGCGACCAGCGCGACTGGGAGCAACTGGCTTCTCGCCTCAGCAAAAAGGGCCCGGCCGTCGTCCTGCACCGCGGCGACGGCGAGATGACCGCCTTTGCCTCCAAACTTCGCCAGCTCGTGCGAGGCCTCGGCGCCGGCGAATCCAGCAAACCCATCCTCGTCGACGGCCGCGTCTACGTGGCCCGCGTGACCGAGGTGCGCGCGCTACAGCCGCGCCCGCTGTCAGAGGTGAGCGCCGAGATCCGCAAGAGCCTGGCCCCGCGCGAAATCGGCGATGCGGTCGCCGAAGTCTCCAAGCGTGTGCTCGCCCAAGCCAAGGTCTCCTATCGGTAGTCTGAGGAGCAGCTGTCCGGCCATGAAACGATCGTCGAAAATTCGCGCCCTGTGCCTACTGCTGCTGACCGCAGCGGCCTGCGGCGATCCGGCGCCCGCACCCTCGCCCGCCCACATCGGCACGCAAACGTCCGAGCTGGTCACGGAGGCCGACTGGGTCGAGGGCACCGAGTGGCCCGCCGAGACGATCGTGGCGCTGAAGAGCTTCCAGGCCAAGTCCAGGGGCCTGATCCGCGGCGATGTCGCAGTCATCACCGAAAACCAGAGCGGCGGCGGCTTGCTCAACGGAGCCCAGGCCGACCTCGGCATCACCGCCGAGCTGGAAGGCAACCTCAGCGCCCACAGCATCTTCATCGACAGCGGCGGCCACATCTTCGGCCAGGCCGCCTACAACACCCTGACAAACAACGGCCTCATCGACGGCACCCACGTCACCCCCCTCACCCTGCCCCTGCCGATCACAGTCAAGTTCCCCGGCGCCTTCACGGCGGGCACCACCTCGGTCGAAGTCCTAGCAGGCCAAGTCCAGCAGCTGGCCCCCGGCGCCTACGACCTGGTTTCGCTACTGCCAGGTACCCAGCAACAAAAAACCATTCTCGAGCTCACCGGAGGCACCTACGACCTGCGGGCGCTGCAGCTCGGCAAGTTCACCCGCGTCGAGTGCGCCGCG